>JACXWD010000021.1:0-39295 GCA_014764515.1 Candidatus Polarisedimenticola svalbardensis | reverse complement strand
CGATTTCGCCGAGAGATCCTGTCTCCGCCCTCTCTCGGCGCCACCACCCAGATACCCCAGGCTGCTCAGTTCATCCTTTGCCTCGTTCTGTTCCGATTCCGGCTGGGGTTTGAGGAACTGTTTCCACGCAAACGTACCGGCTGTCCGGACCTGATGGTGCCGTTTGTCTCCGTAGAAGAACTGCCGCGGGTCGGGAGCGTAGTCGGCCTGGATAGCATAGACAGCGGCATCCACCACTCCCACCGCTACTTCCGCAGGCACAGGTTTCCCCGTGTGATCCAGTGTGGTGACCGTCGCCTCGATTGTCTGGCCGGGCAAGTAGGCTTCCAGGCCCAGGTCCAGGCTCACATCCAGAAGTCGCCGGACAGGAGGCACCACCAGTTCCTGAACATCCTGGTACAGCCTGGTATCGGACAGCAGGGTGGCGTCCAGGAAGATGTTCGGTGTGTGGCGATCCTGTATCTCCACCTGCATCAGCTTCACCGAACCGTCCATGGTGACCACGTGCCAGCCATCCAGGTCGCCGGGATCGATGCCGAACAGGACATGCCGTCCGGTGGTTCCGGAGGCGAGCATGACCGTTGCCGATTCACCCGGCGTGAAGGTTGCCCGGTCCAGAAGGATTTCCACACCACCGGTGCGGTAACCGATCTCCGCCGTCTCGCTGTCGGTCACCCATACGGTGGTGGATGCGGCCACCGGGGCGACAGCCGACCGCTCGCTGCTCCACTCCATGCGGTAGTAGCCGTTTTCTTTCGGGGCGAAGGTGAATTCCCCTTTCCCCTCGGCGTCGGTCGCAACCCTGGCGTCCAGGATCTTTTCCGATCGGTAACCCTGGGACTGCAAGGTTCTGCACGGACCGTCCGGATGAGACCAGATCTCTTCCCAGCGTTCCCGGTAGACCGTCATGGTTCCGGTTGTCTTCACAGGACGGTCGTTGCCGTCCCTGGCCCGGATATCCGCCGCCACCTGGTCACCGGGGCGGAACAGTCTGTGGACCGGCTCCAGGAACACGAAATACGGTTGCCTCGTCACCCGGACCCGGCCGGTCCCTGTGACTTCCCGGCGGGAAGCGTCGGTAACCCGGGCCTCCAGGGTGTAGGTCAGGTCCTGGTTGCCGTAAGGCTCGGTGGGGAACGACACCCTGGCGGTGCCGTCTTCACCGGTTGTCACGGTGATGGTCTGCACCACCGACCCGGCCCCGTAGTACGGCATCCCGCGGCCCTCTTTGTCCGGCTCGTGGAGCCAGGCGAACTTGTTTAGAGGGCGGTACCGGATGTACAGCGGCGCCTGCCGCACGGTAACCACCGCCGTGGCGCCGGCCACCGGGCCGCCAAAGTAATAGGCGGCCTCGATCTCGGCTTCCACCTTGTCGCCGGGCCGGAACACCACCGGGCTGCCGTCCTCCATGGGCGGCGTCACGGTGACCTGGAATTCAGGCAGCTTGTACTCTTCCAGCCGGAACAGGGCCGAGCCGTAGATCCACCCGGACCGTTCCGGGTTTTTGAACTGGATACGGTATTCACCCAGAACCGCTTCGGAATCCAGGGTCAACTCGTCCCAGCCGGAACCGAACCGGTTCAGGTCCAGCCGGCCGGATGCGACGACCGTTCCCCGGGAATCCATGATCTTGTAATCGAGTGCTTCCTGATCCGGAACAAACGGGCCGTCATCCCCCATGATCCTTGCCACGGTCTTGAACTGGACCGTATCGCCGGGGCGGTACGCCGGGCGGTCGGCGAAGACATACATGCGCCAGTCCCGCCGTTCACTCCCCGGCCCCTGCCGGCCACGAACGTGACCTGTTCCCAGCGCCTGGCGGGAGCCTGCGGTGGCGGTCACCAACAGCGTGTGGTGGTCGGCCCCCGGGATCCTCGCCCAGGCGATGCCGTCATCACCGGCGGTCAGCGTTCTGGAGTTCCAGACCTGCCGGTTTCTGTTGCGACTGCCCATATACAGGTTCACGGTGGCGCCGGGCACCGGCCCGCCGTCCAGGGCATCGGCGACCCAGGCCAGGACCTGGCCGTCACGGACCTTCAGGATGACCGCAGTACGGGTTACCAGCAGCAGTTCCCTTCTGGCCTGTCCCCCACCCTCGGCCAGGATCAGGTAGGCGCCTTCCGGAAGCGGCTCGTCCAGCGTTTCCGTTCGACGGCCCGGGTCATGCTTCTCTTTCCTCTGTCCATCCAGGTTGAATGACCGGACCGGGGCGATCCCGGACAGGTCCAGTCCCTTGAGGTAATCGTTCTGTGTTTTCCAGTTGTCTATTTTCAGATCGGACCCCAGGTCCACCGGGAGAATCGATATGGCGATGCGGTCCAGATTGCGCCAGACCACGTCGAAGGACGGCCGGGCGCCGGGCAGGAACATGCCGGACACCATGACGTTGAGACTTTTGCCGGTGATCTCCGTGATCTGCCTTCGTGCATCGTCCCGGTAGCGGGTCTCCCCTTCCTTGAACTCGTCCACGATCCTGGTGTAGATCTCGACCGCCTTCTCCCACTCCGGCTGGCGGCCATAGCCGCCTTCTTCCAGCAGGACCGGCCGGCCTGGCGAATGCAGGAAATTGGCGTAGTTGAACAGGGCGTCGTCGTACCAGTCCTGCTCGCGACCACCCAGGAGGGCGGCCTCGTACGCGTCCACCGTCCGCCGGTACAGCGCCGGGTTGCCGGAGTTGTTGCGCAGGCCGCTGGCCAGCAGGTACCGCAACCAGGCGATATCGGCAGGTTCACGGGCAATTTCCAGGGCGTTGTTCAGCATCTCCACCGGGATGTTGGCGCCGTAGCTACCGTAGGTGTAATGGCGAGGCTCGGCCCAGACCGGCCGGGCCGCCTTGCGGAGGATCCCGAGGTAGCGAACCCTGGCCGGCTCGATGTCCCGGGAGCCGGCCCACCAGGACAACGCCTGGTGATAATGGTTCCAGCCGGTGGACCAGTTACTGCGATTGCGAACCTGCCACTGGGCGTCCCCCAGGGATTCCTGGATCTCGGCCCAGAGCAGATCCCGGTCCTGTTCACGGCTCACCTTCCCTGCCATGGAGCGGAGTTGCTCCAGCGCAGCCCGGGTGGCGCTGTCGTCCGGATCGTTGGTGGTGGCCCGTGACCGCCACGTGCAGTCGGCTATCCGGAAATCGAGCCAGCGCTGGGACTGTTCAGGGAGAGAGGCGCGATCTACCTTGCCGTACGCCTTCAGCGCCAGCTCACAGGAACCTTCCTGGCGCAGGGCTTCCCCTTTGTCCCATGACGGATCGAATCCGGACGCGGGAGGCTCCCCTGGCGCCATGGGAACCACGGCGAACAGAGCCGACAGAATCAACAAGGGGACGGTCAACATAAGACCCATGGTGCACCTCCGCGTATCGGCTTTTCCGGTGGCCTGACAATGAGTGTATCCGGGGTGGGAGCTGTAGGACAGGGCCGGGATCTAGAGATCTTTCGGTTTCCACTGCCGGATGAACCGTGCAGAGGTAATCGCTTCCCAGGAGCCGTCGATCTCCATCAGAACCATGGAGGCTGTCGGCATGGTCACGTTCCGGCCGGCAAGCATCGCCACCAGCAGTTCCAGACCCGGGTTGTGGCCGATGATCATCCCCCGCCGGCAGAACTCCGGCATGGTCTGCAACTGCTCCAGGAGATCGCCGGCCGGGGCCAGGTACAGCTCTTCCCTGTACAGGGGCTGGACGTCACAACCTGCTGCGGCGGACAGCAGCCCCCATGTCTCCATGGTGCGGCAGGCTGTCGAGCACAGGACCGCATCGGGAAGCAGCCCCTCGGCAGCCAGCAGTTCCCCGATCCTGGGAGCGTCACGACGCCCCCGGTCATTGAGCGGCCTGTCGTGGTCATCCTGACCGGGACTCTCCCAGCTGGACTTGGCGTGGCGCAGGATCAGCAATTCGGCCATTCGGATCCTATCCTGATTGCCGGGAGCCGAACAAATAGAACGCAGCCACAACCAGGGAGTGGGTGATTTCACCGCCGGCGATCAGGCTCGGGATCTGGGAAAGCGGGACCAGGCGCTCTTCGAAACCTTCGTTGGCGTCCGGCGTCGGTTCCGACTCCCGGTTCAGACCGGTGGCCAGGAACGAGTGGCAACGGTTGGACTGGATGGCCGGGTTGGGGTGAACAGAGCCGATTGGAACCAGCGCGTCGGCGGTGAACCCGGTTTCTTCCAGCAGTTCCCGGCGTGCCGCTACTGCCGGTTCTTCTCCCGGGTCGCACATGCCGCCCGGGATTTCCAGGGTTTCGGATTCGGTTCCGAAGCGGTACTGGCGGATCATGACCACACGATCATCGGCCAGCAGCGGGATCACGTTGATCCAGTCCGGTCCGTTCAGCACGTAGAAGGGATCCGGCGCCGGGACGCCTTCGCGCTCGAACTTGACCTCGTTGAGGCGGAACACGCGGCAGTCCTGGAGCAGGCGTGACCGGATCCTGCGCCATCGGTCGATGGCCATGACCGGTCAGGCTTCCTTCGCCGCCTCTTCCTTCTTTCCTGCTCTCTTTTCCAGCAAGACGGTAGTGCGGCGAGCCTTGCGCTGGGATCGGCGGATCGACTTTTTCAGCCTGCGGGTGGCAACCGGGTCCGTTCCGTCTCCGGCCTCCGTCAGCTTTTTCTGAAGCATGTCGACCCGTTCGTTCAACTGTTCGGGAGTCTTGATCGGCATTCTATCCTCCGGGCTTGATCGTTTGATTCATATTCCTGGTACACGCAGACCGTGAACCGACCGGATATGCTAGCACGGACAGGCCGAATCCAGCTTATAATCACGTTATGCAGGTCTTTAAACGCCATGTATTCGTCTGTATCAACCAGCGGGCGGCCAGGCATCGACGGGGGGACTGCCACGGGAAGGCAGGAACGGACGTGCACCAGGCGCTCAAGACGGCGGTGGCCCAGGCCGGCCTCAGTGTGGAAATTCGTATCAACAAAGCCGGATGTCTGGACCAGTGCAGCCAGGGGCCGGTGATCGTGGTCTACCCGGAAGCGGTCTGGTACGTGCAGGTCGGTCTGGAGGATGTGGATGAGATCGTCAAACGGCACCTGATCGGCGGCGAGGTGGTGGAGCGCCTCGTTATGACCAGGACCGACCGGGAACTTTGAACGCCGGCAGGCAGGCATCGATCCGCAAGGCGCTCCTTGGGTGGTACCGCCGTTCCGCCCGGACCCTGCCCTGGAGATCCACGACAGATCCATACGCGATCTGGGTTTCGGAGATCATGCTGCAGCAGACCCAGGTCGCCACCGTGCTGCCGTACTACGAACGGTTCCTGGAGCGCTTCCCCACAATCACCGCCCTGGCCGCCGCGTCGGAGGAAGAGGTGCTCTCCGCATGGTCCGGTCTCGGTTATTACCGTCGCGCCCGGGCCCTCCTGGCCGGCGCCAAAAAGATGATCCGGGAGTTTAAGGCGACGGTGCCGGTTGCGGTGGCCGACCTCATGTCGATTCCAGGCGTGGGCCGGTACACCGCCGGCGCCGTGGCCAGCATCGCCTACCATCAACCTGAACCTGTCCTGGACGGGAACATCAGGAGGGTGCTGGCCCGTCTCACCGGCGGCAGGATCCGTGGCGACCGCACCGGCGCCGACGAAGCGGCCTGCTGGGAGTTGGCAGGGGGCCTGGTGGAAGGACCCGATCCGGGAGACCTGAACCAGTCACTCATGGAACTGGGAGCGACGGTCTGTACGGCCGCCGAACCGGATTGCCGATCCTGTCCCGTGATGCGTTGGTGTGAAGGATACGCCTCCGGGAATCCCGGGGAATTCCCGGTGCCGGCAAAGAGAGCCGCCGGCGTCAAGGTGCTGGCGGCGGTTGCGGTCATCGGTCGGGGTGACAAGGTGTTGCTGGAGAAGCCTGGTGATCGGTCCCCCCTTCGCGGCCTCTGGGACCTTCCGGCGTTGGAACACCGGAATGGCGCTGACGGCAGCGCAGAGCTCGCCGCGCATCTGCTGGATCGACACGGCCTGGAAGTCCGGTCGTTGACGCCGGGCGAAGAGGTGTCCCACGGCATCATGAATCGTAGAATCCGTCTGACGGTGTATCACGGCACCCTGGCCCGAGGCAGGGTGGCCGGCCGAAAAGAACTCTGCTGGGTAGAACCGGATCGTCTGGACGTCACCCCGGTTTCCGGGGCTACGCTAAAGGTGTTGCGAGCAGTGCTGCCCTAATCCGTCGTATCTCCTCCGGCCCCACCCGGCAACAGCCTCCGATCAGACTGGCGCCGGCTTCGACCCAAACCTCAGCCTGAAAATCGTCCCGACTCCCGGCCCAGCACCGGTTCCCGGCATCCCAGCGCTCTCCCGAGTTCGGGTACACCAGGATCGGGAGGGAGCTGTGGGCTTTCACGGTCCGGATCATTGCAGGAGCCTGGGCCGGGTCGACGCAGTTCACACCTACACCGGCAACACCAGGTAGGCCGGAGACCATTCGGACAGCCTCGCCCAGCTCCGATCCGTCCCGCAGGTGCCGGCCGTCCCGGCACGAAAAGGTGAACCAGGCCCCCGGCCCGGGACACTCCTCCATGAGGCGGCAAAGGACGCCGGTCTCCATGAGCGACGGGATCGTCTCGCACGCCAGAAGGTCGGCGCCGGCAGCCGCCAGAAGGTCCCAGCGGCTCTTGTGAAACCGGTACAGTTCCTCCTCGCCGATGGCGTAACGACCGGTGTACTCGGAGCCGTCGGCAAGATAGGCGCCATAAGGCCCGATGGAAGCGGCCACCAGGGGACGGATCCGGCTCTCCCCGCCTCGGATCCCGGACCAGAACAGGTCCCGGGTCTGCACTGCCAGTTCCACCGAAAGCAGCACCAGCGCCTCGGCCTCCTCCGGGGAACACCCGTCCTGAACAAACCCGGCCACTGTCGCCTGGTAGCTGGCCGAGACGATGCAATCGGCGCCGGCCTCCAGAAAAGCCAGGTGAGCGCTACGGATCCGGGCCGGGTCGGCGGCGAGCAGCCGGGCGGACCAAAGGTCGCCGGAGAGATCGGCGCCGGCCGCCTCCAGTTCGGTAGCCAGGCCGCCATCCAGGATCATGACGCCCTGCCGCTCCAGAAACAGGTGAAACGGGCTGTCCTTGGGAGTTTTCATCGCATCCGTATTTTAGCCGCAGAAGGTCTTCCGGCGCTCTGGCCGCCTTTATCCAGCAAGAGTAGAATCACTCTTCAGTTTCGGGGACAGCAACCGAAACCGGGGTTTCAGGGACACCTATTCAAAACTCCCCGGTTTAGCTTGGTGTCCCCGATACTGGGGTTTCGGTTGCTGTCCCCGAAAAGGAGCATGGAAAATGGCTGACTTCCAATACCAGGATCCTTTCCCCGCAGGCGAAGACGACACCGAATACCGCCTGGTGACCGACCGGTTCGTCCAGGTGGCGGATTTCGAAGGGCGGGAGATCCTCAAGGTGGACCCGGAGGGGCTGACCCTTCTGGCAACCACCGCCATGCGGGACGTCTCCTTCTATCTCCGGCCGGATCATCTTCGGCTCGTGGCCGGCATTCTGGACGACCCGGAAGCGACGCCCAACGACCGGGGGGTCGCCGTTGCCCTGCTCAAGAACGCCGAGATCGCCGCCAAGGGTGTCCTCCCCCTCTGCCAGGACACAGGAACGGCCATCGTCATGGGCAAGAAGGGCCAGCAGGTCTGGACAGACGGTGACGACTCCGAGGCGCTGGCTCACGGCGTGTTCAACGCCTACACAACCGAGAACCTGAGATACTCCCAGACCCTGGCCCTGACCATGTACGAAGAGAAGAACTCGGGGAACAACCTGCCGGCACAGATCGAGGTCTACGCCACCAAGGGATCGGACTACAGGTTCCTGTTCCTGGCCAAGGGCGGCGGCTCGGCCAACAAGTCGTACCTCTACCAGGAAACCAAGGCGGTGCTGAACCCGGACACCCTGGTGGAGTTCCTCACAGCCAAAATGAAAACCCTCGGCACGGCAGCCTGCCCGCCGTACCACCTTGCTTTCGTCATAGGCGGCACTTCCGCCGAGGCGACCCTCAAAACGGTCAAGCTGGCCAGCGCCAAATACTATGACAACCTCCCGACTGAGGGTGGCAAGGGCGGCGCGGCGTTCCGGGACCTGGCCCTCGAGGAGCAGTTGCTGCAGAAGGCACGTGAAACAGGGATCGGAGCCCAGTTCGGAGGGCGATATTTCGCCCTGGACGTCCGTGTCATCCGGCTGCCCCGCCATGGCGCTTCCTGTCCCATCGGCATGGGCGTATCCTGCTCCGCCGATCGCAACATCAAGGCCAAGATCAACAGGGACGGCCTGTGGCTGGAAGTTCTGGAAACCGACCCGGGCCGCTACATCCCGGAAAAGTATCGCAAGGCTCACGACCACGGCGCGGTAAAGATCGACCTCTCCCGGCCGATGCCCGAGATCCTGGCCGAGCTGAGCAAACACCCGGTTGAAACCCAGGTCTCCCTGACCGGCACACTGATCGTCGCCCGGGACATCGCCCACGCCAAAACCAAGGAACGGCTGGACCGGGGCGAACCGATGCCGGAATACCTGAAAAACCATCCGGTCTATTACGCCGGTCCGGCCAAGACCCCGGAAGGATACGCCTCGGGATCGTTCGGTCCCACCACCGCAGGCCGCATGGACCCGTACGTCGACCTGTTCCAGTCCCACGGCGGATCGATGGTCATGATCGCCAAAGGGAACCGCAGCGACCAGGTCACCGAGGCCTGCAAGAAGCACGGCGGTTTCTACCTGGGCTCTATCGGAGGGCCCGCCGCACTGCTGGCCCAGGAAAACATCATCAAGGTGGAGGTGCTGGAGTACCCGGAACTCGGCATGGAAGCAGTCTACAAGATCGAAGTCAAGGATTTCCCCGCGTTCATCCTTGTGGACGACAAGGGTAACGATTTCTTCAAACAACTGTCCTGTTCCTGAACGGAACAGCTTACGGGAGCCTAAAATGCGTCACACGTTGAAATACCTGACCGTAATGTCCGTCATGATCCTGTTCCTCGTCGGCTGCGGAGCCGCCGAAACCGGCCCCGAAGCATCGGCTGAACCTGGTGTCACCGCTCAGGAACCGGCCTCCGCCGAGGTTCTCGAAACCATGGATGCCGGCGGTTACACCTATGTTCTGCTGGAGACCGCCGATGGCGAGGTCTGGGCTGCCGGCCCGGCCACACCGGTGGCAGTCGGCGACCGGATTGTCATGGGAGTCGGCCAGGTGATGAACAACTTCCACAGCCCCTCGCTGGACCGCACTTTTGAATCGATCGTGTTTCTTTCCGCCCTCTCCAAACCGGGCGAGGCCGGCGTCAACGGCGCTAACGGCGTTGCGGCAGAGGCTCACGGCGCAGCAGGCGTGATGAATGCCATGGCCGACAAGACCGTACCTGTGGTGGAAGCCGGCTCTGTACCGAAAGCCGACGGCGGTCACACGGTTGCCGGGCTATACGCTGCCGTCGCCGACCTGGCCGGCAAGGAAGTGGCGGTCATGGGCCGTGTAGTGAAGTACAACAGCGGCATCATGGGCAAGAACTGGCTTCACATCAAGGACGGATCCGGCGAAGCCGGCAGCGACGACCTGACCATCACCACCGACTCCGTCGTCAAGGTAGGAGACCTGGTGCTGGTGCAGGGTAAGGTGACCCTGGACAAGGACTTCGGCGCCGGGTACAGCTATGACCTCATCATCGAGGACGCCACCGTCACCGTTCAGCCGTAACCTCCGGCCTTTTCAGAATAATGCTTGATTGACGGCATTTTTGCCGCTCTCTTGACCCTCGCCCAACCGGCCATAAGTTTTCCCTTACCGGGAAAGCGGCCTGTTGTGGCTGGATTGCGGGCGTTTCTCACCGGCGAGGGACAACCATGACCATGCAGCAACAGTCCAGGCAGAGGCGTGAAGGCGGCTACTCCCTGATCGAGATCCTGATCGTTCTGGTCATCATCTCTCTTATTGCAGCCATCGCCATCCCGATCTACTCCAGCGCCATTACCAAGAGTCGACGGAGCGCCCTGGTGGCGGACTTGAGAGTCCTCCATGACTCCATGAAACGGTACTACCTGGATAAGAGCAGGTTCCCCCTTATGGGCGGCGGCGATCCCCTGGAAACCATGAGCCTTCCCGACCTGGCTCCCCTCTCCACCGGCGGATATTTCAGCTCGGTGGACGGGTTGAACCAGAAGCTGCTGTTCGATCGTGTACTGGGATACACAGCCTATAACGACGACGGCACCGCAACCGAATTCGCCGCAATCATGCGTCCCAAAAAAGAGCCGGCGGTCATCGTCTGGCTGCTCTACACCGACAACGTCGGTCCGGGCGGCACCTTCAGGGACGGGATCTACTTCTTCGAGAACGGTGTCTGGATGAGCGCCGACGAAGCGCTCTAGGGGGCAGGGATGCCGGAACCACGGGTACAGGAACGCCGCCGGATCGTAGAGCGGCTGCTTGAAGAGATGCCGCCGAGCCTGGTTGAGGCCAAGCGGTTCATCACCGAAAACGGTCACATGGAACCGGAGCCCAGGATCCTGCAGTGCATGGTCAAGATCGCCGGAGATCCGGCGGAGGAAGGCCCACGGCGGGAAATCCCGAGAGCGCTCCTGGCCTTGCGCACGGTGGTCGACGATCAACTGGCGATCATGAACGGCGACGGCAGCGCAGCGCCTGAGACTATCCTGGCCGCAGCCGGAGTGTTGTTCTCCCTGGAACAGGATCTGGACCGCATCGAACAGGATCTGGCCGCAACCGTGCCCCAGTTGGCGGAAGACGACAAGAATTACCTCAACGGCCTGCACCAGCGGCTCGTCCCTTCAAGGGAAAAAATGATGACCGCCCGTATGCTGGCCCGGTTCTTCGACCTTGCCGATTACCCGGCTCTTCCCGCTGATGGCGGTTCTCCTGCGCGAGACGGCGCCATCCTCCTCCATCTCATCGGCGTGGACCTGGCGGCATGGCTCAACAGGCAGGAGACCGCTGATGGCGAAAGAGAGACGCTGTGGCGGAACCTTGAAAATGATCGTTCCGCCTACAAGACGGTTTCCAGGGTCCTGGCGGCCAGCAAGGACACCGCCTTTGTAGAGGGCCCGAAACCGTTGTACGAACAGCTCAACGACCTGCAGCGCAACCTGTTTTCGGCCTACAGCCGGTTGTCCCAGGTGGTCATCGCCGGAAAGAACGCCGGCGACACGGGAGAAGCTGCCGGCGACAAAGGATCGGACCTGGACCTGAACGCCAGTATCGCTGCGGCGGAACAGGCTGCGGCGGCGGTGAACGAGGCCAGGGAACAACGGCGGGATGTTATGGACGATGCGCTCCGCGGCGTCCGTGAATCCCGGACGACGCCGCCGAAACTCCTGAACTACCTGGAGCGGGAAGAGAAGGATCGCAAGCGCAGGCTTCGGGTCATGGGTATCTCCTGTGGCGTTCTGGCCGTAGCGGCCGTCGTTGTGAACCTGATGCTGCTGCCGCCGAGTGGCCCGGTGGTCGATCTGTTGCCTGAGGAGTTCAGCAACGCCATGCCGCTGAAACAGGCGACAGCGGCTGCGGAAGTGATGCTTGCCGAGACGTCCGGCGACCTGTGGGACATGTGGAACCCGGCGGAGCGAAAAGAACATGTAAAGGACCTGGTCCGTCAGGCGGAAGAAAAAGGGTTCAGCAGCCTGTGGTTGACCGACGAGGCCGGACGGCAGCTGGCGCTCTGGGAACAGGGTTCGGAGCTGAAGCTGTTCTGATCAGTCCTTCCCCGGACCGCAGCAGCGCACATCCTCGATCGCCTTGCGCAACAGGTTCAGCGACTCCAGAACCTGCTTCCGTTTGTCTGCCGGAATCCGATCGTGGATCGTGGACAGGGTTTCTTCGGTCAGACCGCTCAAGCGGGTGGCCTCCTCCCGGCCGGCTGTGCTGAGCAGGACCTCCACCCTCCGCCTGTCTTGCCCTGCCCTGTCCCGTTCCACCCATCCCCGCTTCTCAAGACCGTCCACCAGCCGGGTCATGGAACTCTGGGCGACGCCCATGATGGTGGCCAGCCTGCCGATCTCCCTGGGGCCGCGCAGCAACTCCTGCAGCGCGGCGCTCTGGGCGACGGACACCGTGCCGCAACAGATGGCGTCCCGCTCGAACAGGCCGAACGCCCTCCCCAGGGCCATCAGCTCCGGTGCGAACCGGTTCACGGCTTGCGCGCTTCCAGCCGGTAGCTCCAGACCGTGTCCGCCAGTTCCTTGAGCCTGGCCTCACCGACCTGCCCGGCGATCTCCAGCGCCTCCGGATCCAGGGTTGACGAATCGAACAGCATCGACGCCGGTGTCCGGGTCCAGCTCACGTCCTCGAAACCGGCGGCGGTCATGGCGGCTACGTATTCGGATTCTTGAAGGGCGCCTGACAGGCAGGCAACGTATCCGGCCGCCATGTCCCGGAGATCTTCCGGCAGCGGCTCCGATAGCACGATGTCGCTGAGGGCCAGCCGCCCCCCCGGTTTCAGGACCCGGAACGCCTCGCGGAACACCGCAGGCTTGTCCGGGCTGAGGTTGATCACGCAGTTGGAAATGATCACATCCACCGTACCGGCTGCCACCGGCAGGGCTTCGATAGTCCCCTCCCGGAACTCCACCGTCCCGGCGTAGCCGGCTTCCACGGCGTTGGTCCGAGCCCGCTCCAGCATCTCCGGCGTCATGTCTACACCGATCACCCGGCCGGTCGGTCCGACCCTGGGCGCGGCGATGAGAGCATCGAAGCCGGCGCCGGATCCCAGATCAAGGACCGTCTCTCCCGGCTGCAGAGCTGCCAGGGCGTTAGGGTTGCCGCATCCAAGGCCGAGGTTGGCGCCGTCGGGCACCGAGCCGATTTCATCGCTGGAGTACCCGATGGACTCGGCGACGCTGTCGGCACTGCGGCCGCCGCCGCAGCAGCCTCCCGGTTGCCTTGATGCCGCTTTCCCGTACCGCTCCCGGACCAGGTCCCTGACTTTTTCCGGGCTGTCCGGCATGGTTTCCAGCTCTTTCGACATGGCATGTTCCTCCCTGCCCAGGTTTGAATTTAAATGCAGAGCACAATATATGTGCTATGCATATATCCGTCAAACCGGGGTGAAGAGAAACACCTAACTGTTGTATTTATAGGAGTTCCGCGCCGTGGTGCGGACCGGGGAAGCCGTCGGGACAGGTCCGCCCGATCGGGCCGCCCAGGCTCCGGACCA
Source organism: Candidatus Polarisedimenticola svalbardensis (assembly GCA_014764515.1). GTDB lineage: Bacteria > Acidobacteriota > Polarisedimenticolia > Polarisedimenticolales > Polarisedimenticolaceae > Polarisedimenticola > Polarisedimenticola svalbardensis. The sequence continues at coordinate 26,137 of JACXWD010000021.1, read as the reverse complement.
GCTCCAGCAACCAGGCTTCTTCCTGCTTCCTGGCCCAGTAGCGGTTGCGTCCGGCCCGTTCATAGGCAACGCAGAAGATGACCTTGCCCTGCCGGGTATCCGCCACGCCGGCCAGAACCGAAACCCCGCCGTCGGTGTGGATCAGGGTGCCGGTCTTCCCGGTGATGGAGCCGCGGTACTCGCCTTCCTTGAGCCGCGGGTACATGGAAGACAGGGTGCCCGGCCGGCAACCGGAAGCCGGCAGCATCCTTGCCAGGTCGATCCCCAGGTTGTTGCATTGGAACATGAGGTCGCGGACCAGCTTGACGACCTGCCGCGGGCTCATCCGGTTCACGCCGAGGCCGGAACTGGTTTGGAGGACCACCGGCTCGCCATTGGAATGACCGTTCAGCCAGCTTGCCAGTTCCGCCGGGGAACCGATGGAGGCATCGAGGCGTTCGATATCGTTGTTGGAAAATGCATTGAACCGGCGCAGCAGGTCCACCAGCGGCTTGGAGCGATGGGTCACCAGAACCGTCCCGATCTGCTCTCCTTCAAACCGGCCGTACCCACCCTTAACCAGCAACCTGGGCGGCTTCCCTGCATTGAGCTCGAATTCACCGGCGTACTTCTTCCACGCTTTCTGGGTGCGCCGGTCCCAGCGGTGGGAGTCGAGAGCGCTGCGCAGCCGGCTGGCCATCAGCCTGGAGCGCTCATCCTGATCTTCCAGTCGGCCGGCCGATCCCTTCTCCCAGCCGATCCAGAAGCGGTCGTCCACCAGCAACCTGCCCCGGATGGCATGGATGCCGGTCTTGTTTAGCCACAACGCCAACATGAAGGCGTTTTCCAGCTGGAAATCCGGGTCGGCGCCGCCGAGGACCACGATATCCCCTGCCAGCTCTCCTGATTCCGGCGGCCAGTCCGCCTCGATCCCGCCTGCATAACGGAATACCGTATCGAAACGGTGTTCCGGTCCAAGGAGGTCCAGGGCGCGGAGGGATGTGGCCACCTTGACCACCGATGCCGGGTTCACCGGTTCGTCCGCCTTGTGCTGGGAAACGACCTTACCGTCCATGGTCTCGGCGTACCACACCATCGACCTGGGGTAGCTGGTCTCCGCCTGGGCGACAGGCGCCGCTCCAATGAGCAGGGCAAGCCCCAGGAATGCAATAGCTGTCCGGCTCAAGAGGGATCCTCCGTCGTGGGACCGCTACTTTACATCGAGATCGGATCTTCCGCAGACTCCACCGGATCCTCCGGCGAAAGACCATGGAGCATCGGATAGATCGACCACCCGCTATCGATGCCGGCCCATGAAGCGAGAAAGGCGGTGAGCAGGATGCCTATCTCCCCTTCCCGCGGCGGCGACAGCGCCAGGGCCACCATCAGCACGGCGGTGACGGTGGCCAGCGGGTACCAGGCGGCCCGGTACCATCGACGACGGTATGCAGGCCCACGGCCTGCACCCGTTTCCCTGCCGTGGTTGCCGGCGATGGCGCCTGCAGCAAACCCCATGCACAGGCTGAAGCGGTGGAACCATCGCAACCGCTCGTCCACGATGCCGCCAAGCTCTCTCCATGGCGAAGCGACCAGGTAAACAATCGAACACCAGGCCAGGAACCAGACCCACCCCAGAAGCCGGCGGAGCCAGGGATGCTCCCACATCGAACCCTCGATCCGGAGGCGGGACCTGTCGGGATCATATAACGGGCGAACCCTCGGACGCGGAATCCGGTTCCACCACGGCAACCGGGCCGTTCCAGGGGTACAATCCGAACCGTCATGAGTGAAGTGCGCCAGTTATGGATCCCCGGCCCGGCAGGACGCCTCCAGGCTCTTCTGCGGGTGGCCAACTGCCCTGAAGCCGGCGCCGTTGTGGCCCACCCCCATCCGCTCCACGGCGGCACCATGCGCAACCCGGTGGTATTTCATGTGGAGAGAGCGCTGCATCGGCTGGGCTGGACCACCCTGCGTTTCAACTTCCGTGGAGTCGGACAAAGCGACGGCGCCTACGACCAGGGCCGCGGTGAGGTCGACGATGTAGCAGCAGCAGCAGCCTGGTTGCGTGGCCTGCTGTCGGGGAAACCGTTGTACCTGGTCGGGTATTCGTTCGGCTCGCTATGCTCCCTGAAATACCTGCAGGAGCATCCCCATCACGGTATCGCCGGGATGGTGGCCATCGGCCTGCCGGTGCGGGAGTACGATCTGGGCGCACCGGAAACCATCTCGGCGCCGATCGGGGTGGTCCAGGGAAGCGAGGACGAATTCGGCAGCCCGGAAGAGGTCCGCCACGCCCTTGGGAATACCCGCGAGAAGGCGGTGGTGCAGGCAGTGCCTGGCGCTTCTCACCTTTTCCCCGGAAGGGCCGGAGAGGCTGCCACAGCGGTCGTCCATGTCATCGGCCAGATCGGCGCACCGATTCCCGAAGAAACTTGACCGGCGGCCCTCGCCGGCACAACATTCTCTACAGCACGGCAGGGACAAGAGCGGTAGGCCGAATAGAGGAACCGAGTCCGGTATTCCCTACTGGTGAACCGCCAGCTCGAACACGTTCTGCACGATAAACAGAAGTATGAACGCCAGCAGGGTCGAGAACGCCGGTGTGGTCACCCACCCGGACCCGACACGGAACAGGGTCTTGAGATCCAGGCCCCTCCCTCCCCGGGCCAGGCTGATCCCTACGACTGCTCCGATCACCGCCTGAGAACTGGAAACCGGAACCAGCGGGATTGTCGGCAGGCCGTGAGACAGGAGCCATGACTCCAGTCCCCTGGAGGCGAATAGAAACAGGACCAGAGATTCGGAGAGGACCACGATCAGCGCCATCACCGGGGTCAACTTGAAGAGTTCGTTTCCCACCGTCGCCATCACTTTGAACGAATACGTGAATATCCCCACTGCGATGGCGATCGCCCCCACCAGGAACAGGATCTGAATTCCGGAAAAGCTGAACCCGGACAGGCTGAAATCACTAAACGGTGAGGACGGCACGAACACACCCATCACGTTGGCGATGTTGTTGGCTCCAAGGGAGTAGGCGCCGAAGGCGCCTACCAGGATCAGCGCCGCACGGGTGTAGGCGTCGATCTCCAGCAGATGAAGCCGGTTCTTGCCGAGGAACAGCTTGAACGCCTTGTAAAGAACGATGGCGAACAGGCCGGCCAGCACCGGGCACAGCACCCAGGTCGAGACGATCTTGGTCAGCGCACCCATATCGGTAGGCGATCCGGAGAACAGGTTCCAGCCCACGATGGCGCCGACGATCGCCTGGGATGTGGAAACCGGCAAACCGGCCTTGGTCATCCAGGCCACGGTCACCGCTGCTGCCAGTGCAACCGTGGAGGCGCCTGCAATGGCGTTGATTTCACCCAGCTTTCCCAGGGTGTGGCTCGCTCCGGCGCCGCTGATGACCGCCCCCAGGATCACGAAGATGCCGGAGACGATGGCGGCGGTCCTGAAACGGACCATGCGGCTTCCCACCGCCGTGCCGAAGATATTGGCGGCATCATTGGCTCCCAGCGACCACCCGAGAAAGAGCCCACTGAGAAGAAAGAGCCAGATCATCGCTTAAACATCTCGCTTGATGCATGCGATGGCTAGGCGGTCACAGACGTCTTCCGCCTCATCGGCGACAGCTTCGATGTGCAAGGCGAAATAGCGCTGGTGGAACTTGTGGGAGAGACGCAGGTCCTGGCGAAAAACGATGCGCTTGATCTCTTCGGCGATGCGATCGGTCTCCTTCTCGTAATAGTTCACCTTGCCAAGATAATCCCGGACCGCCGAGAGGTCGCGGAAGTAGGCTCGTACGCCCCGGACCATGCTATCCACCGACAGTACCGCCGTATCGGCCAGCTCCTGGAACAGTTCTCGAACCTCGGGGATGATCTCCGGGAACTCCACGGAGAACTGGGAGAGGGTTTCCTCCAGCTGGTTCAACACCTTGTCGGAACTTTCCAGAAGGCCGAGAACATCCCCTCTCGAATCGGGGATCAGGGTGTGAACGTACAGCTTCCTCGCCACCTTGCGCCGAAGCTCGTCGGCCTGGGATTCAATCTCCGAAAGCCGCCGGCAACTGCCTTCGAACTCCTCTTTGCGGTCATGGAGATAGTATTCGATACCCTTCTGAAACTGCAGGGAGCCGTTCACGATCATGTCCAGGAACAGATCGATCTCGTTCTCAAGGTCCCTTGTTTTTTTGAAGAAGATACCCATGTCACGCTCCAATCGGCCGAGGAGTCAAAGCCTAAAAGAGGCCGAACACACCGTCCGGTGTGTATCCGAGAAAGCGCAGGTACGTCTCGCCCATCAGGATGCTCATGATCCATCCGATAACCAGCATGACGAATCCGAACTTGAAGGTATCCGACCAGCTGTAATGGTCGGTGAGGTAAAGCAGGGCGGCAGGCTTGGAGTTGAACGGCAGCGCGTAGACGTGCTCGATCAGAAGAGCAACGGGAAATGCCAGGCTGAGCACGCTGAAGCCGAAACGTTGGGCCGTTCCGATGGCGATCGGCACGAATACCAGGGTTCGCATGGTCTTGGATTGGGACAGCAGCGAACTGAAGATCATGCCGCCGGTCAACAGAAGGTAAAGAACCCAGAACGGGGTGCCCTCCCCCAGCCCCAGCTTATCGAAGCCGGCGTCCACCGCCAGCGATGCCAGGTCGGTGGTCTTGAGACCAGCCCCCAGGGTGTAGGCCCCGGCCGAGAACAGCAGGAGGTGCCACGGGATGTCGACGTCATTCCATTTGACGATGCCGACCCTCGGAAGCAGCGCGGTCACCGCTCCCAGGAAGGCGGTGGCCGTCTTGCTGATGCCGTGGTAACGGTCCGTCACCCACAGGGCGAGAACCACCAGGAATATCGCCACCGCCCGGATCTCTTCCCATTTCAGGGGTCCGAGTTTATGGAGCTCCTGTTTCAGCCGCTCCATGCCCCCTTCGATCTGGGGCCGTCGTTCCTCCGGAGTCATGGGGAAAATCCAGCGCGTTCCCACAATCCAGCCGATAAAGATGAGGGCCATGGAGATCGGGAATGCTGCCACCAGCCAGTCGCCATAGAGGAAGTCCGGGCTCCCGATGGCGCCTGCGATCAGCATGCCTGCAAGCAGGTTGGCTCCGGACCCTGTGATGAAGCCTCCGGCGGAAATGTTGATCTGGAACAGGTTCTGCAGAACCAGGTTCCTGCCGAAATTGTTCCGTTTGGATCCATCGGCTCCGTAGACCGCTGCGATGACCATGAATATCGGCAACAGGATGGCGGCCTTGGCGGTGGTGGCCGAAATGAAGGCCGACAGGACGACGTTGATGACAATGAAACTGAGGAATATGGAGGAGGCGCTCTTGCCGAACCTGACGATGAACCACAAGGCGAACCGTTTCGCCACCTGGGTCTTCACCAGCATGCTGGCCAGTACGAAGGAAAGAATGTTCAGCCACATCACCCGGTGGCCGAGCTGGTGGTACGCATCAACCTCCGAGATCACATTGGTGAGCACCATGGTGATGATCACAATCAGCGAAGTCAGGTAGTTCGGGACCGCCTCGGTAACCCAGAGAATTATCGCGGCGGCAAAGACTGCCAGCATGGCGATATTGGCTCTCGAGAACCCCTCCGGACCCAGCTCCTCGAACCGCTTCAGCGCCGTACTGCCCAGACCGGACGGATCGATGTTCTGCAGGAAGGCTACATCCAGTCCGAAGTAGATGACCAGGAAGGAGAGGATCGCCAGCGGCATGCCGAGGATCGCCATCCACCGTTCTACCCCTTTTTTCTGACGGACCTTGAGCTTCTCCACACGGTAGTGGCTCATGTCCAGAGGGTCGAATGGCTCTACCTTGTCGGCCATGGATTTCCCTTTCCTGCGATGGCGTCAGGCTCTACCAGCTTGTGTACGGATGTTTGATCAGGTTGGAGTTGAAGTAACGCGGATCCCCGGACACTTCCTCTCCGATCCAGGACGGCAGGTCGACGGACTGGCTCTCATCTTCAAGCTCCACCTCCGCCACGATCAATCCGGCGTTGTCACCGAAGAACTCGTCCACCTCCCATACCAGCTCTCCGATGGGGATCTTGGTCCGGGTCTTTTCGATCAGCGGTTTTTCGCAGAGGTCCAGAAGACTCCCGGCGTCGTCGGCAGGGATGTCGTATTCGAACTCCAGGCGCGACAACCCTTCGGTAATGCCCTTGATTGTCAGGAAACCGCTGTCATCGATGGTGCGAACCCGCACGACACGTTCCTTGGTCGAAGACAGGTAACCCTGACGGTATCGAATCGCCTTCCCTAGCGATCGCCAGTCGTCGCCCGAAACGAGGAACTTTCTTTCGATCTCTTTTCCCATTTGCTGCTCCTGAACCAGATCCTTGCCTACCAGGGAATCGGGCCTTTTTCCATACCGATCACTTTCTTGATCGCCATGAGGTAGTTGATGTTTTCATAGCCATCGAGACCGACCATTTTCATCCCGTTTAGGATCGCATCCACGTTGACGGATTCCAGGTTGGCTGTATAAATTTTCGCGCCGTTGATATAGATCTCGCCCATTTCCGCAATACAGTCGTTGATGGTGAAGCCGAACCTCCGCTTGTGAACCGATACCGCCTGCAGGTCGGGATGAGGCTCGATCACCTCGGAGAGGTATTGTTCAAGGGAGTAGACCTCTCTTTTGAATTCAGGATGATTGACTCCCAGGGCCGGAAACACATCGTCGCGAAGGACGGCGGTCTCCATGGGGAACTCGCCTTTCATCCTGGGGTTCCACTGCTCCAGACCACGGTCTTCCCGGACGAACACCTTGATATCCATTTTGGCGTCGCGGAGCTTGGTATTGTTCTCGTTGTTGCCCCTGGACATGATGTAGATCTCGGAGCTTTCCCGGATACGCTCAACAGGGGCGAGTTCGCGGAACCGTCTCTCGACCGATCCCAGCCCACGGGCGAAAGTTCGGAACTCGAACCTTGGTTTGATTTCAGCCATCACTTCTCCCTGTCACCGCATCCACCTGGAATCCTGGCGGTTGAAAAACAAAAGACCAGGGGGCAAAAGCCCCCTGGTCTTAGAGATCATCCGATTAGAAGGTCAGCTGGAACCGAACGGCAATGATGTCGAGATCGTCGTCGGGGAGGAAATCTCCGTCGCCGTCGGCAAACTCGTCGTTGTCCTGCTTGATGTAGTTGAACATCATGCGGACATGATCGTTGGCGTACCAGTTGAGGCCCAATGTGATGTTGTCGGCTTCACCGCCTTCGACGCCGGCATCGAAATCGTTGAGATTCACGTTGCTGGCCCGCAGGGCGAGCTCCAGGGCACCACGTTTACCTTTGGGATTGACGGCGCCCCACTCACCGGAGTCCATGGAGTACGTGCGCTGCCCGCCGAACGGGATCCAGCTCACGAAGGCGTAGTAACCGTCATACGAAGCGTCCGGGGCTCCGGCCATCCTGGTCAGATCGGCTTTCATGTATTCGGACTGGAACGACCAGGCGCCCATCTGCCCCGCCAGTTCGACGCCGAGGATCTGGTAATCGCTGACCATGTCCACATTGCCGGTGTTCGGGAACCGGGGCATGAGGTGCAATTCGCGGGTCCTGAACCGGACTTCGTCATCGCTGCCTGCGTCAGGCTCGAAGTCGTTGTAGGAAAAACCGAAGTGCAGCACGTTGTCATCTGTGTTGATCGGCGCGAAAGCGGCGCGGAGGCCGAATCCCATCGCCTCGTCTTCACCCTCGTCTTCACCTGCTGCAGGCTCTTCACCGAAGTAACCGCCCATGACCAGGTACTTCTCGCCCCAGCGGTTGTAGCTCACGCCGATGCGGCGGCCGACGTTGAAGGTGTTCATCAGGGAACGTTCCATGAACGTCAGGTGGCGGGAGGAGGTCAACTCCTCCTGGCTGGTCGGCACCTTGTGGTTTCCGATTTTGACGATCGTGTTGTCGAATCCGATGTAGGACATCCAGAAGTCCTTGATCTCGACTTCATTGTCGGCGATGTCCATGTCGAACTCACCGGCCCACTCACCGTTGAATATGGTCTTGACGGCAAGGCGGGCCCGGCGGGTCTCCCAGCCTGACGCCACACCCAGCGCTTCGCCGCTGTCGCTGGAGATGTCGCCGTAATCGAGCATGATCCGGCCGTCGACCCAGTACTTGGTTTTACCGTCTTCCGACTCCGAGACCAGATAGCCTTTGTCGTGGAAGACCGCCATTTCCTCTTCCTCTCCCCCAAATGCCACCGGGGCCAGGACGAGAGACAACAAAGTAATCAACGCAACCTTTCGCATTCTAATTCCTCCTCGGAACCGATTGAATTTGCGGCCCTTTCCGGGACCGGTCGATGATTATGACCGAAAATGGCCTAGAAATGCCACCGGCACCGGAGACAAGACCTACCTGTAATTAACAGCGTTATTTCCTTTTCCATAGCCAGTGGCCGATCGCCAGTCTTTTAAACATTTTTAACCCTGTTGCAGGTAGAATACCGCCCGGGAGAACGCTTGAACGACGAGACCCCAGCAGCCACCGGGAAGCCTGTGTTCTTCATCGATTCCAACATGGAGAGGGCGGAACTGCATCCGTTCGCCGGGGGCCGGGTCGCATTGTTCTGCGTCAAGTCACCGGACCGGGAATCGGCCAACCAGGATTCCGCCGCCCTGATCCCCTGCCCCGATGATTCCGGGGTGCTGGTGGTGGCCGACGGGGTCGGCGGCTACGCCGGCGGCGCCCAGGCTTCCAGGCTTGCAGTGGAGGCGATGGCCGAGGCTGTAGAAGAAGGTATCGCCGCCGGGAACAAGCTGAGAGCCTCGGCGCTCAATGGGGTCGAACTGGCCAACAAGAGGGTCCGTGAACTGGGAACCGGCGCCGCCACCACCATCGCCGTGGTCCTGCTCCAGGAAGGGCGCATGAGGTCCTGCCATGTCGGCGATTCGGACATCCTGGTAGTCGGTGGCCTGGGCAAGATGAAGCACCGCACCCTGTCCCATGGCCCTGTCGGTTATGCCCTTGAAGCCGGCCTCATGGATGAGGGCGAGGCGATGAACCACGCCCAGCGCAACGAGGTCTCCAACATCGTCGGGATCCCGGACATGAGGATCGAGATCGGCCCCAGGCTCGGTCTGGCACAGAGAGACACGGTGCTCCTGGGCAGTGACGGTCTGTACGACAACCTGTTCGAGGAAGAGATCGTGGAACGGATACGCAAGGGAAAGCTCGAAGACTGCGCCGGGGCTCTGGCTTCCACCGCCCTGCGCAGGATGGCGAAGCCTCACCGTGGCGAGCCTCACAAGCCGGACGACCTGGCGTTCATCCTGTACCGGCCCGAAAGGCGAAAAGGGGCCTGACCCCTTTTAGAACAGCGTGCGGAGGAGGCGGACGGCGTTCCCGATGCCGAGGGCGCGGGCGGGGATCGACCGGGTCATGACCGCCAGCAAGCGGTCGAACAGGCCCGGATTCTCCGCCAGGGTCCAGAGAAATTTATTACGCAACTCAGGCTTCTCGCCGATCTTCATCAACAACCGGGTCATGGCGTTCGGCACCCTTACGATCCGGCGATACTCCCTGGCATAGCCGGCCAGATCGCCTTGAACGATGGCGTCCACTACGGCAAACGCCTGCCGGAACCCGACCGCCAACCCTTCCCCGGTGATGGCGTCCAGGTACCCGGCCGCATCTCCTGCCAGGGCCAGGTTGCCGCGATAAACCGCCAGGGCGCGCTGCTCCATCGGGCCTGCGCCTCGCTCGGCCGAGCCGGAGCCGGCCTGCCGCAAGCGATCCCGGAGTTCGGGAAACAGCCGGAGCAGTTCGGGCCAGGGACGCTTGTCGCCACTCCACAAAATCGCAACGCCTATTGAATTCGGCCCCACCGGCGTGACGTACGCCTCGCAACCTTCGGCCCAGTACACCTCGACCCTGTCGGCCCACGGTTCGATTTCGAAATGCTTGTGGGTACCGAACCGTTTGCGCCGTGCCTCCCTGCCCTCCAGGCCGGCGGCTCGTCGCATCACCGAGTTCAGACCGTCGGCAGCCACGATCCAGCCGGCCTGCAGTTCTCCACTCTCACCCAGGACACCGGCCGGCGTAAAACCCCGGGCCGGACTGTTCCAGTGCAGGTCGACGCCGCTCTCAACGGCTCGATCCACCAGGGCGCGGTGCAGTTCGGTTCGCCGCACACCGAGACCTGGCGGCCCGGGGAACAGGCCCTCAACGGTGACCTCCTCGGAGAGGTAACGGATGCCACCGAACGGTTTGTGTTCCAGCCCGCCGGCCTGGACACCCAGCTGTTCCAGCAGACCGACTCCGTCGGGCATCAGCCCTTCTCCACACGCTTTGTCCATCGGCGGTGAAGCGGAATCAATAAGACGGACCGACAGCTCCTTCTGACGGGCCCGGATCGCCACCGCCAGGCCGACCGGCCCGCCACCTACCACCAGCAGATCCGGCCGGGTCAAGCGCTTGCCTCCAGGGCCTCGTCCTCCACAGCGATCCGGATTCGAAGCACCAGCAGGTTGGCCAGACCGAAAACGACCGCCGTCATCCAGGCCGAATGGATCAAAGGCAACGCCACGATCTCCAGTGCAACGGCCAGGTAGTTGGGATGCCGCAACCAGCGGTACGGTCCGGTGGTGATCCTTGGCGCGCCCTGCACGGTGATCACCCGGGTGGTCCAACGGGGACCCAGGGTCCGGATCACCTGGTAGCGCAGGGCGATGGCGCACAGGAGCAACGCCACCATCGGATAGCCGAGAACCGGAACGAACGGGCGCTCCATGACCAGGACTTCCACAACGCAGGATACGAGCCAGAACGTGTGCACCAGGACCATGGCCGGGTAGTGCCCGGCGCCGGACTCCACACCGCCGGCGGCCAGGAGCCGCCTTACGTTCCGATTGGAGATTTTCAGCTCAACAAGGCGCATGAGCGCCACAGCCCCGATCAGTCCCAGGTACCCTACCACTGCAGCAGCACCAGTTCGGTGCAGAATCCGGGCCCCATGGCCAGTATCAGACCGTAGCTCCCCTGGGGCGGCCGGTCATTTTCCATCGTGTCCTTGAGGACCATCAGGACCGAACTGCTTGAAAGGTTCCCCAGTTCCTGAAGGGATCGCCAACTGGAATCGAGTGCGGTGTCGGGAAGTTCCAGCGCCTCCTGCATCGCTTCCAGCACCTTGGGGCCGCCGGGATGGGATATCCAGCGTGAAATGCCCGATCGATCCAGATCAAAGCTCCCGAGAAAATCATCCACATCCCTGCGGAGATGCCGGCGCACCATCTCGGGAACCTCCGCCGACAGGATCAGGCCGAACCCTCTTTCGGACATGTGCCACCCCATGACCTTTTCCGTATCCGGGTAGAACACCGAACGACTTCCCAAAACCCGTGGCCCTGTCGATTCCCGGTTCTCGCCGACCACCACGGCTGCCGCCGCTCCATCGCCGAACAGGCCGGTGGCGATCAGGTTGCGAACCGAGAGGTCTTCCCGCTGGAGGGTCAGGGAGCAAAGCTCCACCGACAGAACAACCGCCGCCTCGTCCGGCCAGGCTTTCACGAAGTCCGATGCCCTGGCGATGCCGGCCGCCCCGGCTACGCAGCCCAGGCCGAACAGCGGGAGGCGCCGGACCGAGGCCGGAAGGCCGAGTCGGTTCATCAGACGGGCGTCGATGGACGGGGTGGCGATTCCGGTTACCGTGGTGAACAATAGTGTCCCGATGTCTCCCGGGGCGAGCCCGGAAACAGCGAGAGCGTCCCGTACAGCCGCCTCCCCCACTTCCACGGCGACACGGATCCAGGCGTCGTTGGCATCACCCCAGCCGTTCAACTCTCTGTACGCTTCCAACGGCAGCGCCAGGTGACGCCCGTTCACCAGCACGTTGCGATGCAGCCGATCCAGGGTAGCCGGATTGCGGTTCTTCTCCTTCCAGATCTCCTTGAGTTCGGCAAGCAAGGTCGCCTGGTCATAGTAATGCGGCGGAAATCCCGCCCCTACTCCGGCCAGCCTCATCCCTCGCCCTCCAATTGCTTCAGTTGCTCCCGATTCACCTTACCCCGTAGTCGGAAAGCGACCAAACGTTGGCGACAGCAACCGGCCCGGGCAGCGGTTTCTTCCCGATGGTCCGTGGTATCGTGCTGGCCGGAGGACCGTCCATCATGTCGAGAGGGTTCGCTAACGAGTTACAGACCGCCCTGGCGGCGGTTCGGGAAGCATCCCTGCTGTGTACCGCGGTACAGTCGGCCATCGGCGACGGGGTTCACAGCAAGGACGATCGCAGCCCGGTCACCGTAGCCGATTTCGGCAGCCAGGCCCTGGTCTGCCGCACCCTCCGGGAAGCGTTCCCTGAAGACCCGGTCATCGCCGAAGAGGATTCCTCCGCCCTCCGAACAGGCGACGGCAACCGCCTTCTAAAACGAGTCGCGCAGGAAGTCGCCGAAGTCCGCATGGGCGTGGATAACGCCACGGTCTGCTCATGGATCGACCACGGCTCCGCCCGGGAGTACGCGCCGCGCTTCTGGACGCTGGACCCGATCGACGGCACCAAGGGGTTCCTGCGAGGCGAGCAGTACGCCATCGCCCTGGCCCTGGTGGTTGACGGAGAGGTTGCCGTGGCCGCCCTGGCCTGCCCCAACCTGGATCCGGGCGGCGTGGTTTTCGGAACGATCAAAGGGGGCGGCACCACGGTCCAGCCACTGGAATCAACCTCCGATTCAGTACCGGCCCGGGTGACCGGGACAACCGACCCTGCCTCCGCTCGGTTCGTGGAGTCGGTTGAATCCGGACACAGCTCCCATTCCGATTCGGCGCGGATCGCCCAGGAGCTCGGAATCGTCCTGCCACCGGTTCGGATGGACAGCCAGGCCAAGTACGCCGCCCTGGCCCGGGGCGACGCCGACATCTACCTGCGCCTCCCGGCCCGGCCCGGCTACGTGGAGAAGATCTGGGATCACGCCGCCGGTGTCCTGGTGATCGAGGAAGCGGGAGGCAGGGTCACCGACATGCACGGCAACCGGCTGGAGTTCCACCACGGATCCCGCCTGGAGAAGAACCGGGGCGTCATCGCAACCAACGGCCTGCTCCACGATGCGGTGCTGAAAGCGGTAGGCGGCTAGAACACCAGCCAGGCAAGCGCCAGGGCGGTGAGCCCTCCGGCCAGGGTGTTGGTGAAATTCACCAGTTCGTTGTCGATCTGTTTCGTCTGCTCGAAGGCGGCGCCCAGGTAAGACTCCAGGGTGGTTCCGACAAACGCCGCCAGCGCCACCAGCCCGATCCCTGCCGTCGGGATCAACCCTGTCCAGGCAGCAACCGCCCCCAGCACCAGCGACGCTCCGATCCCGGCCAGGGTCCCTTCCAGGGAGACAGCCCCGTCGGTTCCCGCCGGCACCCGGCGGAAGGTGGTCACCAGGAAGTGCCGTTTGCCGTAGGCCTGGCCGATCTCCGACGATACGGTGTCCGAGGCGGCAGTGGCGAAGGCGGCCACTACCGCCAGCGAGAAGGCCAGGCTGTACGGTGTGGCCACCGCCAGGAAGGCGAACAGGACGCCGGCGGACGTGTTGGCGAAGGCGTTCCGGGCTCCCCGCCGTCCACCCTTCTCCTGGGCGATGCCGAGAGCCGCCTTCCTGCCGTACCCGGCCTTGGTGCAGGCGGTGCCCAGTACGAAAAACACCAGCAACATCAGGAACGATCGCCAGCCCCCGAAGCCGTACAGCAAGGTGCCCAGCACCCAGCCCCACACAGCCCCGGAGACACCGACCCCTTTCGCGGCGTAGGCTCCCATGGCCAGGACCGCATTGATGGCGGCGCCCCACAACAAGGCGGTGGCCATGGTCGGCCAGGAGGCTGCCAGCACCGCCGGATCCACCAGGGTGGCCGCGAACAGGGTCAACCCCCCGGCCAGGGGGACCAGGATGTTGTCGTCGATGCCGGTCCGGGCCGACTCGGCCAGGGCGGCGGCCAGGGCTGCGGCGAAACAGCCGGCCAGCAGGAACCAGGGCCCGACGGTCAGGAACGACATGCCGACGTGGTCGTTCTGTCCGGCGGCGGCGCCCTGTTGGACCCATCGGATCAGGAACGCCGCTGCGGCGGTGCCCCACAGCACGAATGACACCAGTCCGGCCCAGGATTTTTCACCGTTCCACGGCAGTTTCGGTCCGCCGACGGTAACGCCTGCCACCGTGGCCATACCGTCGCCAAACGCCAGGAATCCCCAGACCGCTGCCGCCAGCTCCAGGCGACGGAAAAACACCAGTACCAGGGTCAGCACCACCGCCGGGTACAGGGCGATCCCCAGGGAGAACCCCTTGCCTTTTTCATCGCTGCGCAGAAGGGAACGGCCGGTGATGCGGTGGAGCAACAACAGGTTGAACAGGAGCGCAATCAGGGCGCAGGCCGCCGCCTGCCACGGAGTCAGCCACCGCAAAGCCAGTGCGAAGCCGCCCATGCCGACATGGACCAGCTTCCGGAGCAGTTCCGACCGGACACTCATGCAAGTTCTCCGGTCCGGCGCAGCCACTCGGTGGTCTTCGCCACGCCCTCGGCGAGGGAGGTGACACGGTAATCCAGGTCCCTTACCGCCGCATCGGAGCTGTAGGCCCACTCATGGCGATAGACCCCGACGACCTCGTCGGTCAGCTCCGGCTCCATACCGGTGAGCTGCGCCCGCCAGCGCTGCAGCTTGCCGATCAGGGCGGCAACACCGAACGGGATCTTCCGCTTCGGAGGGCTGACGCCGGCCGACGCCTCGAAACAATCGAACAGCTCAAGAACGGTGCGATTGTCCCCGCCCAGAATGTAGCCGGATCCGGGCTTTGCCTTTTCAAGGGCGGTCACGAAACCGGCGGTAACGTCGTCCACGTAGGCGAAGCACTGCCGCAGACTGCCGGTTCCCAGGATCCCCGGAAGCTTGCCCCGGGCGTGCTGGAGCAGCAGCTGGACGATGTAGTTACCCTGGGTCAGGGACCCGGGGCCGTAGATCACACCGGGGTACAGCCGCACCATGTCCAGGCCGTCGGACGGCGTGTTCCGGGCCAGTTGGTCCGCCAGCCACTTGGTGCGCTCATAATCGGTGTAGAACGACTCGCTGCGACGGGGGCTTTCTTCGTGGAAGGTATCGCCGTCGGTAGGGCCCAGGGCGATGAACGAGGAGGTGTAGATCAACCTCGCCCTGGAATCACGTGCTGCTGCGATGACATTCGCAAGCCCCTGAACGTTGACCCGGTCGAATTCCGTTCGGTCACGCACCCACATCTTCACAAGGGCCGCGGCGTGAACGATGGCATCGCATCCGTTTGCCGCCCTCCCGAGAGCGGCAGGGTCGGTCACATCACCGGTGACTTCCACGGCGTCAGCCGGCCGGTCGTTCCAGCTGGAACCGGCCCGGACCAGCCCCTGGACTTCATGGCCGGCCTCGCCGAACCTGTGGGCCAGCCTGCCGCCCAGGAACCCGGTAACGCCGGTGATCAGGATCTTCATGGTCGTGCTCCGGCCGGCTCAGAAACGCTGGTCCAGGATCTTGCCCACACCTCGCAGATCGACCCTGAAATAGAAATCGTCACGTGTCTGGAGTCCGGTGAACCCCCGGTCCAGGCTCTCCACGTAGAACGTGCAGCACTGGGTGCTGTACTGCACCCGCCATTGCCGTTCGGGAAAACTGCTCTGCCCTACCGCCGGGTCGTGATCGTACGTTCCGCTCAGCCCCAGGCGGAGCTTGCCACCGAACAGGTTCAGGCCGGTAGACAGCTGCACCTGGGTATCGTCGGGCTGCGGGGTGAACGTCGTTCCGTCGGAAACCACACCTAGGCCGGCGCGATGAACCAGGGAGAACCGCACCCGGGCAACGTTGTTCATGACGCTGCCGGACAGGGCGACGTCCTGTACTTCCTTGTACAGCGGGTGCCAGCTGCTCCGGAGATCAAAGCTCAGTTTCGGTTTCGGATTGACGCGGCCGATAAGCTGCACCGGCGAAAAACTGCTCATCGCTTCCAGTTCACCGTCCCCGTCCAGGTCGGCGAAACTCAGGTCCTTGTTGTAGGAACGGCTCTGCC
This sequence comes from Candidatus Polarisedimenticola svalbardensis, assembly GCA_014764515.1. Classification (GTDB taxonomy): domain Bacteria; phylum Acidobacteriota; class Polarisedimenticolia; order Polarisedimenticolales; family Polarisedimenticolaceae; genus Polarisedimenticola; species Polarisedimenticola svalbardensis. Next base: position 10,133 of record JACXWD010000021.1, on the reverse strand, counting down.
GGATCTCCAGTGTGGCGATCTCGATGGTTTCGATCGGCTGTTCCTCATCAGGGTCAGCCACCTCTTCAGGTTCGTCGAAGGAGCCGACGCCTCCAGGATCCCCGGCAACCTGGCCCATCCCGGCCGGCCGGTCCGGCATCAGGATCGAATAGTCCGGACCTGTGGAAACATCCCGGGAGGAGCGGGGGCGCTGGGCGAACAGGCGGCTGCGGATACCGTAGTTGATGGAATTGCCTGCGGCGCCGAAGCGGTCCACCTCGTCATAAGTAATGATCTCGTCGGAGCGGTCGAACCCTTCCTGGTAGGCGTAGGTCACCGCCGGCTCAATACTGTGTTTGTAACGTTTGGAGTACTCGCTGTCCGGGCGCTCGTAGATCTTGTAGATCTTGGGACCGACGATCTCAAGGGCCGCCGCGCTGACTCCCCGGTTCAGGTCCACATCCAGGATCTCCCGGGTTCGGTTCCCCAGACCGTCCTCTCCTTCCAGCTGGGACTGGGAGTACCAGGTGAAGCGATGGCTGACCTTGGGAGTGATGTCCAGCCACCGCAGGGAAGAGATCGGAGCCGACAGCACCGGAAAGAAGTCGGCCCGGAAATAATCCGCATCGATGGCGGCGCCTTGCTGGATCCCGCTCTGCTGGATCGAGGCCATGGAGGTCTCGTACGACAGGTAGATCGGCAACTTGCCCAGTTGCTGGCTTCGGCCCCGGATCTCGATCTCCGGCAGGGTCTGCTGAACCAGGGTGGACCCGTCGGCGAACAACTGCTTGCGGCGGAATTCCCGGACGTTCATGCTGGCCCGGCGACCGCTCCGGGAGAACTCCACACGTGCCAGGATCGACGGTGATGACGTCAGGGTCAGATCGCGCTCGAAATCATTGAAGTAGTTGAAATCGCTGACGGAGTTGACGTCCGCCACCATCCGGAATCCGTTGAGGAACTCCTGGGTCTGCTTGTAGGTCATGCTGTACCGGTTTTCGCCCACTACCTCGTCCTGGATGTAGTCGGCCACAAAACCGATGGTTCCCTTGCGATTGGGGATGGCGCGGAAGATGACGCCTCCACCAGGGCCGCCCTCGCTGTAGTCCTTCCCGATGATCGTCAGGTCGGCGCTCCGCCCCAGGGGGAAGAACACCGGCACGGCGATGGACCTTCCCCGGTTGTTGGTGGTGTGGATTTCCGGCAGCAACAGGCCCGGGGACCTGCCTTCCTTCACCGGCCACAGCAGGAACGGCATGTAGAACGCCGGGAACCTGCCGACCTTGAGGCGCATGTTCCACAGGCGGGCATATCCGTTCAGTTTCAGCCTGGCGGAAGTCATCCTGAACGACCAGTACGGTCTGGGTTGGGTACAGGTTGTTACCATCGCCTTCTTGAGGTAAACAACGTCCTTTCCGACTTTTTCCGCCGTAACGGCGGTGAACAGGAACTCCGGTTCGATCTGGCCGAAGGCGTCATGGATAATTCCCCGGTCTTCGTCTTTCCAGTATTCCAGGCGGGTGCCCGATATCCGGTTCGGCCCCCAGACAATCAGCACGTTGCCGGTGGCCTCCATGTGATTTTTATTGAGGAACACCACCCGGTCGGCCTGGAACAGGTATTCGTTCCACCGGATGGTGACGGCGCCTTCCAGGATGATGCGATCTTCGTCATCCCGTCTCTGGAATCCGTCCAGATCGATGGAGATCCCGTCCGGCAGACCGCTCTGTCGGGGGTCCTTCTCGGCTGCAGGCGCCGGGAAAGACAACAGCAACACCACGACGACGGCGACGGCAGCGATCCGGTGGCATGCATGTTCGGAAGATTTCACCCGGCGTCCCTCAGAACTGGTCCATGTAAGGGAAGAACGAGTTTAACCGGCCTGCAGGTGGATCGCTAATATCCGTTGCCCCAATTGTGGCGATCATCGGTATGGCCCGATCCCGGGGCAATACGGTCCAGTCCCAGTCCGGCAGGCACTCGATCAGGGCCGGGGGGAGCCAACCGTAGGCGGCTCGGACCGTGCGGCGGGGCTTCTCGCAGGCTGCAGCCCGGAGGATGTCCGCCATGGTCTCAGGCGATCCATCTGTTGAACCGACCTCCCGGATCTCCCATTCACCGTCCGCCTCCATATCCACCAGGTAACCGATGAAGCTTCCGGCCCGGTGGGCAGCCAGGAAGCGCTGGCCACTCCCCGCTGCCCTGCTGAAGTAACGATCGGCCCGTGTAAGGATGAAATCCCAGTGTTCCCGATCCCGCACGATGTGGAGACCGAGTCCGCTCATTCCGGCCTCGTGAGCTTCCCGGACCTGGGGCAGGCAGGCCGGGCCGACCGGAGACAGTTCTATCGGACCGTGTATCGGCTGCCGCGCCGGGATCAGACCTGCCATGGCGGAGGTGGCGGGAAGTGTTTGGAACCCGAGCCCACGATAGTAAGCCGTACCGATATCGGTGAACAGCAGGGCCAGCCGGTCTCCGGCTCCCCGGGCCTCGTCCAGGACCGCACGGATCATGGCGGCGGCGTGCCCCTCCCGGCGATACCTGGCAGGCGTATACACCGCGCCGATCACCGTTGCCCGGCCGGTGCTGCCGTCGGAACGTACCAGTGGCCGGTACCGCTTCATGCTGGAAAGAATTGCGCCGCCTTCCTCCCAGGTCAGGAAATCCAGATAACGTGAACCCCAGGCTGTGGCCCGGATATCCTGCCAGAATCCGAAATACCCTTCAGGGGTCAGGCCGATCCCCCACAGGGAGTACGACTCCCGGTAGATCCGCCGGATTTCCCGATCACCTCGTACAAACAGGCCAGCCACAGCCCCTCCCCTACGACATTGCGGTGATCATCGTACATCGGGAAGGTGGGTAAGGCGGAGATGGAACGAGCTAGAAGCCGTGTTCGGGGCAGACACACCTTTCAAGGCGGCGGGAGCAACTGAAGCAGTAGCCGTTCTTCTCGAAGTACTCCAGCATTTCCTGCTGCCATGCGTCCAGTATTGAAAGTCGGTCCAGTACGGTCAGGCCCCCGGACAGAGAGGTATCTCCCAGCCAGGTTCGCATGTTGCCCAGCGAATCGTGGTAATTCTGGCGTAGTTCAAAAATCGTCATGACCGGACACTCCCGGCTCAAGGTCGGCCGGATCAATATTCATCAACAATGTACCGCGATTTGATGCTGTCCACCCTTGATTCCTGCCTCCATGCGGTACGAAAACCGCGATCCGCAAGCCCCTCCAGGATCTGTGGGAAAAAAACTGTTTTTCAACAGATCCCGGGCTGATTTCCTGTGGAAAATCTGTGGAAAGCAGGCCAATTGCGACCGACTCGCCTGAATACCACCTCAGCCCGCCATCCGGGTCTTATTACACAAGATGCCTGTTTTCATTCATTTACCCATTCAGACGGGTCTGTTTCGACGCCTCGATCGGTTGGTTTCCGGCCTCACATTTTTTTTCAACAGCCCCATCCACAGGTTCATGGCGGTGCAGGGATAAAAAAATGGGGCCAGACCTGAATCCGACCCCATGGGAAACTCAACCTGTAAGCGAGGTTTCTACCCGAGGAACTCCCGGAGATCCCGGCACTCCTGGGCCGACTGGATCTTCTTCAGGGCGGTCGCCTCGATCTGGCGGACCCGCTCCCTGGAGAGCCCCATAACCCGCCCGATCTCCTCGAGGGTGTAGGGCATGTCCCGTCCGATGCCGAACCGCAACCGGATGATCTCCTCTTCCCTGGGGTTCAGAACCTTCAGGGTCGATTCGATCTTCTCACGGAGTTCCCGATCCACCGTCCGCTCCAGCGGGCATGGCGCATTCGGGTCGGCGACGAACCGGAGCAGCCCCGGGCTGTCGTCGTCGGCGGACATATCCTCCAGCGCCTGGGGATCCTGAACCACGCCGAGAATCTCCTCGACCTTGGTAACCGGCATCCGCAGCTTCTTGGCGATCTCTTCCGGAGTCGCCTTGCGGCCCAGACGTTCGCTCAGCTCACGTGCAACCCGGGAGATCTTCTTGATTTTTTCATTCACATGGACCGGAATCCGGATCACACGGGCCTTGTCGGCGATGGCCCGCTCGATCGCCTGCTTGATCCACCAGTACGCGTACGTGGAGAACTTGTTGCCCCGCTCGTACTCGAACTTCTCAACCGCCTTCATCAGGCCGATGTTTCCTTCCTGGATCAGGTCCATGAAGGAGATGCCGTGATTCAGGTATTTCTTGGCGATATGGACAACCAGCCTCAGGTTCGCAAGGATGAGGGCGTCCCGGGCGTGATCCAGGTGCCGGTTGAACCCCCTGGCGTTCTTCATGGCGGCCTTGAGCCGGGTGTCTTTGAACTCCCGGTTGTAGCGCACCAGGTTCTTGTAGAACGTTTCCATGTCGTCCAGAGGCCACTCCCTGCCCCTCTTCGGCCCTTCCAGGCCGGCAGGCAGAACGATTTCACGAACGGCGGCCGGCAGCTTGATCGCCAGGGCAGCCATGCCCTTCCTTGCGTCCTGGAGCTCCTTGGCCAGTTCCACTTCACGATGCTCGTCGATCAGCGGGGTGGCGCCCATCTCGCGGAGATAGATCGGGAGGATGGCGGCAGCCTGACGATCGGCCTTGAGGCCTCTCTCCAGCTGACGCTTCCTGGCACCCCGGGCTTTGGGGTCGATGGCGGCGGCAGCTCGGCGAACGGCTGCCTCCTCGTGTTCTTCCCTTTTGTTTTCCAGGGCTTCCTGGTCCTGGACTGTTGCTTTGCGTGCCATACCTGGTGTCTCCGTTTGGACATGGGTTCGTATCGGAACCATCACATATGAAAGATTCGGGCCAACTTCCCGGCACTTTTATTATGTGACCCGACGGGGAAACCAAGAATAGTCAAAATAGTTAACCATTCCAATCGAAATAGCCCGGTTGGTCCGGAGCTGGTGAAGAAAAATGTTTTCTGTGCTAGCTTGTTGGTGGTCGCCCAGACTACACGTCAGAGGTTATTCCTATAAAAAGGTAACCCTTGACAATCCGAGAATGGCGAAGCTGTGCCCTCTCCCATATAAACTCAGTCAATACGACGTACTTGATCCTGGACGTGCCATTCTGGCCTCGTTTTGCAGACGCAAGCTCTCTCTCCTGCTATGGTAGAACCCTTCCTGTCGTGGAGAAACAGCCTATGCAGACCGTTCGCGTCGCCCTGGCACAGATCGCTCCCAAACTCGGGGACCTGCAGGCGAACATCGGAATGCACCTGGACCTGCTCCGGCGGGGCCGGGAGGAAGGCGCCGGCCTGGTGGTCTTTCCCGAGCTTTCGCTGACCGGCTACCTGCTCAAGGACCAGACCCCCGATGTGGCCCGGACCCTCGACTCCCCGGAGCTCAAACCACTCCTGGAAAGCTCACGCCATATCGACGCCCTGGTCGGCCTGGTAGAGGAAGGGGAAGGCCACCGTTTCTACAACTCGGCGGTCTACCTTTCCGGAGGGAAGGTCGTCCACGTCCACCGCAAGATCCACCTGCCGACCTACGGCATGTTCGACGAAGGTCGTGATTTCGCTGCAGGTGATCAGCTGCGAACGGCCGGGCTGCCTTTCGGCCGGATCGGAACGCTGATCTGCGAGGATGTCTGGCATTCACCCAACGCCTGGCTCCTGGCCCAGGACGGCGCCGAGATCCTGTTCGTACTGGGGAGCGGGCCGACCCGTGGCGCCCGGCCCGAGACCGGCGTCACCAGCGTACCTGTATGGCACGATCTGTTGAGAACCACCGCCCAGTTCCAGACCGCCCAGGTGGTCTACGTGAACCGGGTCGGTTACGAGGATGGACTGAACTTCGGTGGCGGATCTATCGCCATCGATCCGTTCGGCAGAGAAATCGGTTCGATCCCGGCCCTTCTAGAGGGCTGGCTGATAGTGGAACTGGAGGGGGAGGTTCTTCGCCGGGCCCGGACCGCCTACCCTCTTCTGCGGGACGCCCGGCTGGAACTGGTGTACCGGGAAATGGGCAGGATCCGAACCGAGCGGTTCGGCCTACCCGAGCCGGATCAGGACCTGTGATGCGTGAAGCCGACCTCGGGATCGACCCGTCCGCCACTACCGACATCCTTACCGGATTCATCCGCAGCGAGCTGGAACGGACAGGGCTCTCGCGCCTGGTTGTAGGGCTGTCAGGCGGCCTGGACTCCGCCGTCTCCACCTACCTGGCAGCCGTCGCACTCGGCCCGGAGCGGATACATGCCGTTCTGATGCCGTACCGGTCCAGTTCCCGGGAATCCCTTACCGACGCCGCCCTGGTGGTGGATGCTCTTGGAATCGGGTCGGAAACCGTGAATATCACCGCCATGGTGGAGGGATGCCGAGAGAGCGTCGGGGAGATGGACCGTCTCCGTCTCGGGAACGTCATGGCGCGCTGCCGCATGACGGTTCTCTATGATCTTTCCGCCCGGGAGAAGGCGCTGGTCCTTGGAACCAGCAACAAGACCGAGATCCTCCTGGGCTACGGCACGCTACATGGCGACATGGCATCTGCCCTCAATCCGATCGGCGACCTGTACAAAACCCAGGTGCGGCAACTGGCCCGGCACCTGCAGGTGCCCGACCTAGTGGTGTCCAAGCCGCCCAGCGCCGATCTGTGGCCGGACCAGAGCGACGAAGACGAACTCGGGTTTACCTACGAAGAAGTGGATAACCTGCTGGCGTTGCTTGTGGACGCCAGGGTCTCGCCGGCCACGGCTGTTGAGAAAGGCTTCTCCCGGGAAATGGTAGATCGAGTTCTCAACCTGATCACAGGCTCCCAGTTCAAACGCAGGTTGCCGGTGATCGCCAAGGTTTCGACCCGGTCCGTGGGGTGGGACTTCCGATATCCCCGGGACTGGAAATCCTGATACCAGGCGAGGGTTCACCATGGCCGGCACGCTGTACGTCATCGCCACCCCGCTGGGCAACCTGGACGATCTGTCGCCCCGGGCGACGGAGCTCCTGGAACAGGTAGACAGGATCGCCTGCGAGGATACCCGGCGGACCGCCCGCCTGCTGGCGCGCCACCAGATATCCACCCCGATGTCCTCCTGCCACAAGCACAACGAGCAGGCCCGGATCCCAGAGCTGCTCGGGTTGATTGCCGGCGGAGGCGACATCGCCCTGGTTTCCGACGGCGGGACGCCGGCGGTCTCCGATCCAGGCTCGCTCCTGGTGGACCAGGTTCACGCCCACGGCTTCCAGGTGGTGCCGGTTCCCGGCCCCTCGGCGGTTACGACCCTGCTGTCCGCAAGCGGACTGCCGGCGGACCGGTACGTCTTCGACGGCTTCCTGCCCCATCGAGGTGGTGAACGGCGACGGCGGTTGCGGGAGCTGGCCAGTGAACAACGTACGGTGGTGCTGTTCGAAACACCCCACCGGATCCAGGAAGCGCTGACCGATATGGACGCCATCCTCGGGGAGCGGCTCATCGTTCTGGGAAGGGAACTGACCAAGGTTCACGAACAGATCCTGAGGGGAACCGCCGCCGCCCTGGGCGAGGCGCTGATCGCCGGATCGGTGAAAGGCGAGTTCTGTCTCGCCATCGCCGGGGCCGGCAAGGATGATCCGGGCCGGACCGCAGATCAGGACGAACTGGTCGCCTCGTTCCGGAACGCCATGGCGGAGCACGGTAACGACCGTCGGGCCGCATTGCGATCCCTGACCCGGAGTACGGGCCTGAAGAAGGCGGCGTTGTATCGCAGCCTGGTGGAAGCCGGCGAGCTCGATTAACCGGGTTATCCGCCCTGGAAACGGATGAAGAGCGACAACAGCACGATCTGTACGACGAAGATCGCTCCACCTGCCAGCAGCGCCCGGGGGCCCTGGCGGATCAGCCCGGCCACCTGGATGCGAAGGCCGACTCCGGCCATGGCGACGGCCAGCATCACCTTGCTCACCGTCTTGACGGCGCCGGTCCATCCCTCGGGGAGGATCCCCAGGTTACCCACGACCGCCAGCACGATAAACGCCACAATGTAGCCCGGAACCAGCCGCCACGACGCACTGCCGCGGGATCGCATCGCCAACCCCACCCCGATCACAACCGGACCGAGGAGCAGGATCCGGAACATCTTCACCACCGTCGCCAGCTCTCCCACCCCGTCACTGACCGAGAAGCCGGCTGCGACCACGTGACCGACCGCCTGGAGGCTCCCGCCGATCAGGAGGCCTCCGGACGATTCCCCCAACCCCTGCAGGACCACAATGGCAGGCAACAGGAAGATCCCGATGACTCCCAGCAGATTGACGACGCTGATGCTGAGCCCGATCTCGCTGCGATCCCGGGTCACCAGCGGCGCCACTGCGGCGATTGCCGACGAACCGCAGATCGCGCTGCCGACGCCGAGAAGCAGGCTCAGGGACCTGGGCAGCCCGACCGATCGGCCCACCACCAGAGCGATCCCCAGGGTCGCCGCGACAACGATCACCACCGTGATGACTGCAGCGCCGCCGCCACCTCTCATGTCGGCGAGCACACCGAAATCCAGGTTCAGTCCCATCAGTGCGACAGCCCATGACAGCAGGACCGTTTCACACCAACTGATCCCTTCAGGCCGGATTCTCGAGACAGGCGCAAAATTTCCAACAAGGATACCGAGGACGATGGCGATGGTGATCGCACCGGCAAACGGGATCAGACCGGAGCGGGACAGGAATACGCTCAGGATTCCCAGGCCCGACGCCAGCGCCACTCCCGGGAGACGCGCTTTAAAGGTCATGAGCCGGAACGCTGCTCCGACTTCCGGTTCGGCCGCGGGGCGGACGGGTCGTACTCATACTTGAGGCAACACATGAGCCGGCCGCACATTCCCGAGATCTTGGACGGGTTCAGCGACAAGCCCTGGGCCTTGGCCATCTTGATGGAAACCGGCTGGAACCCTTTCAACCAGGTGGAACAACACAGGTCCCTGCCGCACGGGCCGCAACCGCCGTCCAGCTGAGCATCGTCCCGGGCGCCGATCTGTCGCAACTCGATCCGGGTGTGGTACTCCGCCGCCAGGTCCCGGACCAGGGCGCGGAAATCGACCCTGCCCTCGGCTGTGAAGTAGAAGGTCAACTTCTTGCCGTCCAGCTGCATTTCGACCTGGCCCAGTTTCATTTTGAGCTTCAGGGATCGGATGCGGTCCTGGCAGAACTCCCGGCTGAGGTTCTCCACCGAGGCCTTGTGAGCATAGGCTTCTTCATCATCCCGGGTCGCCGGCCGGACCAGCACGGGGATCTTGGCGCCTCCCGGCTTGAAGAACCGGTTGTCCATCACCGGCCTGGTCACGATCCCGAATTCGTGTCCCCGGTCCGATTCCACGATGCAGCCGGTCCCCACATCCAGGTTCAGCCCGTTGGCGACGCAGGTGGTGGATCGGGTGGCAGGCGGGATCCTGATTGCAAGCACTTCCATCCGCGTATGGTACAACACCGCTGGATAAATCAGGGATCTCGGCTAGACTCTAGCTTTTCCCGGAGGTACCCGATGGCCCGGAAGCGGAAGGAGCGGAGCGCAAACCCGGTCCTGGCCAAAAACCGAGCAGCCCGCCACGAGTTCCACATCCTGGAAACTTTCGAGGCCGGTATCGAGCTCCTTGGCACCGAGGTGAAATCCGCCCGGGAAGGTCGGGTGAACCTCAAGGATGCCTACGGAAAAATCCGGAACGGCGAAGTATTTTTGGTAAACGCCCACATCAGCCCGTACACCCACGGCAACAGGGAAAACCACGATCCCCTCCGTCCCCGAAAGCTCCTGCTCCACAAGCGGGAGATCGGCAAGCTGGCGAAGGCGGTGGAAACCGCAGGCCTGACCCTGATTCCCCTGGCGATGATCCTGAAGGGCGGCCTGATCAAACTCGAGATCTGCATCGCCAAGGGCAAGAAACTCCACGACAAGCGGGAAGACAGCCGCACCCGTGAAGCGGAGCGCGAAATGGCCCGGGAAACCGGCCAGCACCGATAACGGGGACAGCAACCGAAACCCGGGTTTCGGGGACACCTTAAACTGAAGCACCTGCGCTGCGCCGGCTGACGCCAACCTCATAGCCCCATCCAGCATCCTCTTATTATTAACCGTCTTGAAGTGACGATTTGAAAACAGTCCCGCGCAAGCGGGACTCTTTTTAAAATCATCACTTCAAGACGGTTGCACAAGGGCGCTGCAATCGAAGAGGAGGGGGCTGCTTA
>JACXWD010000147.1:1958-2448 GCA_014764515.1 Candidatus Polarisedimenticola svalbardensis | reverse complement strand
AAATTGAACCGAACCACCCTCCGACCTTACCCCTGGTTAGCGAGGAAAGTGATTATGTTGAAACGGGTGCGGCCTGTGATGGGTCGACTTGTGCCTTCAGCAATATTTCGTGGATCGCCCACGACGATGATGAACCTGGCCCTGCTAGTACTGATTGTCGCTCTCATCCTTCCGGGAACCGCGACGGCCACCAAGTACGCCGGAGCCTTCATGGAAAACGGCGGCGGTGCCCGTGCTCTGGGCATGGGCGGAGCCTTTACGGCGGTCGCCAACGATCCCTCGACGACGTTCTGGAACCCCGCCGGCCTGGCATCCCTGCCCGAGCGGGAATTGCTGCTGATGCATTCCGAACGTTTCGGCGACCTGATCGACCGGGATTTCGTCGCCTACACCCAGCCTGTCGGCTGGTCCATTTTTGGGGGCGAATCGGCGGGCATCGGTATTTCGGTCATCCGGCTCGGCGTGGATGACATTCCCTTTACCGACCACC
>JACXWD010000147.1:0-1948 GCA_014764515.1 Candidatus Polarisedimenticola svalbardensis | reverse complement strand
CCTCCTTTCCCAGTTGGATGACAACAACGACGGTCAGGTTTCCGACGAGGAACTTCGCGATCTTCTGACGCTTCAGGATCAGATCGAATACAAGAGCGACCAGGAATTCGCCCTGATGTTTTCCTACGGGGAGCAACTGGGTAGCTGGCAGGCGGGCGCCACCTTGAAATTCGTCCGGCAGAGCGTGGGTCCCTATTCAAGCCTGGGTGTGGGAGCCGATGTGGCTTTCCTGCGACCGGCCCTCTGGAAGCGTCTGGATTTCGGCGTGAAGTTCCAGGACATCACCACCACCTACCTGTCCTGGAGCACCGGCCGCAATGAATTGATCACCCCGGCCGTGGTTCCCGGCCTGGCCTGGAACCAGCCCTTGACGGACTGGAACATGGATCTCGTTTTTGCTGCGTCCATTGAAACCAGGTTCGACAACCGTCAGGCCGCCGACTACATGTGGGGCGGTTCCGTGAGCGCGAATCCCCATATCGGACTCGAGGTTGGATTTTCGAAAAAGGTATTCCTGCGCGGAGGGTATGACAGCGGGTTCGAGGCTGGCAATCTGACCGCCGGCGCGGGCTTCCGGATCAACCCGTTGACCATCGACTACGCCTATGCCGGGGACACCCTCGACATCGACGAGGTCACCCACCGCATCAGCATCTCGGTGCGCTTCTGATTCCACTTCCGTCCATTAAAAAAGAGGCCCTTGCAAGGGGGCCTCTTTTTTTGTCCTTTGGGCGGCGGATCAGTTTCCGGGGCGGTAGGCGTAAAGTCTTTCACCCGGATGGATGAGGTTGGTCTTGTACATGTTGTTGACCCGCCGCAGGTGCTTCAGGGAAACCCCGAGTTTGCGTGCGACTCCACCCAGCGTGTCTCCGGATTTGACTTTGTAGCTGACCCTCACGTAACCGTCGGGCGGAACGTAGTGGCCCTTTTCCGAGGCCCGGCTGCGTGCCTTGTCGGCCAGTTCGGCCGGCATGGGGATGAGAAGCTGGTCACCGGGGCGGATCAGGTGAACGTCGCCCAGTTTGTTGAGGCTGGCAATGTCGTGGACGCTGGTCCCGTAATCACTGGCGATGTGTCCGAGAGTCTCGCCCCGCTCCACGCGGTGGCGTCGCCAGGTCAATCTCTTGTCGGTCGGCACACGTCGCAACGCTTCACGGGCCTTCGAACCCGTTCCCGCAGGAATCCTCACCGGATAGTCCTTCATGTTGGGCGGGCTCGCCCCACGGACCAGAGCGGGATTCAGTTTGCGGACTTCCTCGGCCGGGACCCCGGCGCAACGGGCCACCAGGTCCAGGTCCGTGGCGTCGTCGACTTTCAGGATATCGTAATGCAGGGGAGGGACGTCCCGTTTCTGGAAGCCGTACTTTTCCGGATCCTCCCCGATCCGCGCCGCGGCGATGAACTTCGGCACATAATCGGTGGTCTGGCTGGGCAGGCGCATATTCCAGTAGTTGTCGTGTCCGTGAAGGCGGATTTTCCGTGCGATCCGGCCTCCACCGGTGTTGTAGGCGGCCAGGACCAGGGCCCAGTCACCGAACTTCCCGTGAAGGTACGTGATGTATCTTGCCGCGGCCCGCGTCGACATTTCCATATCCCGGCGCTCATCAATCCACCAACTGAGGTTCAGATCATAATCCTTCGCCGTGCCTGCCATGAACTGCCAGGGACCCACCGCGCTGGCACTGGAGACGGCGCGCGGACTCATCCCGCTTTCGATCATGGCCAGATAGATCAATTCCCGGGGCAAGCCGTTTTCCTCAAGGATGGAGGTGACCAAAGGCTCGGCGGCCGTCTTGCGGTCCAGCCAGAACTGGAAATTGCGGCGTCCCTTGCCGGTGAAATAGTTCTCCCATTTGCGCACGGCCTGGTTCTCGACCTTCATCAGGTCCGCGGTGATAGAGGCCAGGCGCACGCCGGTAGCCGGGACCAGGGAATCGGGAAAATCGGA
>JACXWD010000146.1 GCA_014764515.1 Candidatus Polarisedimenticola svalbardensis | reverse complement strand
GTTTGAAGGCGCCCAGGGCACCATGCTGGACATAGACCATGGAACCTATCCCTTCGTGACCAGCAGCAACAGCACCATCGGTGGAGCACTCACCGGGACGGGACTGCCGCCCCGGGCGCTGGGCGAGATCAACGGGATATTCAAGGCCTATTGCACCAGGGTCGGCAACGGGCCGTTTCCCAGCGAATTGCTGGGGGAGCAAGGGGACGCCCTGCGGGATGCCGGCGGTGAGTACGGCGCAACGACAGGTCGGGCTCGCCGGTGCGGCTGGTTCGACATGATCGCCGCCCGATATGCGGTCGACATCAACGGCTTGACCGGTGTGATCATCACCAAGCTCGATGTGCTGGATGACCTGCCGGCCATCCAGGTTGCCACGGCCTATGATCTGGACGGTGAACAGATCACGACGTATCCCGTCCTCAGCGAGGTGATCCCGCGTTGCCGTCCGATCTACCGGGAATTCCCCGGCTGGGAAAAGCAGACCACGGCCTGCCGGCGGTTGGTCGATCTGCCGGCCGGTGCCCGCAAGTACCTGGAGTTCCTGGAAAAGGAACTCGGCACCCTCATCGTGGGGGTGAGCGTGGGCCGGGACCGGGAGCAGATGATCTGGACCGAAACAGGCGTAACTACCTGAGGTTGCCGGGATTCCTGATTGTTTTGACACCGGCCGGGGTGTCATCTATATTGCGGGTCCGCCGGATTTCGGGTGGGCCACTAGCTCATCAGGTAGAGCATCTCCCTTTTAAGGAGGTTGTGCTGGGTTCGAGTCCCGGGTGGCCTACCAAAAAAAGCCCCCTCGTTTGAGGGGGCTTTTTTTATCTTCCAGAAGCCCGTCCGGGCAACTGAATTCCGATCCTACATCTCGCCGTACTTCTTGGTCCAAAGGCGGTCGAATTCCTCGATGGTATCTTCGAACATCTTCAAGGCGCTGATGATCGGCGCGGGCGTTTCCAGGTCGACACCGGCATTGCGCAGGATCTCCAGCGGCGGGGCGCTGGAACCGGCTTTCAGCATGTTGTCGATGTAGCGCTGGGCCGCCACGTCGCCGTTGGCGGAGATCTCATCGGCCAGGGCCAGTCCGCTGGTCAGGCCGGTGGCGTAGGTGAACACGTAGAAGTTGTAGTAGAAGTGGGGGATGAACATCCACTCGCACTCATCGTCGGGGCCCAGTTCGAAATCGGGACCGTAGTATTCCTTGATCATGTCCGCGTACAGATTGTGGAGGAACTCCGCAGTCAAGGGGTTGCCGGCCTCGGCGTGCTCGTGGAAGCGCAGCTCGAAGTCGGCGAACAGGGTCTGACGGAAGATGGTCAGGCGAATGGACTCCAGCCTCTGGTTCAGCAGCATGAGCTTGACGTCCACGTCATCGGCTTCGGCCAGCATGAAGTTGGTCAGCAGGGCCTCGTTGCAGGTCGAGGCGACTTCCGCCAGGAAGGTCGTGTAGCCGGCGTAGATGGGCGGCTGGTTCCGGTTGCTGTAGACCGAGTGCAGCGCGTGACCCATCTCGTGGGCCGTGGTGGAGACGGCATCCAGGGTGTTGTCGAAGTTGTGCAGCACGTAGGGGTGGATGTCCTTGGCCAGGACACCGTTGCTGTAGGCGCCGCTGCGTTTGTCCTCGTTGGGATAGATGTCGATCCAACCGCTGTTGGGGTCCATGCCCACGGCCAGCAGCGCCACATATTCCTCGCCCAGGGGCTGGAGACCCCTGGTGATGATTTCCTGCGCGTTGGCGTAGCTGTAGTTGGGCTCCACGCCTTCGATCATGGCGTTGTAGAGGTTGGGGAAGGTCAGGGGGCCGTCCAGGCCCATGACCTTGCGCCGCAGCTCGACGTACTTGTGCATGGTGTTGGGCAGGCTCTCGCGCACGGTGTCGATCAGCATCCGGTAGGCGCCGGTGGAGATGTTGTCCGGGGACAGTGAAGCCTCCAGGCAGGTATCGTAGCCGCGGGCGTCCTTGGACATGATGTGCGCCTTGACGGCGCCGTCGAGCAGAACACTGAAGGTGTTCTCGTAGCCCCGCAGGGTGCCGAAGAAGACATCCCGGGCCTGCTTGCGGACTTCGTAGTTCTCATCGGACCGCAGACCGGAAAAGCCGCTGACGGTCATCGTCACGGGGTTGCCATCGTCGCCGATGATGTCCGGGAACTCCATGTCCACGCCCAGCAGGGCTTCGTGGGCATCACCGGGGACCGAGCGCATGTTGCCGGTCAGGGCCATCAGCCGCTCTTCGGGGCTGCTGAGGGTGTGCTCCTGCTGCCGCCACAGCTCCGAGAAATAGTAGCTGTAGACTTCGAGGGCCGGCTCTTCAGCCATGAAGTTCTTGATGACTGCAGGGTCGATCTCCAGAAGTTCGGGCTCTATCCAGCTGGTGGACTCGCCGAAGGACGGGAACAGGGCGGCTACCTGGCCCTGCATCTGTCGGTGTTCGCCGTTGCCCTGGTCCACATCGTAGAGGG
>JACXWD010000002.1 GCA_014764515.1 Candidatus Polarisedimenticola svalbardensis | reverse complement strand
AACGCCTTCTGCGCCAGACGAAGCAGTACGGAAGAGTCTTTGCCCACCGAATACAGCATGACCGGTCTTTGGAACTCGGCAGCAACCTCCCGGAGGATGTGGATACTCTCCGCTTCGAGTTGCTGGAGGTGAGTCAGGCTGAAATCGGCCATCAGGGTCCGGGACCTCCTGTCGTTTCAATGGGCAATCGTACGAAATTTCGGTCCGAACGGCCCCGTTTGCAAGTATCTCAAAAGAAACGTCGTCAGTTTAGGGATCTCTCCAGATTCTGCAACCTCGGGAGCAGGTCCTCCCGGCCCAGGTCCACGGCCCGGCGGTAAGCCTCCACAGCCTCCCGGGGGCGGCCGGTATCCACCAGCAGGTGTCCCAGTTGGGCCCACGGCTTGTGGGCATCCGGCGCATCGAGGATCGCCTTGCGGACGGAGCGGAGTGCTTCGGGCTTTCTGCCGGCAAGGCCGAGGGCGATTGCCAGGTTGAGCCTGGCCCGGGGAAACCGTGGACTGATCTCCAGTGTTTTCCGAAACAGCCGGATCGCTTCGACATTGTTCCCGAGGCGGGCCTCGATGAGCCCTTTTTCATTCCAGGCGACGGAGTAGGAGGGAACCACCCCGACAGCATGATCCAGCAGGGAAACCGGCCGCTCCAGGCCGCCCAGAAGCTGGTTCCTCGGGAGGCCGCGGCCCTCCTCGAAAACACGATCGGCCACGATCTTGGCCACGATGAAATTGGACCGGGGACTGTCCGGGTAGACGTCCAGGACCGCATTGAACAGCGATTCATCATTCTGCCATGCTGTGCACCGGGCGTAAGTACCCATGGCATAGCCGGCCGACAGTAACAGGATCACCACTCCCGCCAGATTGAACTTGCGCAAGAGCTGTTTTCCGGTGGCCGGCGGCGCCCAGGCCGGAAGTTCGGTCAGGAAGATGCCGGCCAGAAGGCAGAACCCTGCCGACGGGAGATAGAGCAGGCGCTCGGCGAAGATGGTCCCGATCTGCACCAGCAGGTTCCCGATAACCAGATATGGCAGCAGGAACATCAGGGAGGCCAAGGCGAGCTGGTGGGTGAGGGAACCAGCCGGTCGCCGGCTGAACAGAGGCAGCGCAGCTCCTGCAAGAAGCAGTGCCAGCAGGACCGCTCCCGCCAGGGGCAGGACGGACAGGAGGCTGTTCTCCATCGGGATGACGGTGCCGGAATAGTCGGCAGACAACCTGAAGGGCGCAAAAAGCAGAAAGACGTAGCGGGCCAGCAGGCCGAGGCCGGTGAACAGGCGAACACCACCTTCCACGGCAACGAGGGGATTATCCAGCGGATGTGGAGACTGCACTGCAAGCAGAGCCTGAAGGGCCTGGATACGAAGGATCATATGGAGAACAAAGGCAAGGAGCAGCGGCGCCATGCGGTTGGCGGCTTCAAGGAAACGGTCCCTGTTTCGCCACTGCAGATAAACCAGGAGAGGTATCAGGGCTATGGCCGATTCCTTGCTGCCAAGGGCAAGAAAAAGGCACAGGGCAGCCAGCCAGATCATCACCCGGCTCCTGCCGGAAAAGGCCCAGATTGCCAGGAAGGCAAAAAGACCCGACAGGATCTCGGCCCGGCCGACCACGCCGGCAACCGATTCCGTATGGATCGGGTGGACGGCAAACAACAGGCAGGCCGCCATCGCGGCAGTCGGGCTGAAACCGGAACGAATCGCCGCGAAGCCGAGCATGAGAGCGGCCAGAATATGGAGAAGAACGTTGACGGCGTGGGAGACCCGGGCCGACGGCGTGGCGGTGAATCCACGTTCCAGAGCATAGCTCAGGATAGTCACGGGGCGGTACAGGCTGCTGTCTGCGCCTGAGGCTCCTTCCCAGTAATGGCTGGAAAATATCTCCACTACATCGCCGTCCTGGACGATGCTGTTTTCCTCCACCGCCAGATGGTCATCCTGGATGTAGTCGGCATGGCGTACCGGCGAGTATGCCGCGACGGTAAGCAGGAAAAGAACGAGCAGGTATCGGAGCCGGATACGCTTGCCGGGCACGGTTCCGTGACTCACTGGCCCGAAGCCTCCAGTTCTTCAAGGATGTCCGGTCCGGCCAGGACCTCCCGGGGTCGGGCGCCGTCAGGCGGTCCGACAATGCCGGCCTGTTCCATGGCGTCCACGATCCGTGCCGCGCGGGCATATCCGAGCCGCAGGCGGCGCTGGATCATCGTGATGGAACATTGACCTTCCTGCAGCACGACTTCCACTGCCTTGATAAAAAACTCGTCCCGCTCTTCGTTGCCGGGCTTTCCGCGCTCTTCCTTCTCTTCCTTGAGCACGGCGTCGTCGTAATCCGGTTTTGCGGTCTTTTTGAGGAATGTGGTGATCCTGTTCAGTTCCGCCTCGGTGATGTACCCGCCATGGAGACGGATCAACCGGGCCGAGCCGGGGGGCAGAAACAGCATGTCGCCCCGCCCCAGCAGATGCTCGGCTCCCTGGCGGTCGATGATGGTTCTGGAGTCCACCCGCTGGGAGACACGGAACGCGATCCTGCTGGGGAAATTGGCCTTGATGGTGCCGGTAATGACGTCCACGGATGGCCGCTGGGTGGCCAGAATGAGGTGGATACCCACCGCTCTCGCCATCTGGGCAAGGCGCATCACCGATTCTTCCACGTCGGCGGAAGCGACCATCATCAGATCGGCCATTTCATCGATGATGATGACGATGTAGGGGAGATGATGGAGCGGGATCTCGGCGCCGCTGCGATCGTCGGTCATGGTCCGGTCCGGCTCCTTCAGAAGGAGTTCGTTGAACTGGCCTAAATTTCGGACACCGACCGAGGCAAGGCGTTTGTAGCGTTTGCCCATTTCGCGAACCGCCCATTTCAGCGCCGTTGAGGCTGCCTTCGGTTCGGTAACCACCGGAATCAACAGATGGGGGATGTCGGCGTAGATCCCCAATTCGATCATCTTCGTATCGATCATGATGAAACGGACATCATCCGGAGTTGATTTGTAGAGGATGCTGGTGATCATGCCGTTCAGGCCAACCGATTTGCCTGCCCCGGTAGCCCCTGCAATCAACAGGTGGGGCATCTTGTCCAGGTCCGTGACGAACACTTCGCCGCCGATATCCTTGCCCAGCGCCATGGTCAACTTGGATTCGGAATCGTTGAACTCGGCGCTGTCGATCAGCTGCTTCGGGTAAATGATTTCCTGCCGCTCATTGGGGACTTCGATCCCTACTGTGGATTTACCGGGGATACGGTCGATCCGGATCGATACCGCACGGAGGGCGAGACAAAGATCCTCCACCAGGGCGGTGACCTTGGAGAACCGCACCCCGGAATCCGGTTCGAACTCGAAAGTAGTGACAACCGGCCCTGGATGGATAGCAACCACCTTCCCGGCTACGGCGAATTCAGCGAATTTCTCGGTGAGAAGGTCGGCCCGACTCAGAAGGTCGGATTCGTTGTCGCCCTTCTGCGGCTCCGGCTCCTTCAGCAACTCCAGGGGAGGGAGGGAATAACCGCCTCCTGCCATTCCATGGAGGGGCAGGCCCTGCTGTCTTGCCCTGGGAGTCGCCCGCCGGGCGGCTGGGGGAGGTACAGGCTTCGATTCCGTCTTGGAGACCAGTGTCGGCGGCTCTTTCCCTCCGTCGTAAGGGATAGGCTTGCGTTTTTTCGACGGCTCGGGAGTCGGGTCGGAAACCGGGCGAGTCCGGCCGGTGCGGTCTTTTTCGGTGAACAGGGACCGGACCATGAACCAGAGGCGGCCGGCGCCGTAGGTCAGGAGATCCAGAATCCTGGAAAAGGAAACCCGGGTCACCAGGACGACGACCGCCGCCACCAGGGCGGCGGAAAATACGAACGCTCCGGGACGGTTGAAAATAGAAACGAGCAACCGGGAAATCAGGTTTCCCAGATACCCGCCGGCAGCGAATTCTTCACCTCCCCAGATGATCCCCCGGAAAAGAAGGTCGGTGAGGGACGACAACGCCAGGGTCAAGCCGGCAAGTCCGGTGGCCGCACCCAGGGCAAACGGCTCGGTAGGGTAGCGCAGTCGTGTCCAGCCTGCGGCGGCGAGAAATATCGGGATCAACAGCGCCGAGGTTCCCAGCAGTTGGAGGAGCGCCTCGGACAGGGTCGCTCCGGCCCAGCCGACCCAGTTCGATCGAGGCTGATCGTCGGTCTGCCGCGAAAACCAGGTTGCATCACCCTGATCGTAGGAGAGCAGGCTCATAATCGACACCAGCGCGACGAACAGCAGCACGATGCCGATCAGTTCCTGGATGCGGCGGCTCTTCTTCCATGATTTCTTGGAGGTTGCCATCAGATCAGAACTCCACCAGGACCGGGATGATCATCGGCCTGCGCTGGGTTTTCTTGCGGAAGAAACGTTTGAGGTCAGACAGCAGTTTCGCTCGCAGAAGCGCTTCGTCGATCCGCTCCTCGTGGGTCGCCTCGGAAATCGTATCCCGGACCACGGCGGCGGCAAGGTCCATGATTCCATCCTGCTCATCCTCGGCAAGGAAGCCGCGGGAAACGAACTCGGTCGGCTTGCGGACCTCTCCGCTGTCCCGGTCCAGAGAGATCACAGCCACGACAATACCGTCACCGGCGATCTTGCGTCGATCTTTAAGGACCGATAGGTCGACCTTGCCCAGGGCGGCATCGATAAATACCTGGCCTGCCGGAACCCTGTCGACGACCTGGCAGGTCGTCCCGTCCAGGGCGATCAAGTCGCCGGATTCGGCCAGAACAATCCGCTCGTGAGGTATCCCCATTTCGGCGGCCAGGGCGGCATGGGCCGACAACTGGCCGTACTCGCCGTGTATCGGTATGAAGAAACGCGGCCGCAGAAGCTGCTGGATCAGTTTCAGCTCTTCCTGGGCAGGATGGCCGGAGACGTGCACGGCAGCATCCCTTCCCGTCACCAGCCGGGCTCCCCTGCGTAGAAGATGGTTAAAGAGCCGGCTGATACTTTTTTCGTTGCCTGGAATAACACGGGCCGAGTGGATCAGGAGGTCGCCTTCTTCGATGGAAACATCCTTGTGATTGTGAACGGCGATCCGTGACAGGGCGGACATCGGCTCACCCTGGGATCCGGTGACGACCAGCAACGCCTTTTCCGGAGGAAGGTTCATGAGATCGGCCGGCATCATCCTGGAGCCGGCGGGAAAGGATAGAAGACCCAGGGACCTTGCGATGTCGGTATGGGAGATGAGAGAGGAGCCGACCAGGGCGATTTTTCTTCCATGGCGGGACGCAAGCTCGGTCAACTGCCTGATGCGCTGGATGTTGCTTGCAAACGAAGCGACCAGCACCCGGCGGTCGGCCTGGCCGATCAGACTGTCCAGAGCCGGCCGCACCGATAGTTCGCCTGGGGTCGTCCCCGGGACCATGGCGTTGGTGCTGTCGGACAACAGGGCGAGGACACCCCGGTCTCCCAGTTCGGACAACCGGCGGAGGTCGGTTCCTTCGCCGCCGGGAGGACTAGGGTCCAGCTTGAAGTCGGCGGTGTGGACCACCGTTCCCAGTTCGGTGTGGATGGCAAGCATGCAGGCTTGAGGTATCGAATGGGCTACCGGCACCGTTTCCACGGTGAACGGTCCGATGGTGAGTGCCTCGTTCTCTTCGGGGAACGACCGGATGGCGGCCTGGTTGCCGCTATGCTCCTTGAGCCGCGCCTTGACCAGATGGCCGGTATATCGACTGCACCACACAGGGACGTCATGGCGGGCCAGTACGTAGGGCAATGCACCGATATGGTCTTCGTGGCCGTGGGTGAGAACGATACCGTGAATGGTTCCGCACTCGGACAGGAAGTCCATGTTGGGGATGACGACGTCAACGCCCAGATGTTCTGCGCCTGGAAACATCATGCCCGTGTCCACCAGCAGGCAATCCCTGCCGATGCGGTAGACCATCATGTTCATGCCGAACTCGCCCAGTCCTCCCAGGGGGATGATTTCCAGCGTTGAGGTCCGGGCCATAACCGCTCCAGTTCCGTTGCTCAGGGTCGGGCGAGGTGGAAAATATATCAGAATCGGCCTGCTGAACGGGCGATCGCCGCCCGGTACTATTCGGGCAGGGCCTCGGGCCAGAGGCGGGCCAGGGAGTGGAATGTCGCAGGCTCAAGGCTCTCTGCACGGGCGCGGCCGTCCAGATCGGCCTCTTCCAGGAGTTCCCGGGCAGCCGGTTCACCTCCGGCAAGTCCGTGTCTCAGGTTGTTGAACAGGGTCTGGCGCCGGTTCCTGAAGCAGACTTCAAGACAGGTTCTGAACCGCTGTTCGGATGCCGGATCCAGAAAGGGATCATCACGCCTTTCCCAGAGGGTGACGGTAGAGGTCACTTTGGGAGCCGGCCGGAAATTCCCCGGCGCCAGGTCGAACCAGGCCTGAATCCTGTAGAACAATCCTGCGAAGATGCCGAGAGGGCCGTAGTCCCTGCTGCCCGGAGAGGCGGTCAACCGTTTTGCAACTTCTTTCTGGAACATGAGTACGGCGCCCGAAACGGTCTCTCTCTCATCAACAAGTTTCCGGACTACCGGTTTGGAAATGTTGTAGGGCAGATTCCCGACCACGAGAAATCGATCGGCGCGGGGGATGTCCAGACCACCGAGAAGGTCCGCAAACCGGACCTTCAGAATGTCTGCCTCCTCTATCGAAAAAGAGGATTCCCGGAAACGGTCCCGAAGATAGACGACCAGGTCCCGATCGATCTCCACCGCTGTGACTCGAAGGCCGGATTCGATCAAGGCGGCGGTCAGGGCGCCCCGGCCAGGACCGATCTCGAGGACATCGCCGTCGGCGAGTTCGCCTGCCTTGCGGCTGATTTTTTCGATGGTTCCGGCGCTGGCCAAAAAGTTCTGGCCGAAGCGCTTTCTTGCCCTGGGCAGTCGGTCCATGGTCGGCTCCCGGCATGGAAGGAATCGCAGTATTACGCTACTGTGCGAGGCAGCCGGATGCCCCGCACTGGATGTTACACCAGTCGCCGGGTTTCATTCCGATGCGGAGTCAGTATGTCAGCGGGGAAACTCATCGAACTGAACGACAAAACCTTCGATCAGCAGGTTCGGGAAGGCAGCAGGATCGTTCTGGTTGATTTCTGGGCGGACTGGTGCAAACGGTGCGGCCAGGTGCAGGAGGATCTCGTGGCGCTGGCCGATGAGATCAACGGCCGTGCCACCATCGCCTGCATCAACGTGGATGACAACGAAGAAGTGCCTTACCGGTTCGGTATCCGGAGTGTGCCCACCCTGATCCTGTTTGATGACGGGAAAATGGTCGACCAGCTGGTCGGTGCGGCGCCAAGGGAAACCATCAGGCGGATGATCGAGCGAGCTTCCTGACTTCAGAAACCGGGTCCCGCTTCCGTTTCGCCTGCGACCATGTTTCGAGGGTCGATGACAAGGGCGATGCTGCCGTCTCCCAGCATGGCGGCGCCGCTGAACCGCTTCAACATTCGCAGGGGAGGGTCCAGGGGCCGAACCAGGACTTCCCGCCGGGCCACGACCTCATCCACCAGGATCGCCTCGCCACCGTCTCCGTACGGCAGCAGGGCCACACCGCCTGCAGGGACAGGATCGCCGCACTTTCGATTCATGGCGATCGCCGGCATCGGATCCTCGTTATCGCCTTTTTTGATGTAGAGCCTGTCTCCGTCCCGGATCAATGCGGTGTCCTTGAGGGCCACGGTTCTGGAAATCGCCGTCACCGGAACGGCAAACAGCTCCTGTCTGCAGCGCACCAGGAGGGCCTGGATGATCGCCATGGATTGGGGGACGTCCAGCGCGAACAAAGTGCCTTCTCCCGGCCGGGAAGATATTTCCAGACGGCCTCCCAGGGATTCGACTTCGTGGCGCACCACATCCATCCCTACACCCCGACCGGATACGTCCCCGGCACGGCTGAGGGTCGAAAAACCCGGTAGCGTTACCAGGAAGTGGCATTCCCTGTTCGTAAGGCCGTCGGCCTGTTCCCGGCTCATCAGATTCAAAGCCACCGCCCTGTTGCGCAGTTCCGAGGACCGCATCCCGCGGCCGTCGTCTTCAATGGAGATCCGGACTTCATTGCCTTCACGGGACAGCTTCAGGGTGATGGTTCCTTCGGAGGGCTTGCCCGCAGCCTTCCGTTCCCGGTCCGATTCGATGCCGTGATCAATGGCGTTTCGCATGATATGCAGGAGAGGATCCACCAGTGATTCCAGAAGAGAACGGTCCAGGCGAACCAGCAGCCCTTCCATGCAGAACCGGATCTTTTTTCCCTGTCGCGTGGCCAGGGCGTTGACGCCGGCCCTGACGCGATTGGCAACCGACTCGAACGGAACCAGTCTGAGTTCGGTCAGCGTTGCATACTGTGTGTCCACCAGTTGCCTGCACCGTTGAAGCTGCCGGACCAGGGCAGGGTTTCCACCGGCGTCGAGTTTGCCGGGCATGTCCTCGTGAGCCAGGGTCAGCTCCAGGGCGTTCTCCATCAGGTCATCCAGGAGGTCGGCTCGGACCCGGACGAACCTGGCGGAGCGACTGGCGGGTTTCTCGGCCTTCAGGCCGCTGCGGCCGGCGGTGAGCTTGAATCCCCGTACCGCATCCATGCTTTTGAGGATTCGTTCCAGTTCTTCCCGATCCCTGACGCTTTCCAGGATCAGGCTGATCCGTTTTCCGAAACCGGACCTGCCTGCAGAAGGCAGGGGAGGCGAGATGTGCCGCACAGATCCGAGGGCGCCCAGGCAGTTTACAAGGGCCACCACCTGTCCGGTGGATTCGGCGCTGTCATCGTTGAGGCGGAGTTCGATCTCCCAGGAAGGTTTCGTTTCCCGGCCGGCAGGGGATGGGGCGGGAGCCGGCTCCCGAGGGATGATATTTTCTTTTGGAGCCGGTTTCGTACCTTCGAGCCGGCTGCGGATCAGGTCGGCCAGGGCTGCAGCATCCGGGCTCTCCATTGGACGATCACTGCCTACATTCCGGACGATGGTGCGGATGTAGCCCAGACCGCTGGACACCAGGAGAAGATCCTCCGACGGGACCGTCTGGTTCTCCGGATTCTTGCGGCTTCGATCCAGGAGATCTTCCAGGGCATGGGAAATCCTCGCCATGTCGGCGAACCCCATGGTCGCAGCCATGCCCTTGAGCGAATGGAGATGCCTGAACAGTCCGTTGAGATCTTCCGGGGAGCTGCCGTTGTATTCCAGGCGCTGAACCACGGCGTCCGATTGCTCCAGATGGTCCACTGCCTCAGCCAGGAACAGTGCCGTGTAGCGAGCCATATCCATGGCCGGCCTCAGCTCTCCACCGGCCGGTTCCCGGCCAGGATTTCCGCTTCCAGCTGGGAAACGAGTTCGGCGGGATCAACCAGGGTGTACCGGTCCCGATGCGCCTCATGACTGTTTTCGGAAACAACGTCTCCGGAAGTCAGCAGTGCCACAGGCGCCGGGACCCGGAGGGCCGTCCGGGTCATGCTGCCCGAGAGTCGGATCAGGCACATCGGCCCGGTACTCTCAGGCTCGCCCAGCAGGCCGGTGAGGTCCAGTACGGTCAGTAGACGGCCTCGCCATTCGGAAAGACCCAGGACCTCCGGCGGCGTTCCGGCCACCGCCCGTACCGGGCCGCAATCGGCCAGTCCGGTGACCTGTGCAAGGGGAATGGCATAGAGCCTGGAGCCGGCGCGGAAACTGAGGAAGCGGTCCGATGGCCCGGCAGGCGATGGAGCCGGTTGATCCCCGGCGGCCATCAGACCGGCTGGTCCGGTGGACCCGGTTCCCCGGTTTTGAACACCGAGATCAGGTCCTGAAGGTGCTCCGACGCCCGTGCGAGCTCATGAGCCGAAGCGGCAAGTTCCCCGGTGGACTCGGCCTGGCCACGTGTGGCGGCGTAGGCCGCTTCGGTTCCGCTGGCGTTGCTGGTGGCCACCGCTGAGATCCTCTGGAGGGAGCGGGCAACCTCGTTGGCCGCCTTGTCCTGGTCGCCGGTCAGGCCGCTGATCTCCTCGGAGAGGGAGTTGGTGTTCCGGATTGCTTCGATGATGCTGTCGAACGACATGGCCGATTGTTCCATCAGGCGCTTGACCTCACCGGCTGAGGACAGGCTGTCCTGGAACTCCTCCGCCAGCGTGCCGGCACCATCCAGAAGTTCGGTGCTGATGGTGGATATCTGGCCGGCCAGTTCCTGGACACTGTCAGCCAGCCTGCTGACCTCCTCGGCCACCACGGCGAAGCCCCGTCCCTCTTCGCCGGCCCGAACCGCTTCGATGGCCGCGTTGACTGCCAGGAGATGGGTCTGGTGTGAGATGGAGGAGATCACCGTTACGATTTTTCCTATCTCCGACGCACGACCCTGGAATCCCTTGACCGCCTGATGAGAACGTTCGGTCTGGGCCGACAGGGCTGCGATGCTGTCTGCAGCGCGGCCGACATCATCACCGCCTTCGGTCGCTCTGCTGGAGGCGTCGCTGGACATCTGGTGGACGTCCCGGGATCTTCCGGCAACTTTTTCTGCTGTTCCTGCGAACTGCTGGGTGATACCGGTGATCTGCTCGACCTCCAGGGCCTGTTCCTCGGCGCCTCGTGCGATCGCTTCCGAGGTATGGGTAATCTCCTCGGAACTGGCGTTGATCTCCTTCGATGCATTGGAGAGCGACAACGCCGAGTAGTTGATGTGAGCGGTGGTGGCGCGAACTTCCTCTACGATGCGGAGCAGGTTCTCACGCATGGTATTGATCGCCACCGCCAATTCGGTTGTCTCGTCCTGCCCGCCGGATTCAACCTTGCGGCGGAGATCGCCTCCGGAGATGACCGAAGCCAGACTTGCCAGCTCTCGCAATCTCCGTGTCAGGATCTTCGAGGCCAGCCAGGCGGCGCTCAGGCCGATAACCAGGTCCAGGAAGAGGATCAGGGCGGCGCTCCAGAAGCGGTCCGGCTGAAGGCGGGGGATGACGGTTCCGACGAGAACGTATAAGAACGTTACGGAAAGGAACCATGCTGCGAGCTTTTTCTGCATTCGGACCTATCCTCCCAGCCGGCCGCCGCTGTAGACGGTCCACTAGTGGTATTTAAATTCCGAAAGTATGAAAGTCCAGTCTTTACGGTCTTACCGTTCGTAGAACCGTTGTCCGGACCGGTTTGACAGTCCAGACGGATGTTCCTAGAATAGGAAATTCTGTGTAAAGCCTTTGGATGCAACAAATACCGGCGGAGACTCCGCCGAACGGAGACAGCATGGCCCAGGATGTTCAATCGGTTCAGGAATGGGTTCGCAGGGAATCCCAGATCATCGAAAAGCTGCTGGGAGAAGTGAGGCGTGTCATTGTCGGTCAGCGCTACCTTCTGGACCGCATGGTGATCGGTCTGCTGACCCGCGGCCATCTGCTCCTGGAAGGGGTGCCCGGCCTGGCCAAGACCCTGGCGGTACAGACCCTGTCCGATGCTGTGCAAGGCAGCTTCCAGAGGATTCAGTTCACCCCGGACCTCCTGCCCGCAGACTTGACCGGGACCCTGATCTACAATCAGAAAGACGGCAGTTTCGTGCCTCACAAGGGGCCGCTGTTCGCCAATTTTGTTCTGGCCGACGAGGTCAACAGGGCTCCCTCCAAGGTCCAGTCGGCGCTGCTGGAGGCGATGCAGGAACACCAGGTCACCATCGGCGACACATCCTACAAGCTTCCGGATCCTTTTCTCGTTCTCGCCACCCAGAACCCGATCGAGCAGGAGGGCACCTACCCGCTGCCGGAGGCCCAGGTGGACCGGTTTATGCTGAAGCTGAAACTCGATTACCCCACGCAGGAAGAGGAGCGTGAGATTCTGGACCGCATGAGCGGCGCCGACGTGCCGGTTGCCGAAACGGTGGTCACACTGGAAGAACTGGAGAGTGCATCCAGGGCCCTGCAGGCTATCTACGTAGACGACCGCATCAAGAACTACGTCGTTCGACTGGTGCATGCCACCCGTGAGCCGGGGGAATACAACCTGGATCTGGAAGGCCTGTTGCATTACGGCGCGTCTCCCAGGGCGACCTTGTCCCTGGTTGCTGCCGCCCGCGGACATGCTTTCCTCCGGGGCCGGGGGTTCGTGACGCCGGAAGATATCAAGGCGATCGGTCCGGATGTCCTGCGCCACAGGTTGATTCTTTCCTTTGAAGCGGAGGCCGAGTCGGTCACACCGGACGAAGTCGTCCGCCGTGTGTTCGACGCTGTGGAGGTGCCGTGACACCGGGGGAACTTCTCAGGAAGGTCCAGCGCCTTGAGATCCGGACCAGGAAACTGGTGAACCAGAGTCTTGCAGGTTCCTACCATTCCGTATTTCGCGGAAGGGGGATGGAATTCGCCGAGGTGCGCGAGTATCAGGCTGGTGATGACGTCCGGTCCATTGACTGGAACGTCTCAGCCAGGATGCAGCAACCGTTCGTCAAGAAATTCACCGAGGAACGGGAATTGACGGTGGTTGTGGCGGTGGATACCAGCGCCTCCGGCCGGTTCGGCACCGCACGTTCCACCAAGCAGGAGCTGGCTACCGAGGTGTCGGCGCTTCTGGCGTTTTCGGCGATCCGCAACAACGACCGTGTCGGCCTGCTGCTGTTTTCCGACCGGATCGAACATTTCGTTCCGCCAAGAAAGGGAAGGGAGCATGCGCTCAGGGTGCTCCGCGACCTGATGGCCTCCTCGCCACAGGGTGCCGGAACGGACATCGCCGGAGCGGTGACCTACCTTCGGAATGTCCTCAAGAAACGCGCCGTTGTGTTTCTGGTCTCCGATTTCCAGGACCGCAGCTATGACACCGTTCTCCGGACCGTGGCCCGCAAGCACGATGTGGTGGGGATCCGCGTCAGCGACCCGAGGGAATCGGAGCTCCCCTCTACCGGCCTGGTTGCCGTTGCGGATCCGGAAACAGGGGAACGCAGGATATTGGACGCCGGCAGCAGCAGGGTGCGGTCGGAGTACGCCTCCTGGGCTGAACGCCGGGAACTTGAGATAAGGGAAACCGTGCGCAAAAGCGGCATCGAAATGCTGGAACTGGATACCGGCGAAGATTACGAGAAACACCTGGTTCGGTTTTTCCGTACGCGGGCCCGGCGGGCCGAGGCTGGAGGGTTCTAGGTGTCGGCTCGTGGAACACGAATCCTGGCCGTGATCGTCCTGATCCTGGTATGCGGCTCTGCGGTCGCCGGCTCTCCGGAGCTGCTAGTTGGATTTCCACAAAAGGCCGGCACCATCGGTGACCGTTTTCCCATGACCTTGAGAGCGGCAGGGAGCGGGGCCGACTCATGGGAACCGGTTGCACTGCCGGATACCATCGGTCCGTTTACCGTACTGGACGGCAACTGGAGCCAGGAGCCACAGCCGGATGGCGGAAACGTCTGGATCTGGTCCGGCGGAGTGGCGGCTTACGAGCCGGGCGAACTGGAACTTCCGGCATTCACCGTCCAACTCCGATCCGGGGATGAGGTTCTGGAATCAATTACCGAACCGGTTGCGGTCACCATCGAATCGGTTCTGGGCGCCGGCGACGAAAATGGTGAACTTGCAGACCTGAAAGGCCCCGGTTCGGTAGCTCCGGATTACAGCGCCCTGGTACTGGCTTTGTCGATCCTTGCCGGACTCCTGATCCTGGCCGGCATCGTCTGGTGGGTCCAGCGCAGGTATGCCGGCAGGCTGGCAGCCGTTCCCCAGCCGGCGGACCCGTTCAAGCGCATGCCTCCTCATGAATGGGCTTACCAGGCCCTCCAGGAGCTGTTGCGAGGAGGCCACGCCGATCCGGCGCACGCCGGACCTTTCTTCGAGGAAATTGCAAGAATTCTCAAGCTGTATCTGGGCGGGCGGTACCGGGTTGAACTGATGGAGTGCACCACCGCCGAGATCGGTCCTTTGCTCCGCCAGGCCGGCGCCGGCGTCGATCCGATCGGGAAGTCGGAGAAGCTCCTTCTAAGCTGTGACATGGTCAAGTTCGCCGATCATCTGCCCCGCGCGTCAGACTTCCGGTCCACCGTGGAAGAGGCGTACGCACTGGTGGATGCCACCCGGCCGCAGGAAACTTCAGGGCGGGACACGGCATGATATTCCGGTTGGCCACACCATGGATGTTGCTGTTGACCGGACCGGCCCTGGCGCTGACCTGGATGCTGATCCGCCGTCGAAGGACCGGTGACGCACGTCTGGTTTTGCCGGCGGCAGGGGAGCTGGGATCGGTGGGCGGATCGGTGTGGGTCCACCTGGAGGCGTTGCTGCCCTGGATGCGGGGAGTGGCCCTGATTCTGATGGTCCTGGCCCTGGCACGACCTCAGGCCGGCACGAGCACGGAGACGGTCACAACCCATGGCGTGGATATCGTTATCGCCATGGATGTCTCCTACTCGATGATGGCCCAGGATTTCGAACCTCTGAACCGCCTGGAGGTGGCAAGAGCCACGGTGGCCGAGTTTATCGAAGGCCGTCCCACCGACCGCATCGGCCTTGTCATTTTCGGTTCCCTGGCGGCGACCCGGGGGCCGTTGACCCTGGACCACGACATGCTTTTGCAGCTTTTGCAGGAGATCCAGGCGGAGCCGCCTGAACAGTCGTCCACCGCCATGGGGATGGGCCTGGCCACGGCGGTCAACCGCCTGCGGCACTCCGACGCACGCAGTCGCGTTGCGGTGCTTATTACCGATGGCCGGAACAATGCAGGCCAGATCGGCCCGCAAGCGGCGGCGGAAGCGGCACGGGCGCTGGGTATCCGCGTCTATACCATCGGCGTCGGCACCGAGGGCGATGTCCCGATCCCTTACCGTGGCGCGATCCGGCTGACACGCATGGATCTGGATGAGGAACTTTTGCGCTCGGTTGCCGCCGCCACCGACGGGCGGTATTTCCGTGTGACCGATGCAGGCGGAATGAGAGAGACGTTTCAGGTGATTGACGGCCTTGAGAAAACCAGGATCGAGAGCACCGTCCGCGTCCAGTACGCCGAGCTGTTTCCCGCCTTCTGGGGCGCAGCGGCCATGCTTCTCCTGCTGGAATGGATGCTGGCCAACACCCGGCTCCGGAGGATCCCCTGATGCGGTTCGCCTCGCCTCTGTGGCTCTGGCTGCTACTGGCAGTGCCGGTCCTCGTGGCAGGCGAGCTTTTCTTTGCCTCACGGAAAAGGTCTGCCCTGCGCGATTTTGCAGGTGGAAGTCGACACTACCCGCTGTTTGCCTCCGATGTCGGCAGCACCCGGCGCGCCATCAAGACCAGCCTCCTGTTCGTCATGGTTCTGTTCGGGGTCCTGGCGGCGGCCCGGCCACAGTGGGGCGGGCGTCAGGAGCCGGTGACCCGTTCCGGAAACGACATCATGGTGGTTCTGGACACTTCCCTGAGCATGGCTTGCGAAGACGTATCGCCGAACCGGTTCCGGCGGGGAATCCTGGCAGCCGAAAGCCTGATCCGGAGCCTTCCAGGTGACCGCATCGGACTGGTGACCTTTTCCGGCGCAGGCGTATTGAACTGCCCGCTGACTCTGGACCATGGCGCAGTCCGTATGTTCATTGACGCGGCGGATATCCGGTACGACCTGGTACCCGGCACGGCATTGGCCGATGCCCTGACGGCTGCGCAGAGAGGGTTCTCCGACAAGGCCGGCGGTGACCGTGGTAAATCGATCGTGCTGATCACCGATGGAGAAGATCACGAAGCAGGCCTGGACGATTTCATAACAGCCGCAGTAAAACAGAACCTGGTGGTTCACGCCGTAGGCGTCGGAAGCCTCAAAGGCGCCCCTATCCCGGTTACAGGCGAAGAAGGCGGGATATCCGGGTTCAAAACCGACCGGGACGGCAGGGTGGTCACAACACGGCTGGATGAAGATCTACTGGAGGACCTGTCCAGGCGGACCGGCGGCATCTACCGCCGTTCCACTGCCGCAGGTGGTGAGATCGAAGACCTGGTGGAACATCTTAGAGGTGAAGGTGGCGGTGAACTGGGTACTGTGCTGAGGATCCGCTATGAAGAACGTTTCCAGATCCCGTTGCTGCTGGCCTTCCTCGCCCTGCTCACTGAAATGCTGATCCCGGACGGAGCCGCCAGGAGCGGCCGCGGGAAAGCCGGAAAGCAGGAGGGCGGATCATGACGCTATCCGGCAAGCTGGTCGTTGGCGTTTTCCTTGCAGGCGCCCTGGGCCCCTTTGGCGGCGCTGCCCATCAGCGCACCGAGGAAGGGAACCGGCTGTACGTTGAGAAGGCGTACGACGATGCTCTCAGGGCGTATACCGAAGCCCAGGTCGAACTGCCGGAAGCTCCGGTGCTGTTCTACGACATAGGTAATGTGCTGTACCGCCAGGGTGATCTGGAGGGAGCTGAAGAAGCCTGGACCCGGGCGATGGTTGGAGCCGAACAGGAGCTTCAGGCCGATATCGCACACAACCTGGGAAACGCCAGGTATCAGCGCCAGGCGTTCCAGGAGGCGATAGACGCATACCGCCGCGCTCTGCAGGCCCGGCCGGACGACAGGGATACCAAACGCAACATGGAACTGGCTCTTCGACAGCTCCAGGCTCAACAGCAGCAACAGCAGCAGCAAGAGCAGCAGAACGATGACGAATCCAAGAAAGAGCAGAACGAAGACAGCAAGAACAAACCGTCTCCCGACGAAGAGCAGCCGCCGGGGGAGAACAGCGAATCTCCACAGGAGCCGAAGCAGGGTGAGGGCGAGCAGCAGGAACGGCCTGAAGGCGGAATGACCCGGGAAGAGGCGGAACGGCTTTTGGACAGTCTGGAGGCCCAGGAAAAGGATAACCTGAAAGAAGAGGAAGCCCGCAGAAAGGCCCAAGCCGGCAAGCGGCGGGAGAAAGACTGGTGATGCGCAGTGACCTGAGCCGAACCGCCATGCGCCTGGTGTTTTTCACCTTGCTGTGGTTCGTTGCGCTCTGCGCTTTCGCGGCAGACCCGGTGATCCGGACTTTCCTGAAGCCGAACAGCGGCATCACGGACACCCAGGTGTTGCAGTTCACCATACAGGTTGAAAAGGCGGACCAGAACCCGAGCATCGGGCGGTTGGCTGACCTCCAGAACCTGGGGGCGCTGTCAGGACCTTCTCCCGGTCGCAGCACCCAGATCTTCAGTGGACCTTCCGGCACCACTTCTTCCACGACGTACACCTTCACCTGGAGCCTCCGGGCCCTGGGTCCCGGCGAGGCGATCATTCCTCCTGTGGAGATCCAGGTAGGAGAAACCACCTACCGGACCCAGCCTGTCCGCTTAAAGGTCACAGCAGGATCGTCCGCCCAGCCTCGTGCCGGTGTTCCAGTTCCCCCGAACCAGGCGCCGGAAGAGCAGGTTTTCCTCAAGGCGGAGCTTTCACAGCGGGAAGCGTTCGTAGGCGAACCGGTGCTTCTTACCCTGACGCTGCTGGCAAGGCCACAGGTCGGTGACCTGAACTGGGTGGATCGCCCGGATTTTTCTCTATTCTGGGTTGAGCAGGTCCCGACAGACCCGGAACGTGAGAGGTACGTCACCGAGTTGGCGGGGGAGCAGTACTACGCCTTCCCGCTGGAACGGCGGATGCTGGTGCCGACCAGCCAGGGTTCGATCACCATCGATCCGTACAGTCTCCAGCTGGTGGTTACAGCCCGGAGCAGGGACCTGTTCAAGGACTTCTTCAGCAGGGACCGTGGGAAGCGCATCCTGCGGAAGACCGAGCCGTTGACCCTGAAGGTCAAACCGCTGCCCTCCGACAGCCGCCCGCGCTCCTACAGCGGCGCCGTAGGCGAGTTCCTGATGTCGGCCGAGCTGGATCGTACCGAAGCGATGGTGGACGATGCGGTCGCACTGAGAGTAACTGTGGAAGGTGAAGGATTTCTCAAGCCGGTTCAGCCGCCGGTTCTGGACCCTCCGCCTGGTCTCAGGATCCAGGAGCCGAACTCCGAAGAATCAACTACCACCCGGTCCGGGAAAATGGTTTCCCGCAAAACCTGGGAATGGCTTATTGTGCCGGCCTCTCCAGGCGAGTTCGCCATCCCCGAAGTCCGATTCGGCTGGTTCGATCCGAAAGCCGGCCGCTACCGTGAAGGGATCGAGAAGGATCTGGTCCTGACGGTGGTCAAGGGCGATGGCGCGGCAGCAGGTGCCCGACCTGGCGGCCGCCTGGTCCCACAGGGAACGGATATCCAGTACATCAAACTTGTGGAAGGTGACCTGGAACTCGGTTCCCGTCGGATCCATGGAGAGGGTTGGTTCCAGTTGCTGGTGCTGGCTCCTGTCCTGCTGCTCCCTGCCGGGATCGGTGCCGGCCGATGGTATGCGAGACGAACCGGCGATTTGAGCCGGGTGCGGGCACGGAAGGCCAGGTCCCGGGCTCGCAACAGGCTGGCAGCCGCCGGCAAGCGGATGGACGGTGTGGAGGGATCCGTTTTCCATGAAGAAGTCGCCAGAGCCCTGGTGGAGTATGTCGGCGACCGGTTTGACCGCTCCTCTTCCGGCCTGACCTACGATGATGTCGAACGCCTCCTGGTATCCCGTTCCGTACCGGCGGATCTGGTCCGGCGGTTCCGGGATTGTGTGGAAGCCTGCGATTTTGCACGGTATGTTCCTGCTTCCTCGCAAACCGGGAGGCAGGAGGAGACACTCAGGGAAGCGCGGGATGTACTGGCTCAAATGGAGAAGGTGCTGTGAGAGTCGTTGCCGGGATCATTGCCGTTTGCCTGGCTGTTGCCGCCGTCCCGTCGGTCGCCGGCGAGCCGGAGACGCTGTTCCGCAAAGGGAACGAAGCGTATGCCTCCGGAAGATTCATGGAAGCTGCCGGCTACTACCAGGAGATCCTGCGGTACGGCATCAAGGACCCGAGGGTTGAGTACAACCTGGGGAACGCCGTCTTCAAGCAGGGCCACCTGGGTGAGGCGATCCTTCATTACCGCAGAGCCGCACTGCTGGATCCTTCCGACGGGGAGATAGAGGGCAACCTGACATTCGCTGAATCAAAACGTGCCGACAGGGTCGTTCGTCCTGAAAGCGCGGCGATCGTGAAGTGGCTGGTCCGGTTGCAACACCGTTTGGGGCCTGACAGGCAGGCCGGTACGGCCCTGGCCCTGTTCTGGGCGGTCATTCTGGTTCTGGCGGCCGGCCTTGTCCTTCCGGGACGATGGAAAGCCTGGCATGGATGGGCTGCTGTCGCGCTGACTGTTGCCGCTCTGGTCATGGCCTGTTCCTGGTGGTTTACCATGAACCGGCTGCAGCCCAACCGCACCGCGGTGGTTCTCGTGGCCGAGGTCGAGATCCTGGCAGGCCCCGGCGAAAACAACGCCACGCTGGTGGTGGCCCATGAAGGACTGGATCTCGTCATCCGCTCCTTCAGGGACGACTGGATCCAGATAGCCCTCCCTGACGGCCTGACTGGATGGGTCCCGCGAGAAGCCGTAGCGATCGTCTGATGATCGCCCGACCACCAGAACCTGAAGGCCCGGGCGGGGTCTACATCCATATTCCGTTCTGTTCCCGGCGATGCACCTACTGCGACTTTGCCACCGTGGCGGGGCGGGACGACGCCATGGAGCCGTATCTCGCTGCCCTTCACCGGGAAATCGCAGAGTTGCAGCACGGTGCTCCACAAGTCATCGATACGATATTCTTCGGTGGCGGCACACCCTCCCGGCTGACCGGGAGCCAGATCTACGATCTTGTCCAGGCGGTTCGGAATCGGTTCGATGTTTTGCCCGGGGCGGAGATTACGCTGGAATCGAATCCGGAGGACCTGAGTGCTGAAGCCGTTGCCCGGATCCGGGATGCCGGCGTCGGTCGGCTTACCATCGGCGTACAGTCCCTTGACCCCAAGGTGCTCCGCGAAGTTGGCCGGGGGCATGACGGAGATCGCGCCCTAAAGGCGGTAGAGGACGCCCGGGCCGCGAATATCGGACAGGTCGCCGTGGATCTGATCGCAGGACTCCCCGGTGAAGATCCTGGAGGATGGACCGCTACCCTCAGACGACTCGCCGTTCTGAGGCCGGACCACTTTTCCGTTTACCTCCTTGAAACCGACAAGGACACGCCCCTGACCCGTGCGATGCAGGCCGGGCGGACCGCCCGTCCGGAAGATGACGATCTGGCCGACGCATGGGAGGAGACCACCGACTATTTGGAATCGGTCGGGTACCGGCAGTATGAGATTTCAAATTTCGCCAGGACCGTGCCCGGCGAACGGGACAGGGTCTCCCGTCACAACCTGAAGTACTGGCAGGACCTGCCGTACGCCGGTTTCGGTCTGGGGGCTCATGCCTACCACCAGGGCGAGAGAAGAGGAAACCGCCGGGACCTGGATGGTTACATCTCCGACCTTGCCGCCGGCCGGGATCCTGTGGCCGAACTGGACCGATGGGATCCGGTTCGGAGACTGGAGGAAACACTGTTCATGGGCCTGAGGCTCCGTGAAGGCGTGGACGCCACCCGGATCGGAGCCCGGTACGGCCTGGACCTCCAGGAATCCTACCGGACGGTCTGGGAGAACGCAGAGCAGCAGGGCCTCCTGGTCCGGAGCGGCGATCGCATCCGGTTGACCCGGACCGGCCGTTTGCAATCCAATGCTGTTTTCGGCGCTTTGCTGGGTCATCTCCCGTTAGAATGAGCGACCAGGAGGTTGGCGATGGTTGATCTGCGCAGTGACACACTGACCCGTCCGTCCGAAGGGATGCGGAGGGCCATGGCCGGAGCCGAAGTCGGCGACGACGTGTTCGGAGAAGACCCTACGGTCCGGAGGCTGGAGGCGATGGCGGCGGATCGCCTGGGTTTCGAGGCGGCATTGTTCGTACCGACCGGCACCATGGGGAACCAGGTCGCCGTTCACCTGCACACCTCTCCAGGCGATGATGTTCTGCTGGATCGCAGCTCTCACATCTACAACTACGAATTGGGGGCGATGGCGGCCTGGAGCGGAACCGTGCCCCGCGTCCTCGAGGGAGAGTCCGGCGCGCCGTCTCCGCCACAGCTGGAACAGGCCATCGCACCTGAAATCTACTACATG
The DNA here is from genome assembly GCA_014764515.1 of Candidatus Polarisedimenticola svalbardensis. Classification (GTDB taxonomy): domain Bacteria; phylum Acidobacteriota; class Polarisedimenticolia; order Polarisedimenticolales; family Polarisedimenticolaceae; genus Polarisedimenticola; species Polarisedimenticola svalbardensis. The sequence goes on along the minus strand of JACXWD010000002.1, from coordinate 121,839 downwards.
GCCCGTCCGACCCTGCTGGCCCTTGAAAACACTGCCAATCATGCAGGCGGAACCGTCCTGGATGTGAACGTCACCACAGCGCTTCTGGAGCTTGCGGAGCGCCACCACATCCGCACCCACCTGGACGGCGCCAGGATTTTCAACGCGGCAGCCGCCCTGGCATGCAGCCCTGCAGACCTGGCGTCCCGGTTCGATACCGCCATGTTCTGCCTCTCCAAAGGCCTGGGGGCGCCGGTCGGCTCCCTGCTGTGCGGATCCGCCGACCTGATGCGGGAAGCCAGGATCGTCCGGAAACGGATGGGAGGAGGGATGCGGCAGAGCGGAATCCTGGCCGCAGCAGGTATTTACGCCCTGGAGCACCATGTGGGGCGACTGGGCGAGGACCATGAGCGGGCCAGGAAGCTGGCGGTGGCCATGGCGGATCACCCCGCTTTCAGCATCGACCTCGAAAAAGTCGTCACCAACATCGTTGTTGCCGAGGTGGTGGAGCCGTTCGACGCCGGCTCCATTCTCTCGGCTCTGGCGGAGCGACAGGTCCTGGGGATCGGCATGGGTTCGGGCCGGATTCGCCTCGTTACCCATCTGGACGTAGGGGAAGACGATATCCGGCATGCGGTGGAGTCGATCGCCGCGCTGCCGGACGGACCTGGTATGTCATAATATTCAGCCGTTTCTAGCTTCGATCGATCCCGATTGTCAGGAGGCTCACCGTGGAATTCGGCTTTAGTGAGGATCAGGACCTGCTCCGCAGAACCGTGCGGGAATTCGCTGAGGCGGAAATCCGCCCCACCATGATGGAATTCGACGAATCGCAGGAGTTTCCCCGGGAAGTACTTCGGAAATGCGGCGACCTGGGATTCCTGGGCGTTCTTTTCCCCGAAGAGTTGGGCGGAGCCGGCATGGGGTACGCCGAGTACGTCACCATCGTGGAGGAGCTCTCCCGGGTCGACGGATCGATCGGGATCTCCGTTGCGGCGCACAACTCCCTGTGCACAAATCATATCTACCGTCACGGCAACGACGACCAGCGCAGCCGATACGTCCCGAAGCTCGCAACGGGGGAATGGATCGGCGCCTGGAGCCTGACAGAGCCGACGGCAGGATCCGATGCTGCCGGCACCCGGACGGTGGCGGTTCAGGACGGTGAGCACTGGATCCTGAACGGCTCGAAAACGTTCACCACCCATGGTTCGGTTTCGGACCTGACCGTGGTGTTTGCCGTAACCGATGCCGACAAGGGGAACAAGGGGATATCGGCCTTCGCCATCGAAACCGGAACTCCCGGCTTCCGTCCAGGCAAAAAGGAAAACAAGATGGGCCTCAGGGCCTCGGACACCGCAGAGGTCATCATGGATGACTGCCGCGTGCCCTCATCGCAGATGGTGGGGGAACGGGGCATGGGGTTCGTTGACGCCATGAAGATCCTGGACGGTGGCCGGATATCCATCGCCGCGTTGGCCCTCGGAATGGGCTGGGGGGCGTTCGAGGCCGCCTTGAAGTACTCCCGGGAGCGGGAACAGTTCGGCCGTCCGGTAGGTGACTTCCAGGCGATACGGTTCATGCTGGCCGACATGGCGACCCGCCTTGAAGCGGCCAGCCTGATGACCTACAAGGCGGCGTGGATGAAAGACAACCGTATGCGGACCACCCGGCAATCGGCCATGGCCAAACTGTATGCATCCGAAGTCGGCGTGTGGGTCGCCGACCGCGCCCTGCAGATCTTCGGAGGATACGGGTACGTCAAGGACTTCCCTGCGGAAAAGTACTACCGCGACATGAAGCTCTGCACCATCGGCGAAGGCACCAGCGAAATCCAGCGCATGGTCATTGCACGGCAATTGATCGCCGACCTGGGTTGAGGGTGCAGTGTTGAAACAGCCGACCGCACTGGTTGAAGCCTTGCGCAGCGGCTCGGTCCGCGCCCTTGCCAGAGGGATCAGCATGGTCGAGGAGAACGCCCCCGGCGCGGTGGAGTTGCTCAAGGAGGCGTTTCCCCATACCGGTAAAGCGACAGTGATCGGCGTGACCGGATCTCCCGGAGCCGGGAAATCAAGCCTCGTGGATCGTATGGTCGGATCTTTCCGCCGTGCCGGCCACAGAGTCGGGGTGATCGCCGTCGACCCTTCTTCGGCATATTCCGGAGGAGCAATCCTGGGCGACCGCATCCGGATGCAGGAACACGCCCTGGATGACGGAGTGTTCATCCGCTCCATGGCGACCCGGGGCTGTCTGGGCGGCCTTTCCAGAGCCTCGGCCGACGCCATCGACCTGATGGATACCGCAGGGTATGACCCGGTAATCGTGGAAACCGTCGGTGTTGGACAAGACGAAATCGAAGTCGTTCGAGCCGCCGACGCGGTCTGTGTGGTGCTGGTGCCGGGCATGGGGGACGATATCCAGGCGATCAAGGCGGGCATCCTTGAGATTGCCGATCTGTTCGTGATCAACAAGGCGGACAAGCCCGGGGCGGACCGTCTGATCACCGACCTGGAATACATGCTCTCCCTGGCCAGCGGTCCGCAGAACTTCCGTCCTGAGATCCTGAAGACCGTAGCCGTTCGGAACGAGGGCGTGGAAGAGTTGTGCCGGGGCATCCAGGAATTCATTCGCAGCGCCGACGACTCCAGGAAAGACCGCCGGCGCAAGGAGAGAGCCGAGGCTCGATTCAGGACCATTCTGTCGGAAAGGCTTTCCGCCAGGGTGATGGAAAAAGTATTTCAAGGACAAGACCTGGAACGGCTGCTGGATCGCATCGCCGACCGTTCGACGGATCCGTACACCGCCGTCGGACAGGTCCTGGCCAGGGTGGAGGTACGATGATCGCCAAGATCAACCATATCGGTATCGCGGTGAAGAGCCTCGATGAGCGACTCAGGTTCTGGAAGGCTCTGGGGCTCAAGCCGGGCGAGACGGAGCTACTGGCCTCGGAAAAAGTGCAGGTCTCCTTTTTGCCGGTAGGCGAATCGAGCATAGAGCTGCTGGAGCCGACTGACGGGGATTCCCCGGTAGGCCGGTATATCGAAAAAAGAGGCGAGGGCATCCACCACATCGCACTCCAGGTTACGGAGCTGGACTCCCTTCTGGGCGCCCTGGAGGAAGCCGGATTCCAGGTTCTTCACGGGGGAGCCCAGCCGGGGGCCGACGGCAGCAGGGTCGGTTTCCTCCATCCCCGATCGTGCGGAGGGGTGCTTGTGGAACTGGTGGAGGAAGCTGACCGCAAGGACGCACCTGGAACCATGGCTCCCGGCGAAACTGTCCTGGCCTATCTTCGTGATCCTCAAGAAAAAATATGGGGGGTCCTGCGCTCCCTGGATGCTTCGGGAATCGTCCTGGAAGGGATCGATCTCGGCTCGTTCGACGACTGGATCTCCCAGGTCGAGAGGGGAGAAGAGAGTGTGGTGGGGCCCTCGGTCGTCTTTCTGCCTATGAGCCGGATCGAGCGCGTACTCCTGGATCGGACCAGCGGGGACATTCCGTCCCTCAGCGAACGTTTCTTCCGGCGGGTCGGGCGCTCTGTTCTTGAGGTTTTGGGCGACTGCCGGTAGGCGACGACTTGTCTTGCCGCGGCGCGAACGGGAGAACCTGATCTTTCCCCTGGCGCTTTGCCCGGTACAACGCCTGGTCCGCATGCTTCAGGAGAGAAGCCAGGCTGTCGGCGCCATGTTCCGGGAAGATGGCCATACCGATGCTGGCCGTTGTGGACGCAGTCTCCCCGTCTAGCTGCACTTTAAGCTTCGCCACGGAACGGCGTAATCGTTCTGCGATGGTCTGGGCGCCCTCGAACCCGGTTTCCGGCAACAGGACGCAGAATTCGTCGCCGCCGTAACGGCAGGCGATGTCCGCCGAGCGCAGGTGGGAGCGGATTTCACTTCCGAGAAGACTCAGATAGCGGTCGCCGACCTGGTGACCATGGGCGTCATTGATCGCTTTGAAACCGTCCAGGTCGATCATAAGAAGGGCGAAGCGGCTGTGATAGCGGGACGCCCTGTGGTGTTCGTCTTTGACTCGCTGGAAGAAGTAATCTCTAAGGGAAACGCCTGTCAGTGAATCTACCGTTGCCATGCGATAGTTTTTGGCGTTTTCAATGGCGACCGCCGCCTGCTGGGCTATGGTCGTGAGTACGGCAAGGTGGTGTTCGTCATAGGCGTTTCGCAGGACGCTCTGGACCATCAGTACGCCTACGACCCTTTCCTCGACGATCAGAGGAATCGCCAGGGTTGATGGGTAATCTCCGGGTCCACCGGCATGGTGCAGGCCACGCCGGGTAAGCTCATCCTGTCCGTGGCCGATCCGCATACCTCGTTTTTCAGCCGCCACCCACTTTTCGATGCGGCGCACCGGGCCGCCCTTCCCGCCGGCTTCCCCACGGGTGTGGAAGTAGACGTTCTCAAGATGACCCCCTGCTGGTTCGGTCAACGCAATGGAAAAACGAGAGATGTCCAGGATCTTGCGGCACTCTCTCTCAACGATAATGAAGACTTTCTGAAGATCCAGCGAAGAGACGATCTCCCGTCCGATGGAGTGCAGCGTGGCAAGTTCGCTGACACGTGCGGCCAGTGCATCGTTGGAACTCTGCAACTCGGATCTAACTACGGCCAGTTTCCTGAGCGCCCAGGCTCCCAGGAGGATGAGGCATGAGAACAGCAGGAAAGGCCACAGGCGAAGCTCCGGCACAATGTAGGACGCAAGGAGAATGGCCAGGGGGATGTTCAACATCTCAAGGAACACGGCATGAATCGAGAAACTTCCTCCAGGAGGCACCGGTGAGCGTGTCAGTACGCTAAGGATCAGCCAGCCGCCGCCTACTGCCAGACCGGAGAGGATCAGGTACAACACCGGCGCCTGAATCATGGACGGTACCGGGAGAACCGGGCCGGGGGCGGAAAACAACCGGGCCGCTGCGTACGCTGCCAGGATGGCAACGGTGACCGCCACGGTGTTGGCTGAGCGAACCGATATCCGACCGGATATGGCGTTGGGGTTGACCAGAAGCGCGGCCAGGCAGATCCAGAGTCCGGCTGCCGGTGTCAATGCGATCCATCCGGCCAGGGCGAAGGCGGGAGCGAATCGGATCACATGCCCCCGGTCCGTACGTATCCAGATCCAGGCCGCTACCGCTGAAAACAGGCACAAAGCAAGGGCGACAGGGAGTAATTCCCCTGCAGTTCGGCCTTCCTGAACTGTAGCCGCCAATGTCGCCAGAACCGCCAGTGACTGTACACCGATCCGGCTCACCGCAGAATATTCGGCTTGCTTGTTTTGCTGCATATGCCTTACGCGCAATACGGAAATGTAATTACCGGCTTGCGACTTTAAAGATACAGCGAAGTAGATATAGTGCAATAAAAATGTGACAGGCGCACCTGCTTGACACCTGACCGAACCGTTCCAATAATGTTTTTTTATGCCGGATCGGATCGGAACCTGTTTCGGGTCAACGGAGAAACCATGAAATTCCGGGCATTTTGCGCCCAGTCGGTACGAGTCCTGGTTCTTGGAGTGCTATTGGTTCCCGGATCCCCGGGTCCTGCAGTTTCCCAGTCGGTACGGGCCATCGACTTCGACGTACCTGTCCAGCAGCAGTTTGCCTCCTGGCCGCCGGAAGAACTGGTTCACCGCAACTACTGGTATCCGTGGGCCTCGCGCACCTTCCAGCGGGCCACGCTGTTCAACAAGCCTGTGTTCCTCTTCATCGATTCCAGATGGAACCTCGATGCCCATCGCACCCGTGAAGAGCTTGTAGGTGAGGCGGCCATCCAGGAACGGCTTAACCAGGGCTACCTGACGATTTACGTCAATGGCGACCAACGACCGGACATCGTGGAGCGCTACCAGACCGGAACCATGCCGGTCATGTCCCTGCTGCTTCCAACCGGCAACCCCCTGATTACCAACAACACGCCGACTGGGGAAGGCATGCCGATTACCATCGGTGCGGTGGACCAGGAGCGCATGCTGTTTCTCCTGGAGCAGGGCAATATCTACTTCGATCAATGGACCAAATTCCTGACCCACGTGGGACAGGAGTGGGCCGGAATGGTCCAGCCCGAGGACCCGATCAGCGGTGAACCGGATACCGATGCATCGGACATCATGTTCCAGTGGATCTCCGCAAACTGGGACCGTTCCGACGGCGGGTTCGGACTGGCGCCCAAGTTCGTCATCCCGGGACTTCCGGAATACGCACGGATCCGGCGAGCCAGGTATCTGCCTGCCATGGCGGAACTCACCGCCAACTACCTGCCGGCCCTGCTCTCCGGACCGTTACATGATGGAGTACATGGCGGCGTCCACCGCATGGCAGCGGCGCAGGACTGGAGCGGGATCCAGTACGAGAAGCTCCTGGATCGCAATGCCGCCTTCCTGCACCAGCTGACGCTGGCATACCTGGACCAGCCCTCGGAGCTCTACCGGGATGCTGCTGCCGGTGCGGGACGGTTCATCATGGAAAAACTGGCGGATCCGAAAGGTGGATTCTACCTGGGTCAAACCGCCGATTTTGAATCGGAGAACGGCGGCGGGTACTGGACCCGGCCTCTGCAGTCGGCGAAAGAGCCGGAGGTGGATCAACTGGTTCTCTCGGCTCCCAATGCACAGGCCGGCGCCGCTCTGATCCGGGCCGGGATCGTCCTGAACCTGCCGGCAATGACCACGGCAGGGCATCAGGCTCTGGACCGGGTTTTGAAAGAAGGGTACCGACCCGGGCGCGGCGTCCGCCATGTCCTGGCGCCCTCGCCCACGGACCACACTTTTCTCGAGACCCAGGCCGATGTCGCCTTCTTCCTCCTGGACGCCTATCAGAGCAGCGGCGACCGCCGGTACTATGACGCCAGCCTGAACATCATCCAATACTGCATCAACAACTTCCGGCTGCCGGGCGAAACCCGCTTCCGGGATCATATCCCCGAACCGGATCCGGTCGGGCTGCTGAACACCCGACGGATGCCGTTCAGGGCAAACATCCAACTGGCCCGCACCATGATCCGTCTGGGCCACCTGGGAGCAGGGCAGCGCAACTTGCTGGAAGCGGCGGATCTGCTGGCCGAATACGCCGGTTCTCTCGCCATGTTCCGGGTACACGGTGTAGTCGCCGGACTGGCGGTAGAGGAACTGCTGGCCAGGCCGGTGACGGTCACAATTTCAGGCGATCCGGCCTCGGACAAGGTCCAGGCGTTCCGCCAGGCAGTGGTTCGGGCGCCGTTGAGCTGGCTGGTTGTGGACCAGGCTTCTAGAGAACCGGGGGAATCGTTCCCCGAGCCACAGGCCCGGGTGGATGGTGGCAGAGGTCTGCAGGAAACGACGGATCCGGCCGAACTTGCGCAGATCCTGGCGGAGCTTGCCGACATCGGCCCGAAAGGCGGAAGGTGATGAACTATCCTCCGGCGGAAATCGGAATTCTGGGCGGAAGCGGTCTTTACGGCCTGGCGGGCCTGCAGGACTGTGAAGAGGTCGAAGTCAAAACACCGTTCGGGGATCCCTCGGACCGGATCCGAATCGGCACAATCGGCAACCGCACCGTCGCCTTCCTGGCACGTCATGGACGGAACCATACGCTGCTGCCCTCGGATATCAACTACCGGGCCAACATCTACGCCATGAAGCTATTGGGAGTGAACCGCATCCTGTCCGCTTCGGCGGTCGGGTCGATGCGGGAGTCGATCCACCCCAGGCAGGTGGTGCTCCCCGATCAGTTCATCGACCGCACCAGGAACCGTATTTCGACATTTTTCGGCAACGGCGTGGCCGCCCATATCTCGTTTGCGGATCCGGTCTGCCCGGAACTTCGATCCACTATGCTGTCCATGAGCCGGGCGGCTGGTGTGGAGGCCCATGACGGTGGAACCTACGTCTGCATGGAAGGTCCGGCGTTTTCCACCCGGGCCGAGTCGCAGTTGTACCGTTCATGGGGTGTAGACATCATCGGAATGACCAATCTCCAGGAAGCAAAACTCAGCCGTGAGGCGGAAATCTGTTACGCCACCCTGGCGCTGGTGACCGATTACGACTGCTGGCACGAAGACGAAGAGGACGTCTCGGTCAAAGGCCTGCTGGCGACCCTGAAGGCCAACAGCCGTCTGGCTGCCGATGTGCTCAGGCAGACGGTCCTGGCCCTTCCGCAGGAACGGCGTGAATGCCGGTGCGGAGAAGCCCTGAAATATGCAATGATCACCGGTCAGGATTACATATCGCCGGAAGCCAGAAAACGCCTGGCGGCGATACTGGATTGAGAGGAGAAATCATGGCCAAGACAGCCGAAATCCTGGAAGGACACCTTGATGCAAAGGGAATGCGGTTTGCCCTGGTGGTCCCACGGTTCAACGACCTGATTTGCGAGCGGCTCCTGTCCGGCGCCATCGACTGTCTTGAACGCCACGGTGGGGCGGCGGAGGGCCGATCGGTGGCCCGTGTGCCCGGCGCCTGGGAGGTGGCCCTCGTGGCCGATCGTCAGGCCGCCAGCGGCCGGTTCGATGCCGTGATCGCCCTCGGCGCGCTGATCCGGGGCGAAACGCCGCATTTCGACATGATCGCCAGCAGTGTGACACGCTCCCTGGTGCAGAGTTCCATCGGATCCGGCGTGCCCGTCACTTTTGGAATCCTCACAACCGATACACTGGAGCAGGCCATGGATCGGGCCGGCGCCAAGGCCGGAAATAAAGGATGGGAAGCGGCACTGTCGGCCATCGAAATGGTCAGCCTGTATCGCCGCATGGCATAAGGAAAACCGATTTTGGGTCAGCGCAGGCGTGGCCGCGAGTACGCACTCCAACTCCTCTTTCAGATGGACCTGTCGGGAGGATCACCGGAGGACCAGTTTCAGGATTTCTGGGAAGGCCTGGAAGTCCCCGGATCGGTGCGGGAGTTCGCCGAGAAACTCGTTCGGGGCACATGGAACGAATCCGACAGCCTGGACGAAGAGATAGGGCGGGCAGCGGTGAACTGGCGCATGGACCGCATGGCGACGGTGGATCGCAACGTGCTGCGGATGGCGACATGGGAGATGCTTTTTGATCGGGACACGCCGGCGGCGGTGATCATCGACGAGGCGATCGAGATCGCACGAAAATTCGGCAGCGAGGATTCCGGCGGTTTCATCAACGGCATACTGGACTCGATCAAGGATCGGAAACTTCCGGGGGGCGTATGAGCGGCTACGACCCGAAGGCGATCGAAGCCCGTTGGCAGTCGCGCTGGAACGAAGCCGGTCTGTTCCGCACCGACGGCGTCGATCCTTCCCGCAAGCAGTATTACTGCCTGGAAATGTTGCCGTACCCCAGTGGCAAGCTTCATATGGGTCACGTACGCAACTATGCCATCGGGGACGCCATCGCCCGATTCCACCGCATGCAGGGCGAGCAGGTTCTCCACGTTATCGGATGGGACTCATTCGGTCTGCCTGCGGAAAACGCGGCGATCCAGAAAGGCGAAGCGCCGCGGCGCTGGACCCTGGACAACATCGCCACCATGCGGACCCAGCTGCAGCGCCTCGGCCTCGGCTACGACTGGAATCGGGAGATTGCGACCTGCCTGCCGGAGTACTACCGCTGGAACCAGTGGTTCTTCCTCCGCATGCTGGAAAAAGGCGTCGCCTACCGCACCAACCGACCGTTGAACTGGTGCGATTCGTGCAACACGGTCCTTGCCAACGAGCAGGTCGTCTCGGGGCGCTGCTGGCGCTGCGATTCTCCGGTGGCGCGACGGCAGTTCGAGCAGTGGTTCCTGCGGATTACCGACTACGCCCAGGAATTGCTGGACAACCTGGACCGCCTGGAGCCATGGCCCGAAAAGGTCCGGACCATGCAGAAGAACTGGATCGGCCGCAGCGAAGGCGCGGAACTGCTGTTTGACGTAGACGGCAGCGACCTGAAGATCAAGGTGTTCACGACGCGAATCGATACGACCTACGGCGCCACCTACCTGGCCCTGGCGGCGGAACACCCCGATATCCAGGAACTGATCCGTGACGTTCCGGAGCGGGACGCGGTTCAGGCTTTCCTTGATGAGCAACTGGCCCACAACCTCGAGGACCGTTTCGCCGACGCTGCGGAAAAGCTCGGCGTATTCACCGGCCGCTACGCCGTGAACCCGTTCTCCGGGGAGAGGGTTCCGATCTGGATCGCCAACTTCGTCCTCACCGACGTCGGCACCGGCGCGATCATGAGTGTCCCGGCCCATGACGAACGGGACTTCGCCTTCGCCCGGAAGTACGGGTTGACCATCCGCCCGGTGGTGAAGCCGGTGGACGGAGCAGTTCCCGACCCGGAAACCATGACAGGCGCATTCAGTGGGTACGGAACTTCCTGCGCATCGGCCGGTTTCGACGGCCTGGCCACCGAAGAGGCCAAGGAGGCCATGGGCAACCATGCGGAGCAGAACCGGTTCGGCAAGCGCACGGTGACGTACCGGCTGAAAGACTGGGGCATCTCCCGGCAGCGGTACTGGGGCACGCCGATTCCGGTGATCCACTGCCCGGATTGTGGTCCGGTGGGGGTTCCTGACGACCAGCTTCCGGTGCTGCTGCCTGAAGAGATCGAATTCACCGGTGAAGGCGGTTCGCCGCTTGCCCGGGTGCCGTCCTTCGTCGAAACGACCTGTCCCACCTGCAAGGGTCCCGCCCGCCGCGACACCGACACCATGGACACGTTCGTGGACTCCTGCTGGTACTACTTCCGCTACCTGGATCCGAAGAACAGCGATCAGCCGTTTGACTGGAAGAAAGCACGGTCCTGGTTTCCTGTCGATCTCTATATCGGGGGCGTCGAGCATGCCACGATGCACCTGATCTATACCCGCTTCTGGACCATGATGATGCGGGATCTCGGACTGGTGGACATCGACGAGCCGGTGAACCGGTTGTTCACTCAGGGCATGGTGAACAAGGACGGTTTCAAGATGTCCAAATCCAAGGGCAATGTCGTCGACCCGGACGATCTGGTAGCCCGTTACGGCGCCGACACCATCCGGCTGTTCTCGCTGTTTGCGGCGCCGCCGGACCGTGGGCTGGACTGGAACGAGGCCGGAGTGGAAGGCTGCTACCGGTTCCTGGTGCGGCTGGCCCGGACCGTGGACAACGTGGTTTCAAGTCTCCCAGGTCCGGGTACGCCGGAACCGGCCGGAGGATGCAGCGGCGACGCCCTGGCGCTGCGTCGCAAAACCCACCAGACCATCGCCAGGGTGACCTTCAACCTCGGCCCCAGGATGCACCTCAACACCGTCGTCTCCGCCGTAATGGAACTGATCAATACGGCGGCGCCGTTGACGGAGCAGGTGGTCGGCCACGACGACGATAGCGGGCTGGCCTGGGCGTTGCGGGAATGTTTTGAATCCGTATCCCTTCTGTTGACGCCGTTCGCTCCCCATTTTGCAGAAGATATCTGGGAGCGTCTGGGCAATGCGCCGTTTGTTTCCGATTCGACCTGGCCCGTTGCACGTGAAGACCTCATGGAAGAAGATGAAGTCACCGTGGTTGTCCAGGTCAACGGCAAGCTCAGGGCACGGATGTTTCTCCCTCGAGGGGTGGACCGTGATACCGCCCTGTCCAAGGCACGGGAGGACGAAGCCGTGGCCAGGCATCTCGACGGCAAGCAGGTGCGCAAGGTGATTTTCGTTCCGGACAAACTGCTGAACCTGGTCGTCGGATGAACAGGGGATTCCTGTCGTCGATCCTGGCGACGATGATCCTGTCCCTGGCCGGGTGCGGGTACGCCCTTGTTGGGAAAGGGTCGGTGCTTCCGGACCACATCCAGTCGGTAGCGATCAACGCCTTCGAGAACCGCACCACCCGGCCGGAAATCGAACAACGGGTGACCGAAGAAGTGGCTCGCGAGTTTTCCCAGCGTGGGCGTTACCGGATCGTTTCCGATCCGAAGAAAGCCGACGCCGTGCTGGATGGCGCCATCCAGAGCCTGTCCACCCGTCCCGTTCAGTTCAGCAGCGCCGGTCGGGCCACACGAGTCGAAACCGTGGTGACCCTGCAGGCGACCCTCCGGGAGACGGCCACCGACGAGATCCTCTGGAGTCAGTCCCGGCTGATGTTCCGTCAACAATATGACGTCCAGGAGGAAGGTGAGTTCTTCGACGAGTCAACCCTGGCCCTGGACGATATCGCCCGGGGCGCCGCAGGCACCCTGGTCTCGTCGATACTTGAGGGGTTCTGATGGCGGGCCGGGGCAAGTCCGGCGGCCGTCTGTCTCTCAAAGGTTACGGTGGCACGGTCCTGGAGCAGTTCCGCGGGCGACTGGCTTCAGGGTGGCCGCCGGGAATTACGCTCCTCACCGGCAAGGACCAGTACCATCTGGATGTTGCGCAGACCGAGCTGCTGGCGGCGCTGGTGCCGCCTGGATCCACCGATTTCTCCCTCTCGATTTACGCGGAAGAGAAGGTTGACGTCGCCTCGGTGGTTGCCGCCGCCCGCTCCCTGGGAATGTTTTCGCCCCAGCGGGTGATTCTGGTCCGTGAGCTTTCCAGTCTGGAAGGAGAGCCCGAGGCCTTGTCCGAGTATGCCGGCAAGCCTCCTGAGGGCAGCTTTCTCCTGGTCAGGGCCCCGGATCTGGACAAACGGCGCAAGCTCCACAAGGCCTTGTTTTCTGCTGCTCATACCCTGGAGTTCGGTGAAGTTTCACGCTCCGACGTCAGCCGTTTCGCCGCCGACGTCCGCAGCAAGGCCGCGGAACGGAATCTGACCCTGTCTCAGGATGTCGGCGCCTTTCTCATGGAGACAAGCCAGGGTGACCTGTACCGGGTGATCGGGGAGTTGGACAAGATCCGGGACTGGTTCGGCGGGGACGGCAAAGTCAAGGTCGGTCTTGAAGATGCCAGACAGGTCCTCAGCGGCACCGAACTGCTCCAGGGCTGGGAGGTCGCCGACGCCATACTGGACCGTGACGAAGCCGCCGGCCTCCTTGCGGCCCGAAAACTGGTGGAATCCGGTGGGAACCCGATCCAGCTTCTGGGCGGTATCGCCCACCGCACCCGGACCATGCTTCAGGCCAGGGCGATGATCGAAGCGGGCAGGCCGCGATCGGAAATCGTGACCGCCACCAGGGCGTTCTATATCAAGGATCGCCTTTTCCAGGGGGTTGAGCGCTACTCCTTCGGGGAAATCCTGGCCTTCCCGGCCTTGCTGGGAAAAGCCGACAAAGCCCTGAAAAGCAGCACTGTCGATCCGGGACTGATCCTGGAACAGCTGGTGCGGGACGTCATCGCCCGCGTGGCATAGGAGTCTTGACGAGCATGCAGCAACAGAACCAGGCCGTACTGATCCTGGACTTCGGCTCCCAGTACACCCAGTTGATCGCCAGGCGGACCCGCGAACTGAAAGTATTCAGCGAAGTCCTGCCGTTCGATGTCTCCCTGGATCGGATCCGCGCGAGGAATCCGATCGGACTGATCCTTTCCGGTGGCCCCGAGTCGGTCTACGACGAGCACGCGCCGGTGGTCGAGGATGCCGTTTTCAGTCTCGGTATTCCGGTGCTGGGAATCTGTTACGGCATGCAGTTCATGATGCACCGCCTGGGCGGCAGCGTAGAGGCCGGTCACGGCGAGTACGGCCGGGCCCAGGCCCGGGTCCAGGCGGAAGGGTCCGCACTGTTCACCGGTCTTGAACGGGATCAGCAGGTCTGGGCCAGCCACGGCGACCGGGTACTTTCGGCGGCGCCCGGTTTCGTCCAGACGGCGGAAAGCGACGGGGCGCCTTTCACCGCAGTGGAAGACAGGGAGCGCAGCCTCTATGGCCTGCAGTTCCATCCCGAGGTACACCACACCGACCAGGGGACCGCCATCCTGAGAAATTTCCTGTACGGCGTGTGCGGCGCAGAAGGAGACTGGTCCCTGGCCTCTTTCGTGGATCAGGCGATCCGGGAAGTGCAGGACCAGGTTGGCGATGCCCACGTTATCTGCGGTTTGTCCGGAGGGGTCGATTCATCGGTGATGGCGCTTCTGCTCCACCGCGCCCTTGGCGATGCCCTGACCTGCATTTTTGTAAACAACGGGGTGCTGCGCAAGGGTGAAGTGGACGAGGTCATCCACCGCTTTCGGGAAGACTACCATCTGGATGTCCGACTGGCCGACAGCGGGGAGATGTTCCTGTCCCGACTGGCAGGAGTGACCGAACCGGAAAAGAAACGCAAGATTATCGGACAGACGTTCATCGAGGTGTTTGAGCAGGAGGCGGCGCGGATCGACAACGCCACGTTCCTTGCCCAGGGGACGATCTATCCGGACAGGATCGAGTCTGCGTCGGTAAAAGGCCCTTCGGCCACCATCAAGACCCATCACAACGTCGGTGGCCTGCCGGATCGCATGAACCTCTCCCTGGTGGAACCGCTGCGGGATCTATTCAAGGATGAAGTGCGGGAGGTCGGCCGGGAACTGGGCCTGTCGGCAGCGTTTGTCGGACGACACCCGTTCCCCGGCCCCGGGCTGGCGGTCAGAATCCTTGGAGAGGTGACCGCCGAACGTGTAGCGGTTCTCCAGGAAGCCGATGCGATCTTCATTTCCGAACTTCGGGCGGCCGGGTTGTACGACAGCACGGCCCAGGCGTTCGTGGTGCTTCTGCCGGTCAAAACCGTCGGCGTCATGGGTGACCAGCGCACCTACGAGAGCGTAGCCGCCATCCGGGTCGTGACCACCACCGATTTCATGACTGCCGATTGGGCCCGTCTTCCCGACGAGTTTCTCGCCCTGGTGGCCAACCGGATCGTCAACGAGGTCCGGGGCATCAACCGGGTGGTCTACGATATCACCAGCAAGCCGCCGGGCACGATCGAGTGGGAGTGAGGTTGGAACATGCTTGACGATTATCCGATGATCCAGGAACTTCTGCTGAACAAGTGGATCCAGGCCGGCCTGTTCGTTGTCGGCGGCGGCATCGTAGCCTGGCTGGCACAGGTGATCTTCCGGGCAGTCATCCTTCGTGTGGTGCGGCGCACCGTTTCCGACCTGGATGACAACATCGTTCGAGTGCTCAGGAAACCGGTGTTCTACACCCTCTGGCTGATTGCCGTCGGGCTGGCCATCGGCGTTCTTGAAATCCCCGAACCGTATCTGACCTGGGCGAGATCGATTCTGAAGATGATCGTGTTCATCATGGTCCTGGTGGCTGCAGGCAGGGTTATCCGCATGATCCTGCATGCCGGCAGCCGCAACGAGAAGCGCCTGCACTGGCTTGACCCGGGAAGCCTGCCGCTGTTCGACAACGTCCTGAAGCTGGTGATGATCGCCCTGGGCGTCTACCTGGTGCTGTCGGCCTGGGGTACGGATGTCAAACCGCTCCTGGCATCCGCCGGGATCGTCGGCATCGCCATCGGCTTCGCAGCCAAGGACACCCTGGCCAATCTGTTCGGCGGCATCTTCATCCTGGCGGACGCCCCTTACAAGATAGGCGACTACATCGTTCTCGATGGTGGTGAGCGCGGCTGCGTCACCAATATCGGCTTGCGTTCCACCCGGATCCTGACCCGGGACGACGTGGAAGTCACCGTGCCCAACGCCATGATCGCCAACTCCACCATCGTCAACGAGTCCGGTGGTCCTTCGCCCAAGTTCCGGGTCGCCCTTAACGTCGGGGTTTCGTACAGCTCGGACGTGGACCAGGTAAGCGCCATCCTCCTTGAGGTCGCGCAGGAGGTGCAGGAAGTCGTCGATGAACCGGAGCCCCGGGTGAGGTTCACCAGTTTCGGTGATTCATCGCTGGATTTCAGGCTGTTATGCTGGGTCGAAGATCCTGCCATACGGGGATTGTGCCTGCATCATCTCCATATCCTGACGTTCCGCAAGTTCAGGGAACACGGGGTGGAAATCCCGTTCCCGCAAAGGGTCATGCATATGCCTGCAGGCGGATCCGGGTCTGACGAGTCGTGCTAATATTCGGGCTTCTTCCCTGATCCCTGAAAGGTGCCGACTCCAAAATGCCGACCCAGCCGCCCGGTTTCGTCCATCTGCACAACCATACGACCTACTCGCTGCTGGACGGGGCACAGCGTCTGGATGAGATGTGCAGGCATGCGGCCAAGGACGGCCAGAGCGCCCTGGCGATCACCGATCACGGCAACCTGTTCGGCGCCATGAACTTCGGGAAAACTGCGGCGCGCCACGGCATCAAGCCGATCATCGGGATTGAGGCTTACGTCGCCCCCGGTTCCCGCCACGACAAGAAACCGGCCGGTCCCGGCATCAAGAACTACCACCACCTGATCCTTCTCGCCAAGGACTACACCGGGTACAAGAACCTGATCAAACTCGCCTCTGCCGGCTACCTGGAGGGGTTCTACCATCGTCCCCGGATCGACAAGAAGCTCCTGGAAAAGCATCACGAAGGTCTGGTCTGCCTGTCGGCCTGCCTGGCAGGCGAAATCCCGACCCTCCTGCGTCAGGATCGCATGCCCGAGGCCGAAAAAGCGGCCGGCTGGTACCGGGATCTGTTCGGAGACGCCGGATACTGGCTGGAGATGCAGGATCACGGCATCGAGGAACAGAAGCTGGTCAATGATGGTTCGGTCCGCCTGGCCAGGGACCTTGATATCGGCCTGGTCGCTACCAACGATTGCCACTACCTCCTTCCCGATGACCACAAGGCCCACGAGATCCTGGTCTGTATCCACACCGGGAAAACAATCAACAACCGCGGCAGGATGACCTACACCACCGAGCATTACCTCAAGTCCCGCTCGGAGATGGCCGATCTGTTCCACTGGCGTCCCGAGGCGGTGGAGAACTCCCAGGCGATCGCAGATCTTTGCGATTTCACGTTCAAGGACCAGCCGAACCATCTGCCGGAATTTCCGGTCCCCGACGGGTACGACCTGGACGGCTACTTCGAAAAAGTGGCCCGGGACGGATTCGCGAAGAGGATGAAGGGCTGGAAACAGAAGGAAGAAGCCGGCCTGCTGCGCCACCCGATCGAGAAGTACAAGGCCCGGCTGGAACTGGAGCTGAAGGTGATCCGGGAAATGGGGTTCCCCGGATACTTCCTGATCACCTGGGACTTCATCCGCTACGCCCGGGAGAGCGGTATCCCGGTGGGGCCGGGGCGGGGATCCGCAGCCGGTTCGCTGGCGGCGTTCTGCATGCAGATCACCGACATCGACCCGATGGAGTACGACCTGCTGTTCGAACGCTTCCTGAACCCGGAGCGGGTCAGCATGCCGGACGTAGACATCGATTTCTGCTTTCGAAAGCGGGAGCGGGTGATTGAATACGTTACCGAGAAGTACGGCAGACCGAACGTGGCCCAGATCATCACCTTCGGCAGCATGGCGGCTCGAGCCGTCATCCGTGACGTAGGACGTGTGCTGGAGATTCCGTACGGCGAGGTGGACAAGATCGCCAAGCTGGTGCCGAACCAGCCGGGCCAGGACATCACCATCCGGGGTGCGCTGAAGGACGTCCCGGAACTGCAGGCGATCTACGACGGGGACGACCAGGTCCGCCAGCTGCTGGACGTCGGCACCCGCCTGGAAGGGCTTTGCCGCCATGCCTCGACCCATGCCGCAGGAGTGGTTATCGCTCCCAGGCCGATTGACGAATTCGCCCCTCTGTATCGCGGCACCAAGGCCGGGGACGAGGTTACGACGCAGTGGGCCAAAGACGAAGTCGAGGAAATCGGCCTTCTGAAAATGGACTTCCTCGGACTGAAGACCCTGACCCTCATCGATGACGCCCTGGATTCCATAGAAGCGGAAACCGGAGAGCGGCCCGACCTCCCGCATCTGCCGCTGACCGACCCCAAGGTCTACGAACTGTTTTCCCGGGCGGATACCGACGGTGTATTCCAGTTCGAATCCGACGGTATGAAGGACATCCTGCGTCGTCTCAAGCCGGAGCGGTTCGAGGATCTCATCGCCCTCAACGCCCTGTTCCGGCCAGGTCCGATCGGCGGCGGCCTTATCGACGATTTCATCAAACGGCGCCACGGCAAGATCCGGGTTGAATACCCTCATCCGTGGACCGAGGAGATCCTGGAAGAGACCTACGGTGTGATCGTCTTCCAGGAACAGGTCATGCAGATCGCCTCCAAGATGGCCGGCTACAGCCTGGGCGAAGCCGACATCCTCCGCAGGGCCATGGGCAAGAAGAAGAAAGAGGTCATGGAGGCCGAGGCGAAGAAATTCATCGCCGGCGCCGAAGAGAAAGGTGTCTCGGAAAAGGATGCCAAGGCGGTTTTCGACCTCATGGCGTTCTTTGCCGGATACGGTTTCAATAAATCTCACAGCGCCGCTTACGCTCTGGTTGCTTACCAGACCGCATGGCTCAAGGCTCACCACCCGCTGCATTTCATGGCTGCCGTGCTGACCAACGACAAGGGCAATACGGACAAGCTTGTAAACTACATCGGCCGGGCCAGGGGTATGGGCATCGAAGTCCTCCCTCCCGACGTCAACGGGTCCGGCATGGACTTCACCGTGGAGGAAGGTGGGATCCGGTTCGGCCTGTCCGCCATCAAGGGTGTGGGCGAAGGGGCGATACAGGCGATCCTGGACGCCAGGGAACGGGTGGGCCGGTTCGAGTCGATGCACGCGTTGAGCGCGGAAGTCGACTCCAGGCAGGCGAACAAACGTGTCCTTGAGGCGCTGGTCTTTTCCGGCGCCCTGGACTCCCTGGGGTACGGTCGCAGCAGCCTGGCCGCCGGGGTGGATGGAGCGCTGGAGTACGGGCACAAGCAGCGGGCCGACCGGGAGGCCGGGCAGGGCAACCTGTTCGGAGGCGGTGAGGGCGAGCAGGAGCCGGCCCGGGCGGAGCTGCTCCCTGAGACACCGGAATGGGACGAGAGAACACGACTGGCCCACGAAAAAGATACCCTCGGTTTCTACATTTCCGGCCATCCCCTGGAAGCCCATGCCGGGTTGATCCGGGACTTCGCTTCCCACACCACCGACAAGCTGGCGAAGACACCGGGTGGTTCGGAAGTTGCCGTCTGCGGGCTGGTCACCAACCTCAACCGGCGCAAATCCAGAAAGGGAGACTGGTTCGCCACTCTCCAGTTGGAGGACAGCCAGGGACGTGTGGAAACCGTCATTTTCCCCAAGATCTACAAGACAAGCGGCGCCATCCTCGAAGACGGCAAGCCGTTCCTGATCACAGGCAGGCTTCAGGTGGAAGAGGAGCAGTACAAGATTCTGGCCGACGACATCTGCCCCCTGGAAGAGTTGAGGGATCGAAAGGCCGATGCCGTACAGGTGCGGATCAACTCGGTGCAACTGGATGAAACACTGGTGGATACTCTCCGGAAAACAGTCTCCCGGCACAGTGGGGATGCCCGTCTTTATCTTGAGGTCTGTAACCCCGGCCGGTACCGATTCGTGGCCCAGGTCGAAAGCGCCCTGCGGGTGCGGCCGTGCCAGGAGCTCAGTGACGACCTGGATCGGCTGCTGGGACCGGGGCGGGTTCGGTACCGGGCCCAGCCAAACCGCTATGAACGTTGAACCAAACCCGATGGGATGGTAAATTCACCGGTCCGGGCGCTGCACGCCACTTATCCCTGGTTTACCTGATAGGAGTTTCTCGATGGAGATAAAAGGCCGACAACTGTTCACTTCCGAGTCCGTGACGGAGGGTCATCCCGACAAGATGGCCGACCAGATCTCCGATGCGATCCTGGACGCCCTTCTCGAGCAAGACCCGAACAGCAGGGTCGCCTGCGAAACGCTGGTCACCACCGGTCTCTGTCTTATCGCCGGGGAAATCACAACCCACGGCTACGCAGACCTGCCGAAGGTTGTCCGCAAGACCATCAAAAGCATAGGCTACACCGATTCCGCCTACGGCCTGGATTCCGAATCGTGCGCCGTAATGTCGGCCATCGACGAGCAGTCCGGCGATATCGCCATGGGTGTGGACACCGGTGGAGCAGGGGACCAGGGCATGATGTTCGGTTACGCCTGTCGCGAAACCGAGGAACTCATGCCCCTTCCCATCGACCTGGCCCACAAGCTGACCCGGAGGCTCGCCGATTGCCGCAAGGATGGTTCGGTTGACTTCCTGCGGCCTGACGGCAAATCACAGGTCACGGTGGAGTATCTCGATGGTGTGGCCAAACGAGTGGACGCGGTGGTCATATCGACCCAGCACCACGACAGCGCCAGCAACGCCGAGATCGAGGCGGCGGTCAGGGAACAGATCATCAATCCGATCGTCCCCGAGGCGCTTCGCGACAACGATACGAAGATCTACGTCAATCCCACCGGCCGGTTCGTCATCGGAGGCCCACAAGGCGATGCAGGTCTGACCGGCCGCAAGATCATCGTCGATACCTATGGCGGCATGGGGCACCACGGCGGCGGAGCGTTCTCCGGCAAGGACCCGACCAAAGTCGATCGATCCGCCTGCTATATGAGCCGCTACATCGCCAAGAACCTGGTGGCGGCGGAACTGGCGGACCGGGTGGAGGTGCAACTGGCCTACGCCATCGGCGTCGCCGAGCCGGTTTCCGTGATGGTTAACACGTACGGTACCGGTAAACTGCCGGAGCCGGAACTGGTCGAGCTGGTCCGGGCGAATTTCACCCTCAATCCGGCCGGTATCATAAAGACTCTGGACCTTCGCAAGCCGATCTATCGCAATACGGCTTCGTACGGCCACTTCGGACGCAACGAACCCGGGTTTACGTGGGAGGTCACCGATGTGGCCGCCCGCCTGAAGAAGGGCGCAGGAGTTTGACTCGGATCCCCGGGGGGTGACCGGTGAACCGCAACGGTAAGGGCGCTTCGAAAGGTTCGATCGCATTCGTTGCGGCGATTGCTCTGGCAATCGTCTGGTTTGCCTCCGGGATGCACTCCCTGAGCCCGGAATCCGAATTCGGTGTTCTGCGAGGTCCGTCGTTCCTGGGTTACCCCCGGCCGGCTGACGGCCGGTTCGCCGTCGCCCCACCCGGCCTGGTCCACCTGGATCGCTATCCGAGGGATGCGGTGGTCCTGCCGTTGCCCCAGGCCGAAGACGCCCTGATCCCCGGCGCCGACGGATCACGATATGGGTTCCGGGGCTGGGCAACCGTCCGCCTGCGGCCGGAAGCATGGGCCGACATCGCCACCGCCGACCAGGGAGCAGGCGCCCGGGATCTTCTTCTCGCCGCCGTCCGGGAAGCCGGCGCAGGGATGGACCGCGGGGTCCACCGCAACCTGGGCACCGGCGCCTTTCAGGATGAGCTGAGCCAGCGTCTGAAGGTCGGACTGGCCCAACGTGGCGCCGACCTGAGGGAGCTCTCTCTGGACTCCCTGGACTACCTGCTGGCGGTGGACGGAAGGTCCTACCCGGCTGCCGACACCCGCATGCTTGTGGTCGGCCTGGACGGCGCCGACTGGGTCATCCTGGACCCGCTCCTGGCTGCAGGCCGGCTCCCGAACCTGGAGCGCCTGATAGAGGGTGGAGTCCGGACCAAGCTGTTGACCATAAGTCCCATGCTCTCGCCGGTTATCTGGACATCAGTGGTTACCGGGGTGGAGCCGAGCCGACACGGCATCCTGGATTTCCTGGTGCAGGATCCTGCTGGTGGGAACAAGCAGCCGGTGACCTCCGCCCATCGCAAGGCCGCCACGGTCTGGGAGATGCTGGGCGAGGCCGGAACCCGAACCGGTGTGGTCGGCTGGTGGGCCACATGGCCGGCCGATGCCGTCAACGGGTATCTGGTCTCCGAACGGATCGCCTACCAACTGTTCGATTTCAAAACGGATCCGGACGACGAACAGGGCAAGACCTGGCCTCCGGAACTTTACAACGAGATACGCACCGATATCGTTTCTCCCGACGAGATACCGTGGGAACGGACCGCTTCCTTCTTTTCGCCGGACGATTCCTCGGAAGAGGACTACCAGGGAGCCGACCGGGAGCTCCTGGACAGCTTCAGTACACTCCTTGCGTCCGGCGACAGTTACGTAGGTATTGCCCGCCGGCTCCATGAGCAGTATTCACCGGGGTTCGAGGCGGTTTATCTCGAAGGCACCGACACTGTCGGGCACCTGTTCATGAGCTTCCGGGATCCATTGCTTCCCGGGGTTTCGGTCCGGCGCCAGGCACGTTTCCGCCATGTGGTGGACCGCTATTACGAACAGGCCGACCGTTACCTGGGCGAACTCCTTGCGGGCCGGGGGAAAGACTGGACGGTCATGGTTCTCTCGGACCATGGGTTTGCCTCCGACGCCACCCGCCCCCAGACCGCCGACAGCAGGATCGGCCACGGGCAG
This sequence comes from Candidatus Polarisedimenticola svalbardensis, assembly GCA_014764515.1. GTDB lineage: Bacteria > Acidobacteriota > Polarisedimenticolia > Polarisedimenticolales > Polarisedimenticolaceae > Polarisedimenticola > Polarisedimenticola svalbardensis. The sequence goes on along the minus strand of JACXWD010000002.1, from coordinate 99,667 downwards.
GCAGCCTCCTGGCACCGCAAGTTCGGCATGCTGATCCTGTCCGGACGGCACATCGTTCCGGCAGCCAGCCTGGAACAGGCCTCGGTGTATGACATTGCGCCGACCATCCTGGCTCTCTACGGCCAGCCGGTGCCGTCTTCATGGCCCGGCAAGGTCCTGGCCGGAGCGATCGACCCGGCCTTTCTGGAGCAGAACCCGGTCCGGTTCCGAACCGACGATCCGGAGCGGAGAGCAGGAGCCGACGCAGGTTCGGGAGGGGAGGGCGACGAAGACCTCCTCAAGAAGCTCAGATCGCTGGGATATATCTCCAGCGATTCAGAAAGTAAGAATTCAACAACTGCCAGGAATAATTCCGGGGTGGCGCTCATGGCGGAGGGGCTCTTCGCCGAGGCCGAAGCGGAGTTCCGCACCGGGATCGAAGAGAACGGAGAGCAGCCCACGCTGCTGGTGAACCTGGGGCTTTCCGTCCTGATGCAGGAACGGAATGATGAGGCTGGTAAAATTTTTCAGCGAGCCATGGGATATCCCCACGCCTACCGGGTAGCGGCCCACCACCTTGCCAGGCTGGCCCTTGAACGGAACGATCTTGGGAAAGCGGTCTCGCTGCTGCAGTCCATCCTGGAGCGGGAGCCGGAGGCGGTGGAGATCATCACGACCCTGGGACAGGCGCTGGAAAAGCAGGGTGACCCGGACGGTGCGGAGAGAGCCTGGATACGGGCCGCAGACCTGGATCCGGATATAGCCCAGCCGCGCAACCATCTGGGAAACCTGGCCCGGAGCCGGAACGATGGGGTGGAGGCGGAAAAATGGTATCTGGCGGCGATCGAGGCCGATCCCTATTTCATGGGCGCGTATAACAACCTGGCGCTGGTGTACCAGGACCGGGGGGAAACAGGGAACGCCATCGATCTGTACGGGCGAGCCCTCGAGAAAGCGCCGACCAATGCAGTCGTCATGAACAACCTGGCCAGCCTCTATTTTGCCACTGGTGAGATGGATGAAGCGGACAAACTCTGGCAGCGGGCGGTTCTGGCGGCGCCGGAATATCCATCGCCCTACAACAACCTTGCCGGTATCCGCATCGCCCGGGGAGAATATGACGGAGCGGAAAAATACCTCCTGCGCGCCCTGGAACTGGAGCCCGGGTATGGCGACGCCCGGGTGAACCTGGCTCTGGTTCTAAGGTCCCGCGGCCTGACCGATGACGCCAGGCAGGAACTGCTGGCGGCGGCCGCCGATCCCAGGGCCAGGTCCCAGGCACTCCTCCAGCAGGGCTACCTCGAGTTGGAAGACGGCCGCTATGGTGAGGGCCTGAAGCTGTTGCAGGAGGCCCGGGGCCGGCTGGGGGATTCCCCTGCATTGCTCAATGTCATGGGTGAGGCGGCCCTCCGGCTCGGTCGGAATCAGGAGGCCCTGTCGTACTGGAAGCGCTCGCTGGAGCTGGATCGTTCCCAGGCCAGACTGGCGGAACGGGTGTCGGATCTGGAATCCGGATCCTGATCAGGTCCGGACGTACAGCATCAGGGTGGCGCCCAGGAGTCCGTAGAAAATATTGGGAGCCCAGGCCGCAAGGAACGGCGGCAGGATGGTTTCAAGGCCCAGGGCGTTGAAGATGGCAAAGGTGGCCCAGTACAGGATCACCAGCAGGATGGCGACGCCGATCCCGTACAGCGATCCTTTGCGGCCGATGCGGAAGGCGAACGGCAGGCCCAGCATGACCATGACCAGAGGCGTCAGCGGCCGGGAGAACCGGCCGAAATAGGAAACTTCCAGACGGGTCGTATCGTAGCCGGACTGACGCAGGCTCAGGATTTCCGCCTTCAGCGCTTCCATGTCGAACTGTTCAATCTTGGCATCGTTGTTCCGTCTCATCCCCGATTCCCGCTGGGCAAAATGTTCCGGTCCGTCCAACCCTTCCACCACCGCGGTTTCCTCATGACTGTAGATGCCGGCGGTGCCGTCTGCGGGGAAGGTGCGGTACCAGCCCCTGGTGTGGACCCAGGCATCATCAACCCAGTTGACGGCGTCGCCGAAACGGTGTGACCGGACTTTCATGGCGTCCCGGTCGATGGTGAAGCTGTTCAGCGCCTGGAAAAACCCGGGGTCGCTGTCGAACATGCGGTAGTGGTACAGGCGGGTGCCGTCTGCGGAAAAAACCCAGGAGCCGCCGGGGCGGGCGCCGTAGGTTCTGGGAGACCTGCCGTGGATCTGATCCTTGATCTCAAGACTCTTCTGACTCGTGACCGGAATCAATTTGTCCTGCGCCACGAAGTACACGCCGCATATGGCGAGGGTAGCCAGGAAGATCGGAGCGGTGGCGCGCCGGACGCTGATGCCGCTGGCCTTCATGGCGTCGAGTTCGCCGGTTCTTGAAAGGATCGTGACGGCGACGATCGCTCCGACCATGCAGGCGATCGGCACGGTAAAGGGGATCATGCCGGGGGCGAAGTACTTGAAATAGCTCAGGAGAAGCCCTGGAGGCTGCTGGTGCTCCATCATCTGGGTTATCAGCGACTTGAGTTCCACGATGCCGTAAATAACGTAACTGGACAGCAGGGCATACAGGAACAGCCGGATGAAATGGGATCCGACGTAAGAATCCAGCCGTGGCACAAAACGGAACCCGACCTTTTTCCGGATCGCTTCCTGAACTTCCGGCGCCTCGCCTTCCAGAAGGTTCTCCTCCTGACTCTGGGCCTTGGATGTAGCAGGGGAGAGCAGCGCCGCCAGCCGTCGCCAGAAGGTGATGGCAAGGTCCAACAGGGCGCTCAGGACGCCCCGGGACTCACCCCCTGGCCTCCGCAGCTTCCAGAGGGCGTACAGGCACCACAGCAGAATGACGGCGTTGGCGGACCAGATCGCCGGTGTGGGAGGGATCCGGCCTCTTCTGGCCTGATCCTGGCAGATGGTGAGGATCAGGTAGTAAACGGTAATTACCAGCATGCTCATGGCGAATCCGGCCCCTTTGCCGGATCGGGCCCTGGTGACACCCAATGGAACGGCCAGAATGGCGAACAGCAAACAGGCCAGCGGAAGGGCGACCCGTGTGTTCAATTCCATCAGGGCATTTCGCTTGCGGACATCGGCGATGATGGCATTGGAATCCCGGCCGGCCCTGGACAACTCATCGCGCAACTCGCCAAGACCCATGTTCCTCACGGTCTTTCGGGGCGGTTCCTTGAGAGCCTGGATATGAGCCGGGGGAGGCAAGACGATGTGGTAATTGTCGAAGGTGCTGTGTTGGTAACTCTCCGGAGAATGCGGCTTGTAAAGGTGCAGCACCACATCTCGCAGATCCATTTCCAGGCTGCCGGACCCGTCGGATGAGGGATAGAGGTTGCCTTCCCGGGCCAGAATCAGCTCCCGAGTCTGGTTGGGCCGGATCGGGTTGTGGATAAACACACCCTCCAGGAGTCCCTTGGAGCCGGCGGTAATCTCATCCACGAACATCACCCGGCCTTCCGGAGTGAAGTAGAAGGTTCGCGGCTTGAGGTCCGAGGCCATGTTGGAAGCGAGCATGACCTCCATCTGCGTGGTCCGAAGCGCGATGTTGGACCGGGGAACAACAACCCAGAACAGGTAAAGAGAGATGGAGGCGCCGAGCAGACCAAGAAGGATCGACGGCTTGACCAGGGTTCTGAGACCGTGGCCGGAAGACTGGATTGCGATCCACTCCGAATCCGAGGACAGGCGTCCGATCCCGATGAGCGCGCCCAGGAGGATCGCCATGGGAATGGTCAGAACCAGGAGGCTTGGAACCCTGAGCAGGAAGAGCCTGAAGGTGAGATCCCATCCCAGATTGCTGGCAACGGTCTTCTGGGCAACCAGGAAGAACGCGTTCATCAGAAGGATGAACGTGTACAGGGAAAAGCCGAGAACAGTCGGGCCCAACTGTTCCCTGAAAACGTATCCTGTGATCCGGCGTATACCGATCATATGTTTTGGAGTCTAGGAGCGGAAAACGTCGCTGTCAACGTGGGCGGGGAGTGGATTTGGCTTTGTTTTCATCAATTTTGCCAGCGTCCGATAATGTATCTTATGTCTACTATGGTATTTGGTCTTTGAGGGAACCTGCTCTGGAAGGGTCGATTTCATCGTTCGGGGCCGGCCTCATTAGGCAAGAATCAGGTCAGTTCCGCATTGCCTCTTGATTCGGCTCTTGGGGTTCGTGTCGATCTCTTGCGGTCCGTTTCCTGTTCAGCTCCTGCTTCAAACCGCTCGATCTCCAGCTCACGAACCAGGTTCTCCAGAACTTCCTTGAGAGCCAGGATCACTTCTTCCTTTTCAACATCCTTCTTGTCGAAGGTCATGTTGAATCTGAAAGGTCTATCTTCAGGCTTGTAGTTATAGCTGAAGCGGCGCACCCGGGGCTTGCCCGAACCGTCGGCCTTGTTGAACCGCCTGGCTTCCTCCCGGGTCATGCCTTCACCGGTGATCTTGTCCACCAGATGGTGCATCGCTTCATGGGAATCCTGCCTGACGATTTGAAGCAACATCGATTTCGACATAATGTCGGCCTGCCGACATCGGTCCTGAACGTCTTCGGGAATCCTGTTCAGACTCAGGGTTTCGGTGATGATCGTTCTGGACTTACCGAGCTTTCTGGCGATCTCCTCATGGGTGTACCGGAACTGTTCGGAAAGCCGCAGGATTGCCGCAGACTCTTCGAAAGCATTCAGGTCTTTGCGTTGAAGGTTCTCAACCAGGGATATTTCAAGCATGCCCCGATTGTCGACATCGACCTCGATGCAAGGCACCTTTCGAAGACCTGCCAGGCTAGCTGCCTGGAATCGCCTCTCGCCGGCAATGATCTCGTAATTCTCTTCGGCCTCGGAAAAGCGGACCAGGATCGGCTCGAGAATCCCCTTCTCCTTGACCGACTCAACCATCTCGCTCAGGTCGCCGAACGACTTCCTGGGCTGCTCCGGGTTCGGCCTTATCTGACCGATCTCGATCAGCCGGCCGATCGCTTCCGACGAGTCGGCTGTGATCTCGTCCACGAAGTGGGTGTCGTGTCGCAGCTTCTTGTTCTTCGGGAGACCTCTTTGCTTACCGGACACGATCAACCACCTCCTGAGCTAGTTTGTAGTACTCAAGCGCTCCGGTGGAACGCGGCGCAAATGTGAAAATACTCTGGTTATGAGCCGGACTCTCCTCGAGGCGAACGCTCTTGGAGATCATGGTGTCGAACACCTTGTCGCTGAATTTTTCGCGAATCTCCTCGGTCACCTCACGAGCCAGGATCGTGCGCTTGTCGTGGAGCGTAATGACGACCCCCAGGAACTTCAGGTTCGGGTTGGGCCGATTCCGTATCCTGTCGTAGGTATCCAGAAGATCCGCAGTTCCCTCAAGGGAGAAGTAGGAAGCCTGTACCGGGACCACCAGGTGTGTACCGGCCACCATTGCGTTGACGGTAAGGATCCCCAGGGTTGGAGGTGTGTCAACGATGATGAAATCGTACTTGCCGTCCAGGGACTCAAGCTTGTCCTTGAGACGATAATAACTGTCGAACTCGCCGATCAGTTTGGAGTCGGCATTGGCCAGGGAAATGCGAGCCCCGATGACGTCCAGCTTGTCGCTCTCGCTGGCCTGAATGGTCTGCTCGACCTTGACGTTGCGATCCACCAGCAGCTCGTAGACCGTATGGGTCTGCTCCCGGGTGTCGACGAACGTCAGCGAAGCGTTTCCCTGTGGGTCGAGATCGATCAGCAGTGTCTTGTAGTTTCGCTGGGCCAGGGCGGCCGATAGGTTGATTGCGGTTGTGGTTTTCCCCACTCCGCCTTTCTGGTTGGCTACGACGATTACCGAAGTCCGCATGGAACGCCCGTTTCAGCTCTTTGGCACCGGCACCACAGCATATGGCGGTGTCGCCAGTGGATGCTACCGAATGTAGTAGTTGCGTGGAAATGGGTAACGGCTGGAGTGTAACCGGTGCCTTGGGACGTGTCAACCTTCCCCGACCGGCCCCTACATCTCGTAGTGGCCAAGCTCCTCAGGGTCGATTTTTTCCAGCCAGCGGCGCAGCCTCTCGGCCTCGAGCGCTGCCGAATCCTCCCCGGTGGCGCTGGATTGCTCCATGACACGTTCCTCGATATGGATCGGTGCGCCGGCCCGGAGGGCGAGGGCGATGGCGTCACTGGGCCGGGCATCCACTGCCACCGAGCCGTCCTTGCCTTTGATATGGATCATGGCGTAGAACGTATTGTCCCGGAGGTCGGTGATGACCACCTTCTCCATTCCGCCTGAAAGGGCCTGAATGACGTCTTTCAGCAGGTCGTGGGTCATCGGCCTGGGCGAGACGATCTTTTCCAGTTCCATGGCGATGGCGTTGGCTTCGAAGATCCCGACCCAGATAGGCAGGACCTGGTCGCCACTGCTGTTTTTCAGGATGATGATCGGCATGCTGGAAACCGGGTCGATCATCAGGCCGCGTACTTTTACTTCCAGTGACATCCAATTACCCCGGGGACTGCGGTGAATTAAGCCGTACCCCAATGAATATACATAGCCTGAAACAGGCCGGTCAAGCTTCCGGCTCGATCTTTCTTCCCAAGAGGGCGTAAGCCGATGAAGATTCCACCAGGATCGGGGCCATACGGCCAATTACGGCATTCCCCGTGAAATTCACAATCCGGCTCTCAGGTGTCCTGCCGGTCATCCTGGAGGCGTCGCTTTTGCTGGCCCCCTCCACCAGCACTTCTACCGTACGACCGACCCAGGAGGCGTGGAGCCTCTCCTGGATCCCCTTCTGAACCAGCTGCAGCTCGTGAAGTCTGGCCTGCTTCTCCTCCGGGCCTACACCGTCGTGGAACGCCTCGGAGGCCGTCCCGGGCCGTGGGGAGTAGGTAAAGCTGTAGCAACTGTGAAAGCGGACCTCTTCCATCAGCGAAAGCGTCTCCCTGAAATCGACGTCGGACTCGGTAGGGAATCCGACGATGATATCGGTACCCAGGCAGATTCCCGGTATGCGTTCACGGAGAGCGGCTACCTTCGCAAGGTAGGTGCCCCGATCGTATCCCCTGCGCATGTCCTTGAGAACGGAGCTTGAACCGGACTGCACCGGCAGATGCAGGAACGGGACGACCCGGGGCCCGGCTTCCGCCATGGCGTCCATCAAACGCTCCGTCATCTGGGCCGGATGGGAAGTCGTGAACCGGATCCGTTCTATGCCGTCGATCCGGGAGGTCGCAACCAGAAGCTCCGCAAGGCCGTTCCCCCGGTCATCCCTGTAGGCGTTCACGGTCTGGCCGAGGAATTCCACTTCCAGCACCCCCCGGTCCGCCAGTTGGCCCACTTCGGCCAGGATGTCGTCCATCCCGCGACAGACCTCTTTCCCCCGGGTTCGCGGAACGATGCAAAAGGTGCATCGGTGGTTGCAGCCTTCGATTACGGTGACGAACGCCTTCCCGGCCGCCTCCCCTTCCCTCCGGATCTGGTCGTAGGGGAAATCAATGGAATCACGACGGTATTCGGTGTCCACACGCAGGCTTACATCGGTTTCGCCCTGCCGCACCCTCTCCATCAATGCAGGTAGCGAAGCGGTTGATCTGGGACCGATGACCAGATCGACAAAAGGCGCCCTGCGGAAGATCTCCGCACCTTCCTGCTGCCCGACGCATCCGCAAACGCCCAGGATCATGTCCGGATTGCGGTCCTTGAGTTTCCTCAGGCGGCCCAGTTCGGAAAAGACCTTCTCCGAAGCTTTCTCGCGGATGGAGCAGGTGTTCAGAAGCACAACGTCCGCACCGTCGGGACCGGCGGCTCGAAGGTAGCCTTCCCTTTCCATCGATCCGGACAGCTTTTCCGAATCATGGACGTTCATCTGACACCCCCACGTCTCGATGTGGTACGTGCCTTTGTTGTGGACGGAACGGTCCATGATTGATTGGGCGGCCTGAAAGATCAGGCGCCCGGCAACGCCCCCGGGTCCGGTTCGGTGCCAGGACTGTTCTCCCCGCTGTTGATCAGGTCCTTCAGTTCCTTACCGGGCTTGAAATACGGAATCCGTTTCTCCGGCACTTCGACCTGATCGCCGGTCTTCGGATTGCGGCCCTGCCTCGATCGACGCTTACGCACGCGGAAGCTGCCGAATCCACGGAGTTCGATTTTGTCGTCTTTTTCCAGCGCCTCGGTTATAGAGGAGAAGACTGTATTGACGATCACCTCGGCGTCTTTCTTGCTGAGGTTGCAGACTCCGACCACTTCCTCAACAAGGTCGGCTTTGGTCATGTTGTCCTCCCCGCGCCTGATGGGGCGGCCTTGCGGCCACCCCTACGCTATGACTATACGTCCAGGTTCGATGAATCCGGAGGATTTATTTGTCTTCTTCTTCGGTTTCCGTCGTTTCCGCAGCAGGCTCCTCGGTCTCACCGACTTCTGTCTCGGAGCTCTCAACCGCAGCCGTCTCTTCCGGCTGTTCCGGCTGTTCCGGCTCTTCGGCACTGCCGCCCATTTTCAGGGTGCTGAGGATCTCTGCACTCTTCAGGTCGCCCAGGGTGGCGCCGGCGCTGGTGCTTGCGCTGCCGCTTCCACCGGCTTCAGCCGAGTAGGCCTGGTAAGCATCGGCGTTTTCCGCTTCCTTGATGGACAGCCCGATCTTGCGCTCTACCGCATCCAGTTTGATGACCTTGACCATGACCTTCTGATCCACCGCGAAGGCGTCTTCCGGCTTCTCGATGCGGTCCTTGGACATCTCGGAAACATGCACCAGTCCTTCCACGCCGTCGAACAGTTCCACGAAAGCGCCGAACTCGGTCAACCGGACGATCTTGCCGGGAAGGATGGTTCCAACGTTGTTGCTGCTGAAGAAATCCTCAAGGGCGTTCGGCTGCAGCTGTTTGAGACCCAGGGACAGACGCTGGTTCTCCGAATCGATCTTCAGGATTACCGCCTTGACCTCATCGCCCTTGTTCAGGACTTCGCTGGGATGGGCCACCCGGGTGTTCCATGAAATATCCGAGATGTGGACCAGGCCGTCGATACCTTCTTCCACCTCGATGAACACGCCGAAGTCGGTGATGTTCCTGATCGTTCCGGTCAGGACGTCGCCAACGCGGTACTTGGTGTTGATCATGTCCCAGGGGTTCGCTTCTGTCTGTTTGATGCCCAGGGACAGCCGCCGGGACTCCTGGTCGATTTCCAGGACCACGCTTTCGACCCAGTCACCAACGTTGAGGATCTTGGAAGGATGTTTGACCCGTTTGGTCCAGGACATTTCGGAAACGTGAACCAGTCCTTCCACGCCTTCTTCCACTTCGATGAATGCGCCGTAGTCGGTCAGGCTGACCACCTTGCCCCGCACACGGGTTTCGGCCGGGTATTTCTCGATGGCGCCTTCCCACGGATCCTCCTGGAGCTGTTTGAAGCCCAGGGAGACACGTTCGCGCTCACGGTCGAACTTGAGGACGATGACGTCGACCTCGTCGCCGATCTGGAATTTTTCGGAGGGGTGGTTGATCCGGCCCCAGGACATGTCGGTGATATGCAGCAGGCCGTCGATTCCACCCAGGTCGATGAAGGCGCCGTACTCGGTGAGGTTCTTGACCACGCCGCGGATGATCTTGCCTTCTTCCAGGTCTTCCAGCGTCTTCGTCTTCTTCTCGGCGTTCTCCTCTTCCAGGATCGCCTTCCGGGACAGGACGATGTTCCCCCGCCGCTTGTTGACCTTGATGACCCGCATGCGGAACTCAAGGCCTCTCAGGCTCTCCAGATTCCGCACCGGACGGACGTCCACCAGAGACCCCGGGAGGAACGCCGGCAAGCCGATATCCACCTTCAGGCCACCTTTGATACGGTCCACCACCTTGCCGAGGATCGCTTCGCCGGTCTCGAACGCCTGCTCCACCACGTCCCAGATCTTGAGACGCTCCGCCTTCTCCTTGGAGAGAACGACGTAACCCTGGGCGTCCTCGGTCTTCTCGAGAAGAACGTCTACCTCGTCGCCTATTTTCGCCTCGTGTTCGCCCTTCATGTTGCGGAACTCGTCGAGGTTGATAATGCCTTCGGATTTGTACCCGATATCTACGATGACCTCTTTTTCCAGGATCTTCATGATCCTGCCGGTCACAACCGCACCCGGCTTCAATGTGGGCTGGCTTTCTTCCCAGGCGGCATACACCGATTCGAAATCTTCGTCGGCGTCGTCTTCGTCGGCGCCTTCCTCGGCATCGGCTGCGGTTTCATCCTGGGTGTCTTCGGAAGCTTCGTCGGAAGCTTCGTCGGAGGCTTCGTCGGAGGCTTCAGCAGCCTCTACGACCTTCTCGACAGGTTCGACGGTCTCTTCCACTTTCTGGGCGGTTTCTTCGGACTCTTCCATGGTCTCGGGCGATTTGGGTGTTTCCTGGTCGGTAGACATTGTTTTTTCCTATTTCTCCGTCTGTTGATTGCCGGATCATTGGGGCCGGAGAACCCGTTCTTCCCTGGCGGAATTGCCGTCAAGGTTCCGGTCGTCGATCCAGACGCCGGGAAAAGAAGTCATCCTAGTGAACCCCTCCCGGGTTGTCAAGACAACATCTTCGTTTTCAAAGGATTACGCTGGTTTTCGACGTGTTCTCGCGGGCCTTGGTTTGCGCCTGCGGCGAGATCTCAACTCCTCGATTTCAGACGCCAGCAACGAGCGGGTCTGCCCCACGGGCAGGTCCCTTAGGACCAGCGGGCCGAACCCTGTCCTTTTCAGCTTGATCACCGGGTGGCGCACCGACTCGAACAGCTTCCGCACCAGATGTTTCCTGCCCTCGGTCACCCGGATTTCATACCACGGGTTCGGCCCGGGCTTCAGAAACCGGATTTCCGCAGGAGCGGTTCTGCGGCCCTCAATGAAGATGCCCTGTTCCAGCCTGCGGATTTCCCCCGGATCGGGCCTGCCTTTGAGTTTGACCTGGTAGACCTTGGTGATTTTCCGTGAGGGATGGGTCAGATTTCTGGCCAGCTCGCCGTCGTCGGTCAGGAGCAGGAGCCCCTCGCTGTTGAAGTCGAGCCTCCCGGCCGGGAACAACCGCGGCATCCCTTTCGGAATCAGGTCGGCAACGGTGGGGCGGCCTTCAGGGTCGGACATGGTGGTCACCACGCCCCGAGGCTTGTTCAGCACAAGGTAGATGTGGGGAGCCTTGCGCGGGTGGATACGTTTTCCGTCTACCTTGACTGCGTCGGCCCCAGGATCCACAGTCACGCCCATCCTGGTCACGATCTCGCCGTTCACAGTAACCCGGCCTTCCAGGATCATCCGTTCTGCAGCCCTCCGGGAACAGACGCCGGCGTCGGCCATGAACTTCTGAAGACGTTCGCTCATGGCTGGGCTTCCGTCAGTGACCGCCGCCAGGAGTGTCCTGGGGCGGCTCGGGGATGGTGGCAGGCTCGGCGGCAGTCGGTTCGGCAGCAACGGTGTCGGCGGGTTCGGCGATTTCCGCTCCTTCGAACAGGACAGGCTGGGCCTGCCCCAGCGTGTCCAGGAATGCGTCGAACTCCTCGATGGAAGGGAGGTCTTTCAGGCTATTCAGCCCGAAGTGGACCAGAAACTGTCGGGATGTGCCGTACAGCAGCGGGTTACCCACCACCTTTTTGCGCCCCATGATCCGTAGCATGCGTTTTTCAAGGAGGACCTTCAGGCCATAGGTTGGATCCTTGCCCCGGATCGCCTGTATCTCCGGTGCGGTTACAGGCTGGCGGTAGGCGACGATGGCCAGGGTTTCCAGCGTGGCCGGCGTCAGGCGGGTGCGGTTCTGGTTCCGGAAATACGTACGGACCCAGGCCCCGACGTTGGAGCGGGTCGCCAGACGATAGCCGCCTGCCACCTGCTCCAGGATCAGGCCGGTGTCGGCCCGGGCGTATCGGCTCGAAAGACTTTCCAGAGCGGCAACCACCTCTTCATCGGGGATTCCTCCCAGGGCAGTTCCAAGCTCCGCCGGCCGAACCGGGTCCGTGGAGGCGAAGATGATCGCCTCCAGGGTGGACTCCAGCAACTCGGCCGGGGGCCGTTCCTCAGGTTTTTCAGTCAAGGATCACTCTCCTTCGCCTGCAGGTGGCCCGGGCTCCAGGTCCTCGGCCCTTGCGACGCGGATTTCGCCAACCAGTTTCCTCTGGAACACGATGATCAGGCGCAACCGCATCATTTCCAGAACCGCCAGGAATGCGGCGATCCGTTCCTGCCTGACGTCCAGCGTCTCGAGAAGGGCGTTCAGCGAAATCGTGGTCTGCTCTTCAAGGAGTTCGGTCAGCCAGGTGATCTTGTCGGCCACGGACGCCGAGTCTTTCTTCATGCGCAGCCGGGACTCTTCGTCCAGGCGCCCCAGCATTTTTTTGAACGATCCGATCAGGTCAAACAGGTCAACGGTCAACAGCTCTTCACCGGCGAATTCTTCCGGAACACCGTCCTCCCGGACCCAGATCAATGTTCGGCGGTTGTCCATCGCCTGCAGCGTTTCAGCAGCCTGTTTGTATTTCTGGTATTCCTGGAGCTGCTGGGCCAGCTCGGTCCGCGGGTCCTCGGCGCCCTCTTCGTCTTCCGTTGTCGGGTCCGGCGGCAACAGGGACTGGGACTTGATATGCATCAGGGTCGCCGCCATGACCAGGTACTCCCCTGCTATCTCGAGGTTCATCTCCCGCATCAGGCTGAGATACTGGTTGTACTGCTCGGTGATGGTCAGGATCGGAATGTCGGCAAGATCGACTTCGTTGATCCGGACCAGATGCAGCAGCAGGTCCAGCGGACCATCGAACCCCTCGACGTGGATTCGGTATGCCTCCGAGGAGCCCTCGGCGGGACTCTCTTCGGCGGGACCGGTGTTGGGCTCGATTTCCATAAGGCGGGGAACTCTAACATGGGGGTACGGGAGGGTCAACGAATCGGGGACGGCTCCGAACCCTTGCCGGCCAGCTTCTTCCTGAGTTTCTTGCCGTTGGCCTTGCAGGCATAACCGGCCATCTGGGCCGCAAAGTCCCGGATCAAGTCGTCCCTCGACTTCACCGAGCCGTCTTCCCATGCAAATGTCGGCCGGTAAGACGCCTGGCCCCGGATCCGCTTGCTCCTGAACAGTTCCCCGGATGCGGTCACGACAATCTCCATGTCGGCATGGATGCGAATACTGCTGGTGGTGCTGGAGGTGCCCATTTCATCCTCGTTACGGATGGAGCCTGCCAGGGACAGCGTATTGAGTTCTTCTTCCAGCGGGGCCTCGAGAACCACGCGGAACAGAACGTCTCCCCCTTCGCCGCCGGCCAGGATCGCCCCGAAACAACCGCGGGACCTGAGATTCAGGAGGAGTTCGTCTTCAAAATCGGTCCGGAACCTGTCTGGCCCGCCTTCCGGTCCGTACAGCACCTCAACTACCAGCGCAGGTCCCGCCGGACTCGGGCCGGCTGCTGCCGGAAGGATCGCCGTCAGCGCCATAAGCACGGCAGCGATTTTCCGGCCCGGCATCAGGACGTCCTGAACAAGAGCTTGACCATGCCGAAGCTGAGGACATCTCCGTCCGCAATCGGGTGGGGCTTACCGGTGACCAGCTTCTCGCCGTTCACCGACGTGCCGTTGAGGGCTCCGACTTCTTCGGTGATGGTAAATCCCTCGTCGGATTCCTGAAGCAGAGCATGTCTTCGGGACACGCTGCGCTTGAGGTCCAGCTGGGTCAGGTCCACGTCGGGCCGCATCTCGGTCACAGGATCGTATCGTCCCACCAGGATTGTCGGACCTTCAAACTGGAAGACGACAGGGTTGTCTTCGGTCTCTTCCACCAGCCGCAGCCCGGAGTCGCCATCAGCGGTCGAGACCGGCCTGGACACACCGGACGGGCCGGGCTGGGAAGGCCCCTTGCCGGCGGCCGGGTGAACCTCCATGATCCGCCGTTCAAGTTCACGGCAACGGATGGACAGCTTCCTGAGCATCCGTATGGCGATCTCGATGTTGCCCTTGATCATTTTATCGAAGGTCATGGAATTGATTTCGATCAGTTCCACATCCTCGAGTGCTTCGGCTGAAAACGTTCGAGGCAACCCTTCCAGAATGGACATCTCTCCGAAAAAGTCGCCCTTCTCCATCTCGCCAAGGATCCGTTTTTCATCTTCCATGATCCGGAACATGCGGACCTTGCCCGACTGTACGATGTACATGTTGGCCGCCAGTTCACCTTCGGTGAAAATGCGCTCGCCGCCGCCGTATCGCACCATGAAATTCTGAAACGGATGACTTGCCATGCCTACCTCGTTTCCCCGGTGATCTGCATTCGGTGGGACAGAATAGGCACCCCGGATGCCCGGGTCAATCATTCAACGCTCATTATCCTGAGCCTCCAGCAACAGCTTCTGGGCCGTATAACGCACCAGCTGGTCCGGGTCTTCGCGTGAAATCTGCTGCAGGATCCGAACCGGCCCTTCCCCGGGAAGCCGGGCCACCGCGATGGTGGCGGCGACACGCACATCCACGGCAGGATCCCGCCGGGCCAGGGCGATCAGCTCTCCCTCGACACCGGAGTCATCCCCTTCCGGTCCCATCTCCCGGTCCCGGTAAATCTGCCCGATCAGCGTCACCGCACCGGAGCGGACATCCGGCGCCGGGTGGGCTGCCAGGGGCAGGATCGACGGGATCAGTGCAGGCAGACCGCGGCTGAACTTGACGTACTGGTCCAGAATGGTGCGCAACACAATCGGATTGACCGATTCCAGCAGGTCGGAATGGCGCTCCCACAACCGGTCATGGTCTTCGATCTCGTGAAGAACCAGGAAGGTCCGGAGCGCATCCAGAAGGGCCTCCTCACCCTCTCGGGGAAGTTCTTCGGCGCCGTCCACGCCTCGCACCAGGCTGTAAAGAGGCCATGGACGCCGCCCTGCCGGGTCGTGTTCCAGGAGCAGGAGGTAGCGTTCGCCATGGAGCAGACGCAGCTTGGCACGGTGCGACAAACGGGATTTGTTGGCAGTCCTGAGATCGACCAGAAACTCCTGGCCGGGGGCCAGGTCGCCTTTCAGGACCTGCTCGGCAACGGCTATGGGAGACCGGCCTTCTTCGCCGAGAATTTTCGCAATCACCACATCCGGCGCCACGGCGGTCCACTCGTAGTAGTTCCGTCCACCGGCAGCAGCCTGGCCGGCTGCGACCAGAGCCAGCAGGCATATACCCAATGTCCGCGCAACCGTTCTGCACGTAAGCACTTCGTCCTCCACGAACATTGTCTCACCCCCGGGTCCCGCAGTCGAACCGGTCTGCCGGGAGAACGACTCTACTCGACGTGGTCCAGACGGAGGTTCAGGGAGAGCTTGAACCGCTTGCGTTCGGCACCGGTACCGAGCTCCACCGGGAGAACGATTTCGGTGACGCCGCCTGCGGCCAGCTTAACGATATCCAGGCCCGGATCGGCGAACAGGGTATTGTCTTCAACCACGTCGGTGAGGCGAACGGTTTCTTCAGCAGCCTCCACGACCTCGACTTCGTCCGGGGTGTCGGCTGCTTCCGGCTCGGGGTTCCATTCGATCTGTTCCGGCCCGGATGGCGGTTCCGGGGTCTGGTCCGGAATGTCGAAGGTCTCGACGGAAGGAAGGTCCAGCGGCCCGTCTTCAGCCGGCGGGTCGGGAAGAGACGAAGTAAGCGGTTCGGTTTTCCAGTCCGGGTCGAAATTGCGATCAACCTGTAAATCGGCTACGGAGGGGAAAGATGGTTCAGGTGCGACCACGGTCGGCGTCGGCGCCGGCGGGTCGAACGCTATCGATTCCGGCTCCGGTGGCTCCGCATCCAGCGGAGACATTTCCACCGGAATCGATTCCGGAACATCCAGCGACTCCGCCTCCAGTTGGATCGGATCCGCTTCGATTTCTTCCGGTTCTTCGCCCAGGTCAAAGACCTCCACTTCCGGCTCGGGCTCCTCGATGGACGGTGACGCGCTGAATTCCCGCTCTCCGACCTCGCCTACCAGGTCGTCGATATCGCTGTCGGCGAAATCGGGAGTTGTGTCCTGATCCGCATCGGCAAAACTGGCGCGATCCGATGGACCGACCCCTGCGATGCTGAAATCCGGAGGTTCGGGCAGGGTCATGGAAGGCGGCAGGGCTTTTTCTTCAACGGCAGGCTCGGACACGGACAGTGGTAGTCCGGACTCCGGCAGTGAAATGCCGGGGTCCGTGGCGGACAACGGCAGCCCCGGGCTATCTGCAGGCGGTTCCGGTACCGGCATCGAAATGCCCGGTCCGGCCGCCGGCGACGGCGTTGGCACCGCCGGCTCGACCTTGTCCGGGGTCGCTTTTTTACCGGTTCGGGGGTCGTATTTTTGAGTCAGGTTCAACAGGACCAGCTTGGTTATCGCCTTCAGGGTGTCCTGGACACCGATACCGCTGGTGGCCACCGATTCATAGAACGGGGCGTTGAACCGGTTGATGGCCGAATTCATTTCTTCGATTCCGGACAGCCGAGGAAGGTCGCGCTTGTTGAACTGGATGACATGCGGCATTTCGGAGAGGTTCAGGCCGTGGGCCCTGAGGTTCTCTTCCAGGTTCTTGAACGCTTCAACGTTCGCACCGGCCATGGTTTCCTGGGAGTCTGCAACGAACACGATCCCGTCGGCGCCCTTGAGCACCAGTTTGCGTGTCTCGTTGTAAAACACTTGTCCCGGGACTGTGTATAGCTGCACCCGGGTTTTCATGCCCCGGATCATGCCCAGATCCAGAGGCAGGAAATCGAAGAACAAGGTCCGGTCGGTCTTGGTCGCCAGCGACAGCATCTTGCCCTTGATATTTCCAGGTAGATTGGCGTGGATGTATTGCAGGTTTGTGGTCTTGCCGCACAATCCAGGGCCGTAATAGACGATCTTGGCCGTCAGTTCCTTGGTCGAATAGTTAAAAAGCACCATAACGACACGTTTCCCCTATGCAGGTGGCGCCCGGATCCATTCCGCGCATGCTTCTTCCGGGGCGAACATAGTCCCCGGATAACCATTATGCAAGTACTGGCGGGTTGGGGCGGAAAGTCGGGTTACTCCCGCCTGCCTTTGAATCGCAGCCGTATCGGCGCGGCGCCGAATCCGAATCTTTCCCTCAGGTTGTTCCTGAGGAACCGCTCCAGGGAAAAATGTACATGCCGGGGATCGTTGCAGAACAGGACGATGCTGGGAGGATGGGATCCGGTCTGGGTGCCGTAGAACAGCCGGATACTCCTCCCTCGCGCCGGGGCGGCGCGTTCCATTTTCGCAACTTCCTGGATCCAGCGGTTGAGCTCGGCGGTCGGTATCCGGATGCCTGCCTGAGCGTAGAGCGTCGTTGCCAGATCCAGGAGCTTGATAATGCGCTGGCCGGTCAGGGCGCTGCCGAACAGGACAGGAACTTCCTTGGCGAATTTCAGCTTGTACCGAATCTCCTCGGACCAGTCCTTGGCCGCCTGCTCTCTCTCGTCGAGCAGGTCCCATTTGTTCACCAGCACTGCGGTCGGCTTCATGGCGTCCCGGGCGTAACCGGCGATGTGAGCGTCCTGCGCCGTAAACGGTTCGGATCCGTCCAACACCAGGATCGCCACATCCGCGCGCTCCATGCTCTTGCGAGCAAGAACCACAGATGACGCTTCCGCCGAGAGCCGGACCCTCCCCTTGCGGCGTATCCCGGCGGTGTCGATAACACGATAGGTTCGATCGCCGTGGGTCAGTTCGGTGTCGATGGAATCCCTGGTCGTGCCTGCCACGTCACTGACCATGACCCTGTCCTCACCCAGCAGCCTGTTCAGCACCGAGGATTTGCCGACGTTCGGCCGGCCCACGATTGCGATCCGGATCGCATGTTCCGGTTCTTCACCCTCATCGCCGTTTTCTTCAGCCGTGAGGGAATCAACGGCACCTGCGAACTCGTCCGCTATCCGTTCCGCCACCGCCTCCAGCAGGAGATCCATTCCCCGGCCGTGGGCGGCGGAAACCGGGATCGCCTCGCCCAGGTTAAGATCGTACAGGTCGTGGGCCAGATCATCCTTGGTCGGCGTGTCCGCCTTGTTTGCCACAAGGATGATCGGTTTTCCCTTGCGCCTCAGCCAGGCCGCCACCTCGTGATCCACCGCGGTGGCCCCTGCCCGGGCGTCCACAACAAAAACCACACATGCCGCCTCGTCGATGGCCGCCTCGGCCTGTTCCATGATTTCGCCGGCGAACGGCGCCGCGGTTCTGGGAGTCAGGCCGCCTGTGTCTACCAGGCGGAACGGGTACTGCTCGTCCCGGACCTCTCCGTAATTCCGGTCGCGGGTGACCCCCGGCTCATCGGTGACTATCGCCTTCCGCCAGCCTACAAGCCGGTTGAACAGGGTGCTCTTGCCGAGGTTGGGCGCGCCCACAATGGCTACCAAAGGCATTTTCACGTCGGGACTCCTCGGCCCAAACTAGCACCCGTTGAACGGCGCCACAAGCATAGTCCGGCTAAGTGCATTAAATGTTTAGGTTTAGGCCCCGTCCACCCTTGACGGGACCTCACATCCTCCGTAAACTTACCCGGTGTGTCCGACAGTTTTCAGGAGGTTCTCCGGATGATCAAGGCCGATATCATCAACAGGGTCGCCGAGGAGGCGAAGATTACCAAGGTCAAAGCTGTTGATGCGGTGGAAGCCGTTTTCGCTGCGATGAAACGGGCCATGGAAAACGGAGAGCGGATCGAACTGCGCGGGTTCGGCGTATTCCAGGTCAAGCCTCGAAAGAAAGGGATCGGTCGTAACCCTCGCACAGGCCGCGAAGTACGAATCCCACCCGGCAAAACCATACGCTTTAAACCGGGGAAGAACCTCCGCAACCTGCAATAGCCGCAAGCGGACCGGGACTATTCCCTGTCCAACTCCTCCTCGATTCGCAACGCATCGCCACCTTCCGGCACATCGACTTCCAGGGTCTTTGAATGGAAGCCGGGACGGACGATCTCCACCCGGTGAACACCGGCGGCAACCGGCAGTGCGCCGTGAAGCCGGGCGAGTTCTTCGCCTCGACCCAGGAACTCGCCGTCCAGATAGACAGCGGCATCCCCCGGAACAACACGGATCCTGAGCAGGCCGCGAGACAGGCCGGACCTCTCACCGGTGTCCATCTCCATGCGCACGTTCGTTTCGGCAGCCGCCTTTTTCGGAGCGGCACGGGGCAGGGCCATTGATCTGGGATCCTCCCCTTCGCCCTTTTCCATACGATAGTCGAGACGGTAGAACCGACCCGGCTCCGCCTCCATCTCAACCCTCAGGGTGCGATAACCCTCGGCCGCAAACACCAGTTTGTGCTGACCTGGGGAGAGCGGCAGCCGATCCCAGTTGCCGTTGAAATATTTCACCTTGCCCAGATCGTCGCCATCCAGAATCAGGTGCGCCTTTTTCGGATGGATATCGGTCTCCAGAACGGCGGGAGCATTCTGGTTGGGGCTCACGGCCACAGTGACCATGCGATAACGAGTCCCGGCGTAAGGACCGTAGCCGCCATACCAGCCGAGGCCGTACGGCCAGCCGTAGCCGCCGTACCAGCCGTAACCGTAAGGCCAGCCATAACCGCCGTATCCGCCGTACCAGCCCCCGGGATAGTAGGAGTAACCACCGTGGTGATAGCCTCCGTGACCGTAGCCGTAACCGGCCCGACCGGATACCCGGGTGCTGGTGCCACCGGGGCTGTTACCCGGCCGGCTCGGGCCTGCAATCGAAGCCGAGGGCCTGGCGCTGCTGCCGCCGCTCCCGGATCCGGACGGCCTGGAGCGCTTGGCGCTGCCGGCCAGGACGGACAATCCGCCGGCGGCCAGGAACAGGATCACGACCACTGTCATGAACCTCCCGAATTTTCGAGCGGATCTGTTTTCTGTCATCGGTCACCTCCGGCCTGGCCGTTCCGGTACTGGATCATGCAATAAACATACCCTGGAAATAGGCCGGAAGCTCGGAGGGGGTTGCCCCGCCGAGTCCTTCAGGGAGAACAGCTACTGTCTCCTCCAAGGGACAGCCTGGTCTATAATCGGCGGGATGGAGCCACCGATCGCAAGAATCAGGAAGAGGGGCAACCGCCTTTGGCTCCACATCCTTCTGTTCCTGCTTACCGCCTGGTCGGCCCTGGTTTCCGGCGCAGTATGGTTCGCCGGTGTCCCCCCCGAGTTTGCGCAGATTTCCGTCTGGAAACTGCCGTTCACGCCGGCCGCACTGGTCCCTTCCATCCCGTTTGCAGCGTGCATGCTGGCGATCCTCTTCGCCCATGAGATGGGCCATTACCTGGCCTGCCGGCGTTACGGTGTTCGGGCCACCCTGCCGTTCTTCGTCCCGGCGCCGTTCCTGATGTTCGGCACCTTCGGGGCGGTGATCCGGATCCAGGGGCCGATACCCAATCGCCGGGCCCTGTTCGACATTGCAGCAGCCGGCCCCCTTGCAGGATTCGTCGTTACGGTTCCGGTCCTGCTGGCCGGGGCCGGAACCGGCGTCCCTCTCCCGGAGACGGTGGCTGGCGGGTACTGGAGCTACGGCAGTTCCCTGCTCACTTACATCGTTCTCAGCCTGATGTATGAAACTTCCGAACTGATGATGCGGCCGGTGTTCTTCGCAGGCTGGTTCGGCCTGTTCCTGACCACCCTGAACCTTTTCCCGGTGGGACAGCTGGACGGCGGCCATGTCGCCTACTCCATTTCACGAAGGCTGCACCGGTTGTTGTCCTGGAGCACCATCGCTCTCCTGGGGGGATGGATCGTCTTTACAACATGGACGACACGTACCCCCTCGGTATACAGCCTGTGGTTCATCGTGTTGCTGCTGATGCGGAACCGGCACCCGCGCCTGATGGTGGAAGGCGGGAGTCTGGGAACTGCAAGAAACTGGGTCGCTCTTGCCCTGCTGGTTATCTTCGTGCTGGCCTTCCTGCCGATTCCCCTGTCGTATATCCCGTGAGTGTCCAGCCGGACCGGTCCCTGCGCCAGCTCAGGAGCCCATCCCGGTGGGTGGAGGCTACGGTAGCTGGAGACGACAGGAACCGGTCCTCGGTTCCCGGATCCGGATGACCGAAACGATTTCCCCGACCGGCGGAAATCAGCACAATCCGGGGCGAGACCGCCGCAAGGAACGGGAGAGAGGAACTGTTGGCGGCGCCATGATGGCCTGCCAGCAACAGGTCGGCATCCAGTGACCCCGGATCCGAAACCGCTTCCAGGAGTACTTGCTCTCCCGCCCTCTCCAGATCGCCTGGGAGCAGAACGGCGCCGCACTCCGTACGGAAATGGAGGACCAGGGATCGGTCGTTGACCGAAAGATGCTCCAGACCGTTCCCCGGGTGAAGGGACGACAAGGTCCAGCCTTCACCACGGTGGACCGTCCCCTGTGCCGCCAGAACCACCGGCACGTGTCTTTGCCTGGCAAGCTCCACCAGCGGGCGGATTGCCGCCCGGGATGCAGTTCCCGGCGGGATCCAGAGGTGGCCGACCTCGAACCGTTTGAGAATCGCCCCGGCGCCTGCAGCATGATCGAGATGTTCATGGCTGATGGCCAGAACATCCAGCCGGCGTATGCCGATCCTTGAAAGCTGGGGCGCTACAACCCGGGCGCCCACATCGAAAGTGGCGGACCGGGAGCCACCGGCATCCACCAGCACGGCTCCGGTCCCGCTGCGAACCAGCACCGCCTGCCCCTGGCCGACATCAGGGACCGTAACCTCCAGAACGCCGCCGCGAAGCACAGGCGGCAACTTCCCCAGGTGGAGGCAGGTCATGGCCATGGCCAGAGCCAGAAGAAGAAAGCTGCGGCAGGTGGCGCTGCGAGGACGGGCAAGGAGCGGTATCAGCGCCAGGAGGCCGGTGATCACCACAACGGTCGGGGCCGGCACCTGCTGTACCGATCCCGGCGCCAGTTCTGCAAGCCGGATCAGCCAACGGCACCCGGCCAATGCCACCGTTCCGGATCCCAGTGTCGGCAACCCGGCGGCGGAGAGAAACATGGCCGGATAGCCGGACAGCAGAATCACACCACACAGCGGAGCGCTGCACAGGTTCGACAGGAGCGAAACCGGGGCGACCGTTCCGAACAGGGCTGCGGTCCAAGGCGCCGTTCCCAGGTAGGCGGCGATTGAAATCGCCAGAGGTGCACCTGGAAAGGCGGGCAACGGTAACAGCCGTCTCAGAGGTCGGTAAAGGAGCAGGATTCCCGCTGTGGCGGCGAAGCTCAACCGGAACCCGGCGTTATGGATCGACGACGGTTCCAGGGTGACCAGGAGCAACGCTGCCGCCGCCATGATGTTCACCGGACCAGCGGACCTCCCGAACCGGTTGCCCCAGCCGGCGATCAGAGCCATGGCGGCAGCTCTCAGGATCGACGCAGTAGTCCCCATGAGCAGAACCACACCGGCCAGCATCAGCGGAGCGCCAAGGAAGCGGAAACCGATGGGGAGGGGCAGCCTGTTCAGGGCGCCTAGAGCCAGGAGCAGGATCAGGCCGACATGGAGCCCGCTCACCGCAATGAGATGCACCAGGCCGGCGGAACGGAGTCGATCGACCGTGTCCGGCAACAGACCTGCCCGGTCACCCAGGAGCATGGCTCCCAACAGTCCCCGGGGATCGGCGTCGCCGTCACAGATACGGTCCAGCCCGGTGCGGAACCTGGCTCTGGCGAAGTCCACCTGCCTCAGAAGGCCTGTCTCTCCTGTAGCCATGCGCTCAACGAGCCTGGCGCTTTTGACCGTTCCCACTCGATGGATACCGGCCGAACGGAGGGAGCGGGCCGGTCGATCCGCCGACGGATTGGCGTAAGGGGCAGGCAGGCCGGTCCGCGCCCAGACCCGGACCTGGTCGCCATGACGCAGCGCCAGAATCCTGTCGTCGGATCCTGCCATGGACCGGCGGACTTTCAGGCGGTACACCCGGCCGTCCACATCGATGCGCAGGATGGTGTCGCCTCCTGCCGACAGCTCCGGCATCTCCAGCACACGGCCGATGATTTCCGATTCTACAAACGGGACCCCGGAGTCGTCTTCCTGGAGGTCGGCGTTGCCGTGGGCCACACCGACCAGGAACAGCGCAACGCATGCCAGCGTGGTGCGGGCCGGAGAGCGCTGGACGAGCATACCGACGGCAGAGAGCCCGAGAACGACGAGAGCAAGGATCACCGGCACCGCAGGATCGGTCAGCATCGACGTCGCCACCCTGCCGGCAAGGTAGCATCCGGCCAGGATCACACAGGGGTATCGTTTCGGCTGGAACGGAAACACCGGGAAACCCCGGGAGGCAGGTTGGGGCCGTCAGTCTACTGCGGCAGAACCGCCATGGCCAGAACCCCGGCGAAAGCGCGGGATACCGGTCACGCGCCGCAACCTGGCCAGAACGCCCCTGCGCATCGTTTCGCGAAATACGTCCGGCGGCATCCTTCCCCGATGGGACTCCAGGCTGAGTCGTGCCAGCTCCTCGGCTTCCTGCAGTTGCTCCGGCAGCACAGCGCCAGGCAGTTGTTCCTCGATCAGCTTTTCGAGATCCGCAGGTGATGCGTCGCCACGGTAAGCCTCCTGCAGTCTCAGCAGAAGGGCATGAAGCCCTGTCGACGGCGGCGCCTGCAGAAGGGCGTCGGCCAGTTCCCGTTCAGGACCTCTATCCGCAACAGAGGCCGGCGGTTCGGTCTCATCAGCCCGGAGCTTCCCGGCGCACACCGCCTTCCAGCTCTCGTCCACCCGGGAGGCGATCTGGGCCAGGCTGCGGGCGGCGACCTTCCGCCGATCCAGGGTCTCCAGGATCAACCCGATCGGTACCCCCTCCTGATGCCACCGGGTCGCCAGGCGGTAGTCCCGCTGGGTAAATACCCTCGGACCTTCGGCACGCCGTGCAAGGGCATCTTCCAGTTTCCGGACGTACTGCCGACCGGTCCTGTCCACGGCGTCTACCTGGAATTCCGGAGGTGGATCACAAGGTGGTCCACCGCAGTACGGATTTCGGCGAACCGCGCCCGGTAATCATCCAGGGGCTGCTGGATCGGATCGTCCAGGTCCGGCGCGCCCGAGGCCGGATCGGGGCCGTGGTCAAAGGCGCGCAACAGGTAGACGCTTCCCTCCCGACGGGGAAACCGGTGTTCCAGTTCCGCCATGTGGCGATGCTCCATCACCAGGACCAGGTCGGAATCGGTCATGTCGTTCTTGCGCACACCCCTGGACCGGTGGGACGTAAGGTCCAGGCCGTTTTCCCGAAGGACTTGCACCGCGTACTCGGAAGCCGGGGCGCCGACGATGCCCAGTGTGCCCGCGGAATCCACAATAAGGTGGCTCAGGCCGGCCTGTGCCGCCCGGTGCCGGGCGTATTCCGCCGCCATCGGGCTGCGACAGATGTTGCCGCTGCAGACGAAAAATATTCTCATCGTTTGTGGTTCTTCTCCCAGATGATCCGCAATCCCTCCAGCGTCAGCCCTGGAACGATATCCTTGATGATCCCGATTTCACCCTCGAATACAGGGGCCAGGCCGCCGGTTGCAATCACGGGAGCATCCTGGCCCAGTTCTTCCCTTGCACGCCGGATGACCCCTTCCACCAGGGAGGCGTACCCGAAGAACAGGCCTGAACGGATGCTGTCTTCGGTGGTGCGGCCGATGGCCCGGTCCGGCCTGCGGATATCGACTCTGGAGAGCCTGGCCGCTTTTTCGAACAGGGCTTCCGCGGATATCTCAAGTCCCGGTGCGATCACGCCGCCCAGGTACTCCCCGTCTTCATCCACTACATCCAGTGTGGTGGCGGTCCCGAAATCGAGAACCATCACCGGCGCGCCCAGACGCTCCTTGGCCGCCACGGCGTTGACGATTCGGTCCGCGCCGACTTCGTGCGGGTTTTCATAGCGGATTTTCATACCGGTACGGATCCCCGGCCCGATAAACAGTGGAGCCCGGCCGAAACAGACCCTGCTGGTGTCCGTCAACACCGTATTCATGTCCGGTACGACACTGCAGGCGATCACCCCGTCAATGTCCGATGAGTTGAACCCGGCATCCCCGAGGAGAAGACGCACCCAGGCGCCCAGCTCGTCCGAGGTCAGCTCTTTCCTGGTGCCGATCCGCCACAGCGCCTCCATGTTGCGCCCGTCGAAAAGACCGAACACGGTATGTGTATTTCCGGCGTCAATGGCAAGCAGCATCGCTCAAGTCTCCATGGGCACCAGGGATTCGGAGGAGTGCAGAATCGTCCTGGATCCGTCTTCCAGGCGGACTATCAAGGCGCCGCCTTCATCAATTCCGGCTGTGGTCCCGCAGGGGCCGGCCGCCACTCCGGCATCATCCCGGAGCCGAACAGGCGCTCCCTGGATGCCGCAGGCCATGGCTATCCAGTCTTCACGAACCTGGGCCCAATCGCCATGGTACATCAGTCCTGCAATGGTGGAGAGCTGTCCCAGTATGGCGGCGGCCAGTTCCTCCCGGCCGCAATCGACGCCCCCCTCCATCAGCAGGGAAGTTCCGGTCTCCGTCAGTTCGTCCGGAAAATCCCCTTCTCTCTGACCCACATTGACTCCGATCCCGAGAGCAAGGACCGGATTGGACGGTCCGCTTCGCAGTTCCGCAAGGATGCCCGCCACTTTGCGGCCCCGGATCAGAATATCGTTGGGCCATTTGATCTCGGCCGGAACGGCATAATCCCGGCAGGCCCGGCATACCGCCAGCGATGCGGCCAGGGTCCAGCGCGCCGGTGTGGCCGCATCACCTGCCTGACCGAGAAGAATGGAAAAATACAGGCCGGACCCTTCAGGGGAATACCACCGCCGCCCCCGGCTGCCCCTGCCACCGGTCTGCCGGTGAGCAAAGACCACGGTGCCGGGAGATGCGCCGGATTCGGCCAGGCGCCGGGCCTCATCCTGGGTGGACACCAGTTCGGGGATAACGCGCAGTCGGGTCACCAGGAGGTTGTCGCGGATCAGCGTTTCAAGACGGTCGGCATCCAGCACGGCACGGTCACCAGCCGCCGTCTATTTCCATGGCGACATCGGCAGAGGGCGCCGAATGGGTCAACCAGCCGAGGCTGAGGAAGTCGACACCGGTCTCCGCAACGGCGCGGAGATTTCCCGGACGGAGCCCGCCGGAAGCTTCCAGGACGATCCTGCCTTTGCCGAGGGCCACACATGCCTGCAACGTGGCCAGGTCCATGTTGTCCAGAAGGGCCCTGCCGGCGCCGGCCTCTATCGCCTCCTCCAACTGATCGGTGGAGCGGACTTCCGCGGTGATGATCCCGGGGGCGTGCCCTGCTGACAGGGCTGCCCGGACCGCACCGGAAACCGATCCGGTAACGCCGAGGTGGGTGTCCTTGATCATGACGGCGTCGAAAAGGCCAAGCCGGTGGTTGGTACCCCCGCCTGCAGCCACCGCGTACTTGTCCAGTTCCCGAAGACCGGGCATGGTTTTGCGGGTGTCCAGGATCACCGCCCCGGTACCTGCGATCTCCCGTACGGCGGACCGGGTGGTGGTGGCTACGCCGGACATCCGTCCCAGGATATTCAGTGCGGCCCGTTCACCGGTCAGGATCACTGCGGCGTCGCCGGTTACCGTCGCCAGAAGCGTGCCGGCGGCAACTTCGTCCCCATCCTGGACGGCGACATCCACACTCACCTGCCGGGAATCGAGACGCCGGAACACGCCGCAGGCCACGTCTACGCCGGCCACCACCAACTCGCACCGGGCGACTATCCTGGCGGTTGCCGTGCTGCCCTTCGGGATGACGGCGGCTGTGGTTATATCTCCGGCCAGGTCAAGGTCCTCGGCCAGGGCAGCGTCCAGGATACGGTTCACAGCCTCCGGTGACGGCCGCGTACTCACGAGGCGTCTCCTCCCTCGAGGTTCTTGAGAGAGCCTCGGAGCCGCTGAACCTTTTCCCGGAGCTCGGAACAGATGCTGCGCTCCTTTTCCACCACTTCGGCAGGCGCCCGTTCCATGAACGACGGGTTGTGAAGCTTCTTCTCCCGGCCGGCCAGGTCCTTTTCGGCCTTGGCGAGATCCTTGTCCAGCCGGGTCCGCTCCGCATCCAGGTCCAGGAGACCTGCCAGCGGGATCGCCAGCTCGAACCCCTTGCTCACTCCCTTTGCCGCAATCAGACCGTCCTCGAACCGGTCCACGAGGCGGACCGCCGAGGCCCGTGTCAGCGCGGCAATCCTGCCGGACTCCTCGGATACCAGCTCCCAACCGGCTTTGGAAGTCGCATGGACGAGCAGATCGACTTTCTTCCCGGGATCGATCCGGGATTCGGCGCGCAGGTTCCGCACCTTGGCGATCAGGTCCTTTAGAACCTGGATATCGTCCTCCGCCTCGGGATCGATCCGGCCGCCGTCGGTGACCGGCCAGGCCGCCACCGCCAGATGAGACGCATCCCTGGGAAGCTTCTCCCAAAGCTCTTCGGTAATAAACGGCATGAACGGGTGCAGCATCCTCAGAAGACGATCCAGCACGGTCTGCAGGACCGCCCTTGACGTCTCTGCCTTCAGGCCGCCATCCTCCGACGACAAGTCCGGTTTCACGAATTCGATGTACCAGTCACAGAACTCGTGCCAGACGAAGTGGTACAGCGCGTCGGAAGCCCTGTCGACGCGGAACTGCTCCAGGGCTCGATCCACCTCCTGCACCAGACGGTCCGCCCGGGACAGGATCCAGCGATCAACCCGGGACAGGTCCTGGTCCCGGAAGCTGAGGGGTTTACCGGCGTCTCCAAGCCTCATCATGGCGAAACGACAAGCGTTCCAGAGCTTGTTGGCGAAGGCCCGGTACCCGTCCATGCGATCGGCATCCAGCGGGATATCACTGCCGGGGGAAGCCAGGATCGCCATGAAGAAACGAACGGCATCGGTGCCGTAGCGTTCCTGTAACTCCGCCGGATCCACCGTGTTGCCCTTGGACTTGGACATTTTCTGTCCCGCCGAGTCCCGGACCAGTCCGTGAATGTACACATGGCGGAACGGCACTTCACCCATGAATTTCGTGCCCATCATGATCATCCTGGCAACCCAGAAAAAGATGATGTCGAAACCGGTGATCAACAGTTGGGTCGGGTAGTAATGCTGGAGGTCCCTGGTCTTCTCGGGCCAGCCCATGGTGGAAAACGGCCACAGCGCCGAGGAAAACCAGGTATCCAGGACATCTTCGTCCCGGCGCAGAGGACCGGAACAGGATGGGCAGCGGTCCGGGTCTTCCTCGAGAACGAACGTCTCGTCGCAGGGGTCGCAATACCAGGCCGGTATGCGATGACCCCACCACAGCTGTCTGGAGATACACCAGTCGTGGATATTTCTCATCCACTCGAAATAGGTCTTGGCCCAGGAGCCTGGAATGAATTCGGTTCGCCCCTCTTCAACCGCCTGAATCGCCGGTTCGGCCAGGGTCTGGATTTTCAGGAACCACTGCTTCGAAACCAGAGGCTCGATCATGGTATGGCAGCGCTGGCAATGGCCGACGGCGTGATCGTGATCCTTGACCTTGAGGAGGACGCCTTCCTCCTGCAGCGCCGCGACCACGGCATCTCTCGCTTCGAAGCGGTCCATGCCCTCGAACCGACCGGCGGCGGCGGTCATGCGGCCTGAATTGTCCAGGGCCACCACTTCGGGAAGCTTGTTGCGCCTTCCGGCCTCGAAATCGTTCGGGTCGTGGGCCGGAGTAATCTTCACCGCCCCGGTGCCGAACTCGCGCTCCACGAACGGATCGGCGATAATCGGAATCGTCTTGTCGGTCAGAGGCAGGCAGACCTCCGTCCCGACCAGGTCACGGAACCGATCGTCATCCGGGTGTACCGCCACCGCCACATCTCCGAACATGGTCTCCGGCCGTGTTGTGGCGACCTGAATACCGTCGCCGGATCCATCCTTGGCCGGGTACCGGACCGTATAGAGCTTTCCCGGGATCGGCTTGTGTTCGGTCTCCAGGTCGGAAATCGCTGTGTGACACCGGGGACACCAGTTCACGATGTAGCGATCCCGGTAGATCAGGTCTTCGTTATAAAGCCGGCAGAACACGGCCCGGACTGCTGTTGAAAGGCCTTCGTCCAGGGTGAAGCGCTGCCGTTCCCAGTCGCAGGACGATCCCAGCAGCCTCAGGGACTCGATGATGCGGTTGCCGTAAGTCTCCTTCCACTCCCAGACACGTTTCTCGAATTCGACCCGGCCCAGGTCGTGGCGTGTCTTGTTTTCAGCAGCCAGAGCACGCTCCACAACCATCTGGGTGGCGATGCCGGCGTGGTCGGTGCCGGGAAGCCACAAAACGTCGAAGCCCTGCATCCGCTTCCAGCGGGCCATAATGTCGTGGAGGGTGTAGACCAGGACATGGCCGATATGCAGGTTCCCGGTGACGTTAGGCGGAGGAATGACCATGCAGAACGGTTCTTTTCCGCTTTCCGGATCACCCCGGAACAGGCCCGCCTCTTCCCATTCCCTGAGCCACCGTTCCTCAACCGATCCCGGTTGGTATTCCTTCGCCAGTTCCATTGATATCCCCGGCCCTGATCAGGCTGCAGCAGACCGCTTCCAACCTGTGAGGTTCGACTAGGTTTCTGATTTTTCCCGCTCGAGTTCGCGGATGCGCTCCCGGATGAGGGCCTCGGCCAGTTCGGGGACCACTTCCCAGGCGATCTCACGGATGATCTCTTCGCTGGCGTTGGCCAGCGCCTGGCGCAGGGCCGCCTCGCCGGAATCACCGGAAGGCTCCTCCACCGCCGGAATCTCCTCCGCCGGGATGTCGGCAACATCCAGTTCCACGGCCGGTCCGGTACTGAAGGCTGCTTCGTCGGCGAGATCGTCCAGAAGCGCTTCCGCTTCCAGAGTTTCGCGTTCGGACTCCTCCAGCGCCGCGCTGATCTGATCGACCGGGTCCTCGGCACGCTGCAGCAGTGCTGTGACCATCTCAACCAGCGCCCTGGCCTCAAACGGCTTCACCAGATGTCCGTCGGATCCGCACGCCTCGGCCCGATTGTCATCGAACGGCTCGAATGCGCCGCGCAGCAGGAGGACCGGAACCGGATTTTCGGAATCCTTGATCATCCTGCACAGGTCGTACCCGGTCGGTCCCGGCATGAAGACATCGGCCAGAACAAGGTCCGGTTTCATCTCCGGGAGGCGGTCCACAGCCTCCTGTCCCGAGGATACGCTCTCCACACGGATGTCGGTGTCGTGAAAGGACAGCTCTACGACTTTCCGGATGGTGATGCTGTCGTCAGCCAGAAGAATGGTGTGCGCCATAGTCGCCTCGCTATAAATTCCGCGGCTTGATGTTCTGCCGGACCCACTGAATGACCGAATCGGTGGAGGCGCCCGGAGTGAAGATCTCCACCACTCCGGCTTCCTTTAGTCCCGGAATGTCTTCCTCCGGAACGATTCCTCCTCCGAAGACGGCTATGTCGTCCGCCTTCTGCTCCTTCAGGAGCTCGATTACCTTCGGGAAGAGGTAGTTGTGGGCGCCGGAGAGAATCGACAGCGAGACCGCATCCACATCTTCCTGGATGGCGGTGGCCACCACCATTTCGGGAGACTGGTGCAGGCCGGTGTAGATCACCTCAAAGCCGGCGTCCCGGAATGCCCGGGCGATGATCTTCGCACCCCGGTCATGGCCGTCCAGGCCGACCTTTCCCACCAGCAACCTGAGTTTCCTGTTCTCGTTCACGTCGCGCTCCGCTTCTCAGATGAAGGAAACTTCCCGGTACCGTCCGAATACCGGCACCAGTGCTTCACTCACTTCTCCCACCGTGGCATATTCCCGCACCGCCGCCAGCATCAGCGGCAGGAGGTTTTCGTCCCCGGAGGCCGCCTCGGACAGGGCGGCGAGGCAACGATCCACAGCCGCCTGATCCCTGGACGATTTCAGTTTCTCCAGGCGAGCCAGCTGATCTTCCTCGACTTCATGGCCTATTTTGAGGGTATCCGGTTTCGACTTCTCATCCATGCGATGCTTGTTCACCCCGACCACCACTTTCGAGGCATCCTCCAGCTGTTGCTGGTAACGGTAGGCGGCGTCGGCTATCTCCTTCTGCGGGAAACCGGTTTCGATGGCCGGAACGATCCCGCCCAGCTCGTCGATGCGGTCGATGTACTCCATCGCCTCCCGTTCCATGCGGTCGGTCAGTGCTTCCACGAAATAGGAGCCTGCCAGGGGGTCGATGGTATTGGTCACTCCCGATTCCTCGGCCAGGATCTGCTGGGTCCGGAGGGCGATGGTCACCGCCTCCTCCGAAGGGAGGGCCAGGGTCTCGTCAAGGGAGTTGGTGTGCAGGGACTGGGTGCCTCCCAGCACAGCCGCCAGGGCCTGGGTCGTAACACGAACCACGTTGTTGTACGGCTGTTGCGCCGTCAGGCTGTACCCGGCGGTCTGGGTGTGGAAGCGGCACATCCAGGACCGGGGATCGGTGGCGCCGAACCGCTCCCGCATGATCCGGGCCCACATCCTGCGGCTGGCCCGCATTTTGGCGATTTCCTCGAAGAAGTCGTTGTGCGAATTCCAGAAGAACGAGAGCCTGGGGGCAAAAGCATCCACCTCAAGGCCGGCCTCGATGCCGGCCTGCACGTACCCGATGCCGTCGGCCAGGGTGAACGCCAGTTCCTGAGCCGCCGTAGAGCCGGCCTCGCGGATGTGGTAACCGGAAATGGAGATCGTGTTCCATTTCGGCACCGAACGTGTGCAGAAACCGATCAGGTCGGTGATGATCCGGATGCTCGGCTTGGGCGGGTAGATCCATTCCTTCTGGGCGATGTATTCCTTCAGGATGTCGTTCTGCAACGTGCCGTTCAGGCTGTCGAAGGAAACGCCCTGCTTCTCCGCTACAGCCAGGTACATGCAGAAAATCACCGCAGCCGGTGCATTGATGGTCATGGAGGTGGAAACCCGGTCCAGGGGGATCCCCTCGAACAGCACTTCCATATCGGCCAGGGAATCGATGGCGACCCCCTCCTTGCCGACTTCTCCCCGGGCCATGTGGTCGTCGCTGTCCCGGCCCATGAGCGTCGGCAGGTCGAATGCAACGGATAGCCCGGTCTGACCGTGGCCAAGAAGATACTTGAAACGTTCATTGGTCTGGGCGGCGCTTCCGAACCCGGCGAACTGCCGCATGGTCCAGAGCCGGCCCCGGTACATGCTCGGGTAAACTCCGCGGGTATACGGGTACTCCCCCGGGAATCCGACTTTCTCGTCGAAGTTCCAGTCCGGACCCAGATCCTCCGGCGTATACAGCCTGTCGATGGGAAGGCTGGACACCGTCGAGAAGTCCACATCCCGCTCACCGGTTCTGTCGGTGAACGGCTTCAGTGTCCGGTTCTCCCATTCTCCCAGGGTTCGGCTACCCTTGCGATCGTCATCCTTCATCTGGGCACACCTCGACTGCGCTACGTTCGCCTTCCCAGGCGAAAGCTCCCCAAAATCCTGTAGACACAGAAGTTATCAGGGACCATCGTGGTGGTCAAGCATTACGGGTGGATGCGGCTCAGAACTCCGGATCCACGACGCCGAAGTTCCCGTCAGGCAGACGGTGCACGACGTTGAACCGGTCGGTTTCAGCGTCGCGGTAGACGAGAATGTCTTCCCCGCTGTTCACCAGCACCATGACGGCGTCTTCCGGAGAGAGCGGTTTTTTCCGAAAACGATCGCTGTGGACGATCCTGCCGGTGTCGTCGCCGGCCTGATCCTGTCCGGACGCCGATCCCTCGGGCTGGTTCTCGGAGGTGAACACCGCCACCGCCTCCGCTGCCGTAGTCCCCTCCCTGCGCCTGCGATCGGTCCTCTTGTCCTTGAACCGGCGGATCTGTTTTTCTATCTTTTCAACCGCTTCGTTGATGGAGATATACAGGTCCCCGGTGGATTCCTGGCCCGAAAACACACCGGCCCGGCTCTTGATCTGTATTTCCGCCACGTGACGGTGCTTCTCGACGAACAGAACCACATGGGCGTCGATAGCCTCGTCGAACAACTTGTCTATTTTCTCGAGGCGCTCTTCCGTGTGCTCCCTGAGTCCGTCGGAAACCGTAATGTGGCGTCCTGTAATGTCCAGTTTCATGGATTGACCTCCTGGGCGGATGATTGGAATTGATTGTAATCCACAGAACCTCTATATCTCAGCGGAAGCCTTGCTTCCTGGCGCTGGACGATGGAATCTTCAACTCGTCCCGGTATTTCGCCACAGTCCTCCGTGCGATCTGCAGTCCGGAGGCCTTGAGGATCTTCACAATGGCCGAATCGGACAACGGTTTCTTCGGATCTTCGCCGAGTACGATCTTCCGGATCTGTTCCTTGACCGTATGGCTCGATATGTTCGCCCCGCCCCTGTTGGATGCGATCCCGCTGTGGAAGAAGTAGCGCATCTCGAACAGGCCGCGATGGGTGTGCATGTACTTGTTGTTCACCACCCGGCTGACCGTCGACTCGTGCATACCGATTTCTTCCGCAACATCCTTCAGGACAAGCGGTTTCAGCTGCTCAATACCGTAGTCGAGGAAGTCCTTCTGGAACTTGACGATGGCCGAAGCAACCTTGTAAATCGTTCGCTGGCGCTCCTCGACGCTCTTGATCAAACGGAACGCCGAACGGAGCTTGTTCCTGACGTATTCCTTGGTTTCCGCCCGCTCGGCCCCGCTACCCTTGGCCTTCAGCATCCGGCGGTAGACCGGGCTGATTTTCAACCGGGGAAGGCCGTCGTCGTTGAGGATCACCACGTATTCTTCGTCGATTTTGACTACCTGGACATCGGGGATGACGTAATGGTTGTCCTCGGTGTTGTAGCGTTGCCCCGGACGCGGGTCCAGGCCGCGGATGATTTCTATTTCCGCTTCCAGATCTTCCATGTCCAGTTCCAGGGCGGCGGCCAGGTCCTTGTATTTTTTCCCCTGAAGTTTGTCCATGTGGTAGCGGACGATCGCCTCTGCCGGTGTGTCGGCCTGCCCCAGGTGCTTGAGCTGCACGCATAGGCATTCCACCAGGTCCCTGGATGCGACTCCTACAGGATCAAACCCCTGGATGGTCTCTACCGTCTCCAGGACCGCCTCCATGGCGTACCCGCCCATGTCCCGGATCTCTTCAAGGGTCGCCCTCAGGTAGCCGTCATGGTTCAGGTTGCCGATGATCGCAGCACCGATCTCCTTGTGGAGCGGGTCGATGTCGTTCATTTCCAGCTGCCAGGTCAGGTGGTCGGTCAGGTCCGGTGGGTTGGACAGCATGGTCTCGAATGAGGGCAGGTCCTCACGAACCTCACGACGAGGCGGCGGAGGCATGTCGTTGTCCACATTCTGGAAATAGGCTTCGTAGTCGATATCGTCGAAGCTGTCCGCCGCCGCTTCCGGTTCGGCCTCCGCCTCCGGCTCCGGCTTGTCCGACCCGGATTCCTCCAGCTGACTCTCCTCAAGGACCGGGTTTTCCAGCAATTCCTGCTGGATCTCCTCCGCCAGCTCGAGCTTGGACATTTGGAGGAGTTTGATCGCTTGCTGCAGGGAGGGTGTCATGACGAGCCGCTGGCTCATCCGGATACTTAGTTTCTGCTCAAGAGCCATCCAGTCTCCGCTCCTCCGACGTCCCAGCCCGTCATCCAGGCGCGTCAGTGAAGCCTGAATTTATCTCCGAGGTATACCCGACGCACTTCGCTGTCCGAGGCCAGTTCGGATGGGGTCCCGTGCCTGAATATGCGACCCTGACTAATAATATAGGCCCGATCCGTGATCTGTAAAGTCTCCCGGACATTGTGGTCCGTGATAAGTACACCGAGCCCTTTTTCCTTGAGCCGGACCACGATTCGCTGGAGGTCCGAGACCGCGATCGGGTCGATTCCCGCGAACGGTTCGTCCAGGAGCATATGCCTGGGATCACCGGCCAGGGCCCGGGCAATTTCGGCCCGGCGCCGCTCCCCTCCGGACAGTGCGTAGCCGTGGGAGCCGGCGACCTTTAGAAGGCCGAACTCCTGCAACAGGGATTCGCAGAGCTCCTTGGCCTGCTGAACCGGCAGGCCGCGCAGCTCCAGTACCGAGAGGATATTTTCCGTCACGGTCATTTTTCGAAAAATGGAAGGTTCCTGCGGCAGGTAGCCGATGCCGTGACGGGCTCTCAGATACATCGGCAGGTTGGTGATGTCCTTGCCGTCCAGGCGCACCTTGCCTTTGTTCGGCGGCACCAGACCGAGAATCAGGTGGAACGAGGTCGTCTTGCCGGCGCCGTTGGGGCCGAGCAACCCGACCACTTCGCCCGGTTCGATGGATACGGAAACACCGTCCACAACCGTGCGGCCCCGAAAGCTCTTTACCAGTCCTTCGGCGCTGAGGCCTTCACTACCCTCCACTCGGTTCCTCCTGGCCGCCTTCCGGCGTCTGGATCCTGGTCCTGCCCGACAGGCCTTTTTCCACCTCGATGGTGCCCTCATCGAGATAATAACGCAGGATCCGGCCGAAGATGCTAACCGCCTCAGGACCGGACCTCCGGAGCGTCGCCCGTTTGCGTTCTCCGAACAGACGCACCACCGCGTCGGCCGGTGTGTATTCGGCACGGTCGGAATCGCCCTGGACCTGTTCTGTGCCACCGCTTTCGGAACGCGCCCTGTATTCGAGAACCACGTTTCCGATCGCTCTGAGGACTTCAAGATCCGAGTCGTCCTTCTGCAGCTCCGCTTCAAGACGCTCGGTGGTCAGCCAGCCTTCGGCCTGCCTCACATGCACATTTCCGGTATACACAGCCGTCGCCGACTGTTGGGAATAAACCAGGCTGTCTCCACTGATGTGGATGAAATCGGCGTCGGCAAGGGAATCGGCCCGTCGCCCCGGAAGCCGGGTCCCGACCTTGCCTTCGGCCAGGAGGTCACCGCCGGCTTTCTTGAGCTGTACCGAATCGGCGGACAGGGTGCGCTCACCCTGCCATCCCCTGACATCGCCGGTGAACCGGATCGTCTCGCCGTCGGGAGAACCGTGCATCTCCCGGGCTACGAAATGGACCGCTTCTCCTTTCCGGAACATGCCGGCATCCTTTGTAGAGTCGCCGCTTTCCGGGAGGAGAGTGGCCTCCACCCGTCCCTCGGCAAGGATGTACTGACTTCCGGACCGGAGATGGATATTCTGGCCGGTGATCCGATGCCGGGCGCTGGACACCCTCGCCCGCAGGGCCGGCGAGGAATGCAGTGCAATGGCGTACTGCGCTTCGCTCTTTTCTATCCGGGCGCTGTCAGCCTCCGCCATCGTTTCCGGGCCGGTGAACCGGATCGAGCCGGTGACGTCGGCATCCTTCAATTTTCCGTCCGACTCGAGCACTCCCTCCAGCCGTGACGATTGCAGGCTGACCTTGCCGTCCCGGGAGAGGCCCTCGAGGTAGACGCCGCCTGCCGCCAGAAAATCCCATCGCTCGTCCTGGCGCTTCCGGTTGCTCACACGAACCATCCGGGCAGCCAGGCCCTGCTCATCCACCTGCAGGATCACATCCTGGTCCATAAGCAGGAAATCGATTTCGCCGGCCTCGCTCCAGCTGAGCTCAAGACTGCCCGACTTCATCCGCGCGTTGCTGTTTTCTTTCAGCAACGCTCCGGCTTCCACACCGCCAACCGCCAGGACTCTCTGCAGGTTTCCTTCGTCGTCCCGAAAGATCCTCAAGACTGCGCACTCGAGTTCCATATCCGGTCCCAGGAGGCGAACGCCTCCTTCCAGCAGGATCTCGTCGCTGCCCTCCACCAGGGTGGCGGTCTCGGAACGGAGCCTGTAACGGTCGCTCATTGTTACGGCCAGGTCCCGGAACATGGTCGGCCGGTCGTCCAGTGGGTAGATCACCGATGCTGCGGTTCCGGTCATTCCAGGCGCCTCGAACCGGACACCTCCCAGGGAGCGAGCCTCAGCCGACGCTTCGTCGATCTCAAGCACCGGAATGTTGACGAGCAGACCGTCTGCTTCCTCGCGAACTTCGATGCCGCCCTCGACCCGTACGAATCTCGCCCCGGGCTCCCCCTCCCAGTCGGCGAAGTCGGCGGAGATCACCAGCGGCTCACCGGAATCGCGGTATACCGTCAGAGGACGCACACCCTGCAGCCGCTGCGTTCCGTCCCCGATGTCCGAATAGGACTCGGCCTCGATGGTAAAGGTCTGTTTCTCTCCATCGTGGTCGGTGAATTTGATCCCCTGGGCACTGGTCCCCTCTTCGGTCCGCCCGACTGGTGGAGACCAGGGGTCGATCCGTTTGCGCAGCTCCAGTCCGACCAGCACCAGGAAAGGCACCAGGATGGCCGGCAGCAGGATGCGGAAGAACCGCAGCCGTTTCACCGGTTCAGGTCCCCGGGAATTCCGGCTTGCGCTTCTCGAGGAACGCCGCGGTTCCTTCCTTCATGTCGCCGGTGGCGAAGCACAGCCCAAACAGGGAAGACTCGATCCGCATGGCGTCATCGAGTCCCAGGTCACCGCCGGTCATCACCGCTTCGATCGCCCTGGCAAGGGCCACCGGGCTTTTGGACCCGATCCCTTCGGCTACGGCGGCCACCCGGGTTCGGAGTTCCGCCGCCGGCACAACCTGGTTCACCAGGCCGATGCGGTGGGCCTCTGCGGCAGGAATCATGTCGCCGGTAAGGATCAGCTCCATCGCCTTTCCCCGGCCGACCAGGCGTTGCAACCTCTGGGTCCCGCCTGCTCCCGGGATCAGGCCCAGGCTGACCTCGGGTTGGCCGAACCGGGCGTTGTCTGCGGCAATCCTGATATGGCATGCCATGGCAAGCTCGCAGCCGCCTCCCAGGGCGAAGCCGTTCACCGCTGCGATGACCGGTTTGGGAGATCGTTCCAGAACATCGAAGCTGTCCACCAGGAATCGGCCGAACGCCTGCCCCTCTCTCGCATCCATGGCGGCCATCTCGGCGATGTCGGCGCCGGCGACGAACGCCTTTTCTCCTGCACCGGTGAGCACCAGGACAGCTACTTCCGGGTCCTCAACGGCCCGGGTTGCGGCGGCGGTAATCGCTTCCACTGTCTCCCGGTTCAAGGCGTTGAGCTTTTTGGGGCGATTGACGGTGATCCAGGCCACCCGGTCCTGGACGGTATATTCGACTGCGGCGAGGGTACCCTGTTCCATTGTCCTGGCTCCTTGGGCCGTTCAGACCCGACGAATCTGCTCGTTGATCACCCCTTTACGGTAATCGTCTCCTTCGAGGCGCACAAACCGGCACATCTCGTAGAGGCGGGACATCAGGGCGTCGCCCAGACGCTGGCGCAAGGAGAGTTTTCCCAGAACCCCGGCCGTCCCGTCCTCGCCGGCGTCTTCGTCGTCGCCGTCTCCCAGGGCACAGTTTGTGGTGATGATCATCGATTTCCGCTGATCGTACCGGTGGGTGATGATCTCATGAAGGACATCCCTTGCCCATTCCGAGGTGCGGCCGGCGCCCAGATCGTCCAGGACCAGGATGTCGGCGGCCTGTATCGGCGCGAGGATATGAGATTCGCGAATCGCCGAACCCGGGTCGAAGGTTCCCTGCAGCTTTTTCAGGAGGGACCTTTGTTCGTAAAACAGGACCCGGGCTCCCTTATGCAGGGCCAGTTGGCGGATGATTCCTATGGCGAGATGGGTTTTGCCTATCCCGGGGCTGCCGTGGAACAGCAGCGAGTGATTGAACTCCAGGTCAGGCCAGCGCTCAACCCAGTCAGCGGCGATCTGGATCGCTTCGCGATGGGAGTCTTCCTGGCCCTCGAAGGTCTCCAGGAGGCAATGATCGTAGCGTGGCGGAATCCTGGCGCTCTTGAGCAGCCTGGCCGCCTGCTCCCGGTAACTGCATTCGCAACGGGCGGCGGCTGTGAAACCATCAGGCGTGGATCGGACCCGGAACCCGGTTCCTCCGCAATCTGGGCAATCAGGCGCCATGTTCGGCCTCAGTTCAGGTAGCCGCGGAGCTGTTGGCATTTCTGGGACCGGTTCAGCTTCTCTAGAGCCTGGGCTTCGATCTGCCGTATCCGTTCTCGGGAGAGATTCATCATCTCCCCGATCTCCTTCAGGGTCTTGGGATCGGTGCCGTCCAGGCCGAACCGCTGGCGGACGACCTTTTCCTCTTTCGCATCCAGGTCGTTCAGCGCCTTTCGGAGAAGGATCCTGAGAGAATTCTTCAGGAGGACCAGATCCGCCGACGGAATGGTCTCCTGCTCCAGCTTGTCGGAGAGGTGGAAGTCGTGCTCCTCGTCGATGACCGCCGACAGGGAAATGTTGTCGTCGGAGACCAGCAGAAGGTTGGTGACCTCGGTGACCGTCACATCCATCATTTTGGCGACTTCCTCGGTGGACGGTGTGCGCCGGAGTTCGGTGCGCAGCGTCGCCTGGGTCTTGCCGATGCGGTACAACAGGTTGGCCTGTTTCTGGGGCAGGCGGAAGGCGCCGCTCTGGTCCGACAGCGCATGGATGATCGCCTGGCGAACCCACCATACGGCGTAGGTGATGAACTTCACCTTCTTGGCCGGGTCAAATCGCTTGGCCG
Organism: Candidatus Polarisedimenticola svalbardensis; assembly: GCA_014764515.1. GTDB lineage: Bacteria > Acidobacteriota > Polarisedimenticolia > Polarisedimenticolales > Polarisedimenticolaceae > Polarisedimenticola > Polarisedimenticola svalbardensis. Next base: position 60,365 of record JACXWD010000002.1, on the reverse strand, counting down.
CCTCGATCAGACCGATGTTGCCCTCGTTGATCAGGTCCAGAAACGAGAGGCCGCATCCCCGGTAGCGCTTGGCGTAAGAGACCACGAAGCGAAGGTTCGCCTCAACCATGGTCTGGAGTGCCTTGCGGTCTCCACCCTGGATCTGCTTCCCGAGCACCTTCTCTTCATCGGCGGTAACGCGAGGAAGCCGGGAAATCTCCTTCAGGTATTTCTTGAGAGATTCCGAGCCGGAGCCGCCTGCGCCGCGTGATTTTGATTTTTCCTCTTGCATCCCATTCCTGTTCGATTTGCGGATCGCGGGAGTATATCACGGGGGTGGCAATGGGTCGCCCGTCAGTCGATGGCAACCTGAAAGCGCTCCGGCTCCGCCGCATCGTTCCGTTCAAGGCTGATGGTCAGGACGCCGCCCCGGTACCTTGCGCGGACCGAACCGCGGTCCACATTGGACGGCAGGCGGAACTTTCGCATGAACTTGCCGTACGATCGTTCCACGCGCTGAAACTGCTCCCCGGGGTCGTCCCGCACCATCTTGCGATCACCCTCAACGATCAGTTCGTCGGCATCGATCCGGACACCGATGTCGTCCAGGGACAGGCCGGGGAGTTCCAGGCAGAACACACGCCGCCCCGGCTCGTCGTAGACGTCCGCCACAGGCGACCAGGCGCCCAGACCGGCGTCGGCGTCAAAGCCGACCTTGCCCAGCGCCGACTCGAACAGCCGGTTCATCTGCTTCTGCACCGACATCAGATCGGTCATCGGATCCCAGTCCGGACGTTCAGCCATGTTTCCCTCCTCGCGAGGAACCAGTTCACTACAAAAAGGGGCGGGTTGCAAGGCCCGCCCCTTTCCGTCTTAATTGCCGCCCTTGCCGTCCCCGGAGTCGACGACTTCGGCTTCGATGACGTCTTCCTCCTCGGCAGGGCCGGAAGCATCCGGCCCGGGAGCACCGGGATCATCTCCGCCCGGCGCGGCGGTTGACTGGTACAGAACGGTGGCGAGTTTCTGGGAGGCCTGCTCCAGCCTCTCCGTGCCTGACTTGATGCCGTCGGAGTCTTCCTTCTCGATAGCACCCTTCAGGTCGGCGATCGCCTCCTCAACAGGCTTGCGATCTTCTTCGGACAGCTTCTCTCCGTTCTCGGAAAGCAGCTTTTCCATCTGATAGACCAGCTGGTCGGCCCGGTTCTTCTGTTCCACCGCTTCTCGTTTTTCCTTGTCTTCCGCGGCGTGGGCCTCGGCCTCCTGAACCATGCGGCCGACCTCGGTCTCGTCCAGCCCGGACGATGCGGTGATGGTGATTTTCTGCTCCTTGCCGGTACCCAGATCTTTGGCGGACACGTGTACGATGCCGTTGGCGTCGATGGTAAACGACACCTCGATCTGGGGAATCCCCCGGGGCGCCGGCGGGATGCCGTCCAGATGGAACCGGCCCAGGGTCTTGTTGTCCCGGGACATCTCCCGTTCGCCCTGCTGGACATGGACCTCGACGCTGGTTTGGCTGTCGGCGGCGGTGGAGAATATTTCACTCTTGTCCGTCGGTATGGTCGTATTCCTCGAGATCAACTTGTGGAACACGCCACCCTGGGTTTCAATGCCCAGGGAAAGAGGCGTGACATCCAGGAGAAGGATGTCCTCCACGTCGCCGGCCAGGACCCCGCCCTGGATTGCGGCGCCGATGGCGACGACCTCGTCCGGGTTTACTCCCTTGTGGGGCTCCCGGCCGAAGAACTCCTGCACCATTTCCTGGATCTTGGGGATCCGCGTGGAACCGCCTACCAGGACCACCTCGTCGATCTCCGACGCTTTGAGGCCACTGTCGGCCAGAGCCTTGCGGCACGGCTCCAGGGTCCGTTCCAGCAGCTGGGCAACCAGCTGCTCGAAATGCGCCCGGTTGAGTTTGAGCTGGAGATGTTTCGGGCCGCTGGCGTCGGCGGTGATGAACGGCAGGTTGATCTCGGTCTCGCTGACGGAGGACAGCTCGCACTTGGCTTTCTCCGCAGCTTCCTTCAAGCGCTGGAGCGCCATCTTGTCCGACGACAGATCTATGCCCTGGTCCTTCTTGAACTCATCGACGATCCAGTCGATCAGCTTGAGATCGATATCGTCACCACCCAGCTGGGTGTCGCCGTTGGTGGATTTGACCTCAACCACGCCTTCGCTGACTTCCAGGATCGAGATGTCGAAGGTGCCGCCGCCGAAATCGAACACGGCGATAACTTCATCGTTCTGCTTCTCGAGGCCGTACGCCAACGCTGCGGCGGTCGGTTCATTGATGATGCGCTTGACCTCCAGGCCGGCGATCTTGCCGGCATCCTTGGTGGCCTGGCGCTGGGCGTCGTTGAAGTAGGCCGGAACGGTAATGACGGCGGCTGTGACCTTGTCGCCAAGATGGGCTTCCGCCGCCTCCTTGAGCTTCCGCAACACCATGGCTGAAATCTCCGGCGGGGAGAACAGTTTATCCTGGATCATGATCCGGACGTCACCGTTATCGGCGGCCTGGATCTTGTAAGGGATCCGGGAGATCTCATTCTGGATCTCGGTATACTTCCGTCCGATAAACCGCTTGGTGGAATAGATGGTGTTTTCAGGGTTGGTGATTGCCTGACGTTTGGCGACCTGCCCAACGAGGCGCTCATCCTTGTCGGTAATGGCAACTACCGACGGGGTCGTCCGGCCACCCTCGGGACTGGTGATTACCATCGGCTTGCCGCCGTCCATAACCGCCACCACCGAGTTGGTGGTACCCAGGTCGATACCTATAATCTTGCTCATAACGCTTAGCTCCCACACCTGGCCGGCGCTGGGCCGGACCGGGTTCGATTGATTGAACGAACGCTAGATAAGATCGGGGTGGGAGGGTGTCAAGGATGCCGGAGTGGAAACTCAGGGGCTGGGCGAGCCGCCGTCGAGAACCATCCGCATGGCGGGGCTGAAGGGGCGGTTCACCGTAAGTCCTTGATCCGGCACGCCTTGTGGGTCCAATGCGATCAGGGTATAGCGGTCCTCACCCAGCATATAGCCGTAGCGCCGGCCCCACGGATCCTGAATATCTCCCGGATCCAGGTAGCCGTTATCCACCAGGACCGTCAGATCGGTGGGCAACTGTCCGGTGTCCAGGAAGCAGAGATTCAGCGCTCTTTCCACCCGCTGCACCCGGTCCCGGGAAGCGAAGGTCCTCAGCCGGTCCAGGGCCCCGTCCCGGCCGGCGGTTTCCCAGGGTCCGAAATCGTTTTCGGTGGCCATGAGCGCCCCAACCAGGATCGCAACGGCCACCACGCCCAGGCTCAGTGCGGTCCAGAGTGCGCTGGATCGATTCCGGTTTTTCGCAGGAACGTTGTCTCCGGTTTCGACCTGCACTTCCTCTATGAGGTTCCGCGTCAGCAGTTCATGGAGAATGCGATAGGTGTCGAACTCTCCCAGCGCCGAACGGTCCACGATTTCACGAACCGAAGCCGCACCGTCAACCATCCGCAGGATCTCTGTTTCCTCTCTCGAGAGCCGGATTTCATCGCTTTCAGGTTCGGACGGCTCGGGAGCGTCCTCGCCGGCAAACACAGACTCCATGTCGATGTCGGCATCGACGATCGACTCCACCGGAATATCCAGTCCGACGGTGGCCGACGTCTTCGAGAAGACCATTTCCTCGGAACGGATCTTCCGCTCCAGGATAGGCCACTCGTCCACCATCCGCGCACCTTCCATCAGGATCGTTTCGGCGCCGACCGGCATGAAGTTGCGGTCGTAATCCATGTTGTCCACCGGGGTAAACCGGTAGGTGCCAGCCCGCCACCGGAACAGGCGGTAGACGATCTGGGTCACCTGGGTCCGGAGAGCTTCCTGAAGGTCTTCGGTGGAAATGAACCCGGACTCCACGAGGACATGGCCCAGCCGCTGCAGGGTGTTCTTCTGAATCTTGAGAGCTGCTTCCAGTTGACTCTGGGCGATCAGGCCTGTCCGGACCAGAACCGAGCCCAGAAGGTCTTCCAGGTTGTGGTTGTGGCTTTCGGCGCCAACCACACTGCCGTCCAGGAACTTGACGGTAACCTGCTCGCTGCCGGAATCGAAGAGCAGCGCTCCTGTTTTGCGCTGGATGCCGATGAGCTGGAAAATATCTCCCAGCCCGAAGTCCTTGATGGTTCCTTCAAGGGCCATCTCAGGACTCCCTTCTCTTGCTTCGACCAACGACGACGGCCAACCAGATCAGGATCGCACCGGCCAGACCGAGGATCGCGGCGGCGTTCACTGCAGGCGAGGCCGGAACCGCTCCCGAGTACAGCAGGTCCAGGCGCAGGTCGAACCCGGTAAACTTTTCCAGTGGCAGAAGGGCGACCGGCTGCCACATCAGGACGGCGGTGAACCAGCCGATCAGGAACAGGCAGCCTGCCAGGATCCGGCCCCTCAGGACATGGCTGCTTCCGGGGAACAGCCACCCGATCCCCGACCGGACCACCCGCAGGCGCTTTTCGTAGCTTTCCACCTCGAACATTTTCTTCGTTTTCGTTTCAGGCGCCAGACCGTCGCCCAGAACGAACAGGTGCAGGCACTGGCTACAGTATTCATGCCCTTCGCGACCTGTCTTGCAGCGGTGGCAGAACGGGCGGCCGCATCGGATGCACCGCCTGGCAGGTCCTTTCTCCGCAGGCAGGCGGCCCAGCAGTATGGCCAGGATCAGTGTCAGGAGAGCGGCGATGCTCACAGGGTTCACAAGTTGTGCCGCCAGTAGTCCGGTCACACCCGGTCCGGATTTCGCCCTGCCGGTTTCGTGGAGGGCTCCACCGGCGAAGGCGGCGTTCCAGATCGTACCGATGTCGATGACCGCCGGAACAACGTGGGAGCGGCCGTCCCCTTCTTCTCCGGCCATCAGGGCGGTGACCCGTTCGGAATCGAGGTTCTGCGCCCTGGTCAGGGCCTCTTCCGACGCCGTGAACCGGAAACCTTCCGCGTGGGAGCGATGCAGGTTGTACAGCGCCAGAACCGAATCCGGATGCTGTTCCAGCGATCTGAGGTAGAACGCACCGGCTTCATCGAAGTTCTGCAGCTCGTAATAAATGTTCCCGATATTGATCAGCGCCTCGTAACGGCCCGGATCGATTTCCAGCACCTTCTGGTACTCGTTGAACGCATCGTTGAAGAACTGCCCCTTGGCGTACAGGCCCGCCAGGAGGAACCGGTAGGTCGCATCTTCAGGATGAGCTTCCACCAGTTTCTGCATGTCCACGATCCGCGACGGGCTGTAGGGGCCGGTGGCGGCTTCCATGGTCGTCCGGGTGACGGGGTCGGTTGTGATTCCGTAGACCGTTACGGCTACACGGTAGGCCGGCACCGCCAGGAAGGTCGCCAGGAGCAGCAGTATCGTTGCTGCCCTCTCGGACCTGCGCATGAAGCGGAACGTAATGATCAACCAGTAAAAACAGGCCCAGCCGGCGCCGACCCAGGTCAGGAACGGCAAGACCAGCAGTGCGTACCCGACCGGGCGGCCCACGGCGCTCCGTACCCGCGCGCCGAACCACTCTTCCACCTCGTGGCGGAACGGGATCTGGTATCGCAGGACCATCATGATCGAGAACAGCAGGGTCGTTCCCAGGAGACCGAGGATCAGGGAAAGCAGGATCCGGTTTACCAGGCTGAAATCCCGAACCCCTTCCGTGATGGCGGCCCTTAGTCCTGACAGGAACTCGGCCAGTGCCGGGAACGTGCCCCGCCCTGACTTCCATAAAACACCTGCCCTGGCCAGGCGGACCTGGGAGCGGCCGGGATCGAGTTGCTCCGCCAGATCCAGCGCTTCCAGCGCCTTGGTGAAGTTGCCGCGGATCAGGTGGTGATCCGACTCGACTATCAGGGCGTCTGCAAGCCCGCGGAGGCGCCCGATCCCCTCCTCGGTGCAGAACGCCTGGATCCGTTCCGACTGGCGCAGGGCATCGTTCTCCCGGCCTTCCGCCAGGAACGCCTTGCGCTGGAACCAGTGGCTCTGGAGCCGATTTTCGAACGCTTCGTAATCGAAACCGCTGAGGGAAGAATCGGAGGGACCGCGGGGTGCAGGCTCCGCCTCGCTCCGCACCTCAGGCGCAGACTGTCGCAGGCGGATTTTACCCTGCTCCGCCACGGCGAAGGAAACCGCCAGGCAGCATGCAAGACAGATCAACGCCTTACCGAATCTGAAACCGATCATCCGGCTCCCAATCCCCTTGTTCCGCTCAGCCTTCGGTTGGAGCCGGTTGATCATCGTCACCGGCTTTCCCCGTTTTCGATACATACAGAAGTCGCAACTGGTACAGAACCCGTTCCAGGAGACTCTCCTCGGCGGCGGTCAGGTTGCCGCGGCACTTCACCTGCAGGAGAGCCAGAAAATCGATCTGCAGGCGAGCCGGCTCCAGATTCACCGCCGTCATCCCTCCGTCCGGGTGAGGAACCTCTCCCAGGTGGATCAGCGCCGGTGTAGCCATGGCGTTGATGAGGGTGGTGAAATCCACGCCCAGGTCCTCGTCCACCGGTTCATGGCTGAAGCCGGCTTCCTCCCCCGGGCGATCCTCTGGTTCCGGTGTGGCGGTCGCCCGGGGAGCTTCTTCCACCTCCGGTTCAACCTGGCCCACGGACTCCCGTCGCTCACCGTCACTGGTGAACAGCCGTCTGTCCGTTACCTTGATCCGGGACTCATCGTCGGACATCGTTCCGTTCCTTTTCTGACGGCGGCAACCTCACTGCGAGGCGCCTCGTATCCGTCGGAGCCGGATGGTACCATTCCGGCTCCCCGGAACCAAAACTGGCGCATCCAGCTCCCGAAGGGAGAAAAACAGCCGCAGAAAACGGCCGAAACTTCTTCCATCCGGCAGCAAAACATGATGCCGTAAATTTTGCAAGTCAAGGATAACGAAGTATTTATGAGCAAATACGACACGTTCGAAGGGCTGCTGGAAATCATGGACCGGCTGCGAGATCCGGAGGGCTGCCCCTGGGATCGGGAGCAGACCTACAACACCCTCAGGGGTTACCTTCTGGAAGAGGCTTACGAGGTCGCCCAGGCACTGGACGACGGCGACGAAGCGGCCTTGTGCGAGGAATTAGGCGACCTGCTGTTCCAGATCGTTTTCCTGTCACGGATCGGGAAGGAGAACGGCGCCTTCTCCGCGGACGATGTGGTCCGAAGCATCGCCACCAAAATGGTGCGCCGCCACCCTCACGTCTTCGGAGACGCCAAGGTGCGTGATTCCGACGACGTCCTGCGCAATTGGGAAGAGATCAAGCGGGAGGAGCAGAAGGAAAAGAACCAGAACCTCCCAGGGGTTCTGGACGGTGTGCCTGCCGCCCTGCCGGCCCTGCTCAAGGCGTACCGGATCGGAACCAAGGCCTCCCGTGTCGGCTTCTTCTGGAAAACCGGCGGCGAAATCATGGCCAAGATCCAGGAGGAACTGGAGGAACTGCAGGAAGCGGTTGCCGCCTCCGACCGATCCGGAATCAAGGAGGAACTGGGAGACCTGATGTTCACCCTCGTGATGCTGGCGCGGCACAGCGGCCTCGATCCGGAGGACGCCCTGGAACAGTCCAATCGGAAATTCACAGGCCGTTTCCGCAACCTGGAAGCGATTCTCAGGAAGGACGGTTCCAGCGTGGAGGATTCATCGGCCGACCGCCTGGAGGAGGTCTGGCAGCAGGTCAAGAGCCTGGAAACCGATCAGCCTTCGTAGACCCCCAGTTTCCGGAAACGGTCATAGCGTTGCCGAACCAGGTCGTCCGGCCCCAGGGCGGACAGTTCTTCCATCTGCCGCGCCAGGGTCTCACCGACCAGAACGGCCTGCCCTTTAGGATCGGCATGGGCGCCTCCTGGAACCTCCCGGATGATCTCGTCCACGATATCCAGCTTCGCAAGTTCCGGCGCCGTCGCCTTCATCGCCTTGGCCGCCACCTTGCTCATCTTCGGATCTTTCCAGAGGATGGCGGCGCACCCTTCCGGGCTGATCACCGAATAGGTCGCGTACTCGAGGATGTTGACCTTGTTTCCGATCCCCAGGGCCAGCGCGCCTCCTGAGCCGCCTTCACCGGTTACGGTCACCAGGACAGGCACTTTCAATTTCGCCATTTCCCTGAGGTTGTAGGCGATCGCCTCCGCCTGACCCCTCTCTTCCGCTCCGATACCCGGGTACGCGCCGGGGGTGTCGATGAACGTGATGATCGGTCGTCCGAATTTTTCCGCGATTTTCATGATCCGGAGCGCCTTGCGGTACCCTTCCGGCCGGGGCATCCCGAAATTCCGATAAATCTTTTCCTTGGTGTCCCGGCCTTTCTGGTGCCCGATGACCGCCACCGGCTCTCCCCGGAACACCGCCATGCCTCCCACGATGGCCGGATCGTCGGAATATCGCCGATCGCCGTGAAGCTCGACGAAATCCTCCATCATGTGGGCCAGGTAGTCGTGGGTGTAGGGCCGCTTCGGATGGCGCGCAACCAGTGTCTTCTGCCAGGAGGACAGGTTCCCGTAAATCTGCTTGCGAAGCTCGTCCAGCTCATTTTCCAGCTGGAGCCGCCTGTTGCGAGTGGCATTGTCGTCACCGGTCCCGGAGAGCGCCTCGATTTTGCGCTCCAGGTCCAGGATCGGCTCTTCGAACAGTTCTTCGCTCACGGTCCACTCCTCGTACATCGTTCCGGGCAGCTATTCTTCCACAGCAGGGCCGCCGGAGGCCATAGCAGGTTCAGGCCCTGGGGTGGAAGTCCTCATACAGCCGTTTCAGGCGCTCTCTGTTGATGTGTGTGTAAATCTGGGTTGTGGAGATGTCCGCATGGCCCAGCATCGCCTGGACCGACCGGAGATCGGCCCCGTTTTCCAGGAGGTGGGTGGCAAAGGAGTGCCGCAGCGTGTGAGGTGAAAAATCGGCCTCGATCCCCGCTTTCCGGCCGTGTGCTTTTACCAGTTTCCAGAACCCCTGCCGGCTGATCGCACCACCTTTTCTCTTGACGAACAGGACATCGGTTTTTCGTTCGCCCAGGAGTTCCGGGCGGCCGTTGGCCAGGTAGTCATGCAATGAACCTTCCGCCTCCTGGCCCAGCGGGATGATCCGCTCCTTGGATCCTTTCCCCATGCAACGCAGATACCCGGCGTCCAGATGGAGGTCCTGGAAGCGGAGATGGATCAGTTCACTGACCCGCAGGCCGGCAGCGTACAGAACCTCCAGCATGGCTGCATCCCGCATGCCCAGCGGCGTGGTGCGGTCAGGCGCCGCCAGCAGCCGCTCCACCTCTTCCGGTGTGAGAACCGTGGGAAGCCGTTTCCATACCTTGGGAGAATCCACGTGCTCCGCCGGGTTGCTCTCGATCCTTCCCCTTGCGAGCAACCAGGCGAAATAGCCGCGGACGGCCACCAGCCACCGGGCCACCGAACGAGGCGAGCGACCGTCGGCGCGCATCCGCCGCAGGACCCGCAACAGATCTTCCTGCCGGGCGTCTGCCAGCTTCCTGCGGCTCCCGATCTCCTTTCCAAGAATCGTCAGGTCTCTGCGGTAGGCATCGATGGTATTGCCGGCCAGGCCCCGTTCGACGGTGAGGTGGTCCAGATACTCCTCCAGTTGCCCGCTGTTCATCGGCCGGCCCGATCCGGTCGGGGATCCAGAAGAACGGTCACAGGTCCGTCGTTTACAAGCTCCACTTCCATCATGGCCTGAAACCGGCCGGTTTCCACCGCCACGCCTTCCGCCTTGAGCCTGTCCACATACCGCCGGTACAGGAGTTCCGCCTCTAGAGGCCGGGCCGCCGTCGAAAAAGAGGGCCGCCGCCCTCGGCGAGTATCCGCCGCCAGGGTGAACTGGGAGATCACCAGGGCCGACCCGCCGATCTCCAGCACGCTGCGGTTCATGTTCCCCGCACTGTCGGGAAAAATTCTCAGACCTGCGGTTTTGGACGCCATGTAGTCGGCGTCATCGTTCCCGTCGTCCCGCTCCACCCCCAGCAGGACAACAAGCCCTTCCTGGATACTCCCCACTACCGCCCCATCCACCCGGACGGTAGCGCTGGAAACCCGTTGGAGCAGGGTCTTCACGATCGCCGGCCCCGGCGGCCGAAACGTGCGAGCAACCGTTCCGCTTCCGGAATGCGCAGGACACTTACTCCCCCGGCGATGATCAGCCCTCCGGCCACGATACAGACAAGCAGACGGCCCAGTTCACCTCCGAATCCGCCGCCACCGAAGGAGAGATCCAGAACCTGCCGGAGGTAATGCACCGCAATCCCCATTACCAGAGAAAGCCCGGCCATCTTGAAGGTGCTGGAAACGACGGCATGGCCTGCGAACGAACCGACCGACCTGCGGATCCCCGCGGAGAGCACGGCAAAGTTCACCCAGGCCGCCAGGGATGTGGTGAACGCCAGGGCCAGGAACGCCGAGAACCCCCACCGCGGGAACAACTGCAGCAGGATCAGGCTGGTTACGACCTTGACAGTGACCGCTATAGCCGATGCGATCACCGGGATCCGCGGCGTGCCCAGGGCGTAGAAGGTCGGCGCCTGTATTTTGGTCACCGAGTAGGCATACAGGCCCAGGCTGTAACACAGCACCGCTGCTGCAGTCTCGAGGGTGGAGTCTGCTGTGAACCGGCCATGTTCGAAGATAACCCGGATGATCGGCACTCTGAGAGCGATCAGCCCGGCGGTGGCCGGAAGGGTCAGGAGAGCAGCCGCCCGAAGTGACGAGGCCAGTGACGAGGTCAGCGCCTTGCTGTCGTCCCGGGCCACGTCTTCGGAGACCCGCGCCAGATTCGCCGTGGCGATGGCGACCCCGAACAGACCAAGCGGGAGCTGCATGAGGCGGAACCCGTATGCGAGCCAGCTCTGGGCGCCGTCGCCCTGGGCCGATGCCATGGCGGTGTCAAAAAAGATACTGATCTGGGTGGCGGCCAGGCCGAAGGTGGCGGGGATCATCAGCCGGGCGACCCGGCGCAGGGCCGGATCGGTCAGAACCAGAGCCGGCCGGAACCTGAACCCCTCCGATCGCAGCGCCGGCCCCTGAACAACGAACTGGAGGAACCCGCCCAGAATTGCGCCGACCGCCAGGGAGAGCCCCGGGTTCAGTCCCATGGAGCGGAAAACCGGGATCAACAGGATCACACCGGAAATACTGGCCACATTGAAGAAGGCCGGGGCCAGCGCCGGCAGGAAGAAGCGACCGCAGGCGTTCAGCATGCCCATGGCCACGGCGGCCAGGGCGACCACCAGCAGGAACGGCGAAACGATCCGGGTCATGGTGACGGCAAGTTCGAACTTCTCCCCCGTGAACCCGAACGCGTAGACCCGGATGATCCCGGGAGCAAACAGGAAGATCGCTACGGTGAGCACTCCAAGGACCAGGAGGAGAGCGCCGAACAGATGATTGGCCAGCCTCCATGCCGCCTCCCTGCCGTGTTTCTCCTTCTCGTTGATGAAGGTCGGAACAAACGCCGCCGACAGGGCGCCTTCGGCAAACAGGTCCCGCATCAGGTTGGGGATCCGGAAGGCGGTGATGTAGGCGTCGGTAACCATGCCGGCGCCGAAGAAGTAGGCCTGCACCTGCTCGCGCACAAGACCCAGAATCCTGCTGACCAGGGTTGCGCCACTGATGGAGCTGACGGTCTTCAGGAGGTTGGAGCGTTTTGCCACGGGGCATTTTCCCAGAATGTACCTCTCGCCACAAGGCTTTGCGGTCCGCTTGACAGCGGAAGGCCCTATGGTACGCTTCGGTTAGGGTCCCCGAAAAGACAATTGAAGGAGCGAATCGCCATGTCCAGCCTTAACAAAGTTATGCTCATCGGAAACCTCGGGCGAGATCCAGAGATCCGTTACACCCAGAACGGCACCGCCGTGGCCAACTTCACCATGGCAACCACCGACCGGTGGACCGACGGAACCGGAGAGCGTCGGGAGAAGACCGAATGGCACCGCATCGTGGTCTGGGCCAAGCAGGCGGAGATCGTCGGCGAGTATCTCAAAAAAGGCCGCCAGGTTTACGTCGAAGGCTCGTTGCAGACCAGGGAATGGACCGACCGGGAGGGTCAGAAGCGATACACCACCGAGGTCCGGGCCCAGCGGGTCCAGATGCTCGGCAGCCGCGGCGAAAGCCGTCCCAGTGAGCCGACACCGGTGGCCGCAGGCCAGGACGACCTCCAGGGTTCCTCGGCAGCGGACCCGGGAACCGGCGGCTACAACGACGACGACATCCCGTTCTAGGAGGCCTCATGCCAAGGTCCCGGCACATCCTGATCTTCCTTCTGGCCCTTGCCGGCTCGTTCTGCACCGCCTCTGCACAGACCGTGGACGAGGTAAGGCCGCTGGAGCCGGAATGGCGAGAGACCGTCGGGCCGCGGCCGGTTTTCAAGATCGAAGTCGAAGGTACGGATCTGGTCAAAATGAGATTTCGCCTGGTGCTGAGCCAGGACGATTTCGATACCGAGATGTACGTCTTCAACCAGATTGAGGAACCGAACGGTTGGTCCTTTACGGCGCTGATGGGCGAGTACGGAGCGATGTTCAAGCCGCCCAAACCGCTTGAAGACGGTCGCTACCAGTGGCGGGCCGATGCCTGGAACGGCGTCGACTGGGTCGAGGGCGAAGATTACTCGGAGGTCGATGTCGACTCCATCCCGCCGGCTTACGTCGACAGGCTGGAGATGGACGTGGAACAAGGGGGGACCGGGATCGTGCTGGCATGGAACCCGGTGACCATCGATCAGGACGGCCGCCCGGAATACGTCGAGAAGTATCACGTTTACCGGTACATCCGGCGCAGCTTCTTTTTCGTGATCCGGCCGTTCGAGATCGCCGTGACCGACGAAACCAAATTCGTGGACCGGGCCGAGATCGCCCTGGTCACCCCGCTGGTGTTCTACAAGGTCACTGCCGAGGATGTGGCCGGCAACGAACCGGACCGCCGCTACTAGGGCTCCAGCAGCTGATTCACCTCTGCCGCCGCAGCGGACTGGGGATAATCCCGCACGATACCCTCGAACAGTTCCTGAGCCTCGTCTTCACGTCCCATGGCGCGGCGGGCCAGTCCGGCGTTCAGCAACGCCCGGGCCGGCGGGTACACGCCACCCTCTTCGGTTGACAACGTCATGTAGATCGCCTCGGCCTGTTCGTATTCGCCGGCGGTTTCGTGGATGCCCGCCAGCACCGCCCGGGCGGTCTGGGCCACCAGCAGGACGGAGGATGTCTCGCCCACCTTTGTGAGAATCGGGACAGCCTCGTCGTTCCGGCCGGTCCGGGAGAGGGTTATGCCCCGGTAGAGTTCGGCCACCGCCTCGGTGGCGCCGGAGCCGCCCTTGTCCGCAGCCTGCCCGAACAGATCGATAGCCTGCTCGTAGTCTCCGGTGGCCAGCACCTGCATGCCCTGCCCCAGGATGTCCTGGGCCGCCTCGTCACGAGCCTTGCTCATGAAATACCACCCGGCGATCAGGATCGCCAGGACGGCCAGGCCACCGGCCCAGGCCATGACCGTTTTCCAGTTGGACTCCAGCCATTCTCCGGCATCGGTGGCCGCTTCGAGGAATTCGTCCTTCTTGATTTCTTTTTTTGTTAATCCGCGGGACATGACTACCGATCCCCTTCACATGGTAGGCCCGGCAGGACTCGAACCTGCGACCTTGAGTTTAGGAAACTCCTGCTCTATCCAGACTGAGCTACGGGCCCTGACGGCGGGCCATGGTATCGGAAGCTCAGGATTCGCTCAAGTTTCATTCATAGGTGATCAGGCTGAACACGTTCCGCCCGCCCAGGGCCTCCCGGCCGTTCAGGAACGCCAGCTCCACAAGGAACGCGAACCCTTCGACCCGGGCGTCCAGCCGGTTCAGGAGCTTTCCGGCCGCCCCTGCCGTACCGCCGGTGGCCAGAAGGTCGTCCACGATTACCACCCGATGCCCCGGTTCCACGGCATCTTCATGGATTTCCACCTGGTTGGTTCCATATTCCAGGTCGTAGGACTCCGATAGTGTATTTCCCGGTAATTTCCCCGGTTTCCGGATCAGCACCAGGCTGGTTTCCAGGGTGTGGGCCATGATTGAGGCCAGGATGAACCCCCGGGCCTCGATGCCGACGAAAGCATCGATCTTCTCCCCGCGGTACCGTTCCACCATCTTGTTCACCGCGGTTTTGAAGGCTGCCGGGTCGGCGAACAACGTAGTGATGTCGTAGAAGTTGATCCCGGGCTTGGGAAAATCAGGAATCTCCCGGATCACTTTCTTCAGATCGCCGACCAGCATAATCCCCCTCCTGGCGGAGCATCCTACGGCAGGTAGCCGGGGGCTGCAACCGCAGTACCGTCAGTGGGCCTTGTCCTCGACGGCGGCCCGGGTCTGCTCCTGGATCTCGGCCAGGTCCTGGGGGGTCAATCTCGGCAGCACGCAGTCCCGCCACATGCCGGCCTCCACATCGCCGTCGGCCGCCGCCAGATTGAACCAATAATACGCCCGGCGGAAGTCCTGGGGTACTGCATCGCCATGGAAATACCGGGTCCCCAGGGTTCTGCGGGCGGCGGCGCTGCCTCCGGCCGCCGCCTTCCTCCACCAGGCCATGGCCTGCTCCACGTCACGCTCCACCCAGGTGCCCCGATCGAACGCCAGCCCCAGGAGGCGCTGGGCGTCCGGATGGCCCGCTGAGGCTGCCATGGAGAGCCACGGCATGCCCTCTCTGCCGGACCTTGCGCCCAGGCGGTACTGGGCTTCGGTGTGGCCCGCCTTTGCGGCTTTCCGGAGCATGGCGTCCGCTTCGTCTCCAGGCTCCAGTTGATCCGCCAGGCGGATCTGGGCCAGTGGGTCGCCTCCTTCAGCCGCCATGCGCCACCATGTGACGGCCTGCTCCAGATCTCGTTCCACTCCACGCCCTGCAGCGTACAGCTCTCCCAGATGGTACTGAGCCCTGGCGAACTGTTGCTCCGCCGCCAGGCGGTAGCATTTCATGGCTGCACCGTAATCCAGGGGAACGCCGTCACCCGAGGCGTAGCTGGTCCCCAGGATGCACTGGGTTTCCGGATCGGCTTCCTCGATGCGGTGCAGCGGGTCGCCTGGGAGGGAGTGGTGATCCGGCGGTGGGATCGTCCCCGGAGTCGAACTTCGGGGTCGCTTGCGGTACCACTGGATAACCAGTCGACCCATCACGCCTCCGGAAGAAAATGGAAAGTGGTCGGGGCGGGGTGATTCGAACACCCGACCCCCTGCACCCGAAGCAGGTGCGCTACCAGGCTGCGCTACGCCCCGACCCGTCCCGCCTTGCAGGACCGGCAGATAGTACCAGCCCCGCCACACGGCTGCAACGGAATACCGGGACTGTCGGGAGGGTGTCTAGAGCAGCTTGATCGCCCAGAAGCCGAGAACCAGGAGGGCGACGAACAGGATGGAAAGCCAGCCCAGGTGCTTCTCCACAAAGGGCAGCACCCGGGGCCCCATCCTGCCCACCAGTTCGGCCACCAGGAAAAACCGGGCGGAACGACCGACGATGGAGGCGGCGATGAATACGGGCAGGGAGACCTTGAATACGCCGGCTGCGATGGTGAACACCTTGAACGGAATCGGCGTAAATCCGGCTGTGAACAGCGCCATGAACGCGTTGTCGTTGTACAGCTGTTCCACCAGGTCGAAATTCTCACGGGTCATGCCCAGGAATCCCAGATGCTCGAAGACGAACCCGGCGATGCCGAGCCAAAGCAGCCGGCCGATGCCGTAGCCGGCCAGTCCGCCCAGCACCGATCCGGATGCAGCCAGAAAGGCGTACAACCGGGCTTTCGATGCATTGGCCACCGCCATGGCGATGAGCAGCACGTCGGCCGGGATCGGGAAGAAGCTGGCCTCGGCGAAGGCCAGGCCGAACAGTGCTCCCTTCGCGTTGCGATGCCCGGCCCATTTCAGCACCCAGCGGTACATGCGGTGGTGGATACCGTTTTGCTGCTTTTCGCTCACCGGTCCCACCCGTACTTGCCGACCAGCGGCACGAAGCGGCAAGGTCCGTGGTTTTCACGGATGTTCCGTCCACGGCGACGGGTCAGAACCGTCAGGGTCTGGTCCTCGTCTTCGTCCCGGGTCCCCTTGTGATCGGTGGTGATCGGGATTACCAGGCGCCCACTGTCCTCCAGCTGCTCCACCAGGGTGGCCGGGACATCCGGCGCTCCGGCAGTCACCACGATCGCCTTGTAGGGAGCAAACTCCCCCCAGCCGTAGGTGCCGTCGAAAATCTTGAAATGCACGTTCTCGATCCCCAGATCCCGGATCGTCTTCCTCGCCCTTCGGGAGAGTTCGGGGATCCGCTCCACGGTGTAGACCTGTTCAAAAAGGGAAGAGAGTACGGCGGCCTGGTAGCCGGATCCGGTTCCGATCTCCAGCACCTTCCCGGTGCCGTCGGGACGGGTCAGTTCGGTCATCCGCGCCACGATCCAGGGCTGGGAGATGGTCTGCTTCTCTCCGATCGGCAGAGCCGAATCGCTGTACGCCCTGTTCGCCAGCGCCTCCTCCATGAACCGTTCCCGGGGGATGTTGCCCATCGCCTTGAGCACGCCGGGGTGTTTGATACCCCGCTCCTCGATGAGCCGGGCCATTTTCTCCCGGCGGATACGCTGGTCCCCTGCCCGGTTCAACGGTATTCCACCGGGATCCAGGAGCGCAGCGGTTCCAGGGAGCTCTCGTGGGTCAGGTTGGCGAACAGCGGCGACACCGAGATGAACCCGTCGGCGATGGCACGGTGGTCGCCGTCAACCTCGTCGGTCGGCGTGGTGTCGGCCCCGGCGATCCAGAAGTACGGCCTCCCCGACGGGTCCAGCCTGCGGTCCATGGACGCCCTGTAGGTTCGGGTGCCCTGCCGGGTGACCCGGACTCCGTTCGGTTCGCACGGCGGGATGTTGACGTTGAGGAACACACCTTCCGGAAGCCGGTGCTTCAGGACCCGGGTACAGAGTTCCAGGATGAACCCGGCGGACTGGTGATAGTCGATATTGTCGTCGTCGAACCGCCCGGAGGAAACCGCCACCGCCGGGATATGGAGCAGCGTCCCTTCCAGGGCGCCGGCCACCGTCCCCGAGTAGGTCACATCGTCACCGATGTTCAATCCCCGGTTGATACCGGAAACCACCAGGTCCGGCTTCAGGCCGTCGGTCAGGTTGTCCAGTCCCAGGTGGATGCAGTCGGTAGGTGTGCCGTTGACGGCGTAGCAATCCTTCGACAGCGTCCGCACCCTGAGAGGCCGGTCCAGTGTCAACGCATGGCCGGCGCCGCTCCGCTCCCGGTCCGGCGCAACGGATATCACCCGGCCCAGCGGTTCCAGGATTTCGGCCAAAGCCGCGATACCCGGCGCTTCGTGACCGTCGTCGTTGGTGATGAGGATCAGAGGCCGTTCCTGGTTCCCGGACTGCGTCAAGTTATTCGACTCCTGGGTCCGGTGCAGGGAAGGTCAAAATTGGTCGGGGCGGCGAGATTTGAACTCACGACCCCTTACACCCCAAGCAAGTGCGCTACCAGGCTGCGCCACGCCCCGACCATGGGAAACGCGGGAATGTTAGGGGATCGTTACGGCGCCGTCAAGAAGACCGGGATCCGGTCAACTTCCTGAACGCCTGTTTGATCGCCTGCAACCGGCCGGACATCCCTTCCTTGAGGTCGCGGATCTCCTCACGGGACTCTTCGTAGCGCTGCTGATAGTCCTCGCTGCCGGCCAACTGGCCTTTCAGATGGGCGATCTCCCGGGTAGCGCCTTCGTAGCGGCCCCGTATGTCCGCCAGCCGCTCCTTGAGGCCGTCCAACTCGTCCTGAAGGGATTCGGTGTCCTGCACCACCGGCTCCTCCGCAGGTTCCACGGCTACTTCGCCCTGGTCCAGCCGCTCTCTGGCGTCGGCCAGGGTGTATTCCTCGTTATGCAGCAGTTGCTTGATCTGGAGTATCAGGCCGATGTCTTCCTGGGTGTAGGTCACCTGCCGGCCTCGCTTTTTACCGGCCAGTTGGGGGAACTCGCTCTCCCAGAACCGCAGGACGTAAGGCTGGGTGTCGGTGATCCCGCAGACCTCTTTCAGGAGGAAATATCCCCTCTGAGGGATTTCCGGGAGTGGATCGGAAGACGCTGCTCCCGGTTTCCCGCCTGTGGCCGTCTGATCACGGTTCTGGATCTCTGGAGCCATCGTTTCCCTCCTGTCCGGTGACGTACCCACCGATTATAGGCAAAGCGGCGTCACGTGGCGAGCAGAAACTCTTCGATCTCAAGGGCGGTCGGCAGGTCCAGCGCCTTCATCGCCCGGGCTTTCGCTTCCCGGGTGTTCATTCCGGCAATCGCCCTGCGAACCGGCTGGATCGCCCTGGGCTGTACCGAAAGCTCCCGCAGGCCCAGGCCGACCAGGAGCGGGGTCATTTCCTCGTCCCCGGCCATTTCACCGCAGAGCGAGACCGGGATGCCGGCCCGGTCGGCGCTTTCGATGATGAACTTGATCATCCGCAGAACAGCCGGATGCAGCGGCTGGTACAGGTAATCCACCGCTTCGTTACTCCGGTCCACCGCCAGGGCGTACTGGATCAGGTCATTGGTGCCGATACTGAAGAAGTCGGACTCAAGGGCCAGGATGTCGGCGGACCAGGCGGCTGCCGGCACTTCCACCATGATCCCCACCGGAACATCCTCCCGGCATGGAATGCCGGCGGCCCGCAGGGATCCGGCCTCCTCGAAGATCAGCGCCTTGACCTGTCGGATCTCATCGGCGGTGGTCACCAGCGGGATCATGATCCGGATGTCGGCCTCCGCCGCCGCCCGTAGCAGACCGCGGATCTGGGGCCGGAAAATATCCTGGCGCTGGAGACAGAACCGAACCGCCCTGAGGCCGAGCACAGGGTTGGTCTCCTGGGCGTCCAGGACGTCGTGAAAATACTTTTCTCCGCCCAGATCGAGTGTCCGGATCGTCACCTGGGCCGGCGCCATCCGTGCCGCCATCTCGACGTAGGTCCGGTAATGGTCTTCCTCGGAAGGCAATTCGGGAGACCGGGAGAGGAACAGAAACTCGGAGCGGTACAGGCCGATACCTTCGGCGCCGTACGCCTTCGCTTTCTCGACTTCCTGAGGGAACTCGATGTTGGCCTGCACCGAGACCGCCGTGCCGTCCTCCGTTCGTGCCGGCGCCGACTCCACTTCGACCCAGGACGATTCCCGCTCCTCAAGGGTGAGGCGACCTCGCTCCGCTTCCAGCAGGTCGTTGGCGCCGGGCCGGATGGTCACCGTCCCGGATTCCCCGTCCAGGATGATCTCTTCCCCGGTGCGGACCCGCTGGGTGATGTCTTTCAGGCCGACCACCGCCGGAACCGACAGCGCCTGGGCCAGGATCGCCGTGTGGGAGGTCTTGCCTCCGACATCGGTGGCGAAACCGGCCAGGTTTTTCCGGGTCAGCATCACCGTATCCGACGGCCCCAGGGAGTGGGCCACCACCAGCAGCGGACGATCGTCGGGAAGTTCCTCTCCGCCCCGAACATCACCCCGCAGGATGCGCTGCAACCGGAGGTGGACATCCTGGAGGTCCCCTCCCCTTTCCCTGAAGGCGCCGTCCGCGATGGTCTCGAACTTGCGCAGATAGTCCCCGACCTCTTCCTTGAGTGCCCAGGCGGCGGCTATCCTGCCGACCTGGATCCTGTGGGCGGTCTTGCGCAACAGGCCGGGATCTTCCAGGATCAGAAGCTGGGCGTCGATGATCCCGGCGTAGGTCTCGCCCAGGACCTCGAAGGTTCGGTTACGCAGGTCCTGGAGCTCGGTTCTGGCCACGCTGCGGGCCGCTTCCAGCCGCCCGATCTCGTCCTCGATCCGTTCCGGAGGCACCGGCACCGGCACCACCGGAAGGTTGGCGCTCTGGAGCACCACCACCTGGCCGGTGACGATCCCGGAGGAGACCCCCAGGCCCCTGAGCTTCTCGGCGCTCACGCCTCCTCCCCGAACCGGTCCCGAACCAGACCTTCAAGGGCATCCAGCGCCTCGACTTCGTCCTCGCCTTCGGCGGACAGTCCCAGACTGGTCCCCTTGGCCGCCGCCAGGGTCAGCAGACCGAGTATCGATTTCCCGTCCACCCGGGCATTGCCCTTGTGTACCAGGATCCTGGATTTGAAGCTGTTGGCCAGATGGACGAACCGGGCCGCCGCTCTGGCGTGAAGCCCCAGGCGATTGGAGATCTTCAGCGTGCGCTCGGTCACGGCTGTCCTCCGTCTTCTCCGGATTCCGCGTTTTCAACGGCGCGGCTTTCCAGGATCTCGCTAGCCACGTGGATTGAGGAGCGGCCCTGCTCGGCGATCCGGGCAGCCGACTCATGGAGTTCCAGCCGGCCCCGGATATTGGTGAACTTGATCAGCATCGGCAGATTGACGCCGGTAACGATTTCCACCCGGCCGGGGTCTACCAGGGAAAGGGCGATATTGGTCGGTGTCCCGCCGAACATGTCGGTGAGGATCAGTACACCGTCTCCCAGGTCCAGCTTCCCGATGCCGGCCTCGATCAATTCCCGGGCGCGATCCACATCATCATCCCAGTCGATGGAGACCGCTTCGACCCCTTCGAGATCGCCGACGATTCTCCTGGCCGCGGCGACCAACTCTTCCGCAAACCTGCCGTGGGTAACTACCAGCAATCCGCGCATCGGCCCCATCCTTCCCGGTTATTCCCGGCCCAGGTCCCGGTGGTTGATCGTAGCCGCCAGTCCCTCGCCTTCAAGGTGCCGGCCCAGTTCCCCGGCCAGGTAGACCGAGCGGTGTTTGCCGCCGGTGCATCCGATGGCCACGGTGAGATAGGTCTTCCCTTCCTTGGTGTACAGAGGCACCAGGAATCCCAGAAAGTCTTTCAGACGAGACGCGAACGCTTCCGTCTCCGGCTGTTGCAGCAGGAACTCCTGAACCGGCCCGTCCTGCCCGGTCATGTTCCTCAGCCCTTCCACGAAATAGGGGTTCGAGATGAACCTCACATCCAGAACCAGGTCGGCTTCGGCGGGAATCCCGTACTTGAAGCCGAACGAAAGGACGTTGATGTTCAACGACCTGCTGTCGGCAGCCCCTCCGAATGCGTTACTGAGGTATGCCTTGAGCTGATGGGCGTTGAAGCGATCCGTATCGATGATGCGGTCGGCGAAATCCCGGATCGCCGCCATCTCCATTCTTTCAAGGACGATTGCATCTTCAAGGGTGGCGGTGTGGCCGGCCATCGGGTGGGGTCTGCGTGTTTCGCTGAACCGCCTCTTGAGCACCTCGTCGCTGCACTCGAAGAACAGAACCTGCAGCGGGATATCCATTCCACGCAGCGCCTGCAAGGTGTCCGGCAGTTTGCGGATAGCCGCACCTTCGCGAATATCCACCACCAGTGCCGATCGCCGGGGCGGGTCGGTGCTGCGCCGCGCCATGTCGCAGAAAGGCCGGATGAGGCTGATCGGAAGGTTGTCCACACAGAAGAACCCGAGATCTTCCAGGCAATTCCCGGCCAGGGATTTCCCGGAACCGGACAATCCGGTAATGATCACGAGGCTGTCCATCTTCAACGCTCACCACCTTCTTTTTCGGTTTCCGTCTCCATGTCGTCCCTGCCGCCTTCACGCAGTTGGCGGCCCAGCTTGCGGGCCAGCTCCCGGGCCGGGTGGTAGCCTTTCAGTTTCAGCAGGTGGTTCCGGGCCGCCACCTCGATGAGAACCGACAGATTCCTTCCCGGGCCTACCGGCATCTCCACGAACGGCAAACGAATACCGAGGATATCGTATTCCCGGTCATCCAGGCCGAGGCGCTCGTATTTCTTGTCGTCCGCCCAGTGGTCCAGCCGGATGACGAACTCCACATCCTTGGTGATCCGCACCGATGCGACTCCGAACAGATCCTTGACGTTGACGATACCCAGGCCCCGGAGCTCCATGTGGTGGCGGGTCAGCTCCGGTCCGGTGCCGACGATCCTGGGCCCCAGCCGCTTCATCTCGGCCACATCGTCCGATACCAGCCGGTGGCCTCGGACCACCAGGTCCAGGGCACATTCGCTCTTGCCTATCCCGGAGTCGCCGATGATGAAAACTCCCAGTCCGTAGACGTCCACGAGGACGCCGTGCATCACCGCACGAGGCGCCAGGCGGTTCTGGAGGAATCCGGTCAGGCCATCGATTACCTGGGATGTGGGCAGGTCGGTGCGGAACAGCGGCACGCCTGCAGTCTCGGCCTCGTCCAGCAGTTCATTCGCCGGCTCCAGGTTCTCCGTAACCACGAAACACGATACGCCGTGGCGGCAGACCATGGCGGCGATCCGGCTGCGCTCCGCCGGAGCACGCTCCGAAAGGAACTGGATCTCCGATTTTCCCAGAATCTGCACCCGGCCGGGATGGATGTATTCCAGGTAGCCGGCCAGGGCCAGGCCCGGTTTCTGGATGCGCGGCCGGTTGATTAGGTTGTCCAGACCGTCACCGCCGCAGAGCAGCTCCAGCCCGAGATCTTCGGCCGCCTGATCGGTGAGCAGTTCGCGCACCGCCATTGTCGGGATAACGCTGCTTTCGTGCTCGCTCAAGAATCTCTCCAAATGGTTGAGAGAATTGTACTTGCAGATTCTAGAAACCGTTGGGCAAGCTGTCAACAAACCCGCTCACAGACCGGATCGAGGGCCGCGTTGACACGTTCGCTTTCGCCATGTCATAGTGCTTTTCCGTCTGTAACGGTAGCACCCATCAACGGAAAATACCCTATCGGAGAACAGCATGTCATCAAACGCAGTCGTCCACGTAATCGGAACCGGAACCATCGGCGAGCCGCTTATCGGCCTCCTGACCTCCATGAAGGATCATCTGGGGATTGACGAGGTCACTTTCCACAAGCGCACTCCCCTTTTGACCGACCGTTCCAAGGTCAAGGACCTGATCCGCCGGGGTGCGAAGCTCTGCACCGACGATCCTGCGGTCAAGGGGTTCCAGGACCTGGGAATGGAACCGACCTTCGAGACGGTGGAAGCCTTGAAAAGGGCCTCGGTGGTAATCGACTGCACCCCCTCCGGCGTCGGCACCAGCAATAAAAATGAATATTACGAAAAATTCACTTCAGACACTCTGGGGTTCATCGCCCAGGGCAGCGAATTCGGATTCGGAAAACCGTACGCACGTGGTGTCAACGACCATTCCCTGGTTCGAGGCGAGGATCAGTTCATCCAGGTGGTGTCGTGCAACACACATAATCTTTCGGTACTGCTGGAGACCCTGGCCCTGGATGACGGCGGCCCCGCCAACCTGGTGGACGGCCGTTTCGTCTGTATGCGCCGGGCCAACGACATCTCTCAGGACGGCGGCTTCGTACCGGCGCCCCAGGTCGGAACCCACAATGACGCCCGGTTCGGAACCCATCACGCACGGGACGCCTGGCATCTTTTCAAGACCCTGGGTTACGACCTGAACATTTTCTCGTCGGCGATCAAGCTCAATTCCCAGTACATGCATACGATCTTCTTCGACATCAAGGTCAAGAACCCTACCGACAAGGACAAATTGCTGGAAAAGATTCAGGCCAACGACCGGGTCGCCATCACCTACAAGACATCGGCCAACGCCGTGTTTTCCTACGGCCGGGATCATGGCCATTTCGGCCGCATCCTGAACACCACCGTACTGCCGGTGACGTCCCTGACCGTTCGCAATGACAACGAGGTCATCGGCTACTGCTTCACACCCCAGGACGGCAACTCGCTGCTGTCATCGGTGTCGGCCGCAACCTGGCTGCTGTACCCCGATGACTACGAAGACCGCATCCAGTGCCTCAAGGATTTCTTCACCGACGAAGTCTAGTACCGGCCTGCGGTTCCGAATCAGGAATTCAAATTCCGGACCGCCTCCGCCAGTTTGGGCACGACCTCGAACAGGTCGCCTACGATGCCGTAATCGGCGATCTTGAAGATCGGGGCCTCCGGGTCCTTGTTGATGGCGACGATCACCTTGGAAGAGGACATGCCTGCCAGGTGCTGGATCGCACCGGATATTCCGCAGGCGATGTAAAGGTTCGGGGACACCACCTTGCCGGTCTGGCCTACCTGGTGGGAATGAGCGATCCAGCCGGCGTCCACAACGGCACGCGAAGCACCGACTGCTGCACCAAGGGGCTCCGCCAGTTCGCGGATCAGCTTGAAGTTCTCCGCACCCTTGATCCCCCTGCCGCCGGACACGATGACCGAAGCTTCGGCCACGTCCAGTTCGGCCTCCGCCGGTTTCTCGAGACGAACCGCTCGCACCCGGACCTTGTCCTCGGCAAGCGCCGGCTCCACCGACCCTGTTTCCGCTGCGCCGCCGCCGGTTTCCTTCACCGGAAATACGTTGGGGCGAAGGGATGCCACCGCCGGCCTTGCGGCCGGAATGGCAACGATGGCGTTCGCCTTGCCGGAGAACACCGGCCGCGTGCAGCGCAGCGTGCCGTCGGCGGAAGCTTCAAGATCGGTAACGTCGCTGAGCATCCCGGTTTTGAGCGCGGCAGCCACACGAGGCGCCATGTCTTTGCCCATGCTGGTGGCCGGCACCAGCACGAGACCGGCGTCTACATCGCCGGCTGCAGCCGCCAGCGTGGCGGCGTACGCTTCCGGAACGTACATGTCCAGCCAGGGCGCCTCGGCTGTGAGCAGGCGGTCGGCGCCGTGTTTTCCCAGCTCTTCGGCGTGGGCCGCGGCACCGCTCCCTAGGGCGAGGACTACCACACTACCGCCCAGGATATCGGCGGCGGAACGGGCTGCGGACAGCGCTTCCAGGGCGGGCCGCTTGAGGCTGCCCTCACGACGTTCGGCAAATACGAGTACGTTGGCTCCCATCAGATCACCTTCTCTTCTTCGCGCAGACACCGGACAAGTTCAACTACCTGGTCATCGATCTCGCCTTCCAGGATGCGGGCGCCGCTTCTGGGGGCCGGCAGGTCCAGTTTTTCCCAGACCACCATCTTCCCTTCGCCCAGTGCCCCATCTTCGATGCCTGCATCGGCGGCGGAGCGGACATCGATGGTCTTTTTCTTCGCCTGCATGATCCCTTTGAGAGATGCATATCGCGGCTCATTGAGACCCTTTTCGCAACCGAGGATCGCAGGCAGCGAACCTTCCATGACTTCAACGGCGCCTTCGATTTCCCGGTGGGCGGTAAACCGTCCGTCCACGATCTCGAGGGTTCCTACCGCACTGACGTGGGGCAGATCCAGAAGCTCTCCCAGCATCGGAACGGTCTGGCTTTCGTCGGTGCCGACTCCCTGCTTCCCTAGAAGGACCAGGTCCGGCGACTCTTGGGTGGCGACCGATGCCAGGGCCGAGGCCCGCACCAGACCGTCGGCCCGGTCAAATCTCGGGTCCTGGATCAGTACGGCCCGATCGGCTCCCATGGCGAGACCCTGCCTCAGGGTGGCGGTAGCCGACTCCGGGCCGGCGCAGACCAGGAGGACTTCACCTTCCCCGGCGGCTTCCTTCAGTTTCAGCGCCTCTTCCACGGCGTATTCGTCGTAGGGCGACATGACGAACTTGATGCCGGCCTCAACCAGCGACACACCATCATCCGCCACCTTGACCTTGGTTTCCGTATCCGGCACATGTTTCAGGCCTACGAGGATCTTCATTGGGGGTCTCCTGAAGAAGTTCAGCTGTGATGTTTTGAAAGAATCAAAGTTGCATTGGTGCCGCCGAACCCGAACGAGTTGGACAACGCTGTTCGGACCGTCATCTCCCTTTTGACTTCAGGAGCCGAGTCAAGATCGCATTCCGGATCCGGGTTCTCCTGGTTGATGGTGGGAGGGATCACATCGTCGGCAACCGCTTTGGCGGCCACAATCGCCTCAAGTCCGCCTGCGGCGCCGAGGAGGTGGCCGGTCATGGACTTGGTGGATCCGCAGACCAGCTTGTAGGCGTGGTCCCCGAACACCTTTTTGACCGCCCTCACCTCGATCTCGTCCCCGGCCGGCGTCGAGGTGCCGTGGGCGTTGATGTAGTCCACTTCGTCCGGACGGATGCCCGAGCGTTCAAGCGCAGTGCTCATGGAGCGGACTGCGCCACCGCCGTCCGCTGCCGGGGCGCTGATGTGGAACGCGTCGCCGCTCATGCCGTAACCGGTGATTTCCGCATAGATCCGGGCGGAGCGCGCCAGAGCCGACTCCCGCTCCTCCAGGATCATGATGCCGGCGCCCTCCCCGAGTACGAATCCGTCCCGGTCGACTGCGAACGGCCGGCTGGCCCGTTCCGGTTCGTCATTGCGAGTGGACAAGGCCTTCATGGAAGAGAACCCGGCCATGGCCAGTGGCGACACACTGGATTCGGTGCCGCCGCTGATCATGGCGTCGGCATAGCCCTCGGATATCAGGCGGTAGGACTCACCGATGGCATGGGTTCCCGTTGCGCAGGCGGTTGCCAGAGCCATATTGGGGCCTTTGGCCCCGGTCTGGATCGAGACGTTGCCTGCCGCCAGGTTCAGGATCATGGCGGGGATGAAAAACGGCGAGACCCGTTTCGGACCCCGTTCCAGAAGTTTGGCATGGACCGTTTCCATGACCGGAAGCCCTCCGATCCCGGACCCGATGTAAACCCCGACCCGGTGCGCGTTACCGTCATGGATTTCGAAGCCTGAATCCTTGAGAGCCTCGGCGGAGCTGACCATGCCGTACTGGGTGAACAGATCGATCTTGCGGAGTTCCTTCCTTGGGAAGTGATCCTCCGCGTTGAATCCGCGCACCTCGGCTGCGATCTTGCAGGGGTAGTCGGTGGCGTCGAACCTGGTGATCGGCCCGACCCCGCTCTTACCCGCCAGTAGAGCGTTCCAGCTTGTCTGCAGATCAAGGCCAACGGGTGAGATCAGCCCCATCCCGGTGATGACGACCCTTCTTCCCATGGTTTGTTCCTCGTCGCGTCTCATGCGGCCCCCTGTGCAGGGGGCGCTTATTTCGCGTGGGAGCTGATGAAGTCCACAGCCTGTTTGACGGTTGTGAGCTTCTCGGCGTCTTCGTCACTGATCTCAAGGCCGAACTCTTCTTCCAGCGCCATGACCAGCTCGACCACGTCCAGGGAATCGGCGCCCAGATCGTCCACAAAGGACGCTTCCGACTTGACCTCTTCCTCATCGACACCGAGCTGCTCAACGATAATGTGTTTGACTTTTTCTTCAACCGAAGCCATTGGTTTTTCCTCCGATAAACGTTTCAATTACAAGTTCGTGCAAGATCGCGGCGGCCTACATGTACATGCCGCCGTTAACGTGCAGGATGCTACCCGTGATATACGAAGCTTCCTCTCCCAGCAAGAACATGACCGCATTGGCCACATCCTGCGCCGTCCCGAGGCGCTCCAGTGGAACCTGGGACAACAGTGCCTCTTTGGCCTTCTCGTCCAGCCCCCGGGTCATATCGGTGTCGATAAAACCGGGCGCCACACAGTTGACCGTGATGTTCCGCGAGGCCAGTTCCCTGGCCATGCTCCTGGTGAACCCCTCGATACCGGCCTTGGAGGCGGCGTAGTTCCCCTGACCCGGGTTTCCTATGGCGCCGACCACCGAGGTCACATTCACAATCCTTCCATAGCGGGCCCGGATCATTACCGGAGCCAGCGCCCTTGTGAGCCTGTATACACCGTCCAGGTTGGTGCCGATGACGAAGTCCCAATCTTCTTTCTTCATACGAAGCAGAAGCGTGTCCCGCGTCACACCGGCGTTGTTCACAAGGATCGAGATTTTAGCATGTTCTTCCTTGATGGATTCAAGGGCCGCCGCCACCGAGTCGTCGTCGGAGACATCCATGGCGATCCCCGTGGCGGTCCCACCGGCCCCGAGGATACTGTCTACGGTTTCCCGAACCGAATCTTCGGTGGTCGCGGCGGCGATGACGTCGGCGCCGGCGTCGGCCAGGCTCGAGGCGATCGCTTTCCCGATCCCCCGGGACGCGCCGGTCACCAGGGCGACCTGCCCTGCCAGCGGTTTGCGCTCCTGATCAACCATCGCTGTCCCTCCCGAAGCCGGCCATAATCTTCTCTACTCCCGGGACATCACCGGCGGCGGATGCAGGCACCTTGCGGTCGATTCTCTTGGACAGCCCGGAGAGGACCTTGCCCGGTCCGATTTCAACGAACGATTCCACACCGGCTTCGATCATCCGGGTGATGACGTCGATCCATCGCACCGGAGCGCAGACCTGCTCCAGCAGCAGCGCCCGGGCCCGGTCACCGGACAGGACCGGGCCTCCATCCACGTTGGCGAACACCGGCACCGCCGGCGATGAAAATTCCACTCTGCCCAGCACCTCGGCCAGACCCTCGGCGGCCGGCTCCATGAGAGAACAGTGAAACGGTGCGCTGACGGTCAACGGCACCGCCTTGCGGGCGCCCTTTTCCCGGGCCTGCTCCACCGCCCGTGCCACCGCCCCGGCGTGGCCGGCGATCACGGTCTGTCCCGGACTGTTCAGGTTGGCGGCAGACAGGACCTCACCTCTGGCGGTGTCCTGCAGAACCTCGTCCAGTTGGTCCGGCTCGAACCCGATGATGGCGGCCATCGCCCCCACACCGACCGGCACCGCCTCCTGCATGAACCGTCCCCGGGAGCGCACGGTCCGGACCGCATTGGCGAAGGACAGGGTCCCTGCCGCCACATGGGCCGAATATTCGCCGAGACTGTGGCCGGCGGCCGCCACCGGAGCCGGGGCTCCCAGTTTCTCCAGTACGCGCAGGGTCGCCACTGAATGGGTCAGGATCGCCGGCTGGGTATGCTCCGTCAGCGCCAGCTGGTCCACCGTCCCACTCCAGCACAGCTCGGACAGGGAGAAGCCCAGGGCTTCGTCGGCCTCCTCAAAAACCTGCCTCGCTTCAGGGTACGTCTCGGCGAGATCGCGCCCCATGCCGGGGTACTGAGCGCCCTGGCCCGGGAAGAGATATCCGTAACGCATTACCAGCGCACCACCGATCCGGCCCAGGTCAGGCCGGCGCCGAAGGCAGCCATCAGAAGGATGTCCCCTTCCTTGACCTTCCCGGCCCGGACGATCTCGTCCAGTGCGATCGGGATGGAGGCGGCGGATGTGTTTCCGAACCGATCGATATTCACATAGCAGCGTTCGTCGGTGATCCCCAGCCGGTTGCCTACGGCTCCTATGATCCTCTGGTTCGCCTGGTGCGGGATGAACCAGGTCACGTCATCCGGCGTCAGGCCGGCGTTCTCCAGGACTTCCAGGCAGACCCCGGCGATGGATCGCACCGCCATCTTGAACGTTTCGTTCCCCTTCATCTGGATGAAATGCAGGCCCTTCTCCACAGTCTCGGCGCTGGGCGGCATCGCCGAGCCGCCGGCAGGCAGGGTGATGAAGTCGGCCATGCCACCGTCGGTATACATGGCGGAACTGAGCACGCCCCTGGGGAGCTCCCCTTCGCTCATCACCACCGCGCCGGCGCCGTCGGCGAAAATGACGCAGGTAGCTCGATCCTCCCAGTTCAGGAACTTGCTCAACAGTTCGGCGCCTATCACCAGGACATGTTTGCACCGGCCTGATACGACGAACTGCTTGGCCACCGACTGGGCGTAAATGAACCCGGAACAGCCTGCCTGCATATCGAACGCCGCAGCGTTCGTGCAGCCCAGGGCCTTCTGGATGATGCAGGCGGTTGCAGGGATCGGCTGATCCGGCGTCACCGTGGCGACGATGATCATCTGGATTTCAAGGGGCGTCACACCGGCGGCGTCCATGGCGTCCCGGGCGGCTTTGATGCAGAACGTGGAGACCTTTTCTCCTTCGCCTGCGATCCTGCGCTCGCGGATTCCGGTGCGGGTGGTGATCCACTCATCACTGGTATCAACGATCTTTTCCAGATCCTTGTTGGTGACCACCCTGTCCGGCACACTCATGCCGGTTCCGGAGATGATCGCGCTGGATGTGGACATCCAATGCCTCCCGTGGCGCCGATCGGGTGTGCCTCAATGCAAGCCGGTCCTGGCGCCGATATGGCGATACACCGCAACCGGACAGGTTTCGGCGATCGCGTCCGATCATATCTCAGATTAATGGAAGAATCCCGGGAAAACAGGGTACCGGCCAGGGTCAGATACCCCGGGGTTCGACGACCTCTTTCCCTTTGTAGTATCCGCAGTGGGGACACACACGGTGGGGAAGTTTCTTTTCCTGACAGTTGGTGCAGACCGACAGGCCGATGGTAGGCAGGGCGTCGTGGGCGCGCCGCTTGTTCTTCCGGGCCTTGGAATGGCGTCGTTTTGGATTGGGCATGACTTCTTCTCGATATTCTGCGCGGGAACGACCTTACCTGTCGGACCCGGAACCTGTCAATTCTTCCTGAATTTCAGCAAAGGCGCCAGTCGGGGGTCGATCTCCTCCTGATCACAGCTGCATTCCGCGTTATTTCTGTTCACTCCGCAACCCGTGCACAATCCCCGGCACTCCCTGGAGCAGATCGGTTTCCTGGACAAATTCAGGTAGATCTGCTCCTGCGCCACCGCCGCAAGGTCCAGCCGGCCGTCGGTCACGGTGAGCAGGGACTCACGGTACCCTTCTTCCTCAGGGTCGTCGACAACCTCCGCCGCTTCCCCTTCTGCCGTCTCGGGAACGGCCAGGAGGGAAAAACCGGCCTGTACCGTCTCTTCCATCCCCTCTAGACAGCGGCTGCAGACGACCTGCACTACCGCATCCAGCCTGCCCTTGATCTCGGCCCCCTTGCTGCTCTTAACCACCTTCGCCACGAGGGTGTTGGAACGCACCTGTAGCGGTTCCCCACTGGGGCCCTCAAGTTCGGGCAGGTCCAGGTTGGTGTCCACGTCGACCCCTTCCGGACCTATCTTGTTAACATCAATGAACATTTCCGTTTGGAAAAACGCGAATTATAGCACCGGCCGGATCGGTGTCAAGAATTGGAGCCCAGCCGGGCGGCGCGGGCTATTTGAGGCCGGCCAGCTCTTCCTGGGCGGTCTCATGGCTCGGAGCGATCTCCAGCGCTTTCTCGAACTGCTTCCTGGCCCGCAGGGCAAGACCCCGCTTTTTGTAGAACCGTCCCAGGGTGACCCAGTAGTCCGGCTCCCAGGGATTCAGTTCGGTGGCCTGGATATAGTTCCTTTCCGCCAGACGCTGCCAGCGCGAGGCCGGATTCATCCCCTGGCATTCGGCCAGGAGGTAGTAGAACCGGGCATTTTCCTGATTGTAGGAGATCGCCAGTTTGCAGTACTGGATGGCATTGTGGAAATCACCTTCCCGTTTTGCCTTGCGCGCCTTGGTGAAATGCTGATCGGCCTGTTTGCTGCTGGCCTCGATAGCCATCTTGGTCTTGGTCTTGTCCATCTCGACCCGGACCAGCATATCTTCAGCGTTGACCGCTCCCACATCGGCTTCCGCCGCCGCGTCCGAGGCCGCCCGCTGGGCTTCATGCTGCCGGTGCTGAACCAGGGCCAGGAACGCTTCCACCAGCCGGTTCTCGATAATCGACAGTTCGGACTTGCGATTGTCCCGGACACGGGACAGTAGCCGGTCCCGCTTGAACTGCTCCTTGGCATGGATGTACGACCGCTCCACCTGCTCCCGGGTGGCGTCGTTCCCCACCTGCAGTACGTCCATGGGGCTGCTGCATTCCAGGATCCGCTTGTACTCTTCCTGTACGAATTTCTCCTGTTCGATCTCCCGGGCGGCATGATCCTCGTGTTCCCGGATGAACATCCCGATGGAGAACGGGCCGTCACAGACCGGTGGATCGAATTTCAGGGCTCCCATAACCAGCAGCCCGTAAAGGAACCTGCAGGCCTGCTCTTCCTCCGCCGGCGGCAGTGTGGACAGAATCTCCCCAATGGTCAGGTTGCCGTCGATCCTGGACAGCAGGAACCCGTGAGACGGCGTCAGGGCCAGCCGTTCCAGCGGGACCACCATCGGCGTGGTCACCTGGAGAGCGCTGTCCTGGGCCTTCATCGCATCCCGGATCTGGGAGAAGCCGGACATGCCGGAAATCCCCTTCAGGATCACACCGAAGGTGCTGACCACATCGCTCTCGAAAATCTCCTGCAACAGATGACCTTCTCCGAACCAGGCGGTGCCGCCGTCCCACTTGAAGACGGACCGGACAACTTTTTCGATCAGGTAGGTCACCGTATGGGACAGGGTGTCCTTGCCGATCAGGCCCCGGTTCACCAGGACCTGGGCCAGATCCTTGGACTCGGACACGTTCCGGCGGGCTTCCGCCAGCGCTCCGGAAGAAATCTTGCCTTCGTTCACCAGACGGGGGCCCAGATCTTGTTCCGGGGCGTCCGATTCGGCGAACAGGATCATGCCCCTGTCGAAATAGATCCGTTTTTCGCAATCTTTCCTGGAAAGATGCAGTACCCCCGATTTCTCACTCTGGTAGATATCCCGGAAGATTTCCGCCAGGGTATGGCTGCTGAACTGGGTCTGCATGCTTGCTATTCCGCCTCCGCCACGGTCCGGGCACCCACGTGTGCCTTTCCGGTCGCCATCTTATAATGGCTCCATGAACAATATAGATATTCTTGCCCGAAAGGAAAGCCTGTGAGCCGACTACCTGGAATTCGGAAAATTACATTCGTTTTCCTCGTTTTATTTCCGCTTTGCTCCCTGGCGGACACCGGATCTGTACCCCACGTCCTGAACCGTTTGCACCAGGGCCGCTTCGACGCCGCCGAAGCCCGGATCGCCGGGTTCCCCGACGACACCCTGGCCGCCAAAGCCGAAAAGTCCTTCCTGCAGGCGTTCGCCACATACTGGAGGGTGCTGTACGACCCGTATGACAACCGGCTTCGGAGCCGTTTTGAAAAACAGCTCCTGGAGGCGATCCGGCAGGGTGAAAGTTACATGGAACGTTCCCCGGGAGATGCCAGGGCCTCCCTTTTTCTCGGCTCCGCCCACCTGCTCAGGGCCCAGCTCCGGGCTGCGGAGAAGAAAGTGTTTCCGGCAGCTTACGAGGCCAAGAAGTCCAGGAAAATGCTCCTGCGGTCCCTGCAGGCCAGCGATTCCGGGCCCGACTCCTGCTTCGGCCTGGGCACTTACGAATACTACGCCGACCAGTTGCCGGCTGTGGTCAAAGGGCTGCGGTTCCTTCTGTTCATTCCCGGTGGAGACCGGGAACTCGGTCTGCGGCGTCTGGAGCGGGCCGCCGACGAGGGATCCCTGTTTCGCTTTGAAGCGCGGGTCGTTCTGCTGACCATTTATTCCGGGGACAAGGAACACCTGCACGACGATGCCCTGCGCCACGCCGGTCTCCTGCTGGACGAGCAGGACCGTTCCGTCACCGCCCTCCATGCAGCCGCCAAACTGTACCTCGGTCTGGCCAGGCCGGAGCGGGCCGCATCGCTGCTGGCTGAGGCCCTGGCTTTAGCCGAAGAAGATACCGACGACGATGTCATGGCCGCCCTGCACTACCAGGCCGCCCAGGCCGAGTACCAGCGATTCCGTCCCCAGGCTGCCCTTGTGCACCTGAACTGGATGCTGGAACCGGGCCGGACGGTCCCTGAGGAGCTGGGCGAGGATGCCGATGATCTGGTCCGGCGCTGCCGCCTGATGGCGGTGGCCGGGGAAGGCTCGGCATTGAAGCGGATGCTGGAAGGGCGTGAACTGCTGGTAGGCGGCAAACCGGCCGAGGCGCTCCGGCCCCTGGTGGTTGCAGCCGGCAGCACCTCACTGCCGGCGGAGTTCCGCAACCGTTGCCGCCTGATGGCCGGCCAGGCCGCCGACCTGTCGGGAAAACGGACCCAGGCCCAGCGATGGTATCGGGAAGCGGGACGGCATAACGCAGCGGCTTTGTACCGCAAGAGACCGTTTACGATTCAGGACGGCTTCTGACCGCACTCCCGTTGGTCTTAGCCTTCCGCAGGACCTTGGCGACATATTCCCGGGTTTCCCGGTACGGCGGGATGCCGTTGTACCGCTTTACGACGTTCTCACCGGCGTTGTAGGCCGCCAGGGCGAACTCCATGCGGTTCTCGAAGTGATCCAGCAGCCAGCGGAAATACTTCGCCCCGCCGTTGACGTTGTCCGCCGCGTCGAAAACATCCTGGACCCCGAACCGCTCGGCGGTAGCCGGTATCAGCTGCAACAGGCCGCAGGCGCCCTTGTGGGAGACCGCGAACTGGTCGAAATTGGATTCCACCTGGATCATGGCGGTGATAACCGCCGGGTCCAGGTCGTACTCCGTCGCCGCAGTACGGATCATGTCGGCATACTCTCCGGCCACTTCGGTCCAGGGCTGGGGTTCCTCGTGTATCGCCTCAGGTTCTTCAACAACCGGAACGTAGCGTTGGACCGTTGCGATCCGGCTCCTGGGGACCGCAATCGTCGATGCGTTCTCCAGCACCAGAATGAAGTACGCGCCATCCAGGCGGAGGCTTTCCACCACCATGGTGCGCCCGTCCAGGAACTCCACCTGTTCGGCGGCAACAGCGCTTCCGGCCCACAGCACGGCGGCCAGGACGATCTGGATCGGTTTGGACACAGTGAGAGATATGTACCGGTCCCGCACCCGGGCGTCAAGCCGGGCCCCGATCAGCGCCGCCGGAACGCCTTCTCGATTTCATCCAGGGTCAGGCGGAACAGGGCGGGGCGCCCGTGGGGGCAGGTAGTCAGATTCTCGACCTGGTACAGATCGTTTAGCAGGGCCTGCATGCCGGCGCCATCCAGGGGATGGTTGATCTTGATGGCGGCCTTGCAGGCTGCAGTCGTGACAAGGCGGTAACGCAGACCTTCGGCAGCCGTCGCACTGGATTTCACTTCGGCTGCATCGCCAAGAAGCTCATGTACCAGATCCTCCGGGTCCGCCTCGGCGGCATGGGCAGGGACGGCATCGAGGCGAACGGTGGTGCCGCCGAACGGTTCGATCAGGAATCCGAGCCGGCGGAACTCGTCGTGCTCCGCTTCCAG
The DNA here is from genome assembly GCA_014764515.1 of Candidatus Polarisedimenticola svalbardensis. Lineage (GTDB taxonomy): Bacteria > Acidobacteriota > Polarisedimenticolia > Polarisedimenticolales > Polarisedimenticolaceae > Polarisedimenticola > Polarisedimenticola svalbardensis. The sequence continues at coordinate 25,578 of JACXWD010000002.1, read as the reverse complement.
GGTGACGAACTCCGACGGGGAAAGCTCCAGCATTCGAGGGAACAGCAGGCGCTGAACCTGCACATTGTTCTTATCCGCTTCCGCCATGAACTTCTCGAAAATGACACGCTCATGGGCGGCGTGCTGGTCCACCACCAACAGTCCCTCCCGGTCCTGGGCGACGATGTAGGAATCCCGGTACTGGGCCAGTGCCCGGGCGCCTACCGGCGGCGGAGCGGTTTCCGACGGCCGGTCGGGGAAACCGGTTGCCGGTTCGAACACGGAATACGGGGATGGCGAGACGTCCCGTTCGGTCCGGTCCTCAGCAACCACCGGGCGGAGCTGGTCCAGCCTGGGCACCATGCCCTGGTCGGACAAGGCGCTGCGCAAACCACCCCGGATACGCTCGTGGATCATGGATGACTGCTGGAAGCGGACCTCGGTCTTCTGTGGATGGACGTTGACGTCCACCAGCGATCCGTCCACCTCGAGGAAAAGGACAACCGCCGGGAATCTCCCCCTGGGGATGGTGTTGCCGTACGCTTCGGCCACGGCGTGGGCCATGACCCTGTCCGCCACAGCCCTGCCGTTGACGAACAGATGCTGCCTGTCCCGACCGGCCAGGGCGTGGGTCGGCCGGCCGGCGAACCCGTGGGCGCGGACCGGACCAGGTCCGGTGTCGAACTGGATCATGCGCTCGGCGGCTTCCCCTCCCAGTACCTGGCGGACCCTGGTCGGAGGGTCACAGGCGGTGGAAGCTTCCACCAGCTTCCGGCCGGCCTGCTCCAGGCTGAACCCTACATCCGGCCTGGCCAGGGCGTAGCGGGACACGATCCTCACGATGTGCGCAGTTTCGGTTCCATCGGTCCGCATGAATTTTCGACGGGCAGGGACGTTGTAGAACAACCGGTCCACCTCGATGGTGGTCCCCCGGGGAAAGCCCCCTTCCCGGATCTCGTGGATCCGGCCGGAATGGATCTCGATCTCGGTTCCTGCGCCGTCCTCCGCCGCTGTCCGGAGGATGAACCTGGAAACGGCGGCGATGCTGGGGAGGGCCTCGCCTCGAAAGCCCAGGGTCCGGACCTCCTGGAGGTCGGCGTCGTCTTCCAGTTTGCTGGTGGCGTGGCGCTCGATGCTCAGGACGGCGTCATCCCGGTCCATGCCACAGCCGTCGTCCCGGACCTGGATGAACCGCTTGCCGCCTCCCTGGATACGGATATCGATCCGCGTCGCACCGGCGTCCAGGCTGTTTTCAAGCAGTTCCTTGACCACCGACGCCGGCCGCTCCACCACCTCGCCGGCGGCTATGCGATTGATCGTAGGGTCGTCGAGAAGATGTATTTTGCCCATAATCGCCTAGGATTCTAGCACTGGTCCAAAACCATCAGCGTGCGTGCCAATTTTGCATCAAGATGACCACTGTGGATGCCAGGAAGGCGCGTCATACGGACGCCGGCACGCCGGAACGACACTGCGCCGCCTCAGGCCAGTCGAATATTAGAGCTTTATTTACAATAACTTATGGAAATTTCGGCCTGTTTATGGTCCAGATCTGAAATTCCGGCACGGGAGTTGCTTTTATGGACGTCGAGGGGCTCGACAGGAGGTGACAGGGTGTTCATTCCGCTGCTGCAGAAAGAACGGTCCATTGACGACTTTGTAGATCCTTCGGGCGAATGCAGGCTTTCGAGCCTGTTGACCGATGCGAATTCTGAAAGCCAGATGGACGAACTTTACACGAAAGAGATTGCCGGCCTTGTACGGTCGGCGTTGACCGATCTGGATGATCGGGAACGGCATATCATCCGAAACCGTTTCGGCCTGCTCGGCGGCGCCGAGCTGACCCTTGAAGAAATCGGCAGGACCCTGAATCTGAGCCGTGAGAGGGTCCGCCAGTTGGAACGGGAAGCCAAACAGAAATTACGCCAGGTACTTCAGCATCATGAAGGCCATCTGAAGTTTTCCCTGGCCTGAAAAACTCCTCTCCTGGTTCGGCAGGTCCGGCAGTCGCCCATTCCCCCCCGCGGTGGCTGCCGGATTTTTTTGCCTGTGATCAGAAGATCTGGCCGATGGAGAGGAAGTATTCGCCGCGGGATTCACCGTCCTCCCGATCCAGTTTGTGACCGTACTCCACACGGATCGGCCCGATCGGCGTTTCAACATGCAGCCCCAGTCCCAGCGCGTGGCGCAGGTCCCCCGGCCTGAAATCCGGAAGGGTCAGATAAACGTTGCCGGCGTCGTAGAACACGACCCCCCGCAGCATCCGCCACAGCGGCTGGCGCCACTCCTGGCTGAACAGCAGCATCGATTCCCCTCCCAGGGGCACTCCGTTACTGCCCCGGGGCCCGAGCTGGTCCCTGGCGAACCCGCGGTGGGTGCGATCGCCTCCGGCGAAAAACCTCTCCGACAGCGGAACACGGGTCGTAGGGCCATAGGTCTCCGCCAACCCGAGACGGAGACCGGAAGCGAATGTGCCGCCTCCATCGAATGTCCGGGTGAACGACCCACGGGCGGAAAATTTCCCGAAGGAAGCATCGGAGCCCAGGGCCGGGGCGAACAGCCGGAGTTCGGAGCTGAGGTACTGTCCCTTCCGGGTCAGGAACGGGTCGTCCCGTGTGTCCCGGACCAGTGCGAAGCCGATGTCACCCAGATCCAGGTCTTCCAGCTTCTGCTCCAGGATCAGGTCTTCACTCCCGGCCTGGATATCGAACAGATCGACCCGCTGCAGGTTGTACCGCAAGAACCGTTTCCAGTTCTGCCGGAACTCGTGTTCGACACGAAGCGCACCGGAGCGACGCCGGAAGCTGTAACCGATCTCCTCCTGGCGTTCGCTGATCATGCTGATCAGTGCCGGCCATTTTTGCGTGAACAGCCGGGGTTCTTCGATCAGAACCTGCAGCCAGCGCTCCTGTTCACTGGCCCGGGCGTGGAGGGTGAGGCTGCGATCGTACCCACCGACGTTTTCGTGAGTCACCACCACCTCGCCCCGGGCGCCGTATTCGCTGCTGTAACCAGCGCCGACCCTTAGGCGGAAAGGCGGCGACTCACGCACCTGGACGACCATGGTGAATGCATCGCCTGAAGCACCGGCCTCGGGCTGGTAATCGATTCGCACTCGGCTGAACAGCCCCAGGCGGTACAGGTTGTGCTGGCTCTTGAGGATGCTGGCCCGTGAAATCGTCTCGCCGCGCTTGAAGGTCAGCTCCCTGCGGATGATTTTGTCCTGGGTGCGGTGGTTGCCCTCGATGCGGATATCCCCCACCGTGGCCCGCTGTCCGGGGATGACTTTGAAACGGACCAGGACAGTGTCCTCGGCAATTATGCCGGAACCGTCCACACGGGCCTCCGGGTACCCTTCCCGGTCCAGGGCCCCGCGGAGCCGCCCCTCCGCCTCCAGGAGCGCCCTGGGGCTGAACAAGCCGCCTGTGGGCAGGCCGGCCCAACCGGCCATCTGGTCCGGGTCGAACGGTCCCGGTTCCGGGAACTCCACACCGGAGACGGTGAACCGGGGGCCTTCCGCAACACGCAGTACGATATCGGCCTGGTCACCAGTGGTCAGGAGGCGGATCCTGGGTGGCGGGGTTTGCACCAGAAGGTGACCGTTATCCCGGTACAGGTTACGTATCGCTCCCAGATCGCTCTCCAGTGTTTTCGGGAAGAGATAATCCTTCCCGAAGGTCGAGCCTGTGGAAGTCAGGACCTGTTTCCGCAGGCGGGCTTCCTCGATGGAAGCGTTCCCTTCGAACGTCAGGGATTGGACTGCCACCCGGGGTCCCGGGTCGATTCTGAATACGACCGCACGCTTCTCCCCGGCGCCTCTGCCGGTTTCGGCATCGATTTCCACCGACACATCCACGGTGTAATGTCCCCGCTTCTGGAAGTACTGCTGCACACTCACCTTCGAGTCCTCGAACCCTTCATCCACGAAGATCGACTCGATCCACATCTCCTCCAGTTCTTTGCGCAGCCCCTTCTCGACCTTGGCCGGCACACCTTCGAACCGCACCTGGTAGACCGGTCCTGGATCGACGGCGTAGATCACGTCCACGCCGGTCTGATCCGGCAGGTGGCTGACGTCCGGCTCCACGGCGGCCAGGATGTGGCCTTCCCGCACATAGATCCTGCGGATCTCTTCGGCGCCCTCGAACAGCCTGGCTCTGCGATACGGCTCTCCTTCCTTCAAAGGCAGGGCCTTCCGCATCTTTGCCGAATCTTCCCCGGACAAACCGGGAAGGGCAACCGACCGGACGATGGTTTCCGCCTGGTCCGCCGGCCTCCCTGCGACGGTGGCCTCCTCGGCATCTCCACGCTCCCTCCCCAGCCAGAACCGGTTGGAGAATTCCAAACCTCCACCTATCCCGGCGTCCGAGTCACTCTCCGCGGTGAGGTTGAACTTGCGTGTGACCTGCCAGTCCACCTTGTAGATCTGCCGTTCTTCCCCTCCCAGCTCGGTGGAGTAGATGATGAACAGGTTGTCGGCGACCTCTTTTCCCAGGGTCAACTGGGTGGTGGGGTCGGCGCTGCCGCTGGCGGCGTACGGGTTTATCCGGACCCTCTCCAGACGGAACACTTTCTTCAACTGATTTTCGAAAAGGCCGGTCAGGGCGCTGGCGAAATAACTGGCCGCCATGTCGCCGGTGAGATCCAGACCGGAGGAGCCCGGGCCTGCCGCCATGTCTTCCAGGGTGTAGCCGGTGGTCAGGAGCGCCAGGATGTCCTGCTGGGACAGGGACGGCACGCTGGTCAAATCGTATTCGAAGCGGTCCAGGGTGCCCTCGATCCTCAGGGTGACCTCGTATTTGTTCACCGTGGTCACGGCGGTGATATCCATGTAGGGATTGATCTTGTTCAGGTCCAGCAGTTCAAGGGAACCGGACCGGATGCGGTACTCCACGTCCCGAAAGCGGATTCTGCCCCCTTCAAGGATCGTGATGCGACCGGTGACTTCAGGTGCCGACACGTTGCCGTTGATATCGAGATCCAGGGAAGTCTCCAGCTCCGCCACGTCGTTCTTGATCCAGATCCCATCGGCGGCGGAAATATCCAGGCGCACAGTCACCGGAACCGGCAGCATCACCAGCTCGTCGGCCGAGTACTCCCGAGCGCCGTAACCCAGGAGCGCCGCCATGTCGAACGGCTCCTGGTAGAGGCCGCGCAGCAGCTCCAGCCGTCCGCTGATCAGGGCGTCGGTCCGGTCCCCGCGCAGGAGGAGATCACCTTCATAGACGCCCCGGAATCCTTCCGGGTAGCCGATCCTGGTGTTCACCGGGATCAGGGAAACGAAGTACGAGTCCGGCGTGAAGCGGTCGAACTGCAGCCCACCTTCTCCTGACAGCTCGCCTCCTCCGAACCGGGCGGAGAATGCGGAAAGTTCCGCCTCATCGTTCCCGAACCGGATGATGCCCCGGACCTGCTCCAGCGGCTGGGGGAAGCCGAGCAGCCGGACCCACCCGTCCTGGAACCGGACCTGACCGGTGAGATCCGGATCCTCAAGGGTACCGGCCAGGTGGAGATCGACCTCTGCATTCCCCCGGGCCCGCAGGTCCGGGAGCGGTGCAGCCAACGCAGCCAGGGCGACCTTGCCGGTGACGTCCATGGAAACGCTGCCGTCATCCCGAAGGAGGGTCAGCCGAGCTCTCAGGTCGGACACTTCGCCACCCAGTTCCACCGGACCGACCACCAGCCGCTCCCGGTTGAGAAGCAGGGGGGCCGGCCGGTCCAGGTTCAGGTGGTGGGCCCCGACACGGATATCCATCTGCTCCAGGGAACCGTCGGCGGTCAGGCTGTCCAGGTCAGCCAGGTCACCACGCACCTCCACCGAGCCTGAGAGCCGGGTCCACATCGGCGTCGCGTCACTGGGATCCCCCAACAACAGGCGGTAGTCACCAAGTTTGAGATGGAGGACCAGGGGTAGCCCATCGTCCCAGCCCAGGGTGAGGTCGCTCTCCAGGCTGTCTCCTTCCCTGGAGTGGATCCGGGCTTCCAGACCGGCCGGCTCCAGCCGGACCCTGGCTGCCAGGTCGGGGAGATCATGGCCGGCAAGGGACCATCCGGAACCCTGTACTTCCAGGAGGCCGCTGAACTCCTCGTCCCGGTACTGCACCGTACCTGCCACCTCCGCAGGGGCCTGGAACGGCGGCGGCTCGCCGTCATAGAGAGGCAGTTCCGAAGGAAGGATCGTGGATCGCAGGATCCTGAAATCGGCCTCGCCGCTGGTCATGTCGTATTGAACATCCAGATCGGCCTCGATCCCCGGTCCGTTGACGGTAAGATCGCCGATCCGGATTCGGCCGGCCTCCGCCCTGACGGACCCGGCCAGCACCCCGGCAGGGAAGCCGGCGATGACCGCTTCTTCCATGGTCATTTCGCCGTCACCATGAACGCCGTCCTCTCCTGGTCTCAGCCGGACCCTGCCGCTGAGCAGGCCGGTGGCGTCGGCCACCATGCCGGTCACCTGCAGAACCCGCTCCAGGGGGAAGCGCCGGGCGGTCAGGGACGCCGAAACCAGATCGCCGGCTGCAAGACCGAGTTCAAGCTCGCCGGCCAGTGTCCAGTCCCCGCTGTCGATATCCATGTCCCGGATTCGAACCTGATCACCTTCCATCAACGTGCGGAAAGACAGCCGGCGGTACGGCTCCGGCCCCCACGACCCGTCTGCCAGGTCCAGGGTCATATCCAGGAAGGTCTGCTCCCCCAGCCCGATCTCGGCCTGAATGTCGCCGGAGCCGGAGAGAGGCTCCATCAAGGTGTCCGGGAGTGCGGTGTCGAACCTCTCCAGGATCCGGGACGTAATGTCCCGGGTTCTCCCGGCGTCGTCGGTCTGTCCAGCCAGTCTCAGGAACTGCCCTTCACCGGAGCGGCCGTGGACCAGGTCAACATTGACCGTAGCCGAGAACAGGCCCCCGGAAGTGATGAACCGCGGCGCATCGACCTGGAGCACTCCTGCACGGATCCCGAATTCCCCTTCACCATCTACAGGGATCAGATCGTCAATCTCCCTGCTGCGCAGGACCGCCTTGCCCGACCCGTTCCAGGTCGACCTTTCCGGCCACGAACCGACGAACCGGAAGGTCAGGTCGGTGTCGGCGGCGAACGGCAGCGGCAGTTCCAGGAGTCGGAACAGCCTTTCGGCGCTCATGGCGGCGCCGGCCAGATCCATCCGCAGTTCCCGGTCCAGGTTCCAGGGCACCTGGATCGATCCACTGACCGCTCCGCCGAATGCGGTTCCTTCCAGGCGGTCCAGGGTCAGGGCGTCCAGATCGATGGAGGCATCCGCCGACACCCTGCCGGTCCGTACCGGACCGACCTGGACACTGTGACCCTCTATCCTGCTGTGGATCAGCAGTTCCCCTGCTCCATACTCCAGACGGAGGTCCCCTCCGACTTCGCCGGCCAGCACCGGCATTCCCGGAGACAGCAGCTCACCGAACCGGGCCAGGTCGCCTTCCACCTCACCGGTACCGGTAATCCGCACACCGTCATCCCAGCTCACCGTCGCTTCCGTCAGTTCGGCTCGGCCCGCTTCCGCCTCCGCCACCATCCGGGTCAGTTCGGCCCGGGTGCCCCGTTGCCGGAATCGGGAGGAAATATCCAGGGGCAGTGATGTGCGGAACGGCCCACCGACCAGGTCCGACTGGAATGAAACCGCACCGTCCAGCAGCCGGGCGGCATCGTCCCACTCCGCCGAGAGGACCAGATTGCGCACATCCACCGCCAGAGGCAGGTTTTTGCCTTCATACCGGAATCGCCCGTCCCGAATCGCCAACACCCCTATCTTGAGGTCCAGGGCCAGATCCTCCCCGGTGTCCCGGGCCGGCCGCTCCAGGAAAGAGCGATCGAAACGGATATCGGGGCCTACCACTTCCAGGCTGCGAATCGATATCTGCCCGGCCGGCAACCGCAACAGGTCGCCTACAGAGAATGAGGCGGAAACGGTCCGGACAGAGGCCAGGAACGGAGGGCCGGCCTCTTGCGGGATCTCCAGCCGGACGTCACCGAGATCCCCTTTGAGACGGAGGAGGTCCAGGTCGGCCTGGCCGATGGTCAGGGACCCTCCGGAGGAGTCCTCCACCTTGCGCACCAGGTTCTCCAGCAGCCGGTCGGCGATCCGGTGTCGGAGGAGATAGGTGGCAAGGGGCGCGCCGACCAGGAACAACAGGACAAGCACGAGCACCAGGCGCCGGAGCCAGACTCTCTTCCGGCGGGGGGCTGGTTTGTCCTTCGTACTGCTGGTCACGAGGGGCACGGCCTTTCAGGACAGGACCGGGCGCCGGTGTGAAGGTCGTATCGTTGAGCGGTCCCGGATCGGGTCAGTCCAGAGTCTCGTCGTCAGAATCCTTTTTGAGGGTCGGATCCTCACGACCCACCTCAGGCTCTTCCGACGTATCAGCATCATCTTCAGGATGATAGTCGAATTCTTCCTCTTCATCATCGAGATCGTCGAACATGCGCCTGTCGTCCAGGAGGCCGCGCTCGTCCAGATCCTGGCATTTGATGCAGAGGCGGGCCCAGGGTGCGACTTCCAGCCGTTTGATCTTGATCTCGGTGCCGCAGTATCCGCAGCGGCCATAGTCGCCACCGACGATCCGCTTCAGAGCCTCCTCCACCGTCTGGAGCTGCTTGCGATCCATTTCACTGAGAGAAAGCATGAACTCCTTGGCGTAGGAACTGACGGCGTAGTCGATGTAATCCTCTGTGCCGTCAGTGGTGGAATCCATGGATGCGCCCTTGGACAGGGTGTACGCCTGGGTCAGGTCTCGCTGTTTGACTTCGAGAAGGGCCCGGAACTTGTTCAGCTCCCGCTTGTTGAAGCGCTTCTTCTTGATGACCCTTTTCTTCCGGACCACCTTTTTCTTGACGGCCTTTTTCGCCACTTTCTTTTTGGCAACCTTCTTCTTCGCAACAGGCTTTTTCGCGACCGTCTTCCTTACGACCTTCTTCGCCGTTTTCTTGGCCACTTTCTTGTTGGCGACCTTCTTCTTCGCGGTCTTCTTCGCTGTCTTTTTCGCGGTTTTCTTGGCAGCCGTCTTCTTGACAGCTTTCTTCGCGGCTTTTTTGGTGGTCGGTTTTTTCTTCGTTACTCGGGCCGCCATGGCGCTCCCTCCACATGGTGGTCGGTCGGATTCAGGGGAAGGCGGCCCGTTCCGGACCGCCTATCACTGAGGGCGCGATAATATAATCCCCGACAGAACGGCAGTCAAGCGGTTCCGGATCCGGTTCCGCCCTTCTCGGCCAGCACAGCCTGGGCGGCGGCCAGCCGGGCCACCGGAACCCGGTACGGGGAGCAGGATACGTAGTTCAGGCCGGTGGCGTGGAAGAACGCCACCGAGGCCGGATCGCCGCCATGTTCGCCGCATACCCCGACTTTCAGGTTGGGCCGGGCGGACCGTCCACCTTTGACGCCCATTTCCACCAACTGGCCGACCCCTGTGGCGTCGATGCTCTCGAACGGATCCACCGGCAGGATACGGCGATCCAGGTACTCGGGGAGGAATTTGCCGATATCGTCACGGCTGTATCCGTAGGTCATCTGGGTCAGGTCGTTGGTTCCGAAGGAGAAGAACTCGGCCTCGGCCGCCACATCTGCGGCGGTCAGACAAGCCCTGGGGATCTCCATCATGGTGCCGATCTGGTATTTGACCTTGACCCCCGCCTTGGCCAGCACCGCCACCGCAACCTCACGGACCCGGTCTCTCAGGATGACGTACTCCTGGACAGTGCCGATCAGCGGGATCATGATTTCGGGGAAGACCCGGATGCCCTTCTTCTGGGCCCGGACTGCCGCCTCCATGATCGCCCTGGCCTGCATTTCGTATATCTCGGGGTACGTGATTCCGAGACGGCAACCCCTGTGGCCCAGCATCGGGTTGACCTCGGACAGCTGCTCGGCCTTCTGCTTGAGGGTCGCCACCTTGACGCCCATCTCCTTCGCCAGGACCTTGAACTGGTCTTCGCGGTTGGGAAGGAACTCGTGGAGCGGCGGATCCAGAAGCCTGATGTTCACCGGCAGGCCGTCCATCGCCTTGAAGATGCCCTCGAAATCCCGGCGCTGCATCGGCAACAGCTTCGCCAGCGCCTTCTTCCGGGTCTTCAGATCGTTGGCCAGGATCATCTCCCGGACCGCTCCGATCCGCGCGTCGCCGAAGAACATGTGCTCGGTGCGGCACAGGCCGATGCCCTCGGCTCCGAAGGCACGGGCCAACGACGAGTCGTTGGGGGTGTCCGCATTGGTCCTCACGGTAAGGGTGCGGATCCGGTCCGCCCACTTCATCAGCCGTGCGAACATCTGGTAGACCGGCGCCTTGGCCGGTTTCATCGATTTCTCCACCAGCACCTGCTGGATCTCCGACGGGTGGGGATGAAGGTCACCGACGAATACCTCGCCGGAGGTGCCGTCGATGGAGATCATGTCACCCTGCTTGATGGTCCGGCCTCCGGACTTCATCCAGCCTGCTTTCTCGTTGATGACGATCTCCTCGGCGCCGACGATGCACGGTTTGCCCATTCCACGGGCCACCACTGCGGCGTGGGAGGTCATGCCGCCACGGCTTGTCAGGATGCCCTGGGACGCCACCATGCCGGCCAGATCCTCCGGTGAGGTCTCACGGCGCACCAGGATCGCCGACGTTTTGGTTGCGGCAAATTCCGCTGCCTTTTCGGCGGAAAACGCCACGACACCTGAAGCTGCGCCGGGACCGGCGGGCAGGCCCTTGCCGAACCGTCGGCCGGCTTTTTTGGCTCGCTCCTTGTCCTTGGGATCGAAGATCGGCGCCAGAAGCTGGGTCAGCATGTCCGGCTCGATGCGATCCACCACTTCGTTGCGCCGGATGCGCCGCTCGTCGTAGAGGTCGAAGGCGATTCTGGTGGCGGCCAGGCCGGTCCGTTTGCCGGTCCGGGTCTGGAGCATGTAGAGAACACCTTTCTCGATGGTGAACTCGATATCCTGCATGTCCCGGTAGCACCGTTCCAGCCGTCGGCGGATATCCAGGAGCTGCTTGTAGCACTCCGGCATTGCAGCTTCCAGGGAATCGGAGCCGTCGCCTACGGATTGTGCTTTCGAGATCGGGCCGGGGGTGCGGATACCGGCCACCACGTCCTCACCCTGGGCGTTCATGAGGTACTCGCCGTACAGCAGGTTCTCTCCGGTGGCCGGGTTGCGGGTGAACGCCACGCCGGTGGCGCAGCCTTCCCCCAGGTTGCCGAACACCATGCACTGCACGTTGACCGCCGTACCGAGGGAATCGGCTATGCCGTACTGTTGACGGTAGATCCGGGCCCGTTCGTTGTCCCAGCTGCGAAACACCGCCATGATCGATCCCCAGAGCTGCTTTTCAGGATCCTGGGGAAACGGCTTGCCGCTGGCCTTCTTCACCAGCGCCTTGTACTGCGCCACCAGCTTTTCCAGATCGGCGGCGGTCAGGTCGGTGTCGATTGCCACCCCGCGCTTTTTCTTCATCGCCTCAAGGAGTTCCTCGAACCGGTGTTTGCTGATCTCCAGCACGACGTCGCCGTACATCTGGATAAACCGGCGATAGGAATCGAAGGCAAACCTGCGGTCGCCGGAACTGGTGGCCAGACCTTCCACCGCCTTGTCGTTCAGGCCCAGGTTAAGGATGGTGTCCATCATGCCGGGCATGGAGAACTTGGCGCCGGACCTTACCGAGACCAGCAGCGGGTCCTTGTTGTCGCCGAACTTCTTGCCCCGGACCCGCTCCAGCACCCGCATCGCCTTGCCGACTTCGGCATCCAGACCGCTGGGCAGCTTGTGGCCCAGTTCGAAGTACAGGTTGCAGGCTCTGGTGGAAATGGTAAAACCAGGCGGCACCGGGATGCCCATGCTGGTCATCTCGGCCAGGTTGGCTCCCTTCCCGCCCAGGAGGTCCTTCATATCCGTGTTGCCGTCGGCTTTACCTGATGCGAATCCGTATACCAGCTTCTTCGACATGATCATCCTTATCGCGCGTTTCCGTCACGCTTTGGCGGCCGGTTCATCCCCGAGGGAAGAAACCGCCCTGAGATGGCGATAGCTTTTGAAACCTCTTTCCGCAAACGCTTCCAGCCCCCTGCGGAGGAACCACTCCAGGGTGCCTCCGGGGCGGCAGGCTTTCTCCATGTCCGCAAGTCCGATCGGGGGCTCCACCGCTGCCCGGGTAAGGAACGACCAGCTATCGACCCCGGGAACCCTGCACTCCATGCCTCCATCCGGCTGGCAATCGGCACAGCGGATCGAAAGGTCCGGGGAGCTCAGCCGGATCTCCCGGCCACCGCGAATTTCATGGCAGCCGCCGCAACGGGCAAGGTCGGGCAACATGCCGTGTATGCGCAGCGCCCAGAACTCGAAATACCGGACGGCGGGGAACGGCCCTAGCCCGTCCCGCATCGCCTCGAGCACCGCCCCCAGCAGTCGGAAGAAGCGCTCATCAGGATCGTTCTCACCGACCAGGGTCCGGGTGATCTCCGCCATGACTCCACAGGCAGACTGCAGCTCCGGATCCGACTGCATATCCGCAAAAGATTGCAACAGTTCCAGGGAGTCGATCTGGTGCAGGTCCCGGCCCGGCTTTTCGCGCCAGCTCAGCCGCACCCGGCTCATCGGCTCAAGTGCTCCTCCGAACCGCTTGCGGCTCTTCTTGGCCGAGCGCGCCACACCTCGAACCGCTCCCGCCTCTCTCGCGAACAGGGTCAGGATGAGGTCGGCCTCCCCCAGGCGGGTGCTGTCCAGCAGGAACGCTTCGTCGGTACGCAACATCACACCGGATCCCGTGGTATTCCCACGCATTTAAAGGAGAAGCATAGTAGCAGACAGGACGGAACTTTCCGGGATGGAAACGGTCAGGAAAGACCGATTTCATGAAGGGTGGAACGGTCGTTGCGCCAGTCCTTGCGGACCTTGACCCACAGGGTCAGATGCATGCGGACTCCCAGCAGGGCTTCCAGTTCCAGGCGGGATTCGGTCCCTACCTGTTTGAGCAGTTCCCCACCCTTCCCGATGACGATCGCCTTCTGGGATTCCCGTTCCACCAGGATGGTGGCGTCCACGTACACAAACCCGTCCCTCTCCTCCCAGGATCCGATCAGCACCGCCACCGCGTGGGGGATCTCCTGCCGGGTGCGCCGCAGGATTTTCTCCCGGACATATTCCGCCGCCAGGGTCCGTTCCGGCTGGTCGGTGAGGTAGTCCTCGGGGAACAGCGGTTCACCTTCGGGGAGCACTTTCAGGATCTCTTCCACGAGAAGATCGCAGCCGTCTCCCCGGAGGGCGGAGATCGGGATCGCCGCCGGGAAACCGAGATCGTTTACCACCGTCTGCAACAACGGGAACAGGCGGGTCTTCGGTTTGATGCGGTCAACCTTGTTGACCGCCACCAGCTTGGGAACGTCCACGTGCTCCAACAATGCCGCCGCCTGCCGGTCCCCCGGGCCCAGGCCCCGGTCGCCATCAACCATCAGGATGACCGCATCCACACCGCCCAGGGTACCGCGGGCGATTTCGACCATCGCCCGGTTCATGCGGAACTTCGGCTTGTGCAGCCCGGGTGTGTCCATGAAAACGATCTGGCCCTCTCCGGCCACGTTCAGGACTCCCGTTATGCGGTTGCGGGTGGTCTGGGGAACGTTGGAAACCGCAGCCACCTTTTCCCCTATCAGGCGGTTGAGCAGGGTTGATTTCCCCACGTTGGTCCATCCGATGATTCCGACGGCGCCGGACTTCATGATTCCTCCTCCGGTTCCACCTTCCGGACCCGTATCACGTACACCCGTCTCGGGTCCGCTTCTTCCGCTCTCAGCTCCAGTCCCTGGAACAGGACGGTCTCCCCTATCGCCGGCACCCGGCCCAGGCAGGCCACCACCAGTCCGCCGACGGTGTCGAAGTCCCGGTTTTCGAATTCGACGCCGAACAGTTCTTCCAGTTCACTGACGTGTACCAGCCCGTTGAACAGCCAGTGCTCTCCGTCCAGGCGGCGGATCTGCTCTTCCTCGGTATCGTGTTCGTCCCGGATATCCCCGACGATCTCCTCGAAGATGTCCTCCATGGTCACCAGCCCGGCCACGCCGCCGTACTCGTCCACCACCAGGGCCATGTTGCTGGTGGTCCGGAGCCGGCCCAGGAGGTCGTCCACCATCTGGGTCTCCGGTACGAAAAACGCAGGACGCAGATAGGCGGTAACCGGATCCTCGTCCTTCCCTTGTTCCCAGGCCCGGATCAGGTCTCGCAGGTGCAGGATCCCCACGATGCTGTCGATGGAGTCCCTGAATACCGGCATGCTGGAGTGTGTAGCCCTTAGCAGTGCGGCACGGGCGTCTCCAACGCTAGCACCGAACGGCAAGGCCTCGATATCGGTGCGGGGGGTCATGATCTCCCGGACCCGGGTGTCCCCCAGATCGACGATACTTCGCATCATCCGGCCCTCATCGGCCTCCATGATCCCTTCCCTCTCCCCGGCCTCGAAGTAGGCTTCCACCGCCTCTTCAGGCGGTTCCTCCAGATTGGCGACGTCTTCCGGATCCAGGGCGCCGAACCGGTGCAGCAGCGCGTGCACAGGCGCCAGTACCGGCCAGGTCAGAAGCCGCACCACACGCAGCAGCGGGATCAGATGCCGGAGAGCCGACCCGGCCCAACGGGCGGTGACAAGCCGGGCCGCCAGGATCTCCACCAGCAGCACCACCAGCAGCGCCGAGGCTGCCAGGGCCAGGATCAGATGCCGGGCCAGACCCAGCCGGCCTCCGATCAGAACCAGGAGCCCGCACACACCGAGCAGGCAGATCTGCCGGGCGAAGTAAGCCGCCGTGCGATAGCGCGAGACCGGCGAGTCCATTTCAAGAAGGATGTTGTCGTCGCCGCCTACACCGGCGTCCAGACGATGGAGGGAGACAGGGCTCAGGGCGTTGCCGGCAACCAGGGCGATGGTCAGCAGCAGATCAAGGCCGACCAGCAGCACGACACCGACCGCCGCTGCCCAGAGCATCGAGATATCACTCTCCATGACAATACTTCCGAATCAGTTTTCGTTGCAGGCGCATCATGTCGCCGTCGTCGGTCTCATGATCGTAGCCCAGAAGGTGGAGGTAGCCGTGCACGATAAGGATCTCCAGTTCCCGCCGCAGGCTGTGCTTCGCCTCCGCCGCCTGCCGCGAGGCGGTTTGCGCCGAGATGACGATGTCGCCCAGGTAGGACCGGTCTTCGGGATCGTCGAGAAAAGACAGAACATCCGTAGGACGGCGGATGGAGCGGTAGGTGGCATTGTACGTCTGCATCTTGCGATCGGATACCAGGCAGACCGAAAACCCGGCGTCGGACAGCCCGGCGCTTCTCGCCAGGGAACCGGCGAACTCCCGGAGCTCACCGGACGGCACCTTCTCCCCGCGCTGTCTGTTGAGAACCAGGATTTCCATGTCAGGATTCCGGCTCCTGGACCGCTTCATCCCCACCGCCGAAGTCGAACCCCGGGTAATCCACACGGTGGTGGTACATGCTGACCAGCGTCCTCAGGAATGCGCTCTGGATCCGTTCCAGGTCGGCGAAGGTCAGATCGCACTCGTCCAGTTGCCGGTCCAGCATGATGGCGTTGGTGACCTTGCGGATCATTTCGCGCAAGCGGTTCTGGGTCGGTTCGTCCACGGTCCTGGCCGCAGCCTCCGCCGCATCGGCCAGCATAAAGATCGCCGCCTCCCGGGTCTGGGGTTTCGGTCCGGGGTAGCGGTAGTCCTCTTCCTTGGTGGTCGCCTGGGCGTTCTCCGAGCTGGTCCGGGCTTTCTCGTAGAAGTAAGTCATGAGCCGGGTGCCGTGATGCTGAGGGATGATGTCCACGATCTGTTCCGGCAGCCCGGCCTCCCGTGCCATGCGGATCCCGTCCTTGACGTGGGAGGCGATGATCAGCGCCGACATGGAGGGGGCCAGCTTCTCGTGAGGGTTCTCCCCGCGCTGGTTCTCCACGTAGTAATCCGGCTTCACCATCTTGCCGATGTCGTGGTAGAACGCCGCCACGCGACAGAACAGGGGGTTGGCTCCGATCGCCTTGGCCCCTTCCTCCGCCAGCGAGCCGACTACCAGGCTGTGGTTGTAGGAGCCGGGGGCTTTTACCGCCAGCTGGGACAGCAGCGGGTTGTCCAGGTTGGACAGTTCCAGCAGCCGGATATCGGTCAGAACGTTGAACGCCCCTTCCAGGAGCGGCAGGGTGAACGAAACCAGCAGGCCGGCTCCCACCGCGCCTCCGATAAACGCAAGGCCGGTGCCGAGGGCGAGCCTGGACGCCTCGCCTGGACTGCCCTCGATGGTCTGCAGCGCCAGGCTGGCCCCTGCGCCGAACAGGCCGATGATCAACCCTGCCCGGAGCAACGCCGCCCGGTTGCGATAGGTCGTGATGGCGTAAACCGCGGCGAACTGAACCAGCAGCGCCCATACGGTATAGAAGAAATTCCATTCGAACATCGCCCCGAACAGAACCGCGGCGAAGGTGGAGTACACCATGGCGATCCGGCCGTTGGCCAGGAGTGTGATCAGGATCGCCCCGGCGCTGACCGGGATCAGGAAGACGTAGTCGTCCACGTGATTGAAAGGCTGGGGCAGGGCGTCCACCACATGGCGGAAGACCCACATCATTCCCCGGGACAGCAACAGGACCGAAATCAGCACCAGCACCATGAGGGCGTGAAGCCGCCGGATACGCTTGAACGCCCGCTGGTGGTACGTGGCGTAGCGGAACATGAAGAACACCGTCATCGCCACCATGGCCAGCAGGCCGAGCCACTCCAGCAGGCCGAACCGGGACGCAGACGCCTTCCGGATCGCCTCCATGACTTCCAGGGCCGCCTGGTCCACCCTCTCGCCCCGGGGGACCAGCACGGTCCCCCGAACGACCTTCTCGCTCATCGGCAGCACCTGGTCGCCGGCAGCTACCCTGCGCTCCCTGGTGACTTCAGGATCGTGGTACAGGTTGGCGTCCACGAACGAGGCGGCCAGTTCTCCCAGCACTTCGCGGTCGGCGGCGGAGAACTTCAGGGTGCGGACCACCTGGTCATGGACCTCGGTCCTGGCCTGGTTCAGATCGGTGATGTGGACGTAGTCATCCCGGACCTCTTCACGGTTGCCTGGAACATGGATGATGGTGATGGAACTCTCGTTCAGCAGCAGCGACCGGTTGCCGACTACCATGCCCCGCATGACCGCCCCCAGGGCAGCGGTCAGGTTGCGCTCGATCTCCTCGGAGAAACTGTGCTTCAGAAGCACTCCGGCCACCGCGCCCTCGTACCTTTCCGGGAGTGTCCAACCGTCGGCAGCGTCCTCTTCGGCGACGCTACCGGCTTCACGGCCGGCCCGGATCAGCCCGCCCAGATCCGAGACAACCCGCTGTTCCCGGGCCAGGTCATGGATATAGACGTTCGGTTCACCGCCCATGGCCAGCCCGCGCCTGGCCTCGGTGGCCTGCAGATCCGGCACCTGGATGTCCATGGGCGCCACCAGGTCCTCGGAAACGATATCGCCGGCCTGGAACAGTACCGGACCTCCGCAATGCTGGGTTCCCAGCAGCGCCATGAGAGTGACCACCAGCGCCAGGGACCAGCCGACGTCGACGCCCAGTACCCGGTCGCCCCACTGACGGACATGCCTCCGGACCCTGGCGGTGAAATTGAGTTTGCGACCAAAGGAAGATCGGGCCGATTTCTTGCCGGAACCGGTCGGTTCAGCCATCAGCTTTCCTCCTCGTAACGGTCGTAAGCCTGGATGATGCTCCGGACCAGAGGGTGGCGCACCACGTCATTTTCGTCGAACTCGCTGATGCAGATTTCCGGAACGTCTTTCAATATCTTGCCGGCTTCCACCAGTCCGGAAACGGTCTCGCTGGGGAGGTCGATCTGGGTGATGTCCCCGGTGACCACCGCCTTGGTTTCCATGCCAATGCGGGTCAGGAACATTTTCATCTGGGCCGAGGTGGAGTTCTGGGCTTCGTCCAGGATGACGAAGGAGCGGTGCAGGGTGCGGCCGCGCATGAACGCCAGGGGGGCGATTTCAATGGTCCCCCGTTCCAGGAGCCGGTCGGCATGATCCTGCTCCAGCATGACGTACAGGGCGTCGTACAGCGGTCTCAGGTACGGGTCGACCTTGGCGGCGATGTCTCCAGGCAGGAACCCGAGCCGCTCCCCGGCCTCCACTGCCGGCCGTGCCAGGATGATGCGGTCCACACGCTTCTGATTCAGGAGGGAGACCGCCATGGCCATGGCCAGGAACGTCTTGCCGGTGCCTGCCGGCCCGATGGCCAGCACCAGGTCGTGGTTCAGCATCCCTTCAAGGTAGGTGCGCTGGTTGCGGCTCTTCGGCACGATCGCCTTGCGGGTCGAGGTGCGGATCGCTCCCTGTATGAAATGATCGGCCAGGCGGACCGGGCCGGAACGCTCCATCAGGCCGATGGCGGTCCTGATCTCTTCCCTCCCCAGGGGGATGCCCCTGGACTGGAGATCGGACAGCTGTTCCAGCAGATCCTGGACCCGGATCTCCCGGTCACCGGCCTCGTCACCTTCACCTTGCAGGGTGATCTCGTTGCCCCGGGCTGAGATCCTGACGTCAAACCGTTCCTCGATCAGGCGGAGTGCCTCGTCGTAATGACCTGCTACCGCCTCGAGCGCCTGCCCGTCGAGGGTGATCGTCTTCATGGTCGGAACGCTAACATAACGCCGATCCTGGGGTCAATCGACCGCAATTTCAACCTATTCCTTCGTCCCGGGGGCCAGATCGATGTGCAGTTCCCGGAGCTGGGCCGAATCGACCTTCGACGGCGAACCGGTCATCAGGCAGGCGGCCCGGGTCGTCTTGGGGAAAGCGATCACATCCCGGATCGATTCGGAGCCGGTGAGCATGGCGCAGATGCGGTCGAACCCCAGGGCGATGCCGCCGTGGGGAGGGGCGCCTGAAGCCAGGGCCCGCAGCAGGAACCCGAACTTGGAGTCGGCCTCCTCCTTGGAGATGCTCAACGCATCGAATACCTGGGACTGGATCTCCTGGTTGTGGATCCTGATGCTGCCGCCGCCGATCTCCGTACCGTTCAGCACGATGTCGTACGCGTCGGACAGCACCTCTCCCGGGCTGTCGGCAAGCTTCGGGAGGTCCTCTCCCCGGGGCGCGGTGAACGGGTGGTGCATGGAGTACCAGCGCTGGTCTTTTTCGTCCCACTCGAACAGCGGGAACTTCTCGATCCAGAGCAGGTTCCATTTCCCTTCCGGGATCAGTTCCCGTTCCTCCGCCACCTTGAGCCGGAGTACGCCCAGCACCCGGTTGCATACCGACCTGCTGTCCGCCACTACCAGCGCCGCATCGCCGTTCCCGGCGCCTGCAGCCGCGGCGGCAGCACGGCAACCGTCCTCCCCCAGCACCTTCAGCGCCGGCGAAGAGATCTTGCCGTCATCGGCGATCTTGATCCAGACCAGGCCGCCTGCTCCTGCGGATTTGGCCCAGTCGGTCCAGCGGTCCAGCACCTTGCGGGATGCATCCCCGGCCCCAGGGACGGCGATGCCCCGAACCGTTCCATCATCTTTCTCGAGAGCGCCGTCGAACACCCGGAAGCCGGTGCCCTCCGCCGCCGCTCCCAGGTCTTTCAGTTCCAGACCGAAGCGGGTATCGGGACGGTCTACACCGAACCGATCCATGGACTCGGCGTACGCCATGCGGGGAAGCGGCAGTTCGATGGTGACGCCGATCTCCCGGAACATGCCGGCTACTATCGACTCCACTACCTCGTAGACATCTTCCGGCGTTGCGAACGACATCTCCACATCGATCTGGGTGAACTCGGGCTGGCGGTCGGCCCTGAGGTCTTCATCCCGGAAACAGCGGGCGAACTGGTAATACTTCTCGAAGCCGGCCACCATCAGCAGCTGCTTGAACAGCTGGGGTGACTGGGGCAGGGCGTAGAATCCGCCTTCCTGGATCCTGCTGGGCACCAGGTAGTCCCGGGCCCCTTCCGGAGTCGACTTGGTCAGGATCGGGGTTTCAATCTCGTTGAACCCGAGATCGTCCATCGCCTTGCGGGTGGCGGCGGACAGCCGGTGCCGGGTCCGCAGCACCTGCTGGAGACGGGGACGGCGCAGATCCAGGTAACGGTAACGCAGCCGCAGCTCCTCGTTGCTCTCCACATCCTCATCGATCAGGAACGGCAGCTGCCCCGCCGGGTTCAGGATCTCCAGCAGGTCCACGCGGATCTCGATGGAACCGGTTGGATGTTTCGGGTTCACCGATTCCCGTTGCACTACCCTGCCTTTCAAACCGACCACGAACTCGGAACGCAGGGTCTCCGCCAGGGCGTGGGCTTCCAGCGCATGGGACGGATCGAACACCGCCTGCACCGTGCCGGAGAAGTCACGGATCTCCACGAAGATCAGCTGACCCAGATCCCGTCGATGGTGGACCCACCCGGTTAGAATGACTTCCCGTCTCGCCTCGGCGTCGGCGGGGGTCAGCTCGCCGCATCGCGCCGTACGGTGGAGTAACTGTGGCGTTGCACTGCTGTTCACGTATTGACTCCAAGCCGGATCAGAAGTTCCCGTTCATCCACGGTTACCTGCTCTCCGGTTTCAAGATTTTTGAGGCCGAAACGGCCTGCTTCCAGTTCGTCGGCGCCGACAAACAGTGCGAAGGCCGCCCCGGTCCGGCCGGCCCGTTTCATCTGGGCGCCCATCGGCCTGACCGCTACCGGCATGGCGACGTTCAGGCCGGCGGCCCGCAGCCGGCGGGCCAGGTCCACGCCGCCATCCAGCCCTTCCTGCCCCAGGCAGATCATCACCAGGTCGGCCGCACCGGCTACAACCCGGTCTTCCGGCATCAGCGAGACCAGTCGCTCCATCCCGATGGCGAAGCCGAAACCGGGGACCTCCGGGCCGCCCAGTTCCCGGACCAGCCCATCGTAACGGCCGCCTCCCAGGATTGCGTTCTGGGAGCCGAGCCCGGTGGAGACAACCTCGAACACGGTGCGCTGGTAGTAGTCCAGCCCTCGAACCATGCGAGGGTCCACACGATAGGCGATGCCGTATCGATCCAGGAGAGCACGCACTGCGGAAAAATGTTCGGCCGCCTCGTCTCCCAGGAAGGAAGCGATTTCAGGCGCATCGATCAGCAGCGCCTGATCTTCCTTGACCTTGCAGTCGAACACCCGCAACGGGTTGTCGGCGCTCTTGCGGCGGCAGTCTTCACACAACTGTTCCCGCCGCGGTTCCAGCCAATCAACCAGCGCCGCCCGGTAGCGGCTGCGGCAGTCCGGATCCCCCAGGCTGTTGAGCACCAGTTCCCGGTCGCCGATCCCCAACTCGTCCAGGAAGCGACAGAGCATTTCCAGCGTCTCGGCGTCACACAGCGGATCGGCGGATCCCAGCACTTCGGCGCCGATCTGGTGGAACTGGCGTTGCCTTCCTTTCTGGGGTCTCTCGTAACGGAACATCGGCCCGATGTAGTAGTACCGGGCAGGGAAACCGTCTGCGATGGAGCGATGCAGGTTGTGCTGCACAAACGCCCGGACCACCGATGCGGTGTTCTCCGGCCGCAGGCTTATCGACTCGTCTCCCCGCTGAATCGTGTACATCTCCTTGTGCACGATGTCGGTGCTCTCCCCCACACTGCGGGCGAACAGTTCGGTCGCTTCCAGAACCGGTGTGCGGATCTCATGAAACCGGTAACGACCGAAGACATCCCGAACCGCCTGCTCAAGATAGAGCCAGTGTCCGATCTCCTCGGGAAGCAGGTCCCGGGTGCCCCTGAGGGCGGCGTATTTTGCCTTCATCCGACGACTCCAGGAAGAGTGGTTACAACCCGCGGCGGGGTTGGACTTTTAGCATATAAGCCTCTGACCGGCAAGCGGTTGCGCCGATCGGCGTGATACCATTTGCGCCGTGGGAACAGGAACAAGAGGCCGAATCATGCTGCTGGCGATAGGCCTTCTGGTCCTGTCTGCCGCTGCGGCCAGAGGCCAGGGTTACGGCAGCGCCACCCTGGATCCTGCCTCCTTCCCTACCCTGAAGCCGATACGGAAGACACCGGCTCCCCCGCCGCTGACCCTTGAAACAGCTCTCGAGATCCCGATTCCCGGCCCTCTGGCCGGCGGCGCACTGACCGTTGACGGCGACACGGTGCAGGTCCCGGTAATCGGCGGCTACGTTCTGGTGGACCTTGGAGAGGAGGAGGGATCCCGGGTGACCCGGGTGGAGGCCGAGCCGCCGGTCCGGTCAGACGACGGCGGCTGGATCCTGACCGGCAAAAAGAAACGCCGCCGCTTCCGTACCGAGCCTGAGGGACGGATCATGGCCCAGAAACGGGCCTCGCTCCGGTCTTCGGTCTGGAAGCGACGCTGGTCCCTCCGAACTCCGGGAAGCACCCCGGCCCCGCCGCTCCTGGTGGGCAAATCGATCCTGTTCGGCTGCAGCGACAACCGGGTCTACTCCCTGAAGGCGAGGAACGGTCACCGCCAGTGGTATCAGGACCTGGGCCACCGCATCCAGTTCCCCCTGGTGCACTGGCACGGCGGGCTGGGCGCCCTCAAATACGACCTGGTCCTGGTGGTTCCCCATCCGGGCCGTTCCATCCGGGTGCTGGACCCGTTCGACGGCCAAACCGTGGCCCGGTTCCAGCTGGGCCAGGGCGACGCGCCGCTGATCGAAGACGAAATCGTCTCCCACCCGGCGACTCTTCCAGACGGCCGGATCGTGCTCCCTGTGCAGAAATATGCCTCGGAAGAAGCGGTCCTTCTGGTCCTCAAACCGGAAATCCAGAAGAGGAAAGCCGACGATCGGCCCGCCATGCCCTATAATGGGGACGATCCTGCTGAGGCGGGGTCTCGCGAAGGACGTACAAAAACCCAATAATCCGGCTATTCCAACACTTTTACATGGCTGGATCTGTAAGAGGACCCAAGCGTGCCACCGAAAACCAAAACGAAAACCGTTCGAGGACTGGACCGGACAGCACTTTTATCCATATACCGCACCATGCTGCTGTCCCGCCGGATCGACGACAAGGAAATCCAGCTCAAGCGCCAGAACAAGATCTTTTTCCAGATCAACGGCGTCGGACACGAGGCGATCGGAGCCGCGGTAGGCTCGGTGCTGAGTGCCGAAAAAGACTGGTTCTTCTTCTACTACCGGGACCGGGCCACCTCCCTGAGCCTGGGGATGACCCCGTACGAAATGTTCCAGCAGGCGTTCGGCAACGCCGACGACCCCCAGAGCGGCGGACGGCAGATGCCGTCCCACTTCAGCTCCAGCCGTCTCCATATCGTCAGCACATCGTCGCCTACCGGAACCCAGTTCCTCCAGGCGGTCGGCTCGGCGGAGGCCGGCGTCCGCGCCGAGAGGTACGACACGCCGCCGATCACCTTCGAAAACGACGAGATCGCACTGGTGACCACCGGCGACGGCACTACCAGCCAGGGCGAGTTCTGGGAAGCGCTGAACAGCGCCAGCAACCTGAAGCTGCCGGTGATCTTCGTGGTGGAAGACAACGGCTACGCCATTTCCACACCGGTGGAGGTGAACACTGCCGGGGGGAGCATCAGCAAGCTGACCGCCTCCTTCCCGGACCTGCTGATCCGGGAAGTGGACGGCTGCGATCCGCTGGCCTGTATCGATGCGCTGACTGCCGCCGCCGACCATTGCCGCACCCGGAAAGGCCCGGCCCTGGTCCACGCCCACGTCATCCGTCCGTACAGCCATTCCCTGTCCGACAACGAGGTCATGTACAAGACCGAAAAGGAGCGGAAAGCGGAAGCGAAGCGCGACCCGCTGGTGACCTTCCCGGCCATGCTGGTCCGGGAAGGGATCGTGGACCAGGAAGTCCTGGACGTCCTTGCGACCCAGGTGGACGAAGAGATCAACGAAGCCTGTGACCGGGCCATGGAGGGTCCGCGTCCGGAACCGGAATCGGCCCTGAACTACGTCTACTCCCCGGACATCGACCCGACGTCCGGCGCCTTCGCCACCGAACCGAAGCTTGAAGGCAACCCGACCACCATGGTCGACCTGATCAACAAGTGCATGCGGGACGAGATGCGACGGGATCCGTCCATCCTGATCTTCGGCCAAGACGTGGCGGACGCCACCAGGGAAGAAGCCCGGGAGAACCTCAAAGGCAAGGGCGGCGTGTTCAAGGTCACGTGGGGACTTCAGAAAGAGTTCGGCCAGAACCGGGTATTCAACTCTCCCCTGGCCGAAGCGAACATCGTCGGACGAGCGATCGGCCTTGCGGTCCGGGGCTACAAGCCGGTAACCGAGATCCAGTTCTTCGATTACATCTGGCCGGCCTACCACCAGATCCGCAACGAACTGGCCACGCTGCGCTGGAGATCCAACAACGACTTCAAGGCCCCGGTGGTGATCCGCGTCGCCTACGGCGGCTACATCCGCGGCGGCGCCCTGTACCACAGCCAGTCCGGCGCCGCGCTGTTCGCAGCCAACCCGGGACTGCGGGTGATCTGCCCGTCCAACGCCATGGACGCCAACGGACTTCTGCGAACCGCCATCCGCTGCGACGACCCGGTGCTGTTCTTCGAGCACAAGCACCTTTACCGCCAGACCTACAACAAGGGCCAGTACCCGGGACCGGACTACATGATCCCGTTCGGAAAACTGAACGTGGCAAGGGAAGGGACCGACGTCACCATCGTGACCTACGGCGCAACGGTCAACAGAGCCCTCCAGGCCGCCCGTAAGGCAGAGGAAGAGGGCATCTCGGCGGAAATCCTCGACCTACGTTCCCTCTCCCCTGTGGACTGGGACGGCATCGCGACCTCCATCCGGAAAACAAGCAAGGTCCTGGTCCTCTACGAAGACTCCAGATCCTGGGGATACGGCGCCGAACTGGCGGCGGAGATATCCCAGCGTCATTACGAAGAGCTGGACGGTCCTGTCCGCCGCCTGGCGGCCACCGACACCTTCGTCGGCTACGCTCCCGAACTGGAAGACTACATCCTGCCCCAGGTGGAAGACATCCGGCAGGCGATGGTCGATCTCGCCAACTGGTAGACCACGAGGAACACACCATGCAAGTGATCATCGATCTGTGCGTCGTCCCGGTAGGGGTCGGCGTATCCGTCTCGAAGTACGTGGCAGCCTGCCAGAAGATCTTCGAAGACTCGGGCCTCTCTTACAAGATGCACTCCTACGGCACCAACATCGAAGGGGAATGGGACACGGTCATGGCCGCCGTCAAACGCTGCCACGAAACGGTCCACGAGATGGGCGCCCCGAGGATCTCATCGACCATGCGGATGGGAACCCGGACCGACCGGGACCAGACCATGGACGACAAGGTCAAGAGCGTGGAAGAGAAGCTGGGTTAATCAGAAAGGCCGGCCCCCCTCACGGGCCTCATTCCTCGGCTTCGGCGTACTGGTCGATGATAAATTTTTCCACCGTAGACTCGTCACCGGAAGTTTGGAACCTGAACCCCTGTTTTTCCAGGTGCTTCCTGTACCAGCCGTTGGCTTTCATCCCGATAAATACAGCCGGGCCCAGCGAGATCACCATGGAGACCAGCAGGTTGGTCCATGGGGACCAGGGAATCATTTCTAGCGCCACCCTGGTGGCTGCCCAGAGCACGACGAGCCACGCCATGACGGCCCACATGTT
>JACXWD010000020.1 GCA_014764515.1 Candidatus Polarisedimenticola svalbardensis | reverse complement strand
GCCGGCGATGTCTGTGATGCCGACGACGACGGTGACGGCGTAGATGATGGTGTGGACAACTGTCCGCTGGATGCCAACGCTTCCCAGCTGGACACCGACCTGGACGGCGCCGGCGATGTCTGCGACCCCGACGACGATGGCGATGGCGTTCTGGACACAACCGACAACTGCCCGTTAACCACCAACCCGTCCCAGCTCGATACCGATCTGGACGGGGCGGGGGATGCCTGCGACAACTGCCCCACGGTCTCCAATCCCGGACAGGTAGACACCGACCAGGACGGCATAGGTGATGCGTGCGATTCGGTGCCGATATCCATCGTGAGCAACTGGACCACCGGGCTGACCCACACGGTCGGCGCAGGTAGTGACAGGTTGCTGGTATTCATGGTCGGCTACGAGAACGGGACCGACATCCTGGTGAACTCGGTCAGCTATGGCGGTCAGAGCCTGACCCGGATCAACGGCGTCGCCGCCGGGACGACGTTATTCGGCCGGGTGGAGCTGTGGTACCTGAACGAGGCGGGGATCTCCGCCGCAACCGGCAGTACATTCTCGGTGGCGTACGGCGGTGGTGTACCGCCGGCGGACGAGCATTACGGGGCGGTAACCTACGCCAACGTTGACCAGGCATCGCCGGTGCTGGACAGTGCGGTCAATTCGACCGATACGGCCACGCCGAATCCGCTGACGACCACGGTGAACGTGACAACCGGCGGTTATGCCGTATCGGCCGTGATCAGCGGCAATACCGGAGTCTACGCCTGGGGCAACGGCTGGCAGGAACGACTGGACCAGAGTCTGGCGTCCAGTACCAGTTCGGCCGCCGACCATCCGGCCACGGCGGACGGCACCGACACCGCCAGCGCCACCCACTCAGGCCCGCCCCGGCAGGCGATCGTAGCCGCGTCTCTATCGGCGGCCAATTGAACCGTCGGCAGCTCTGCTTCATGTAGAATGCCGTCATGTCCGACACGCGCCACGGAATGGACCGGCTGGAAACCCCTGAGCGGGTCGACCTGACTGTCGACCTGGCCGGCGTCGGATCCCGTACCCTGGCGTTCCTCATCGACTGGCTCCTGCTGGTGGCGGTGACGGTTATTTCGGTCTTGATCTTTGCATCCACATCGCCGGCCACCGGTACGTTTGCCGTGGTTCTCGTCATGATCGTCCTGTTCGTGCTGTGGTGGTTCTATTTCGTGCTGTTCGAAATGGCGTGGGATGGGCAAACTCCGGGGAAGAGACTGCTCGGTCTCAGGGTCCGCAAGGTTGGCGGCTATCCGATCGGATGGCCCGAGGCCCTGATCCGAAATTTCCTCAGGGTTTTGATCGACCTGTTCCTGTTCTGGATACCGATCGGGCTTCCGGTCATGATCGGCACCAGGCGCAGCCAGCGTATCGGTGACCTGGCCGCCGGCACGGTGGTGGTTCGGGAGGGCAGGCCGGGAATGGATCAGTTGGCCGGACTCGGCGTGACAAGGGACACGAAGACCTACAGCGCTGGTGGACTGGACCTCAGCACCGAGGAGTACGAACTGATCCGGGAGTTCCTTGAACGCTCTCCTGGGATCGATCCCGGGTCGGGGGCGAGGATCCAGGCAGAGCTGGCAAGCCTGATCCGCAAGCGGCTGGAAGCCAGAGGCGCGATGAGAGAAGAGTGGCGGGGGATCAGGCCCGAGGCGTTTCTGCAGAGGGTCGATGCCTTCTACCGGGGAGAGACGTAATGGATCTTCGGGAGACGGTTGTCAGGAACCGGCCGGCATGGGAACGTCTGGAAGCTCTCATGGCCCAGGCCAGGTCCCGGGGACTGTCATCTCTTGAGCCGGCGAACCTCAAGGAACTCGGACTGCTGCATCGCAAGGTGTCCGCCGACCTGGCTACGGCCAGGACCTTCCACGGCGAGTCCAGGCTGGTCGGGTACCTCAACGACCTGGCCCTGAGATCCCACAACATGGTTTACCGTGCGCCCAGACGCGGGGCACGGGCAATCCTGACCGGGTTATGGCGATCCATCCCGGCGGCTGTACAGCGCCACCGCGGTGCTTTGGCCGTGTCCACCGGGCTGTTCCTGTGCGGGGTGATTCTGGGCGCCGTCGGGGCGGTCCTGGACGAGTCGATAGCCAACATGGTGCTCGGGTCGAAGTTCGTCGAGGGTATCCGGAGCGGGGATTACCTGCACCCCAACATGTTCGGGCTGATGCCGCGGTCGGTTTCGTCCGCCGGTTACGTCACCAACAACATCTCCGTCGCACTGAACACCTTCGCTTTCGGCGTGACCGGTGTTATTCCGGCCTGGCTGCTGTTCCTGAACGGCAACATCCTCGGAATCGTTTTTGTTCTCTGTGGTCAATACGGCATCCTGGGCCGGTTCCTTGCCTTCGTCATCCCTCACGGGATAATCGAGGTCTCCGCGATCCTTCTGGCCGGCGCAGGCGGCCTGACCACTTTCGACGGTTGGCTGCATCCCGGCGACCAGACCCGTTCCCGCGGCTTGCGGCATGGAGCCCGGGAGGGGCTCATGATCACCGCAGGGGCGATCCCCGCGCTGCTTGTGGCCGCTCTGGTGGAAGGGTTCATCTCACCGTCCCCCAATATCCCGCCGGCGGTGCGGATCGGACTTGGGATCGCTCTCGGTCTGTTCATGTGGGCCTGGCTTCTGGGAGTCCGGCCCGGTCCGGTCAAAGAAGACCCCGCTGCTTGATCTCCAGGTAGCGCTGGACCGTTTCTCCCGCAAGGGCGTCCGCCCGGGCCGCAACGACATGGGCGCCTCGGGCTCGCAGCGTTCTGGTCGTGGTTCGAAACTCGGTCCAGAGTTCGTCTGCAGCCACACGGCGATAGACGTCGTCGATCTCCCGGACCGGCCTGTTCCGCTCATTCTCGAGGTCAGTGTCGGTCAGCGTAACCACCAGTCCCAGGTGCCTGCGACTCAGGGAGCCGATGTACTTCACGGCGTTTTCGGCTGCCCGCGGGTCGGCCAGCTCGGTAAACAGGACCACGAGGGTGCGCCGGGGGTTCCGTTTGAGAACATGGCCGAGGGCCGCTCCCAGATCGGGTTCGGACAGATCGGGTGTTACTTCTGACAGCATGTCCGACAGCCGGCCCAGCTGGCCACGTGTACGTGCCAGCGGAAGGGTGGCCTTGATCGACCGGGCGAAAACCGTCACGCCGACCTGATCGCCCATGGAAAGGGCCGAGCGGGCCAGCCGGCCTGCAGCCTGTACGGCCCAGTCGAATCGTAGCCTGCCGGCGATCCGGGTGGTCATCATGCGGCCGCCGTCCACCAGCATCAGGATTCTCTGGTTTTTTTCCGCTCTGTATTCCCGGACAGTCAACCGGCCGCGGTGGGCGAATTTTTTCCAATCCAGGGATCGGATGTCATCTCCCGGCACGTAGTCCCGCAACTGATGGAACTCCCGACCTTCACCCCGCATCCTGTCCTGGCGCCTTCCCAGCTGGCGTGAGACGGCAGCGCCCAGGATCGTCTCCTGGTTCCCCATGGCGATCAGGTCCGGGTAGACCCGGACCGCCTCCTCCGTCGGAAGGACAGTCTGGCGGGCCACCAGCCCCAGAGGACCCATTGAACGGACGGCCATATTGCCGAAATGGTGCTCGCCCCGTTCGGCCGGTGTTGCTTCGTAGCTCATTTCAACGGTCATGCCGGGAGCAAGGACGGTGTCCAGCCTGTGCATCGGCGCATGAAAGGCGGGTGGCGGCAGGTCGCGGACGAGAAGCCTCCCCGTGCCGGCGCCCTCGTTGTCGATGGCTATACGGACAGACTCCGGCCGTCCCTGAACCCACCGTGGCGGTACGGTGCGCCGGACCCGCAGTCGCGAGGCAGGCAGGGCGGCCAGGGCATCCCAGGCGGCAGCCACGACCAGGAGCAGATCCAGGACCAGGACCCAGGGTAACCATGCCGGCTGGAGGATTCCGAAAAGGAGTGCAGGAACCCCCAATGCGACCAGCCATGCGAACCGGGGCGTAGGGATCACCGATCCGGCTCTCCATCCGTGGTCCGAGGCAGCTCCACCGACCCCAGCAGGTCCAGGACGACCTGGTCCGAGTCGATGCCCTCCACTTCCGCTTCCGGTCGAAGCAGCAGCCTGTGACGGAGCACTGCAGGCGCAACTTCCTTGACGTCGTCGGGCCGCACGAACTCACGGCCGTCGCAGGCGGCTACAGCCTTGGCTGCGAACATGAGGATGACCGCGGCCCGGCTGCTGGCGCCGACCGAGACCCGGCGGTGGTCACGGCTGGCCTGCACCAGGTTCAGGATGTAATCCAGAACGGAGCGTTCCACGTAGGTTGTGGCGATCACTTCTCGCAGGGCCAGCAGCTCGGATGTGGTCGCCACCGGCTCCAGGGTTCGAATTGCAGGCGGGACCAGGTTCAGGGTGCCGGTGTGACATTCCAGGATCTCCCGTTCCTGGTCGCGTTCCGGGTACCCGATGCGGATCTTCATGAAAAACCGATCCAGCTGGGCTTCAGGCAGAGGGTAGGTTCCTTCGTACTCCAGCGGGTTCTGGGTGGCGGCCACAAAGAAGAACGGAGGCAGGGGATGGCTGACGCCGTCCAGAGTGACCTGTTGCTCCTGCATCGCTTCCAGCAGCGCCGCCTGGGTCTTGGGTGGTGTGCGGTTGATCTCGTCCGCCAGCAGGATCTCGGTGAATAGTGGCCCGGGGACGAACTCGAAGACGCCGGTCTGGGGGCGGAACACCGAGGTCCCGGTGATATCCGCCGGCATAAGATCCGGTGTGAACTGAACCCGTTTGTAGCTGGACTCCAGCAATCCTGCAACCGCCCGCACCATCAGCGTCTTGCCGATCCCGGGAGGGCCCTCTACGAGAACGTGTCCTCCCGCCAGCAGCGCCACCACCAACTCGTGGATAGGTCCGGCC
Source organism: Candidatus Polarisedimenticola svalbardensis (assembly GCA_014764515.1). Lineage (GTDB taxonomy): Bacteria > Acidobacteriota > Polarisedimenticolia > Polarisedimenticolales > Polarisedimenticolaceae > Polarisedimenticola > Polarisedimenticola svalbardensis. The sequence continues at coordinate 47,759 of JACXWD010000020.1, read as the reverse complement.
TGCCCCCGGACGACCTCACCCAACGCAGTTCTGAGCCCGGCGGCAAGTTCAGTCACTTTCTCGATGTTCACCTGTGATCTCCTGTTGCAGAAGGGCCAGTTCAGAGGCCAGGGTCAGTAGCTCCCGGTTGGACAACCGGTTCTGTTCCGCCGCATGCTCCGCAGTCCGCACCGTGGTGGTGGTTGAGCCCGGGGCCAGGCGGTACCGTTTCGAAAGGGCGGCGGCCATTTCGTCGGCGGTCGCCTTGTCCGGGCTTCCCGTGAGCCAACCGGTTTCCCGCCGTAGCCTGGCCAGTATCATTCTCAGAGCGTATTTGCCTGCAGAAGCCCTGCGGTACATGGAAGCCATTGAATGGACGAACTCAAGGTTGGACCTGCGCGGCGGGTCAGCCATCGGGCGGGGAGGCCCGAAGCGGATGCCCCGGGTGAAGGCGTACAGCAGTGCAGCCAGGGCCGCCTGCAGAGCCGCCCAGCCGAGGGCAGTACGATTGAGGTTCCCCAGTGTCGCCAGCAATCCTCCGTGGCCGTGGTGGTACTCATCGAACCATACGTCTCCGTCCCCCCGAAGGTCGTCCACCAGCCAGAGCGCAAGATTCAACGTATCGCCCTCCAGGAGCTGATCGTTCGCCAGGAGCGGGCCGAGAACCAGTGCGATGATCCCATCGCCATAGTCGATTGCCGCCGCCGTCGTGGATCCGTTATCGGCAACCAGAAGTGTTCGGGCCGAACCATCGGCCTCGATGCCGGCGGCCCGGTTGAGCTGCAGCCTGCGTATCCGGAGGCCGGCCGGAAGGCCGTCGCCACCTGACGAGGGGAAGCGGTTCGGCCGGTACGGTTTCAGTGTGGCCGGGTTGATGTCGGTGACCGGCACCATGCTTGCAAGCCCTGCATCATCCAGGAAGGTTTCCAGCTCCGGGGATCGTTCCAGGGCGGTTGCGTCCTCCACAACCAGGAGAGAACCGCCGCTTTGGATCCACCGGGACAATCCGGATATTTCCTCGGCTCTTACGCCCCGCTGCAACGGTGTGGCAACGATAAGCAGACCCGGACCATCCAGGTCGGTCCCGTCCCAGCCGGTGCCAAGGGTTCGGACCGGCAGATCCAGCTCCAGGAGCAGGCGCCGGAAGGCCAGGGCGCCTTCCGCCTCACCGGCCAGGCTGCTGGGGTACCGTGTCCTGATGCCGGTCCCCGCAGTCTGTCCCAGTATGGCCAGAACCGTAAGGACCAGAAACAGTCCACCGGCCAGGATGAGGGCGCGGCGCTTCACCGGGCCGCCCCGGCCCCTGGCTCACCCTGGACAATCCTGCCGGCGAGATCGAGAGCCTGGTCCAGTTCACCGGAATCGGGCTTAAGGCCGGCGTAGACAAGCCGGTCATGGCTCACCACCAGGGCCCTGAATGGGGCCCGTAGATCCGTGGGACCGGTTGCCTCAAGTGCTCGCGCTCCCTCGAGATCGGTCATGGAGCGATTCCCGGGCAGGTATCCGGCGGCTCGCAACGCCCGAATCGAGGCGACAAGAGAAAGTCGCAGGACATCCCGGGCCCGGCCCGCCCTGAAAGCGGCTCTTGCCTCGGCCAGCAGGTCCTCGGGAGACCGCTCCCGGTCCGTTGGCCGGCTGCTTCTACGGATCGTGGGCAAGCCCGACCCCGGAATTGCACTGCGGTCCCGTGTCAACCGAACAATCAGCCAGCCTGCTCCCAACAGTGCAGCCGCGATAACCGCCCAAAGAATGACAGTCAGCAGGAAGGAGTTCAGTGCGATGGCGGCACTGATCCTGCTGAACACCCTGAACAGGAATTCCCGGACCGACGCCATCATTTTCTCGGCCGGACCCGGTGTCGGCTCTTCCAGCTGGAAGACCGGATCTTTCAGGATCCGCTCCACACGCTCCCTGGCGTCCGACGGGGGAGTCCAGCTGTCGTCATCACCAGGGGCTGCGCCCGCCACGCCGACGGTCAGTACCGCAAAGACCATCAGGACGGCGAAAGGCGCCTTCCTCATACTCCTTCGCCGCCTTGAGCCTGGTTCCCGAGGTGGTGAATCTTCTCCTCCATGTCCAGACCTTCGTGGCGGACCCGGATGTCGAAATAGAGAACCGCCCAGGGGATCAGGGTGATCCCGATGAACAGGCCCTGAACGATGGCGCCGACGAAGTACAACGGCAGCATCCAGGCCATCGGTAGCGGGGAAGGGCCGATCGGGGTCATCTCCATGCCACGGCTGGACATGCCGATGTACATGGCCGCAGCCTGCGGGATGCTGGCGAACACGTTCAGGGCGTACCAGACCACCAGGGTGACCAGACCGATGACTACGACCCGCACCGCATTGTTGCCGGATCCCATCCCTTGTGGCCCCCGCTTGCGGATCAGTTCCACGCTGCGGCCCAGGGCGGAAAATGGTGAGCGATGCTCGAGAAACGCCACCGGCACGGCCAGGGCAAACAGGATGGCAACGGCCAGGCCGGGAAGCAGGCAGAACACGCATCCGAACGCGATGGCGATCCAGCTGAGGATAGCCGTGAACAGCATGGAGGGGATCCGTTTCCAGCCGCCGGCCAGCGCCTCTCTCCACGGGATCTCGCTGCCGGTGATGACGCCTCGAACCACGGAGAACATGATCACCGCCCCGGTAGAGTAAATCAGCAGGTATACGGCGAGAAAAACCGGGAGAACGCTGTAGAAGGCGATCATGAACCGTACAGGATCGATGTTTGGATCGAGGGTGGCGTCGCCGGAGTAGATCACCAGCTGCATGATCACGCTGGCTGCAGTGTTCAGGGTAGCGATCAGGACGCCCACCGACGCAAAAAGGGCAAAGCGGTGCCGGTAGATCCTGAACGTCAGGTCCAGCAGTTCACCGATCCCCCTGGGCTTGAGGGAAAATACCGATTCCCGCAACATGGCGGAAGTCTATCCGGTCGTCTCCGGGCCGGTCAATCGGCGAACGGTAGGCGGTTACTCGGTCCCCCCTCCATTCTCGGCAACAACCTGGTAGTAATACGGGTCGGAGGCAACCGTGGCATCCACATCCAGCCAGGTTGTCAGGGTCGAGGATCCGGCTTCCGTGAACGGTCCGGGCCTGGCTCAGCAACTCGCTTTGCCGGGGGAACTGTTCCATGAGGATCACCACCGGCAGGAGTTCGTCCACTGCCGCCTGGTCCACCGCCTGCTGGAGGGCAGGGGCGATGGAGCCGGCCAGCAAGGGGCCGGTCACGGCCAAACCTGCCGCCAGCGTAAGAATCTTCAGACACCTCAAGAGGTGCATTCGGCCTCCCCATGGTGAGAACTCCATATAAGAGGAAAGGAAGCAGGCGACCATCGGGAAAACCCTGTAAAGGGGCCGGAAATGACCTGAGGCAACCGGTCTGCTGCAGCGCCAACAGACCTGAAAAGGCTAGTTTTCAAGGGATTTATTCGGCCTGAGCCGCTACAATACCGTTCCGGCGAGCACCCGCCGGCAGGAGGGTCGGATCATGGCCAGCCGCCAACTCGGTTTCAACGAATCCAGAGCGCTGCTTGAAACGGTGGGGATCCCGGTTCTGGGGCGGCGGGTCTCGGGCCTCGACGCAGTACTGAACGAGGCCGCCGAACTCGGATATCCGGTAGTCATCAAGGCAGTGACGCCCCGAATCATCCACAAGACCGACGTCGGTGTCGTGTTTCTGAACATCAAGGATGAGGACCAGCTGCGTTCCTCCTACGATGCTCTCATCGAGAACGCCCGCATGGCCGGTGTGGAAGATCTGGACGGCATCCTGGTCCAGAAGATGGCGGAGCCTGGATTCGAACTGCTTATCGGCGCCAAGCAGGACCCGTGTTTCGGGCCGGTAACGATGATCGGCCACGGTGGGCGGTTCGTGGAGCTGTTTCGGGACGTGGCCCCCGGTGTCGGGGCCCTGGAGCGAGGGGACGTTGAGCGGATGCTCTCCCGGACCATGGCCGGCCGGATCCTGGACGGCTTCCGTGGGCCGGCTCTCGACCGTGATGCGGCCATTGATCTGACCATCCGTGTGTCCCGGTTCATGGATGATCACCCGGCGATCCACGAACTGGATCTCAACCCGGTGCTGGTCTACGAATCCGGTTTTGCCATCGTGGATGCCCGGCTGATCGAGGGGGAGCCGGTGAGCCATCCGCGCTACACCGATCTCTCCCCGGCCCGGATGAAGAGCCTGGAGTCGGTGTTCAATCCGAAATCCGTAGCGGTGCTGGGCGCCTCCAAGCCCGGGACCGTAGGCGGGATCATCTTCAAGAACTCCAGCCGCATCGCAAAGATTTACCCGGTCAACCCACGCTATGAAACGGTTTACGGAAAGAAGTGCTATGCCGGCCTCGAAGACCTTCCGGAGCCGGCGGAGGTCGGGGTGTTCGTCACCGGCGCCGAAAAGACGCCGGCACTGTTCGAGCAGTTTTGCGAGCAGGGCGGCCGGGGAGCGGTGATCGTCAGCGACGGATTCGCCGAGATCGGCCGCAGTGATCTTGAAGACGAACTGGTGGCCACCAGCCGCAAGCACGACACGGTCTACATAGGGCCCAACGGACTGGGTGTCATTGACAATTTCTCCGGCCTGAACACCATGTTCATTCCGGAACAGCGCACCGCGGCAGTGCGCAAACCGAGTGGGCTGGGTGTGATCACCCAGAGCGGCGGGATCGGTCTGGAGCTATTGGAAATGTTGGCTTGGGACCACCTTTCCGTTGGGCGCTGGATCTCATGCGGCAACGCCAGCGGCGTGGAGATACCCGAAATCCTGGCCTCCATGGGAGCCGACCCCAGGATCAACATCATCGCGGTCTATGTCGAAGGCTTGAGGAACGGTTTGCAGTTCCTGGAAGTCGGGCGCCGGGTCAGCCGGGACAAGCCGGTTATCGTGATCAAGGGCGGAGTATCAGGCGGTGCAGCGGCCACCATGTCCCATACCGCATCCCTGGCCGGAAGTTTCGAGGCGTTCAAGGCCTGTTGCGAGCAGGCCGGTTTCTTCCTCATCGAGGAACTGACCGAGGACCCCAAGATCCTGACCAACATCGTGTCCATCCTCACCACCCAGCCCAGGGCCCACGGGAACCGTGTAGCTGTGGTCGGGGTCGGCGGCGGTGCGGCGATCCTTCTGGCGGATCAGGTCACCGAAGAGGGGATGGTCCTCGCCGATTTCGCACCGGAAACACGCAGCCGGCTCGTCAGTCTGCTGGGTCGGGAGAACGGCGGCGACCGCCTCGGATCCAACCCGGTGGATCTGTTCGGCGATTGCGACGACAACCGGCTGCTGGAAGCGCTCAGGATCCTGGACGAGGACACGGAAACCGATGTCATCCTGGCGGCGCTTTATTTCCAGGTGCCGTACCTGTCGGAGTACTTCACCGAACGGCTGACCGAGATGAAGCCGCATTTCAAGAAACCGGTGATCATTTCGCCACGCGGGTTCAGTGCTTATGTCAATCGCTCCAGGGAATACCTGTCGGAGCGCGGGTTCCAGACCTATACCGTCCCGATGATCAAACCGCTGGCCACTGCTCTCGAGATCTGGAAGCGGTACCCGATGGACCGCTAGTCTCCTTCGACCCAGACCGGCTCGTCCTCCGGTCCGGGCCTGCCGGTCAGAAGCTCGTGGGGGCGGAAGCGCGCCTTGTATTCAGACGACCGGCAGCCCAGAACCCGATAACCGAGGTAGACGAACGACAGGCCGTGATCCCGGGCGTAGTCCACCTGATCCAGGATGCAGCGCGTTCCCGGTGACCGGGAGGCGTAGTCGGGATCGTAGTACGTATAGACGGCGGAAACGGCGTTGGGCATCCTGTCCACCAGGCCGACGGCCACCAGCCGTGGCTGATCTCCGTCGTCATCGTAGTAGGCGAACTCCATGGCGGCAGGATGGGGGATGGCGAATTCCAGGAAGTAACGCCGCTCGTCCATTTCCTGATTGTCCCAGGATCGCCTCGCACCCTGGCTCCTCTGCCAGCGGTTGCAGAGCTCGATCCTTCCGGGGGTAACCTGCGGCTTGCCGATCTCGAGGCGGAGCGTGGAGCTGTTTCGTGCCCGGGCCTGGCTGCGAGAGGGCGCGAACCGGTCTACCGGAAGGCGGATCGGTACGCATTCGTGGCATGCCTGGCAAACCGGTCTGAAATAGACCGCCCCGAACCGTCTCCAGCCACGCTCCAGAAACCTTTCCAGGACATCCGGTGTGATGTCAAGGAGGAGGAGGTGGTCGAGACGTGCCGTCTGAGCCGGCAGATAGCTGCAGCGTGTGTCGTCACTGACGAAATGCTGCAGTACTTCCAAGGCCGCGCCTCGCTCAGGTCACCTGGTGCATGTGAACATCGGACTGCGGATACGGGATGCTGCAGCCTGCAGCCTCCAGCTTTTCCTTGATCTCCCGGTTCAGGTCCGCGCGGAGCGGCCAGTAGTCTTCCTTGCTGCACCAGGGCCGGACGTTCAGGCTCACCGACGAGTCGGCGAGCGCCGCAACCGCCACAAGCGGCGCCGGGTCGGGAAGAACGCGGTCGTCGGCCCTGAGCACCGCAAGGATCGTGTCCGCAGCCAGGCCGATATCGTCCTTGTAGCTGATCCCGATCACCAGGTCGTTGCGACGATTGTCGTTGGTTGTGAAGTTCTTGATGGTGGTGCCGTAGACCGACGAATTGGGAACAATGATACGGACGTTGTCAGGGGTGTTCAGGGTCGTGGAGAAAATACCGATCTCGTGGACATTCCCTGTAACGCCGGCTGCATCGATGAAGTCACCCACCTTGAACGGCCGGAAAACCAGCAACATGACGCCTGCGGAGAAGTTCGAGAGGGTTCCCTGCATCGCCAGTCCCACGGCGAATCCGGCGGCGCCGAGGACGGCGATGAGAGAAGTAGTCTCGATTCCGAACAAGCTCAGAACGGCTGTGATGAGAACCGCCAGGACGAGGTAGTAAACGATGCCGGACAGGAACGGGATCAGGGTCGGGTCCATCTCGGACCGGCGCAGCGCCTTGCGCAGGGAAGCACGGATCGCCTTCGCAACCCACATTCCTATGATGAGCAGAGCCAGGGCGCCGATCACCTTCAAGCCCCACTGGGTAACCAGTTGGGTCAAGGTGTCGATCAGGTTGCTGAGCTGAAATCCGGTGTTGGCTTCCATGAGCTTGCTCCTGTGACTGGATCAGAAGTTGATTACGAGGGATGCCTTGAGCGTCGTGTCCAGATCGTCGAATTCAAAAAGAACATCCGGGAAACCGGCATCGACCAGTGTAAGGGTCGGCGGTTCTGCGTCATATTTCAGTGCGTAGCTCACCGCCAGGGCGATGCGGTTGGACAGGTTGGCGGAAACACCGATCAGGCCGTTGGCCCGCACATCGGAGGTTTCGTCCAGGTTCTCCAGGATCTCCAGTTCGCTGAACAGCTTGGATGTTGGACTGAGTTCGCGATGGTAGGCCAGAAATCCCCGGAGCTCGGCAAAATCGGTATCGGTGCCGTCGATGAACTTCTCCTGCACGTAACCCAGGCCGATCTCACCCTTCAGGGTGTGGGAGTCATCGGTGAAGAAGACGTACCCGATGCCGGCGCCTGCTGCGTAGCTGTTGTCAATACCGGCGAACTCGTCCCGGTACCAGCCGGCCCGGGCGTACCAGTTCAGCCGCTCGGTGATCGGCCGGTTGTACTGACCGTTCAGTTTGTAGGCCTCGGCCGAAACTGCAGTGGTTTCGTCGACCACCAGAACGCCGCCGATGTTCTGGACGACGCGGGTTGTCGTCTCGGTGCGCAGGGCGTCGAAGTCCAGGTTGAATGTGCCTTTACCGATAGCCGTGGCGTATTTGTTGGTGATGGCGAAGTTGGAAGTTTCCGAGTTGCCGGTGGTGTTCACGAGGGACAGTTCGGTTGTATTGGACCAGCTTTTCTCTTCGGCTCCCTCTTCAGCCAGCAGCGGGAGAGAAGCGGTGATGGCAAGTGCGAGTACAGACGTAACGGTGATGATCTTGAAGAATTTCAAGACGGTTCTCCTTTTGAATACCGGATAGGGGAAGACGAAGCGGCACGGCCCGCCCCCTGCGGAGGGAACGGGCCGTCCGGTCGATTTACATCGAGAGGAAATCGTGGCCGCGGACAGTCTTGCGTCCGTTGGCCTGGGCGCGGGTGGCGGCCTGGTGGATGTACCAGTAAACCACCTCGTTCAGGGCTTCGAGGGCGTCGCCTGCGACGTTGACGTCCATCGCTTTGAGGGCGGTCTTCGTCTTGCTGCCGACCAGCAGCATTTCCTTGGCAGCGGCTTTCTTCCTGGTGGCCTTTTTCTTCGCGGCCTTTTTCTTCGTGGCTTTCTTCTTCGCCATTCCGGTTACTCCTTAACTCGGTGTTTTGATCGCCCAGCAGGGCAGATTATGACGCTGGGCATTATGACCGAGGTTGGAGATCCTGAAAAGGGCTTCAGTACATAAAACAGCCTCCAGGTATCGATTCCGTGGCGATTAGCGTGATCCGCGTCGGTTGTTGCGGCTTCGGGAGTCGCGTTCCCGCCTGGTCTCGCCGTTGCGAATCCGGACGGCGTCGGTGCCGCGGCAACTGCTGCCGTCCATCCGTGAGCCGACCAGGGCGACATCGAGGAGCATCCCGTCCTGCAGATCGCCGTGTTCCGCCTCCAGGCTGGAAACCAGCGCCTGGGTTCTGAAATGAAGAATAAGGTCCAGAACGCCGTCGCCGTCAACATCTTCGAAAGCGACGTGCTCTGCCGCCACACCGGACAGCGCCAGTGAGTCCCGGTCCACATCTCCGGCATCCACGAAGGGCGATCCATACAGCGCCACCGGTATGCGTCCCCGGCTCGACAGGTTCAGGATATTGGTGGCGCTACCGGGGCGGAAGTCCACATCGAAGCTGCATAACGGCGCGGCAACTTCGGCAGTGGCCGCAAGGCCGGTCGGGGCGTACGCGAGAGAGAGGAATTCCAGGGCAGCACCTGTATCAGGGTCCAGAGTATGTATCCCGGGTCGGATGAACGAGCCGACGTACAACTGTTCTCCATCGAAGGCCAGCCCCAAGGCCAGGTCACCCCCTGGAACAGGAAACGGTCCTCCGACTACCAGGCATGTATCAGGATTCAGTTCCACGATGCTGGCCAGGCCCAGTGTGGCAAAAAGGCGCCCGTCCTCGGCGGCAAGTCCGCCACCTGCCAGCATGCCGGTCGTGCAGGAGCCCAGCATCTCACCGGTAGACAGCCTGATTCGGGATATGGTGTCCGAGGCCGGTTCCAGGGCGAACAAGATGTCACCCATGGCGGCCAGGCCGTCGGAGCCGCCGAACATTCCCGGCGCCGGGAAGGATCCTGTTACCGATCCGGTGGCCGGGTCCAGGCTGATGACGATATTGGATCCGTTCCCGTTAACGAAGTACATGCCGCCGGCGGTGACGGCCAGGCCGTCCGGCCCTCCCGAGGAAGGTTCGGGGGTCGGGAACCGTCGCAGCTCATCGGCGGTGACCATATCAAGGGTTACGATTTCGTCATTGATGCCGTCGATGGCGTAAATCGTTCCTGCTCTTACGTTTTGGGGCATCGATACTGCCGTCAGGACCAGGGCGCAGAGAGCCGAAAGTATCCTCATGACCGTTTCCTCCATGATTTTTTGCCGGGTTCGGGCCGCACAGGGGCCGTTCCGATGTTCGGCTTGAAGCCCCTGTTTCTTTATTGTTGCAAGTGCCGGGCCGTGACCTTGCTCCTGCCACACTCGGGAACTAAGTTCCGTAACGGGTAACAACGGTTTTGTTACCCGTGGCCGGAAAACCCTGAATTGTTATGCGAGGGATATGGCGGTTATGTCGAATCCTACCGTTCTATTGATCGATTACGAACCTGCCAGCATCGAGCAGATGAAGGGCCCCCTTCTGGCAGCCGGCTACAACGTCGAAGTTGTCTTCGATGGTATTGCAGGTTTGAAGGCGTTCAACGATCTGAAGCCGGATCTGGTGCTGATCGAGGCGATGATTCCCAAAAAGCATGGCTTCGAGGTTTGCCAGGAGATCAAGAAAACACCTGAGGGTAAAGACACGCCGGTTGTGATCGCAACATCGATCTACAAGGGACGGAAATACAGAAACCAGGCGCTGAAAAATTACGGTTGTGACGAATACCTCGAAAAGCCGGTGGCAGGTGAGGACCTGATGGAGGTCTGCCGTCGCTATCTCAAGGAAGTCAAGGAGCAGGTGGTTGAGGCAGCGCAACAGCCGGAACCGGCGCCTGCAGAGGAAGTGAAAGACCCGGCTGAACAGCCGGCGCCGGAGGCGGCTCCCCGGCAGGCAGATCAGGGTTTGAACAACCTGGATGCCATGGATGAAAAAGAGATCTCCGACAAGCTCGACGAGATCCTCGGCGCCTTTGGTGAGGCGGTGGAAGATGCCAGGGATACAGGTGAGGTCTCCACTCCCGCACCGGTCAACGGGGCGGACCTGGTCTCCGATCAGGACATGATGATGGAACTTCTGAACGACCTCGGTTCAGCGGAAGAGACCGACCTGGGAAGTGACCAGGCGGAGGAACCGATCGAGCCGGAGCCCGAACCCGAGCCGGAGCCCGAACCCGAGCCTGAGCCTGAACCCGAACCTGAAATGGAACCTGATCCGGAGCTGGTTACTGCGACGGTTGAGCAGGTGGACCTTGAAGAGACGATCGCCATTGATCCGGATGCAGCGATCGAAGCGGAGCCGGAGATCGAGGCCGAGGCTGAAGTGGCGGCCCAGGTGGACGAGGTCTTCCCCGAAGCTGCGTACGAAGGGCGGACGGCAGAAGAGTATTTGAGTGGTGTCACGGTAGACCCCAAGCCGGCGACGGAAAGCTCATCCGGCACCCGCTTTCTCGGTCTGGGTATTCCGGCCTGGATCGGCATCGCCGCCGCCGTCACCGCCGCCGTCATTGGTGGATGGATGTACCTTGGCCGGTCGGATGGAGCCACGACGGCCACACCGGATCGGTCAGGATCGGCTGTTGCCGGAACGATCGAGACCCCGGTGGTTCTCCCAACCCTGAATCCGGCGAAACCGGATACGGCTGCAGCGCCTGCACAAAACGATCCGACCCCTTCAGCCGCTCCCCCCGAGAAGGTGGTGAAAACCAGCGCCGTCCCAACCCCTGCGGTGGAACAGGTCACGACCACACCGGCAAAGTCCGAGCCGACGCCGGTGAAACCGGAAGCTATCGTAGTGAAGCCCGAGCCTGCCAAAGCAGAGCCGCAGATCAAGGTCGATCCGACGCCCGAACCGGCCCAGGCGGAGAGCCGCGAGGTGCTGGCGCCCCAGGAACAGGTTATTCGCACCGCCGCCCCGGTGAGCAGGCCGGTGGTGCAGGAACGGGCCAAGCGGGTTCTGGCAAAGCCGGGCGACCTCGTACCCTTGAACTCGGTAGATACCGCGCCGGTACAGCAGGTCCATGTGGCTCCCAAATACCATCCGATGGCCCGGAAACTGGGCCAACAGGGAACGGTGCAACTGAACCTGCTCATCGATGAGACCGGGGCCGTGACCGATGTCAAGGTCGTCAAGGAGATCCCGAATTCGACCCTGAACCAGATGGCGGTGAAAGCGGTTCAAAAGTGGTCGTACACCCCCGCGATCAAGGACGAGGCGCCGGTGAAGGTCTGGAAACAGGTATCCCTGGACTTCCGACTCTGACCCTGGACCGTTCCCGGTCCATATAATGGCCGGTATGGACCGTTCAAAGCCGCCGGAAGATTCCGCCGCTCGATTCTCCAGTCGTGTGGCGGACTACGTCCGCTACCGGCCCTCGTATCCGGTTCGGATGGTTCAGGATCTGGTAGCTGAGAGACGATTGTCCGCAGGGCAGGCTGTGGCCGATGTCGGATCGGGAACCGGTCTCCTGTCCCGCTTGTTTCTCTCTGCCGGCTGCCGGGTTTTCGGTGTAGAGCCGAACCGTGAGATGCGCCTGGCAGGGGAGGCGGAACTGGCCGGCTCACCCGGCTTCACCAGTATCGATGGAACGGCCGAGGCGACCACGCTGCTTCCTGATTCGATGAATTGCGTGGTGGCGGGCCAGGCGTTCCACTGGTTCGACCGCGACCTTGCGCGGCAGGAGTTCGGCCGGGTCCTGGTTCCCGGCGGCGGTGTTGCTCTGATATGGAACGATCGGGAGTACGACTCGACCCGTTTCCTGAGAGGATATGAGGCATTGCTCCAGGAGTTCGGAACCGACTACGGCAAGGTCAACCACCGCAACCTTCAGCCGGACGTATTCGACCGGTTCTTCGGCGCCGGAAATTACGAAGAGCGGTCCTACACGAACAAGCAGCGTCTGGATTATCCGGGGCTGGAAGGGCGCTTGCTGTCCTCGTCGTACACCCCGGCCCCGGACCACCCGGCCAGGTCCGGGATGATGGAGAGGCTCAGGCAGTTGTTTCAGGAGACTGAAAAGGACGGCCTGGTGGAGATCCTGTACCGGACCCGGGTTTGGGTCGGCACACTGAACGCCTGAGCGGTACCGGGACTCAACGCACCGTCGGCACCGGCTGGTCGCGGCGGAAGAAGCGGTCCCTGGGAGGCAGCACACTGCGGCGGAAGTACTCCAGGACCGCCCGCGGGTTCCGCTCCCTGACCAGCAGCCCGGTCTGGCGATCCACATACCGCTCCACAATGTTCACCGGAGGATCCTGCTCCTTATAAGGGTAAGCGGCAACGGCGGCCTCCATGAACGACTGCCAGATAGGACCGGCGGCCCGGGAACCGGAGGCGCCCAGCGGCTCATCGCCGTCCCTTCCGACCCAGACCACCGTGACAACCGGACCGGCGGTGCCGGCGAACCATGCATCCCGCAACTTTGAGGAGCTTCCCGTTTTGGCAGCCACCGGCAGGTCGCCCAGGGCTCCGCTGCGTGCGGTTCCCGATTCCACAGCTGTGCGCAAGGTGTTCTGAACCAGCCAGGCCGAGGCCGGACGCACCACCCGGCTGCTCTTCCTTCTCACGTCCACCAGCGGGCCTCCCCCCGGTTGCTCGATACGCCGGATCGCCAGCGGTTCCAGAATCCTGCCCGGGGTAGCCAGGACCGTGTACGCCCGGGCCAGCTCCAGGGGGGTGGTCTCCACCGACCCGAGGACGAATGACGGCGGAGCCGGTTCGGGTACCGGCAACCCTGCCTTGCGGAAACGGGCGGCAACCGCTTCCATGCCGCAACGTCGCGCTATCCGCACCAGTGGTACGTTCCGTGATTCGGCCATGGCGGTTCTGACGTTGATGTTCCCCTTGAAGGCTCGGTCATGGTTCTCCGGTTCCCAGGTTCCATCAGGGAGATCGATAACCAGAGGTTGGTCTGCTACCCGGGTCGACAGGGTCAATGGACGCTGATCGCCGCATTCCTCCAGCGCTTCCAGAAGCACAAACGGTTTGACCGCCGAACCGGGTTGGCGCCGTCCGTTTCGAGCCCGGTCGAAGCGGTCCGTGGTTGAAGACGGGTCACCACCCACATACGCCAGGACCTCGCCGGTTTCGGCGTTAAGAGCCACCAGCGCGGCGGACAGCCCTCCACCTCGCAGCCGGCGGTTGTCGGATTTGAGCCGCTCCAGCCCCTGGACCACGGCCTGTTCCGCTCGGCGTTGAAGCAGGGCGTCCAGTGTGGTTTCAACCCGGAGACCTCGCCCTCCCTCGATGCGTGAACCGGTTCGTTCGACGGTGACCGCTGCTGCGAAGGAAAGGAAGTAGCGCGGCCCCTGGGCGGCAACCCCGGCCGGTTTCAATCCGAGACTGCTCTTCCTGGCCGCCTTCACCGCCCCGGATTCAGCCCAGCCTTCCGATTCCATCCGGGCCAGTACCAGATCTCTCCTCTCCCTGGCCCGTTCCGGGTGGCGGACCGGGTGAAGCCGGTTGGGGCCCTGGATGATCGCCGCCAGCAGCGCCGCCTCGCCCAGGGTGAGCTCTTCCGCTTCCTTCGAGAAATAGGCCTGGGCGCCGGCTCCGTAGCCGTGGACCGCAACTCCATCCATGTGACCCAGGTAGACCTGGTTGAGGTAAGCCTGCAGGATCTCCCGTTTGGAGTAGGTCGCTTCCAGCATCAGGGCGCGAAACGCCTCGGACACTTTCCGCCCCAGGGACTGCTTGGGAGTCAGGTCCCGGTTCTTGATGAGTTGTTGGGTCAGGGTGCTGCCGCCCTGGGTGATCCCTTTTTCCTTAACGTTCGCCCGGGCGGCCCGGGCGATAGCCCGGCTGTCCAGCCCGCCATGCTGGAAGAACCGGCTGTCCTCGATGGCCAGCAGGGGGCGCCATACATGTTCGGGGATCTTGTCCAGATCCACGAGGCGCCTGGGCGCACGATCACCCGCCAGGGATTCGGACAGCAGGACCGGTTCCAGCCAGGGCCCGTCCGGGGCGGGGAACGGCGTCACCCGGCCCTGCAGGTCCCGCAGCCCGAGGATGGTTCCCCGTTCACCGTCCAGCGCCAGGCCGATAAGGGACGGGGGATAACCGACACCCCCGGTGCGGTGCTCCCGGCGATAAATCCAGAACACCTCGTCACCGTAAAAGAACTCTCCAGGATTTTCCGGACGGCTGTGAACCCGGTCATACTGCCGGATCGAGAGACGTTCGGGCAGTTCAATGTCTGCCACGGACCGCCCGGGGCGGATCCGGTACGGTGCAGACAGAACCCGGGTTTCGCTGCGGCCCTGTTCCATCTCCAGGCGGTTCGGCACCCCCGCCTGCGCCGGGGAGCAGGACAGCAGGGCGGCAAGGAGCAGGCCGGTGGAAATTGTTGAAGGGAACAGGTGCATACGCATACACCCACTTTACCCCACCAACCGGCGGTGCCGCCTACTTCCCGGTGACCGCCTTGAGTTCCGAAACCAGTTGATTCACGTCGGCGCCGTGCATCATCGCCCCCTGGGTCAGGGTTTCCGTGGCGAACCCGGGACAGGTGAAGCATCCGGATCCGAACCGTCGCTCAAGGACCGGGGCGGTCTCCGGATAGGCGTCTACCATGGCGCCGATAAGAGTGTCCGGAGTTATGTCGGCGGCAGCATTCTGCGCCGCTGAAGGTGCGCCGCAACCTCCACCGGCCGGCGCCATGGCCAGGCCCTGGGAGCCTGCAGGTGAAGGGTTGAACGGCTTGTCCGGCAGAGCCGACAGCCGGGCCACCACATCGTCCAGGGGCATGCCGTGTTTCATGCAGGCGTGGGAGAGGGTGACCCCGATCTTTCGTACCATTTCCATGTGCTGGGGGTCGGCCACGGGGCGGAGTCCGGCGGCCACGAGGAGTTCCCTGGCGCCTTCCTTGCCGTCAACCCAGTGGGCTACCGGGCTATCCGGAGTGAGACGGGGCGCTGCTGCTGCCGGTCTGGCCGCTGCAGGCGCCGCTGTTGCCGTCGTCGACGTCCCGGCAGGCGGTGCCGACACGGTCTTGCTGGTCGGAAGTGCAGGCGCCGTCGCCAGTGTGGCCGCCATGTTGATGCAGAACATGAAGATGCCAAGAACCTGGGCTACGGCCGCAGCGTAAAACAGGCCGGTGAGAAGAGGGGACATCAGGGCGACGCCCAACGGTTTGAAAAGAACCATGCCGACCAGGCCGGTGTTGGCCAGCCAGAAATGGATTGTGACCAGGCCGGGCCACAGCAGGGAGGTGGAGGAGAACCGGGGCAGGATGAAGTATCCGATCCCGAACACCATCATGGCCATGAAGCCCAGGAGGAGCAGGTGGGCGTGGGAGAACCTCAGGGTGTTGACCCAGTACGGGTTGATCGCCTGCAGCAAGCCGACCACCGCACCGACGGCCAGGTAGAACAGGGCTGCATAAATGAACCGTTTGGTGCTTTTCTCCACGGCGTTTCTCCTGTGATCCGATTCAGGATCCGATAGAAGGATTATGGTACGACGGATGGTCCCTGTCCGTGATCCAGGTCACACCGACTTGCCGACATGGCGGGAAACGGCCACAATTCAAGTCGTTCCGTCACCTGGGAAGGAGATGCCGATGAAACCCCGCACCCTGGCCATGATTCCAGTAGCCCTCCTTTTGGCGCTTTGTGCGCCGGCGTTTGCCGGGGGGAACGGTGCGGATGCCGTGCACCATCAGCTACAAGTCCGTCTGGATCCGGCAGGCCATACCCTCGGGGTGATCGAGACGGTTACGCTCCCTGAAAGATACGTCCTGTCGGCATCGGACGGGATTCAGTTCCTGTTGCATTCGGGGCTGGCACCCGAATCGGCCACCGAAGGCGTGGTGCTGGAGGCGGTTCCCGGTCCGCCGGACCCGGCCGCCTTCGGCCTGGACGAGAAGAACCAGGAAGTTCCGGAATCGGACCAGGTATCGGTCTACCGCCTGACGGCGGAAGCAGGAGGCGCACTCCCCGCGGTCATCCGGTTGAGCTATGGCGGTGTGATCCATCACCCCCTGGAGGAGAGCGGGGAGGAATACGCCCAGTCGTTCTCCCAGACCCCGGGCACAATCCAGGAAGACGGCGTGTTCCTTTCGGGATCGACCTACTGGTACCCATGGTTCGGATACGACATGGTGACTTTCGGGCTGGAAGTGACCAAACCTGCCGGATGGAACGTACTGTCCGAGGGGACAAGAATCGCGGACGAGTCGGACAGGGTCCACTGGGAGTCCGACAGCCCGGTAGACGAGATCCACATCTGCGCCGGTCCGTTTACCGTTTACGAAGATCAGGCCGGCAGTGTGGCGACCTACGCCTACCTCCGTACGCCTGACGAGGCGCTGGCCAGGAAGTACCTGGACACCACGGCGTCCTACCTTGAAATGTACCGCGTACTTCTGGGTCGCTATCCCTACGAGAAATTCGCCCTGGTGGAGAACTTCTGGGAGACCGGATACGGCATGCCGTCGTTCACCCTCCTGGGGCCGAAGATCATCCGGTTCCCGTTCATACTGCACTCGTCCTATCCCCACGAAATACTCCACAACTGGTGGGGCAACGGTGTGTTCGTGGAATACGAGACAGGCAACTGGTGTGAAGGGCTGACCGCCTACCTGGCCGACCACCTGATCAAGGAACAGCGCGGCCAGGGGGCGGCTTATCGACGGGATCAGCTGCAGAAATATGCCGATTACGTCAGCGGCGATGAAGACTTCCCGCTGACCGCCTTCCGGTCGCGACATTCAGGGGCGACCCAGGCGGTAGGCTACGGCAAGACGGCGATGATGTTCCATATGCTCCGGATGGAACTGGGAGACGATACGTTCACCGCCGGGCTGCGCAAGCTTTACAAGGACAATGCTTTCCGGCGTGCTTCATTCGAGGATGTGCAGACGGCGTTTGAGGGGGCGGCCGGCCGGGATATGGGTTCGTTCTTTGATGCCTGGGTTCGCCGCACCGGTGCGCCGGTCCTGGCCATCGAATCGGCCGAGGCCTCCAGCATCGGCGGCAGCGGCCTTCACCTGGTGCTGCGGCAGATTCAGGACGGGGAGCCTTTCCCCCTCCTGGTTCCGGTGGCGATCACGATTGAAGGCAGTGACCAGGCGGTCCTGGTCAACCTGGCGATGTCCGGCAAGGTGCTGGATCAGACCATCCCGCTTTCCGGGACGCCGGTTCGAGTCCAGGTTGATCCGGAGTTCGACCTGTTCCGTCGACTGGACCGCCGGGAAATACCGCCCTCCCTGGGCCAGGCGTTCGGGGCGGAGCAGGTCACCCTGGTTCTGCCCTCCGGCGCTTCCCCTGCCGTACTCAAGGGGTACCGGGAGTTGGCCGAGTCCTGGAGTGGTTCACAGGGAGGATCGGTTGACACCGTTCTGGACACGGACCTGGACGGGATCCCGGTGGACCGCGCGGTCTGGGTGCTCGGTTGGGACAACCGGTTCCTGCCTGCCGTTTCCGACGGTGTGGGGATGTACGGGGCTGATCTGGCGGTGGACGGCCTCGTCCATGGTGACGACCGGCTGAGCCGCTCCGACCGGTCGGTGGTGGTTGCGATGGGAAACCCGGCCAATCCGGATATGGCGGTGGCGTTTCTCGGAGCCGACAACGTGGCGGCGATGCCCGGCCTCGGACGCAAGCTTCCCCATTACGGCAAGTACGGCTACCTCGGATTCGAAGGCGACGAGCCGTCCAACATGTACAAGGGATCCTGGTCCGCCGTCGGCTCTCCCATGGATGCCGTGACCGGTGATCCCGGGGGCGAACGGCCGGAAGCCGGCGCCCGGCCGGCACGGCAGGCGCTGGCAACGCTGCCGCCGGTCTTCTCGGAGAAGGCGATGCGGGAGCATGTGGAACTTCTGGCGGCAGACGAGCTCGAGGGGCGTGGCTGCGGTTCTCCCGGCCTTGAGCAGGCGGCGGCGTACATAGAATCCCGGTTCGGGACCCTGGGCCTGATGCCGGGAGCCGGGTCCGGCAGCTATCGCATGCCATGGACCGCAAAATGCGGTCCGGACGCCGTTGCAACCGGCCAGGTGAACCTGCTGGGGGCCCTGCCTGGCGGCAATCCGAAATATGACGGGGAATCGGTGGTGGTCGTGGCACATTACGATCACCTGGGTCGGGGTTGGCCCATGGGCCACGTGGATGACCAGGGCCAGATCTACAACGGAGCCGATGACAACGCCAGCGGTGTGGCGGTGATGCTGGAGTTGGCACGTGTTGTGGCGGCCGGCCCTCGGCCGGAGCGGACAATCCTGTTCCTGGCGGTCAGCGGAGAAGAATCCGGACTGCAGGGTTCCATGGAATATGTCAGGAACCCGGCGAAGTGGCCGGTGAACAAGATCATCGGCGTTCTGAACATCGATACGGTAGGCCGGCTGGAGGGCCGCCCGGTGCTGGTGCTGGGCGCCGGCTCCGCTGATGAGTGGCGCCATATCGTGTTCGGCGCCGACTACGTCACCGGCGTGAAGGCAAAATCGGTTACCGATGATCTTGGTGCATCGGACCAGAAGCCGTTCCTCGAGGCAGGCGTGCCGGCGGTGCAGTTCTTCTCGGGTCCTCATCTCGATTACCACCGGGCCGGAGACGATCCGGAGAAACTGGATTACGCCGGTATGGTCAAGGCGGCCGCTTTCATCAAGGAGTTCGTGGAGTACCTGGCCGCCCGGGAGACCCCGATGACGTCCCAGCTTCAAGGTGCGGCCGGGAAGGACCGGCTGGCGAAGCCTGCGCCGCCCTCGGGCCGGAGGGTCAGCCTGGGCACGGTCCCCGATTTTACCTGGGAAGGGGAAGGTCTGCGGGTAACCGGCACCGTACCCGGCTCGCCGGCGGCGGCGGCCGGGCTGCAGGAAGGGGACATACTTGTGGAGCTGGCCGGAGAGAGTGTGGACGGCCTGAAAGGCCTGTCCGGAATCCTGAAAACCCTCAAGCCGGGAGACACGGTTGCCCTGGCATGGCTTCGTGACGGTGAACGCCACGAAGCGGAAGTGGTTCTCAAGGCGAGATGAGAAAATGGGGACATTGCACGTTATCTTTCAATTCTTGTGTTTGAAGGTGGAATCCTTCTAGAACAAAGAAGAATTAAAAGATAATGTGCAATGTCCCCATTAAATTAAGCCGAAATTGATTTGTTGGTGCTGAGCAGGTCGTCGCAGGCCCTCCCGATCCGGGCCGACATCGCCTCTTCTCCGGCCTTGAGATACGACCTGGGGTCGTATTTCTTCTTGTTGCCGATTTCGCCGTCGATCATCAGCACGGCGTCATAGTTTTTCAGCATGTGATCGACGATCGGCCGGGTGAAGGCGTACTGGGTGTCGGTGTCGATGTTCATCTTGACGACCCCGTATCCCAGGGTCTCCCGGATCTGCCCCAGCGGACTGCCGGAGCCGCCGTGAAACACGAGGTGGAACCTGGCGTCCTGGCCGAACTCCTTTTGCAGTGCGTCCTGGCCGTTCTTCAGGATTTCCGGCAGCAGCTTCACCGCACCCGGTTTGTAATGACCGTGGACGTTGCCGAAGGTGGCGGCGAACATGAATGTACCGTCGATGTCCGAGAGTTTCCGGTAAACCTCCACCATGTCCTCGGGGGTGGTGTAGAGGTCCTCGGCAGGAGTGTCCTCGGAGCCTGCGGCGCCTTCCTCTTCGCCGCCGACCACGCCGGCCTCGACCTCGAGGATCTGGTTGATCTTCACCATGCGGCGGAACAGGGGCACGGCCACCGCCATGTTCTGATCCAGGGGCAGCGCCGATCCGTCGAACATGTGGCTGGAGAACAACGGCAGCTTCCCGGCGGCAACCCGCCTCTCCGACTCCTCGATCAGCGGAATGAGATATGAATCGACCTTGTCCGCCTGGCAGTGGTCGGTGTGGATCGCCACGGTAATGTCGTAATGCTCCGCCATGCGGTGGATGTGTTCCGCCAGGGTGATGCTCCCCAGGACCATGTCCTTGAGGTGGAGGCCGGAGGCGAACTGCCCGGCGCCGGTGGAAACCTGGATGATCCCGTCACTCTTCTTTTCAGCCAGACCTTTCAGGGCGGCGTTGATGGTCATCATGGAGGTGATATTGATGGCCGGGTAGGCGTATCCGCCTTCCTGGGCGGCGTCCAGCATCTTGCAGTAGGTTTCGTAACCGGCGACCGGCATGGTGCGCTCCTTTAGGCTTCGAGTCGGTCAGTCGACCCACTCGGCGATGAAAATATTGGTCTCGCCCTCGCTGGCGTTGTTGCGATTGCTGGCGAATACCAGATACCTGCCGTCGGGGCTGAACATCGGGAACCCGTCGAAAGTCTCATTGAACGTGACCTGCTCCAGGCCGGTGCCGTCGCTGTTGATTACGAACAGGTCGAAATTTCGGCCATGTCCGTCGGCCAGGTTGGAGCAGAAAATGATTCTCTCCCCGTCGGGCAGGAAGTACGGACCGAAGCTGGCGGCCCCTTCATGAGTGACCTGGATGACATTGGAGCCGTCCACATCGGCGGTGAACACCTCAAGCGCCATGGGACGGATCTCGTCCCTGGCCAGCAGGTTATTGTAATCCGCAACCTCTTCGTCGGTTTTCGGCCGGGAGGCTCGCCACACGATGCGGGTGCCCTCGCGGTTGAAGAAGGCGCCGCCGTCGTATCCCAGCTCGGTGGTGATCCGGGTGACATCGGAGCCGTCGGGGTTCATGGTGTACAGATCCAGATCACCGTCCCGAACCGAAGTGAAGATGATTTTGGATCCGTCCACTGAAATGGTTGCTTCGGCGTCGTAGCCCGGGGTCTCGGTCAGGCGGATGCTGTTGCCGCCGTCGGGATCGGCGGTGAAGATGTCGAAACCGTCGTAGAGCTTCCAGACGTACCCCTGGGACTGATCCGGCGGAACGGGGCAATCAGGCGACTCCAGGTGGGTCGAGGCATACAGCACACGGTCTCCGGCCGGGAAGAAGTACGAGCAGGTGGTGACTCCTTCGCCGCTTGAAACAGGACGGACGCTTCCGTCTTCCACGTTCATGATGAAGATCTGGTCGCACTCCATCTCTTCCACCTTGGCCTGAAAGATCAGCTCCTTGCCGTCGGCGGCCCAGTACGCTTCGGCGTTCTCGCCTCCGAAAGTGAGTTGCCGGATGTTCTTCAGGTGGTTTTCGCCTTCGAGGGCAGGGGTGGCGGTTTCCGAGGTCTCCCCGCAACCGGTGATCAGCAGGAGCGCCGTCAGCAGGAACAGGATCGGAAGCACTCTCGGATTCAGTCGCATCATCTCAATACTCCATCGTTTGGAAAGGACTGATTATAGGGACTCAAATCACTACGTCCAGAACGATCTTCCACTCGCCACCGGGGCGGCGCCTCCAGATCCTGGCGTAGCTGGTGCTGTCTTCGGAAACGCCCGCCCGCCCGTAGGTGTAGCCCAGGTCTCCCGATCCGGCCACACCGGCGTCCAGCGGCTCCCATCGGATCGATTCCTGAGGTTCCGGGGCGCCGGTCAGGATCAGTCCCAGCAGATCCAGTGCCGCTTCCCGGCCACGTGTCGGCCGCTCGCCGTTGCGGTATATCCGCACGTCCGTATCCGTTGCCGCCAGCAGGGAGTCGATACGGTCCGGGGCGTTGGACAGAGCCCGGTCCAGCATCAGCAGTTCGTTGCGGCCGGTTGCCGCATCGGCCCCTTCGACCGGATCCTCGGCCACACGTTTTTCCACCACACCGTCCGCCGGAAACGGATCCGGATAAGTGTTGCCGATGTCCAGGATGACTTTCCAGGCGCCGTCGGGCTGGATCTCCCAGATGGAAACGTAATGCCCGTGGATCTGTATGCGGTCGGCCAATTCGTCGCCTTCGTAGGTCCAGGGGCCGGTGGTGTACCCGAGTGTGCCGTCGGCGGAAATCTCGGCATACACAGGATCCCAAGTCAGGGCGCCGTTGTCCTGTGACTCCATCTGGACCGTCTTGCCGTCGGCCGGATCAGGTTGAAAAACGATGGAGTCATCGGCCAGGTAGGCGAGGAATGCGGCTCTGGTTCCTTCGGAGACCGAGCGCTGCCCGAACGCGATCTCCTCGGACAACATCATCTCGAGGGCGGCGTCGCTGTCAGCGGCTCCGCCACCGCAACCGGCCAGTGCCGTCGCGAGGACCAAATAGGCTGCTATTCGGGTGAATTTCATCTTGACCTCCGATCCTGGCGGTGACTCCGCGGTGGGGGCGCGGCTCAACAAAAAATACGCTAACATTATGGACGAAACCCCTCAAGATTCCCATCTGGAGAGAGTGTCGGGGTAGGCGCATACTGCTTGTTACGGAACCAGCGGAAATGCGCCTCGCGCGGGTATCCAGGTGGATCCCGCCAACCCGGTGCTTCGGTTCGGCTGCTCATAGTGAGCGGCTTGAAAGAATGGGAGAAACGCTATGGAGCTGACGGAAGAGATGGAACTCACCCAGGATCTCCAACAAATGGCTGACCGCCATCCCCAGGTGCTTCGGAACCTCAGTCGTCGGGAACTGGTTCGGGACATCATCGAAAACAACGAGGCGATTGAATCGGCGTGCGGCGCCGTGGCGACCTGGACTCCGCCGGAGTCAACCGGCCGGAGCCCCAAGGATACCTACATGGTCCGACGCCCCGAATCGGAGGCGGATATCGACTGGACCTCTCCCAACTGCATCCCGATGGACCCTGAAACATTCAAAATGATCTGGGATGACGCCCTGGAAGTTCTGGCCCGCAAGGACAAGATCTACCAGTCGGAATACGTTGTCGGCGCCGATTCCAAATACGCACTGCCGGTACAGCTGGTTACCGATCGCGCATTGCACACATTATTCTGCAACAACATGTTCCGTGAAGTCCCTGCCGACATGGATAAGAGCTGTTTCGCCGGACACGGGTTCAAGCTCCTCTGCCTGCCTTACGACAAACTGGAACGGAGCCGCTACGACGGACGCATGCGGAAAACGCCGGCCGGCAACACCTCCAACATGGCGATCGTGGCCGACTTCGACCAGCGCCTGGGAATCGTGTTCGGGTCGGCATATTGCGGCAGCATGAAGAAAATGCTGTTTACCGTCATGAACCACCTCCTGCCCGCCGAAGGCATCCTGCCGCTGCACTGCTCGGCCAACGAAGGCAAGAACGGAGACACCGCGCTCCTGCTCGGCCTTTCGGGAACAGGCAAGACCAGCCTGTCGGCCGATGCATCCCGCGCCCTGCTGGGCGATGACGAGCACGGCTGGTCCGGTGACGGCATCGCCAACTTCGAAGGCGGCTGTTACGCCAAGCTGATCAATCTCCATCCGGTCAAGGAAGAGGAAATCTACAACGCGGTCTTCAAGAAGGCCGACCCGTTCGAACACGGCGCCATCATCGAAAACTGCATGATGTACCCCGACGGCGAATTCGACGTCGACGACGAACGGTTGACGCCCAACTCCCGGGGCAGCTACCCGCTGGCCTCCCTGAGCAACATCAAGACCCCCCCTGTCGGCGGCCACCCGAAGACGATCCTGTTCCTGACTGCCGATGCGAACGGTGTTCTGCCCCCGGTGTCCCGGCTGGATTCCAACCAGGCGATGCTCTGGTTCCTGATGGGCTATACCAGCAAGCTGGCCGGCACCGAGACCGGCGTGACCGAGCCGGTGTCGACCTTCTCCCGGTTCTTCGGAGCGCCGTTCATGCCCAGGCAACCTGAAGTTTATGCCAAGCTGCTGGGTACGATGATGGAGGGTCACGGAGCCAGCGTGTACCTGGTGAACACCGGCTGGAGCGGCGGCGCCTACGGCGAAGGCAAGCGCATGGACATCACGCTGACCCGCTCGATCGTGCAAGCGGCGCTCAATGGCGATCTCGAGAATGTCGAGTACACCTACGATCCGCTGTTCCATGTCAGCGTTCCGAATTCATGCCCCAACGTTCCGTCCGATGTGCTCGTACCGAAGAACACATGGAAGGACAAAAACGACTACGAGACGAGGGCGAAAAAGCTCGCCAACGATTTCGCCTCGAAGTTCGACAGTGCCTATGGCGATAAGGGGATCGATCCCGCCATCGCGGCACAGTGCCCCGGCAAGTAATCTGAACCGAGTACGGAAGGGCCGGGGATCAACGGACCCCCGGCCTATTTTTTTGGAGGCCGGCCAGGGTCTCGGCGAGCTGAGGCAGGTCGATCGGTTTTTCCAGCACCGGTACGTTGTACCGCTCCGCGACATCCTGTTCGAATTTGCTCAGGCGGGCGCCTGTGAACACCACGGTGCGGCCGATCAGGTCGGGACGAAGGGTGGCCAGCCGGGTCAGCCAGAATATCCCCCGGCCACCCGGCAGCAGGTTGTCCAGCGTGATGCCCTCGATGGATCTGTCCTCGAGGAGTTCTTCGGCTTCCTTCAGATCCGCCGCCTTGATACAGGTGTGACCCGCCATGGTCAGGGACTCGCTGAGTACCTCGGCAATTGCGGACTCGTCTTCGATGATCAGCACGTTCATGGGCTACCTCACAACCTAGATTAACCCAAAATGCCACCTAAATGAGACCCGTCAGGGTCAGGATGTGACTCCGCCCACCGAAATCGGTCCATATCGGGGTGCCGGGAAACATTCCGGCGTGGAGAGCGGTCATGGCACACGATCCGGAAAAACGACGAACAATCGGGGTGAACGGTTGTAAGATTTCTGTCCCTCGAATGGGATCGCATCCGTTCCGGCCATGAGGTTACGTCATCGATCTGAAGTCATGCAGCGTGGAGGAGTTGGTGGAGGCGGCCAAAAGCGCCCCCGAGGGAGACATGCGCGCATTTGAGCGGTTGGTCCGATTGTACGAGGGCAGGGTGAAGGCGAACTGCCGGCATCTGACCCGGTCGATTGACGACGCGGAGGATCTGACCCAGGAAGTGTTCGTCAAGGCGTTCTTCGGGATAAGCCGGTTTGAGGGCAGGGCCAGTTTCAAGACCTGGATCCAGCGCATCAAGGTCAACCATTGCCTTAACTTCCTTAAAAAGAAAGAGGGCAAGACCTTCGTGCCGTTCGGGGAGCCGGGAGAAGGCGAGCCGGAGCCGGCGGTGGAACCGGTGGCGGAACAGCAGGTGGAGTCGGGAGAGGCGCGGCAGACGATTGCCGTGATCCTGGACGAGCTGCCCGACACACTTCGGATCCCGCTTGTCATGTGTGACGTGGACCAGTTCTCGTATCAGGAGATCGCCGATACCCTGGGGATCGGATTGTCGGCGGCCAAGATGAGAATCAAACGCGGCCGGGAGGAGTTCCGCAAACGGTTCGGCTCCCGGGAACAAACGGTACCGGCGGAGGGATGATGGACGACGACATCCAGGATGCGGGCGAACCGATCGCCGAACTCCGGGACCTGTCCCTGGAGACGGAGCCGGATTTGTATGATCGGGTTCGACGCAGGATTGAACGGCGATCCCTGGCGTCCAGTTTCATGGCTGCAGCCTGGCTGGTTCCGGTATTGATATTGATGGAAATCGTCAGCATGGTGTTCAGCTCGTTCGGAGGCGGCGGAAACAGCAGGGGAGAGGGATCATGAAGGAACAGACACTGAATATTGGGGAGCGGATCGTAGAGACCTTCAAGGATATGGGCGCATCCATCGTGGATGCCATGCCGATGGTGATCCTCGGTTTCGTGCTTGTGATCATCGCCCTCGTGGCGGCGAAAATCGTGGAGAAGCTGCTGCGGGCGTCCCTGAGCAAGATCCGGCTGGATACGCTGCTGGGCCGGGTGGGCATCGACAAAACCCTGCAGCGGATCGGGATACGGCAGTCGCTGACCATCCTCCTGCCGCGGTTGACGTACTTCCTGTTGCTGCTGCTTTTCGCCAAAACGGCGGCGGATGTACTGGGACTCCATGCAATTTCCGGGGCCATGGGTGCGTTCTTCGCCTACCTTCCGAACATCATTGCCGCCCTTCTCCTGGTGATCCTGGGCAGCCTGGCGGGACAGTTCGCCGGGGGCATGGTGACCCAGGCGGCGGAAGAATCAGGGATAGAATTCGCGTCGTCCCTCGGGAACGTCGTATCCGGTGTGATCCTGTTCGTGGTCGGGATCATGGCGATAGGACAGTTGAAGGTCGAGACCGAGATTATCCGGATCTTCACCATCTGCGTTTTGGCCGGCATGGCCCTGGCCTTCGGACTGTCGTTCGGCCTGGGGAGCCGGGACATGACCCGCAACATCATCGCCGGCTTCTATGCCCGCAAGGTGTTCCGGGTCGGCGAGCAAATTGAAATCCACGGCCAGAAAGGGATACTGAAGGCGATCACGCCGACCCAGGCCCTGCTGGATGCGGACGGAACGACTATCTCCGTCTCCAACTCCGTGTTCATGGACGAAGTTGTCCGGCAGTAGCGGATGATCAAGATACGGAGGTCTGCCGATCGCGGCCACCGGGATCACGGCTGGCTCGATACCCGCCATACCTTCTCATTCGCCGATTATCATGATCCGGCTCATGTCCATTTCGGTCGCCTGAGGGTCATCAATGAAGATTGGATCGGGCCTGGCGCCGGATTTGGTTCCCATCCCCATGCCGACATGGAGATCCTGTCTTACGTCGTGAGCGGGGCGATGGAGCACAAGGACAGCGAAGGGAACGGTACGGTGATCCGACCCGGCGAGATCCAGCGTATGTCCGCAGGAACCGGGATCGTTTACAGTGAGTACAACCATTCGAAGACCGCCCCGCTGCACCTGCTGCAAATCTGGATTCTGCCGGAAGCCCGCGGGCTGAAACCGGGGTACGATCAGAAGCGGTTCGACCAGTACCGGCAACCGAACAGCTTCTGTCTCCTGGCCGCCAGGGCCGGTGGCGAGAGTGCTGTGGGGCTGAACCAGGATGTGGACCTCTATGAAGGTTCTCTCGATAAGGGCGGCGAGCTAAGTCAGGCGGTGGCGGAGGGCCGGGAAATCTGGCTCCAGATAGTTGCCGGCAACATTGATATCAATGGTGAGGTACTGCAGGCCGGCGACGGCTGCGGCATCCGTCACGAGACGGAACTGAAGTTCACAGGGTTGACCGATTCGACCTTCCTCATGTTCGACATGGGACGATAGGGAGAGCGCGGCAGATGAAGCGAGTCCTGTTACTGGTCCCCAAGGGTGTGGAACTGTACGAGATGTCCGCCTTCTACGACGTGTTCGGCTGGGCCGCACTGGAAGGGCTGGAACCGGTGGAACTGGTCTGCGCCGGGCCGGAGCGGGAGGTCCGAAGCACCTTTGGCCTCAAGCTGGTTCTGGATCACACTCTGGCGGACATTTCCGCCGATGACTTCGACGCCCTGGCGGTGCCCGGCGGCTTCGAGGAGTTCGGATTTTACGAACATGCCTTCTCCGAGCCGGTGGCAGGCTTGATCCGTCGCTTCAAGGAACAGGGCAAGGAAATCGCATCGATCTGTGTTGGTGCGCTTCCGGTGGCAAACAGCGGGATTCTGAAAGGCCGGCGCGCCACGACCTACGCCCTGGGGGGCGGGAATCGGCGGGAGCAACTGGCCGGGTTTGGCGCCGAGGTTCTGGACCAGGAGATCGTGGAAGACAACAGGGTCATCACTTCCACCGGCCCGGGAACAGCAGTGGATGTCGCCTTCAGGTTGCTCGAATTGATGACCTCAAGGAAAAACGCCGATCACATCAAAACGCTCATGGGTTTTATGTGGTGATCCAGGTCAAGGTCAGGGGCCAGGCCTCGGCCTGACCCCCCGGACTGTTACTCCTTGATGTTGACTTGCTGTTTGACCCAGCCGGTAGTGACGCTCTTCGGCCGTTCCAGGGGCAGGCGCAGGGACCTGTCCCAGATCAGGGATGACAGAACACCCATAGCTCTCGAGACACCGAACAGTACGGTGTAGAAGTCGTACTCGGTGACCCCGTAGTGCACCAGCAGACAGCCGGAATGGGCGTCCACGTTCGGCCATGGGTTCTTGGCCTTGCCGTGTTCCTGAAGGATGCCGGGCACCACGTCGTACAGCATGTGGACGATGCGGAAGTTTTCGTCGTCCTCCAGGTGCTTGAGGGCGAACTCCCGCTGTGCCGTGTACCTCGGGTCGGTCTTCCGCAGCACGGCATGGCCGTAGCCGGGGATGACCTGGCCGCTGTTCAGGGTTTCCCAGATGAACTCGACCATCTGGTCCCGGGTCGGAACGCCGTCGAACCTGTTTTTCAGGTCGACGATCCAACGCAGGACTTCCTGGTTCGCCAGGCCGTGGAGCGGGCCGGCCAGTCCGTTCATTCCGGCGGAGAGGCACAGGTAAGGGTCCGAAAGCGCCGAGCCGACCAGGTGGGTGGTGTGAGCCGAAACGTTGCCGCCTTCGTGGTCGGCATGGATGGTGAGATACAGCCGCATCAGTTCCTTGAACTTCTCGTTCGGCACACCCATCATGTGCGCCAGGTTGCCGCCCCAGTCCATGTTCGTTTCCGCCGGCGGGATATGGACACCGTTGTGGTACGACCGCCGGTAGATATAGGCGGCCAGTTGGGGCAGCCGGCCCAGCAGGATCATGGAATCGTCATACAGAACTTCCGGGTACTCGGTCTTGGTCATGCCCTCGCGATACTTGTTGGCGAAGAGCGAGTCGTATTGCATGGCAAGGATCCCGATGGAGAACTGGGTCATTGGGTGGGCGTCGATGGGGAGGCGGTCCAGAGCCTCCTTGGCGTGTTCGGGGAGTGTCTCGTGCTTGCGCCATGCGAGTGTTGTGGCGAACACCTCCTCGGCGCTGGGTATTTCGCCGGTCAGGAGCAGGTTGAACACACCTTCGGGAAGCGGTTCTTCCCCGCCGGGCGCCTTGGGTAGTTTTTCCCTCAGTTCCGGGATGGTGTAACCGCGGAAACGGATCCCTTCCATCGGATCGACTGCCGATGTTTCG
This sequence comes from Candidatus Polarisedimenticola svalbardensis, assembly GCA_014764515.1. Taxonomy (GTDB): domain Bacteria; phylum Acidobacteriota; class Polarisedimenticolia; order Polarisedimenticolales; family Polarisedimenticolaceae; genus Polarisedimenticola; species Polarisedimenticola svalbardensis. The sequence goes on along the minus strand of JACXWD010000020.1, from coordinate 18,586 downwards.
GTCACCATGCACTTGACACCGCGCATACCGCCGTAGGCCTGGGACAAGGTCACATCGGAGATCTTGAAATCTCCGTGGGCCTTGAGCAGATCCCGGACCTCCGCCTGCATGACTGGAATTTTGGCCATCAATCGGCTCTTGAGACCTGGGTTGAGTGTTTTCTCGACGACTTGGGTCGAATCTGTGTCGTATCTCATGACGCTACTCCTTCAGCCATAGCCTAGACCACCAGTCGGCTGTTTCAACAGATCGAAGTCGGTCTTCGCTATCCAATATCTAGGAGGCGTTCGATTCCGACTTCTTCCGGTATTCCGGTAGACATGATTCCATGAACGTACCGCGCTTTTCTCTGGTAGCTTCCTTTGAGAAAGGAGACTGAAATGGCAGGCATTGTGGGATACGGGGCGTTCATTCCCCGACACAGAATCCGGTCGGAGGAGATCGCCCGCCAGTGGGGCAAAGATGCCGCCGCCATCAGGCGCGGACTGGTCCTGGAGGAGAAGTCGGTTCCAGGACTTGATGAGGATACGATCACCATATCCGTCGAGGCCGCCCGAGACGCCATCGAACGGTCGGGGATCGATCCGCTGAGGATCGGAGCGGTCTACATAGGCTCCGAATCCCACCCCTACGCAGTCAAACCGAGCGGCACCGTGCTTATCGATGCACTGGGCATCGGACCGGAAGTCCACGTCGCCGATTTCGAGTTTGCCTGCAAGGCGGGCACCGAGGCGATGTTCGTCGCCCTGTGTCTTGTTGAGTCGGGGAGGGTGGAGTACGCACTGGGGATCGGCGCGGATACTTCCCAGGGCGCACCCAACGACGCCCTGGAGTTCTCCGCATCGGCCGGGGGCGCGGCTTATATCTTCGGCGCGAAGGATCTCCTGGTGGATGTACTGGAGACGTACAGCTACACCTCCGACACTCCGGATTTCTGGAGACGGGAAGGGCGGTTCTATCCCAGGCATGGTGGCCGATTCACAGGTGAGCCTGCCTACTTCAAACATGTGTTGTCAGCTACCCGGGGGATTCTGAAGAAAACCGGGATGGACCCGCAGGATTTCAAGTACGCGGTGTTCCATATGCCCAATGGCAAATTCCCCCAGCAGGCCGCGAAACAGCTCGGGTTTACGAAGGAGCAGATTGAGACCGGTCTGGTGGTTGTGAAAATGGGCAACACGTATTCCGGATCGTCACCCACAGGTCTGGCCGCCGTTCTGGACGTGGCCGATCCGGGAGACAAGATCCTTTTGACCTCTTTCGGCTCGGGGGCAGGGAGCGACTCGTTCGTGCTGCAGGCCACCGACCTGCTTCCGGAACGACGGGTCACTGGCAGGAAGGTCTGGTCGATGCTGGACACCCCGGTGCGGTATGTGACCTACGGCGAATACGCCAAGCTCCGGGAAAAAATCATCCTGAATGACTGAGTCGGCGGACAGGAGAGCACTATGCGAGAAGTAGCGATCGTCGGAGTCGGCATGACCCCCTTCGGCGAGCTTTGGAACGACAGCCTGCGCGGCATGTTCGCCCAGGCGGCTTCCGCCGCCATGGCGGACGCCGGAGCCGATCACCTGGATGGCCTGTACGTCGGCAACATGGCCGGTGGACAGTTCGTCGGGCAGGAACATCTGGGCCCTTTGATGGCATCCCAGATCGGTATGGCCGGCATCCCCGCTACCCGGGTGGAGTCGGCATGCGCTTCCGGCGGAGCGGCTCTCCGGATGGCGTTCATCGAAGTGGCGTCCGGAATGAGTGACCTGGTCATGGCGGCCGGAGTCGAGAAGATGAACGATGGAGCGGATGTGACCGAGATTCTGGCCACTGCAGCGGACCAGGAACTCGAGTGCTACCACGGCGCCACCTTCCCGGCCTTGTACGCACTGATCGCCAGGGCCCACATGGCGACTTACGGAACCACCGAGGAGGAAATGTCCTGGGTTTCGGTGAAGAACCACCGCCATGGCGCCAAGAACCCCAAGGCCCAGTTTCCCCGGGAAGTGACGCTGGAGCAGGTTATGGCCTCCTCGAAGGTCGCCGAACCTTTGCGATTACTGCACTGTTCCCCTGTGAGCGACGGTGCGGCTGCGATGTTGCTCTGCCCGCTGGACCAGGCCGGCCGCTACACGGACCGGCCGGTGAAGATCCTCGGAACCGGTCTGGCAACAGCCTCGCTGAGCCTGGCGGATCGGAAAAGCCCTGCGATTCTTGACGCCGTGAAGGATTCGGCAGTCCGCGCTTACAAAATGGCCGGTGTCGGCCCGACGGATATCCAGGTTGCCGAGGTCCACGACTGCTTCGCCATCGCCGAGATCTGCTGCATCGAGGCCCTGGGCCTGGTGGAGCAGGGCAAGGGCGGGGCGGCGGCACGTGACGGCATGACCGCCCTCGGCGGGAAGGTGCCGGTGAACACCAGCGGCGGCCTCAAGTCCAAGGGCCATCCGGTCGGGGCCACCGGGATCGCCCAGGCGATCGAGATCGTCGAACAGCTGCGAGGCGAGTCGGGAGATCGCCAGGTCAAGGACGCCGAAATCGGACTGGCCCAGAACATGGGCGGTTCCGGAGCCAGTTCGGTGGTTCACATTCTCGGGAGGGTTTGATCATGCCGAGCCCAAGATACTGGAGAGCGATCCCGTCCCGTCTTCGGCTGGAAGCGGTACGATGCCGTTCCTGTGAAAACGTCGTCTACCCCTCCAGGAGGATCTGCCCGCACTGCCACGGCACCGAATGGGATCCTGCCGAACTCAGTCGCACCGGAGAGGTGGTGACCTCGACTATCGTTCATATTGCCCCGGACGATTTCGCCATGGAGGCGCCCTATGTGCTGGCGCTCATTGAAACGCCGGAAGGGGCGCGATTGATGTTGCAGGTGACCGACTGCGATCCGGAGGATATCGGTCCCGGAACCGCGGTGAACCTGGAGTTCCGCCGGATCCGGGCCGAGGGTAACAGCGGTATTCTTTGTTACGGCTTCAAGGCGGTTCCCGCCGGATAGGGGAGGGCTGATCATGTTGGGAGGGCCGATGCACGAGGTCCGGATCCGCATCCAGTTGGACCATACCCGGTTCTGTGCCCTTGAAGAAGAGGCCAGACATCGCGGGGTCAAGCTGGAAAGCATCGTGGAGGGATTTATCCACGGTTTGATTCGCGAACTGGACCGGGACGAGATGGAAGGGACCGATCACCCGATCATCCCGTCCTGAACCGTCAGCCGGTTCGGGATTTCAACAACCGATCCGCCTGGTCCAGCACCGGTTGGCGCAGGCTGCGGTTGCCCGCCAGTTGTTTCAGGCCTGGGAGAGGTATCAGGGGCAGGAGTTCCCGGACCTTGTTCAGTGGCGCCAGCGAAGGAAACATGGACCGGGAACGCGCCCCGGACCGGCCGGGGGTTCCCCACCGAATCGATGCGGCCTGTGGCCGCAGCATTTTTGGGAGCCGAACTCATGCATAAATAATTAGATTCTCGGCGGCAGGAAGTCGAGTTCTGCCGATCACAAGGACCGCTCCCAGTGCTCCCAGGGCGTGGGCCATCGGTACCGGGATCGCTCCCAAGCGGTCGATTTCACTGAACAGCGGTGTGCCTCCGATCCCTTCCAGGGCGATTTTCCCCAGGATACCCAGCAGAACCAGCAGATAGAGGGCCGAAGGACCGGTAGTTCCCCGTTGCCGGGCCGATCTCCACAGCGCCATCGTTCCGGCCACCATGATCCCGTTGAGGATGCCGGAAAGACCACAGTAAGCAGCCAGGTCCGGCTGCAGGAACAGGAAGCCGGCATCGATGCAGACGGCCGCGATAGCCAGCACCGTCCAGTACCGGCGCCCCAGCGCCGGCTCGAACAGCAGCCCGGCAAGCACCCAGGCTGCCAGATCCAGTCCCAGATGATACAGGCTGCCGTGAACCAGGTGGCCGGTGACCAGCCGCCAGATCTGCCCGCCGGCAACCGCCTCCCGGTTCAGTTCAAGCAGTTCCAGAGAGCCCGGCAAGGCGGCGGCCACCAACGCGACCGCCGCCAGGCTCAAGGTTCGCCAGGGCAACCCGGATCGGATGCTCACCTTCCTACCCCTTTCTTCGCAGCATCCGGAGAGTAATGAAGGAACCGCCGAGGATCCAGACCAGGGTGAAGTCGACGGCGCCGCCACCGCGCCTGCCGCCTGTACCGTGGGAGGAGCGACCCTTGTACATCGGCGCTGCGCTGTCGGCGCGGGTCGGCTTCGGAGCCGACTGCGTCCGAACCGAGCGAGCCTGACGTTCCCGCTCGACCCGGCTCAGGTTTTTGCGCTCGATCTGGTACTCCTCGAACTGCTGGCCCTCGACCACCACCATGGAGGTGTAGTCGGTGACGATGGAGTACGTCTGGCCCAGGTCGACGATCGCCTCCCGGAGCTCGCCTTCCCTGCCGGTGTCGTCGATCTGTTGCTTCAGTTCCCGGGTCTTCGCGAACGCCCAGAGCCTTTCCATTTCCGGGAAGCTGTCATCGAATTCCGGGAAATCGACCCGGGTCTCCCACTCCACATCCCGGCCGGATATCCGTGCCTTGAGCTTGAGTGTGGCCTCCCCGTGCTTGGTGTAGCGCCCGAAGCGCACGATCTGCTGGCCGTGGTAGATGGTGGGGAATGAAAGGGACGACTGATCGTTGGCGCCTACACCTGCAAGGTCCACCTCGATGCCGTGCATCGCCTCCAGGCCCAGCTTCGAGCGCGCCTGCAGGATCCGGCCGTACAGGTCATCCTGATTTGAGACGCTCATGCTGAACCCGCCGGAGACTTCGGCGATCCGTTCCATCAACGGGACGTTGGAACCGGACCCGATGACGAAGGTGAACACCCGGACATCCTTGTCTTCCATCAACTCCATGAAGTCCTTCTGTTCCGAAGGGCCGACGTTGGCGCCGCCGTCGCTGATCAGGAGGACGGCGGAAGTGCGGTCCGTTTCCAGTCCGCGAAGACCTTCCTGAAGGCCTGCGTACAGGTTGGTGCCCCCTTCCACATCGAGTTTCATCAGCTTGGCGGAGGTCGCCTCGACGTTGACCTTGTTCACCGGCTGCCAGCCTCGTTCCAGCATTCTGCAGTTGTCGCTGAACAGGGCTATCCTGAAGCGATCCTCCGGACGGAGTTCCTCCAGTGCCCTGGAAACGGCATCGGTGGCCGAACCGATTTTTCCGCCCATACTGCCTGAAAGGTCCAGGACCACCGTCCAGTCGATACCCTCGGTGATCGGCTGAAGATCGTTGCCCGGGGTAATGACCAGCATGTAGGTGCCCGGTCCCTGGCCATCGCGGAACGGCAGGAGGTCAACGCGGGCCGGCGTGTTTTCCGCCAGTCTGTAATAGACCACGATGTCCTGGTTCAGGGCGGCGTTCCCTTCCTCATCGTTGATACTGACGATCCACTGGCCCTGAGATTCGGTTTCCACCTGAGCCAGGTGGTCAAGACCTTTCGTGCGGACCGAATCGATGGGATAACTGCTTCGGACGGTGCAGAGGAAGTTGAACCTGCGATGGACCTGTTCCTTCATGTCCCAGAAAGAGTGAACCTGTTCGTCGATCATCCCTTCTTCCAGAGGGTAGACGTAACGGCCGATGTTGCCGTCGATTTCGATCGGTTGCAGGTAGACGAGCCGGACCCGGGTTTCCTGGCCCGCCAGAACCGGGTTCACCAGCACGTCGAAGGCAAGGTAGTCTCGCTTCTCGGCCACCGCAGTATTGCGGCCGGCCTCTTTTTCCTTGCGATAAATCTCCCGGGCCTTCTCTTTTTCCGTGACCTCTCCGAGTATTTCCTGGCCGTCGATCCAGAGGCTGAGCTCCGACAGCGAGGCGTTCTTCGGTAGCGGGAATGTGTAGACCGCTTCCATATCGCGGTCCGTCGGGTTGAAGAAAACCTGATCCACCGTGGTGACGGCGAACCCGTTGTTGATGACCACGTTCACGTCGTGATCCCGGATTTCGATCGACCCTTCCGGGCCGTCCTTCGGCGTCATGATACCGGCGGCCATGGTGGCGGTGCCGAACATGAGGCCGATTATCAGAACTACGATGTTGCGTTTCATTTTTACCTCCCGGCCGGAACAGCTGAGCGTCCGGCCGGGAAGAGTTAACGCAAGGGTCGTGCCGGGGAGTGGCCGTCGCCGAACGGCCCGTATCCCGACCTTTCTGCAGGAGGGGGAGCCGGTGATGCGAAAAAGATTTCGCAGTTCGGGAGGTTGTGGCGAAGGGGAGTTACCGGCTCGGGAGTCTCAGATTCCGTTCCCGCAGGCGCCGGAGACCTGAGGATAGCAGCGGGCCGCCCCGGTGCGCTGAACACCGCTGGAATCGACGCCGTACAAGCCCTCTACATTTCCTGCCTGGGGCACCACGAGGTAATACCGACTGCCGGTGGAAGGCGTAAAGCTCCAGGATGTCGCTCCGCCGGTGTCGCACGTGACCGGCGCGGCGCTGCTCCAACTGCCCTGTACCCCCTCATAGACTCCGTAGTTACTGTCCCCTGGGCTGCAGGAAGCGGACCAGGCGATCACGATATCGTCGCCCCCGGCCCGGTTTACGGTCAACTGTTGCCCGGGTACGCCGGCGCCGTCAGGCACTTCACCTGCGTTCGGTCCGGACTCGTCGATGTCCAGTGCGTCTACGCAGCCCAGGTCGTTCGGGTAGTCGTAGTAGGTGTCCGCGTCGTTATCCCTGCCGTCGCTGCACTGGGGGATTTCCGCCCGGTCCAACCGGTTGAGGCACTCGGCGTCGGCGGGAACGTCCACGGTCCAGTCCAGGTTCCGATCAAGTCCGTCGAAGTCGATATCACCGTCGCCGTCGTTGTCGATTCCGTCCACGCATTGCAGCCAGGAACGGTTGGACAGGAAATTTTCCGGATCCTGGGAGTGGAATCCGACAACGCCGAGGGCAACCTGGTCGTAGAAGTTCATGCCTCCGGTAGCGGCGGCTACCGAGTACAGAAACAGGTTGTATTGCTTGGTGAGGTCCACGAACTCCTGGGTATACCAGGGGCTCATGGCGGCGATGCCGAACTCGCCAAAGGCGGCGATGTCGGCCAGATCCTGTTCGGTCAGGTCCCGGGGGTCGTAGTAGCCACGGATCCGGCGGGTGCCGGGCATTTCGTTCTGGAACGCGTTCCATTCGTGGATTCTGGCCCAGATGATCAGGCTGTCGGGGTGGAACGCCCTGCGTTCCATTATTTCCCGGATGATCGGAGCCTGCCCGACATCCTTGATCTCCACGATCAGGGGAACGCCGACCTGTCCGCTTTGCCAGGTGCTCTGGACCGCCTCCAGCCCTTCTTCCAGAGAGGGCATCGGCTCCCCGGCGAACGCCGGATCGAACCAGGATCCGCAGTCCAGGGTTTTCAGTTCGGCCACGGTGAAATCTTTCACCCTCGGATAGCGTCCCAGCGGGTTGTTCGCCTCGCCTCCCGGGCTGCAGTCATATCCGGACCAGTCGCCGACGTTGGTGGTGCGGCACATATCAATGTCGTGGTGCAGCATCGGGACCTGGTCCTTGCTGAGCCACGAATCGGTCTCGATCCAGTCCACGGGAAGAGTGGCGGCGTGATCGAAGCAAACCAGTGTGTTCTCGGGATGAGTGAGCCTGCATCCCCGGTGGGAGATGCAGAGGATCTTGGCGTCCACCGCCCCTGCGGCGATGATCGAAAGAACCAGGAACAGGAAGTACTTCTTCAAATCGAATCCCCTGAAAAACCGGTTGTACACCCAAACCTACCATTTACGGGGCACGTGGAACTCCGTCAAGAACCAAATGCGGTTTACCCGCTTATCTCGCTGTTTTCCCCACTTTGGCCAGGAAACTGAAGGTCTGGTCTGCACATCGTTTCCAGGTGAACTCCCGGGCCCGCCGGTTGGCCCCGGCGGCAAGGCTGTTTCTGCGTTCGTCGTTGTGGATCCCGGATCGCAGAGCCTCCGCTATCCCGTCGACTGATTCCGGGTTGAAGTAGTCGCCGTTGTCCTGAAGGATTTCCGGCATGGCGGTCCGGTCGGAACAGAGAACCGGAACGCCGGAGGCCATCGCCTCAAGAAGTATCATGCCGAAGGTTTCACAGGTGGACGCAAACAGAAACAGATCCGCTCCGTGATACACCTCCGGAAGCTCCGGGTAGGGTACCGGTCCCCGGTAGCGCATGAACTCGCCGTCCGGGTCCAGACGGACCAGTACCGACTGCAGTCTTTTCAGGGCCGGACCGTAAGCGGGGCCGACCAGGGTCAGATCCACCGGAAGCCCTTCATGGCGCAAACGGGCTACCGCCTCCGCCACGTTCCACGGATGCTTGTACATATCAATGATGGAGGTATACAGCAGCCGGATCGGATTGTCGTGGTCCCGTCCGGTCAGGCAGACGTCGGATGGCGGATCCCTGAAGAAAGCATCGTCCACGCCGTGATGCACCACGGTGCTGGGCGGTTTGCCGGACTCCAAAAGACCGTTTTCCAGCCTCCGCCTTGAATCATCGCTCATGTAGATCAATCCTGCGGACCGGCGGAACGACTTCAGCTGGCCGAAACGCAGCAGGATAAGGCGAAGTGTGACGTAAGAGATCCTGTACCGCAGCAGTTCTTTCCACATGAACGGCAGAAGGTTCTGGCACATGGTGACGTACGGAACGGTGCGTACGCTGCACAGGCCGCCCGGGGCGAAAACGAGGTCGCAGGACGTTTCCGCCAGGGCAGGAAATTTAAATCTCTGCCAGGAAAGTCGGGAACGCAGACCTCCGTCGAGATCGTTCTGGGGAGCCTTCTCCAGCCACGGCGAGTCCGGGAACAGATCGAGGACCTCCCGACCGGCCCAGAGTACGACCTTCTCGAAGCCGTAATGCTCTGGTTCCACAGAGGCCAGAAGGCTGCGCAAGTGGGTGACACCGCCGCCTTGCCGGATGTTCGAGCCGTCGATCCCCAGTCTGGTCATCGTTTCTCCATCCTGGAAGTTAGGCTATCGATAAAACCGTGGCAAGTATAGCGGCATGCGATAAACTTGCGGTCCACCGGATAAAGGCTGCATATGATTTTGAAGTTGTACGGCAGGCTCCCGATCTTCGCCCAGAACTGGGCCTGTTCGTGGGCAGGATACAGGAGGTCCCGGCTACGTTACACGCCGTATTTCTGGAGAACCCTCTCGGCGTGGGAGATTTCGGGGAACGGCTCGCTGGCATCGCTCCACGCGCTGCAGCACGGACGCCTTCGGACCCTGGTGGAGCGCGCCCGCAAATATGTTCCGCACTATCGCGATCTCGATCTGCCGCCGCCGGCCGGCGGCTCCGATCCGCGTGAGGCCATTCGCGAGACCCTTTCGTCTATCCCGGTTTTGGAGAAGGCGCATTACCGGGAAACTCCCGATCGGTTTCTGGCGGAGGATATCCCCCGGAGCAAGCTGATCCGGGGAAGGACCAGTGGTACAACCGGCACTGCTCTGCCGCTGTGGTTCACCGCGGAAGCCCTTGCGGAAGAGTACGCCACCATCTGGCGGATGCGGCGTCGGGAGGGTGTCGGTTTCCGAGACTGGTACCAGGCTTTCGGCGGGCAGATCATCGTGCCGTTCAGCCAGGAAGCTCCGCCGTTCTACCGCTCGAACCGGCACGGGCGGCAGTTTCTGCACTCCCTCTACCATATGACCCCCGGCAATATGGGGTCTTACGTTGATGCGGTACACGATCTTCCCTCCAGCTACATCATCGGGTACCCCTCATCCCTGCACCTGGTGGGGCGCGCCATGCTGGAGGGAGGCCGGTCTCTTCCCAAGGGGCATTTGAAAGGGATCTTCACATCATCCGAATCCTTGCTGGCATTTCACCGGAACACCATCGAGGAGGCGTTCGGTGCGAAAATCTACGACCGCTACGGCACCAGTGAATTCGCCGTCTCCATGACCATGTGTAGAGAGCGGAAGCTCCACGTTGATATGGAGTTCGGGATAGTCGAGGTCGATGTGGTGGAGAGTGGAGATGGTTGGGAGCGAGGTCCTCTCCTGGTGACAGGCTTTGGAAATGATGCCACACCGTTTATCCGGTACCGGATCGGGGATCTTGGAACCCGGCTGACCTCGCCCTGCTCCTGCGGTCGTGAAGGCGATGTCTTTGCAGACGTTGACGGCCGTATCGAAGATTTTATCGTGACTCCTGACGGCCGCAGGATCGGGAGGCTGGATCACATCTTCAAGGATCTCCTGGACATTGCCGAGGCTCAGATCCTGCAAGAGACTGAAGCGGCCATCGAGGTGCTGATCGTTCCGCGGGAAAGCTACGACCGGGCCGGTGAGGAGCGGTTGCTTCGGGAGCTGCGGTCAAGGCTGGGAGAGATTATCAAGATCGACATTCGCAAGGTCGAATCGATTCCGCGGGAACCGAACGGCAAGTTTCGGGCGGTGCGGTCCCGGGTGGGGAAACAATCATGATACGTGCTGGCCTGGCGCGCACGGCGCCGACCTACGAAGGCGTGACCGCTCCGTTTCTCCCGGGTGAGCCGTACCCCGAGTTGCAGCGGTTCCTGAACGGCCGGGTCGGTCCTCCCAACCCCGTTTTTGCTGCAGTCCGGGATGCCCTGCGAGGTCTGGGATTGGATGAGGCCAGGTTCGGAACCGCAGACTGGAACCCTCTGTCCGACCTTGTGAAACCGGGTGGCGCAATTGTGCTGAAGCCGAACTTCATACGCCACTGGAACCCGATGGAAGGGCGGGGAGGTACGGTCCAGAGCGTCATCACCCACGGCGCCGTAGTACGCGCCATGGCGGACTATGCGTTCCTGGCGGCCGGGCCTGACGGAACCGTCACCGTGGCTGAGGCGCCTCAAATGGATTGCGACTATTCCAGGATGGCTGCGATCAACGCCCTCCAGGAGATCGAAGCGTCCTTTCGGGAGGATACGGGCCGAGTTCTCAGGATCATCGACATGCGTCGCGAAGAAGTGACGTTCAAGGACGGGGTTATCGTGGAACGGGTCAGCCTTCCAGGGGACCCTGCCGGATACCGTGCCGTAGATCTCGGGGAGCACAGTTTTTTCACCGGGTCCGGCCTGGATCCGGACCGGTTCAGGGGAGCGGACTACGATTCGGGACCGACCGCCGAACATCACAAAAACGGGCGCAACGCCTACCTGCTTTCGGAAACGGTCTTGTCCGCCGATCTGGTAGTGAACCTGCCGAAACTGAAGACCCACAAAAAAACCGGCGTGACCCTGGCCCTGAAGAACATGGTCGGCATCAACGGAGACAAGAACTGGCTTCCGCATCACAGTCTCGGTTCCGTGAATGACGGAGGTGACGAGTTCCCGGAGACGAAATTCATCGACCGCCTGCGTAGCCGGGCTACGGAGTTTGCCCGCCCGTTGCTGGCGAAGGGAAAAGGGCTGAGCTTTTTCCGGGCGGCCCGCAGGATGGAGTCCGCCGTCCGGGGAGATGCGTTCATCCGTAGTGGGAACTGGTACGGCAACCGAACGACCTGGCGAATGTGCTGCGATCTGAACCGCTGCCTTTATTACAGTGACCGGGACGGCCTGCACCTGGATGCGCCGGAGCCGGTGCGCCCGGTTCTGACCTTGATCGACGGCATCCTGGCCGGAGAAGGCGAGGGGCCGCTGGCGCCTGTGGATGTCCCTCTGGGCGCTGTCATCGCCTCTTCCGATCCGGTGGCTGCGGACCTGGTGGCCGTCCGTCTCATGGGCTTCGATGAGACCAGGCTGGCCAAGCTGCTGGCGCCGATGGAGGATGAATCAGGGCCTCGCATCACGGCAGTTCGATCTCCTGCTGACGTCGTGGTCGGGCTGGTAAGCGGCAACGGGGCCACACCACGCCAGTGCAATCTGGACGACATCGTTTGTGAACGGCGCTTCAGACCCCATGCCGGGTGGGTGGGGCATGTGGAGCGGGATCCGGAAAACTAGGGGCAGCTGTTGGCCGCGCCGTCGATTTCCCCATCCCTTCCGCCCGCCTGGGAGTTTCCCGTCTCGTCGTAGGTCCCCGCTTCGCCACAGGAGCTGATACCCCGGACCAGGTAGAAAAAACCGTTGCCGGGGGACGGCACGGTCCCGTCACTGGACGATGTGTCCAGGCTGCCGCTTTCGACGCATCCGATGACGGCGGCGGAAAAATCACCGCCGGTGGACCGCAGGGTCACCAGATCTCCACGGACGACATCATATTGCTCGGCGGCCGGCACGGCGCTCCAGTTCAGGGACGCATGGTCCGCCCCGACAGTCAATCCGGTCGTCTCCGCCGGGAAACCAGTGGAAACACAAACATACAGAGGCCGGCTCACGAGATCGGAGCCGGAATCGTTGGCGACGGCGAGGGTAACGTCGTAGAGGCCCGGAAGGTCGTAAACGAATTCAGGCTCCCGCTCGATGCTGTCGTCCTGGGCGTCACCGTCCAGGTCCCAGGCCCACGATGCCGTGTTGGTGCTGGACAGGTCCTGAAACCGTACGGTGAGCGGCGCGGCTCCACGGACGGGTGTTGCACTGAATCCGGCCACGGGAGCGACAGCGGTGTTCTTGACGATCATGAAGCGGTCACGCACAAGGCCGGCATCGTCAAGGAAGATCGCCTCCATACGATCCCCATCCGGATCCAGCACCAGCGAACCGCGGATATAGATGGACAGGTAAACCGCCGGATGATCGAAGGCGCCGCTGCCCAGGCGGCTGGCGCTTCCGGCCACCACGTAGACCGTTCCTTCGTGAGGATTGAGGCCTTTCCCGGATTTCTGATACGCCCCGGTTCCGCCAAGGGTCCCGTCCCCGCCGTCCACCTTCATGGTTTCCATAAAAGTGCCCGACAACCCGTAATGTCCATCGATCAGGTACGATCGCTCATAGGCATGGCTGTGCCCGGTCAGGACCAGGTCGACTCCGTAACCTTCAAGGATCGGCAATACGTTTTCTCGCATTTGCACCATCCGTATTTCCAGGTCCGAGTCGTGGGCGCCCTTGCTGTAAGGCGGGTGGTGCCAGTAGGCCACGACCCAGTCCGCGGTCGATGCGGCAAGATCCTGCTCCAGCCAGGCCAGCATCGGAGCCCCCGGCGTTCTGTTGACATCTTCCGAGTTCATGGCGATGAAATGCACGTTCCCGAAATCGAAGGAGTAGTAGGCCTCGGTTCCCGAGGCCACGCCCCCGGATTCCCCGTTGGCCGGCATGTTGAAACTATCGAAGTAAGGCCCGGTCTGGGTCGAAGAATGTGACGAGTTCACGTCGTGGTTCCCGAAGTTCGGCCACATGCTTGCATTGCGAATCAAGGTCGGGAGGGTGTCGAACAGCGCCGCCTGGTGTTGCGCATCGGTGCCTTCGCCGTAGGCGTTGTCCCCGAGCAGGAGCACAAGATCGGTAGGTCGATCTGTGTTGAAGTTGTAGTACGCGTCTCGTACGGCGTCGGAATGGATGTCGGCGGAGCCGAAGTCACCCAGGACCCAGATCCTGGAAGCCTGCTGTGAACCGGCGACAGGAGACGTCACGAAGTAGTGCTCGGGATCGCCTCCAGCAAGATCACCGGAGGTCGTTCCGATGGCGTAGTAATAGCGGGTATTCGGCAAGAGCGATTCCAGGCGAACTTCATGTTCGGTGGTTGTCAGCAGATCTTCTGCAAGGAAGGAAAGGTCCGCCGGATCCAGGCCGTAGCGAACCCTGGTGTCGGCGGGAACATCGGTCCGCCATCGGACGGTGATCCCATCCGGCACCGCCATCTGCACATATGGCCCGCGAACGATGACCGGACCGGACTGTCCACCGACCGTTCCGATCATGGTCAACGCAACCAACAGCCCGATTACCTTCAAGATTCGCAATTTGTTACCCGGCTCGGAACAGCGGTGTTTCCGTGTATGCTTCCCAACAATACTATCAAAAGGAGGTATCACCATGTCGTATCTCGCCAGGTCGGCCGCGGTGTTGTTGACCGTCATGGTGTTCCTTGCCGGGAGCGCCGGTTCGGCAATAGCCCGGGATCTCCCCCAACCGGTTTGCGATCTCGTGATCCATGACGAGCTGGCGGAACTCGGGGATGCGCGCATAGCCGTCGCCCTCGCTCGTTCGGATTTCCAGGCCTACTTGCAAATTTACGAAATGATTGAAGGACTCTGGAAGGCAGAGGCGATCGGGCGGATGACCTGGGTCAAGGCGAAACATGATCGCGATGCCGCCGCGGCTGGCCTTGAGGAAGCCGACCTGCGATTCTCTGTCCAAGACGATTGAAGTTGCGAAGATCAATCTGGAATACCAGCGCGAATTCCGCACCAGCATACTGGACCTCCTCGAGGGGAATGTGGCCACGAAGGCGGATGTCATCCTGGCTGAGCTGGAAGTTGAACGGCAGGAGAAAATCCACGCCGACGCGAAACACCGCGCTGCAGCCTGTCGAACGGAACTCAGTTCCTCAGCCCCAGTTCCTTCATCTTGAGTTGCAGCCCCCGCCTGGACAGGCCGAGTTGTTCTGCGGCCTGTGTGACGTTGCCGCCGGTCTGTTGCAGTGCGGCGGAGATCATGCGGCGCTCGGTTTCGGCGGCGGCGGCACGGGCGGCGGTTTTGAGATCGCCGGCCGGCCGGGAGGAGCCGGGGGTCGGTGAGGGTGCGCCTGGCTCCGCCGGTATGAAATCCTCCAGTGTCAGTTCCGGACCGTCCCCGAGAAGCACGGCTCTCTCCGCTGCGTTCTGAAGCTCCCGGACGTTTCCGGGCCAATCACGGGCAGCCAGGGCGGACAGCACCGGATCGCTGACCTGCGGTTGGGAGCGTTGCAACCTTTCGGCCTGCCGTGACAGGAAGAATCGTGTCAGCTCCGGAATATCTTCCGGCCTCTCCCTGAGAGCCGGGGCGTGCAGCTGCACAACCTGCAGGCGGTACAACAGGTCTTCCCTGAAACGGCCTTCACGTACTTCATCCTTCAGGTTGCGATGGGTCGCCGCAACAAGTCGTACATCCACCTTGAGGGGTGAACTGCCACCGACCCGGTCCACCACCTGCTCCTGCAGTACCCGCAGCAGTTTGACCTGCACCGGTGGCGGGAGTTCGCCGACCTCATCCAGGAACAGAGTTCCGCCGTCGGCCAGTTCGAACCGTCCAGGTCGTGCCCGATCGGCTCCGGTGAAGGCCCCGCGCTCGTGGCCGAACAGTTCCGACTCCACCAGGTTCTCCGGAAGGGCGCCGCAATTGATTTTTACCAGCGCTTTTCCCGCCCGCCTGGATAACCTGTGCAGGGCGTCGGCCACTAGTTCCTTGCCGGTGCCGGTTTCGCCGGTGACCAGTACGGTGGTCGGGCTGTCGGCCACTTTCCGGATCATGCTGCGTACCGATTCCATCGCCCCGGATCCGCCGACCAGTCCGCAATCATCCTGGCCGCAACCGTCCTGCCACTCGAGCCGGGAACGTGCCGCCTGTCCCAGAGCCTTCCCGATCACCTCCAGCACCTGTTCCCTGTCGAACGGTTTGGTCATGAAATCGAAGGCGCCCAGTTTCATCGCTTCCACAGCCGCTTCGATACTGCCGTGGGCTGTGAGCATGACTACCGGGATCTCGGGAAAGTCGGCCCTCAGGGTAGACAGCAGTTCCATACCGTCCATACCTGGCATCTGCAGGTCGGTCAGAACCAGATCCGGGTCCTGGGCCCGCACCAGGTCCAGGGCCTGCGCCGCATCCCCGGCCGGAGTCGTCTGGTAGCCGCCTTGCTGGAGCAGGGTGCCCAGCACCTTCCGGACATTGGCCTCGTCATCGACAATCAGGATATGCGGCATAGCCTCCCCATTAATGAGTGAACAGCAAGGTGAATACTGCGCCCCGGCCCGGCCGGCCGTCTACCTCCACCGTGCCGCCGTGCGCTTCCATGACCCGTTGGATCAGGGCGAGACCAAGGCCGGTGCCGGTGGGTCGCGTAGTGAAAAACGGCTGGAACAATTTCGGGAGCGTTTCCTCTGCGATGCCCGGCCCGTTGTCCTCGAAACGGATAAACCTGCTGCCGTCTTCCTGGTGGCCGGGGGTGATAACCAGGCGGCCCTCCGTTCCGGCGGCCTCGCTGGCATTACGGACCAGATTCTCGAAACTGCGGCGGATCTGGTCCGGGTCCCCTGAAACCGTGACCTGCCGTTCCGGCTCCCGTATCTCGATCTCAATGCCGAACCCGGCCAGTTTTGCGTCGCGAGCCACGGTGGAGGCCATGGCGGCCAGGTCCACCGGCTCGCGCCGGGGAGAGGCCGGTCGTGCGTACTCCAGGAACTCGCCGACCACACGGCCCAGGCGGTCGGACTCTTCGTCGATGACTTCCAGCATCTCCCGGACCTGTTGCTCCGAAGCTTCGGCATTGATCGCCTGGGATGCTCCCTTGATGGCGGCCAGTGGGTTGCGGACCTCGTGGGCCAGTCCGGCGGCCATCTCACCGACCGCAGCCAGGGCGCGGCGGCGCTTCGAGGCTTCCAGCGCCTCCAGCCGGTCCATACTGGCGATCGCCTGGTTCCCGACCGCCTGGATGGAGGCAGCCAGGTCGGCGGTGATCCAGCTCCGGGGTATGCCGCCGACGGCGATCCACCCTCTCAACGTATCTTCGACCAGGATCGGCACCAGGATGCGCAGGTCGCCTTCAAGACACCAGCCCAGTACCTGCTCCACGTTCCGCCGGCGGGGTTCGGATTCGGATTCCCGGATCTCCTCCTCCAGGAGGCGCTGGTGCAGCGGGCAGCGGTCAGTCTTCAAGAGCACCGGAACCGGGTGGTTGTCCGGAACAGGCTCCGGGAGCCGGGCCGTTTCGTCATCCGGCCGAAAGCGGTGGGGCTGGTAAGTCCCGCTCACCGCATGATGCAGATACAGGATCACTTCGGAATGTTCCGGCAATCGTTTCCGGCCCTCCCGGAGAACTTCCCAGATCCGATCCGGTGATTCAGCTCCGGGCAGGTTGCGGCTGACCTCCGCAAAGGCGATCGCCAGTGGACCGGGGCGGGCCAGGAGATCCCTGGCTCCGGCCATGAGCAGCCTTCCGATGGATGGCATGAGCAGCAGCGCAGCCAGGCAGACGATGAAAAGCGTCAGGAAACGGTCTCCGAAAAGCTGGAGGGCGCCCAGGAGTACCAGGGCCATCACCCCGGCGCCGGCGATAACTGCCGCCGCCTGCACCAGGAAGCGGTCCACATCCAGAAAGCGGTGCCGCAGCACCACCCCTGATAACACCAGCACGAACAGGATCAACGCCACCGGCCCGAATTTCGGATACGCCAGTTCGTCACGGGGCAGGAAGTCCGACAGACCGCCGAAAACCGCCAGTACCGCCGCCAGCGTGACCATGAGATAGGCCCGTTTTTCCGGCCCCCGGGGGAGAGTCAGGGTTTTTCGTATCAGCAGCCCCAGGGCCGTGGACAGGATCGCTCCCAGCACCAGGATGGCGGTGATCTTCCATTCCCGATCAACAGGTGTGGGGCGGAACCAGGTGATCGACCACACCCCTGCGGCTGCAGAGTAGGCGGCTGCCAGCAGCATTCCCGGCAGCCGTCTTTTGGGCCAGCACAGGGCCAGGCTGAAGTGCAGCCCCAGAGGGGCGGCGGCGCACGAACCGAAGAGGAACAGCCGGATCCCCCACAGATCCCGTGGTCCCATGGGCAGTCCGCTGCGTACGGCAGCCATACCGAGGGTCCACAGCGACATGGCGAAACAGAGGGCTGCGAACAACCTGTTCCTGCGCCGGGCCGGGTCGGCCATGAGGCAGGCGATCCCCATCACCAGGGCTCCAATCCCTGCAGCCAGGTGGAGCTGGGTGGAGACAGTCATGGTCAGGCCTTTCTGGCGTCCGCCTTGCGAGTGAACCTGATGTAGACGAGGAGTGCCAGGAACGAAACGGCGCCGACCATGGCAAAGGCGTACCACAGGTAATGGGCGTTGGCGTAAACCTCCGGCATCTGGCCCACACCGGCCAGGGCCGCCTCACGCTGGGCCTGTTCCGCCACGGTCAGGGTGGTTGGGTTCGGGCAGTACCACTCGAGCAGGTGGCCGGCCAGCACGAATCCGAACAACCAGGCAAAGAAAACGTTCATGTGGGCGTAGCCCAGGTACATCCCTTCCTGGCCCTTGGGCGCCTGCTTGGAGGCATATTCCAGGTACTTGGGAGAAAGAAAGCACTCACAGAACCCCTGGATGGAGATACCGATGACCATCATCAGGGTGATCGGGTGGACCATGTAGCCGAACAGATTGACGTCCGAATCGAACAGGTGGGACATGGCGATGCTGAGGGCGGAGAACGGGATCAGGGCCAGGGCCACCGAAATCGCCAGCTCCGGCCGCCACTTCCGGATCAGATGGGTCACCGGCACGACGAAGATCACCACAACCAGCGGATTGATGTTGGCGTACCACTCTGGTGCGGCGCCTTCGCCCACCAGACGCAGCACGTACTTCGGCATCGATGCGTACAGTTGGCCCTGGATCGCCCAGAACCCGGCGGTGATCAGGATCAACGCCAGGAACCGGAAGTTGCTCATGGCGCCGATCATCCCCCGGACGGTCTCCACCAGGTTGAGGGGTCGGGCGTCTTCACGAGCCTTGGGCCAGTAAAACAGAATCACCAGCACCAGGGCGATGGCTGCTGCGGCGGCGGAGAAGTACGGCACATTGGCTACGCCCATC
>JACXWD010000059.1 GCA_014764515.1 Candidatus Polarisedimenticola svalbardensis | reverse complement strand
TCCGCCGGCGGCGGCACCAACGGCGGAGAAGGTCTGCGCCTAGCGTACCGCACGGCGAAGCGATCGTTCCTCCGGGGCGGCGTCAACCGGGTGATCCTGGCCACCGACGGTGACTTCAACCTGGGCACCACCGGGAAGGGACAGCTCCTGGACCTGATCGAGCGGTATGCCAAGGAAGACAACATCTCCCTCACCGCCCTGGGATTCGGCATGGGGAACTATAAAGACGACATGCTGGAGCATCTGGCCAACAAGGCCAACGGCAACTACGCCTACATCGACTCTCTGTCCGAGGCCCGCAAGGTCCTGGTGGAGCAGGTCGGCGGCACCCTGGTGACCATCGCGAAAGACGTGAAGATCCAGGTGGAGTTCAACCCTGCGGAAGTGTCGGCGTACCGGCTCATCGGATACGAGAACCGCATGCTGGCCAAGGAAGACTTCAATGACGACACCAAGGACGCCGGTGAGATCGGCGCCGGGCATTCGGTAACCGCCCTGTACGAGATCGTGCCGGTGGGGATGGAAGTGGACCCCGGCGGTTCCGGGGTCGATCCGTTGAAATACCAGAAGCCCCGGACCGAGTTGAAGCCGAGCCGTGATGCCGGCAACGGTGAGTCGTTCACCGTCAAGCTGCGGTACAAGGATCCGGAAGGCAGCAGGAGCAAGCTGCTGGAAGTTCCGGTAATGGACAGTGGGCGGGGTATGCGAGCGGCTTCCGACGACCTTCGCTTCGCCTCAGCCGTTGCGGCCTTCGGCATGAAGCTGCGGCACTCGAACTACGTGGCCGACATGAACTGGAACGAGATCCGGCGTCTGGCCGCATCCGCTAGCGACGACGATCCCGGCCGTTACCGGGCCGAGTTCATCGAGCTGCTGGGCCGGGTACGGTAACCGATTTCGGTTGCTGTCCCCGAAATTCCACATCAAGATCGGGATGGTAGGGATTACCCGTGGGCGAGGAGGCCTGGACGCGCTCTAATCATTGCATCCGTACCTTCACCCCACGAAAGGTCGATGCCATGAAAAAGAAGGTCCTGATCATCCTGGGAGTGCTGGTCGTGCTGGTCCTCCTGGTTCCCGTCATCAACCTCCTGGTCAAACCGGACAACCACGATGCCCTGGCCCGGTTGCGCCCTGACGACCGCTCATTTGAAAGAGTAGCCGGCATCCTCGAGACCAAATGCGCCGGGTGCCACATGCCGGAGGCCGACCTGCCGTTCTATGCCGGCCTGCCGGTGGCCGAGCCGCTCATGGAAGAGGACATCGACGCCGGACTGAGGTTCCTGGACCTGCCTGCCAGGTTGGCAGACTCTGATGGCCCGCCGCCGGAGGTTCTCCTGGCGAAAGTGGAGCATGTGGCGGCCAACGGGGCGATGCCGCCGTTGCGGTACCGGGCCCTGCACTGGGATGCGGCCCTGGACGAGGATGATCAGCAGGTGATCAAGAACTGGATCACCGAAATCCGCGGCAACCACTACCTGACCGACGGCGTGGCTCCGGAGTTCGTCCATTCCGCGCTTCAGCCGTTGCCGGCGGTTGATGAGTCGAACCCTGCCATGGTCGCTCTTGGTGAGCGATTGTTCCACGAGCCGCTCCTTTCCGGCGACGGCACCATCACCTGCGCCAGTTGCCACGGCCTGGACACCGGAGGCACCGACCGGCTGCAGTTTTCCGTCGGTATCGGCGGACAGGAAGGCGGGATCAACTCTCCGACAGTGTTCAACGCCGGGTTGCACGTCCGCCAGTTCTGGGACGGCCGGGCCGCAGATCTCGCGGAGCAGGCCGGCGGGCCGGTGGACAACCCGATCGAGATGGGGGCCGACTGGCAGAAGGTTGTAGAACGGCTGAAAAACGACCGCTCCTATCGCCTGGATTTCCAGAAACTGTTCCCTGACGGCGTGACCCGGGAAAACACACAGGCAGCCATCGCCGCATTCGAGGAAACCCTGGTCACCAGCGACTCCAGTTTTGACGAGTACCTTAAGGGTTACCCCAACGCGCTGGAGAAGGATCAGGTAGCAGGGTACGAACTGTTCACCGAGTACGGCTGTGCCACTTGCCATGTGGGCAGCGCTCTTGGCGGGCAGTCGTTTGAAACCATGGGGCTGCGCGACGATTACTTCGCAGGCAAGAAAGCTCTCACCGAGGCCGACAACGGCAGGATGAATTTCACCGGTGATCCTGCGGACCGTTTCAAGTTCAAGGTCCCCAGCCTGCGGAACATCGCGGTGACCTGGCCGTATTTCCACGACGGCTCAACGGAGAGCCTGGACGAGGCGGTGCGGATCATGGCGCAGGTGCAGTCGGGAGTGGACCTGACCGATGAGGAGACGACGAAAATCGTCGCGTTCCTGGATTCTCTCACCGGCCGGTACAAGGGGGAAGTCCTGCAGTAGAGCAGGACTTCCCGCCTCAAATCAGGTTCTGTTGTCCTGTCCCAGGAGGTCCTGGAACCGTTCCAACTGTTTCTGGAAGTACTCGTTCTCCGGATCTTCCTCGAGGGCGGACTGCATCAGCGCTACCGCCTCGCCGCAGTTCCCCAGCTCGTTGCAGATCTCGGCCAGGGTGTCCAGGACCATCGCCTTTTCCTGTCCCGGTTCCGCCAGCTCGGTCGCGGAACGGGCCATTTTCTCCGCCTGTTCCAGGTTGACCTTGTTCTCGAAACACCACCAGGCGAAGTTGTTCAGATCGTCGGGGCTGTCTTTCCAGCCTTCCGGCATGCTGTCCCGCTTGAGCTGGACGGCGGTCTCCAGATCGTTGTCGATGTGAAGCGCCTTTTCCAGCAGCAGTTCCCGGCGGGCCTTTATCATGCCTTCGTGCTGGGTACCTTCGGTCGCCTCGAGAGCAGCCATGAGGTACGGCCGGGACAGATCCGGCTGACCGGCCCTGCCGCCGATCATCCCCATCATGCTGGCGACCTGTACCAGGTTCATGGTGTTGTCGTCGCCGTCGATGGCCAGGACAGCGTCGGCTCCAGTGGTAATCTCCTCCAGGCTGAATGTCTCGCTGAAGAATCCACCGGCCAGCGTATGGAAGATTTTGGCGGTGAGGCTGGCGTTCGATTCGGTATCCAGCTCATCGGCGGACCGGTACATGGCCAGCGCCTTTTCCGGGTCCCGCTCGGCGGAATAGATATCTCCCAGTTTCTCCGCGTCGCACGCGTTGGGGGAGGCCTCGTAGCGTGCGAACTTTTCGGCAACCGTGGACGGGTCGTTGACCGCACCTTGAAGGGAGGCCAGGAAGCTGTCCGGGTCGCCATAACCGATCCAGCGGTCCACCGTTTCGCCTGCGGCATTCAACACCATGTAGGTCGGGTAGCCGGTGACGCCGAATTTTTCGGCCAGGGACTCGCCTTCGCCTTTTTCCGCATCCAGAAGAAGGAAGATGCTGGCTTCATGAATGGCGTTTCTGAATTCCTTGTTTTCGTCCACCTCACGGGCGAACTCTTTACAGGCCCCTCACCAATCGGTGTAAAACTCGACCAGTACCAGGGAATTGTCGTGACCGGCCAGGGCCAGGGCGTCGTCGAAACTCTCCGGCGAGGTGACGTCACCCTGTCCGGCGCAGCCGGCGAGGATCAGCAGGCCGGCGGCGATCAGGATCGCCGGTGCCATGTAGCGGTTACTGCGCATGTTCACCCTCCAGGTGATGAAAGGACGGGAAACTCTACCACGGAGGGAACAACAGGAAAAAGGTCCACATTAGTCCCGACCTGCCTTATATGAGGCAGGACTGCCTGTTTTGGGGCGAAGAGTTGGGGAAAAAGGTCGAAACGGGGGTGATGCACTCCTGGCACGGAGGCTGCAATATCATAAACCCCACACATTGAAGGAGAGAAACCGTGTTATCGAAAAACAACCGCACCATGATTGTTCTGGCGATCCTCGTCCTGTGCGCATTCGGGTACCTCATGGCCGGCGATCATGAAGAAATCCACACCCTGAAGCTTGAAGACCTGGCCGACGGGGAAACCCGCACTTTCGGAGAAGGTGATCACAAAGTCACCGTGACCCGGAACGGCGACCAGCTTTCGGTGAACGTCGACGGCCTCGAAGGTCTCAAAGGCCTGCATGGCAAGCATGTGATGATCGGCAGTGCCGGCCATGACATCGATTGCGACAGCGAAAAGGGTGATTGCAACCTGTGGGTCAGTGAAGACGGCAACGTCATCAAACTGGGCGCCGGCGGGATCGGCGGAAACGCCATGTTCTTCAGCGACGAGGGTGACGCCCACGGCAACGTGATTATCGAAGCGATCGGTGACGGCGGCGACATCGAAAAGAACGTCCACGTCATCCGGATCGGTGAAGGCGGCCCCCATATCGTCAAGATGATCGGCGGCATGATGGGGCACCATGGCAGCCATGGAGATCACACCGTACTGCGCTGCGAAGAAGGTGACACGACCATGGTCCTCGATACGGATGAGGCCGAGGAAGTCTTTTTCTGCCCAAAGCACAAGACCGAGTTGAAGAAGGTGGCGCAAAAGATCATCGAACGAAAGGTCGAGGTGCATTCTGACGGCGACGACGATTAAGCCTGAAGCAACACACACAGCAGGCACGAATTGAGGTGAAAAGGGGCCGGAAACCGATCCGGCCCCTTTTTCTGTGTAAAATGCGGCGACGTGGAGGATCCGCCTGCTATGAAGAAATCACGTTTCCCCGACTCCCTGGTGCTGATCTTCAGCATCATCATCCTGGCGCAGGTGTTCAGCTATGTGCTGCCCCATGGTGAGTACAACCGGGTGCCGGTTCCGGATCATCCAGGCCGGACCCAGGTGGAAGCCGGGACCTACAACCATGTTGGCGAGGATGACAAGGTCACCCTGGCGCCGTGGGCCTTCCTGATGGCGCTGCCGGAGGGGTTGGCGGCTGCCCAGGACATCATCTTCCTGGTGTTTCTGGTCGGCGGAGTCATCGCCCTCCTGCGGGAGAGTGGGGCGATCGACGCCGCCCTCCACGGGGCGGTGGCGCGTCTGGGGAGAGCGCCGTGGATTCTCATTGCAGGAACCCTGATCCTTTTCGGTGTTGGATCGTTCACCATCGGCATGGGAGAGGAGTACGTTCCTTTGATCCCGATCATCGTCACTATGTGCCTGGCGATGAAGCTGGACTCCATCGTCGCCATGGGGATGATCTGGGTGCCGTACGGCATCGGCTGGGCCTGCGCAGGAACCAACCCGTTCGGCGTGGTCATCGCCCAGGGCATCGCAGGGGTGCCGCTGATGTCCGGCCAACTCACCCGGTGGGTGCTGTTGCTCCTGTTCCTGCTAGTCGGCTTTCAGCATGTCTACGCCTACGCCCGGAAGATCCTCAAGGATCCGTCGGCCAGCCTGGTGGCCGACATCGATTACAGCACTGGATTCGAGCCGCCTCATGATGTCAGGATCACCTGGCAGCGGATCCTGATCCTGTTGATCTTCGTGGCTGGCATCGTTGGGTTTGTGTACGGTGCCAAGAAATACGAATGGTATCTAACCGAACTGAACGCCATCTTTCTGGCTATCGGCGGCCTGGCGGTGATCATTTCCCGGATGACTCCCAACTCTGCGGCGCGGACCTTCATCCGCGGTGCTTCGGAAATGACCGCGGCGGCGCTGCTCATCGGGTTCGCCCGGACCATCGAAGTGGTATTGAGCAACGGCCAGATCATCGACACCATCATCTATTCCATCGCCTCCACCCTGGAGGGCACCGGACCGTACGTATCCGCCGTCGGCATGCTGGCGGTGCAGACCATCTGCAACTTCTTCATCCCGTCCGGCTCCGGCCAGGCTTACGTCACCATGCCGATCATGTCCCCTCTGGCGACTCTCACCGGAGTGCCCCAGCAGGTGGCGGTACTGGCCTACCAGTTCGGCGACGGATTCACCAACATGGTGGTGCCCACATCCGCTCTGGTCATGGGCACACTGGCCCTTGGGAAAATCCCGTACACCCGCTGGGTCCGGTTCGTCACCCCGCTTCTCCTGAAGCTGTTCGCCCTTGCGATCATCGTCCTGATCCTGGCGGTGAAGTACGGAGATGCCTGGGGGTTCAACGCTTGAGGGAACCGACATAGATCGCCACCAGGGTCACCGCTGCTCCGATCATCTGGACCGGTTCCAGGTGCTCCCGGAACAGGAAGGCGCCCCAGACCGTGGCCAGCACCGGCTGCAGCAGCAGCAGAAGCCCGCCCACCGCCCCAGGCACTTTCGGCAGGGAGCGGGCGATCAGCAGCCAGCCGGCGGACTGGGCCACCAGCGCCAGGAGGAACAGCAGGGACCAGGTCTTGAGGTCCGGCGGCGGCCCCAGGTCTCGTTCCACCAGGGCGGCGATCCCCAGGAACATTCCTGAGAACAGGGAGATCCAGGCGATACGGGTCAGGTTGGTGCCGTTGTCGCGGATCCGTCCGACCTGCCGGATCGTGATCAGAAATGAGGCGTACACAATACCGGTCAGCAGGCCGAATACGATCCCCTTGAGGTACTGGCCATCGAAGGTGACATCGCTTCCGATACCGACCAGCAGGATGACACCGGCCATGGCTGAAACGGCGGCCAGGATAAACCGTCCGGTCAGCTTCTCCTTGAACAGCAACAGGCTCAGTACTGCGGTGGCGAAGACCTGGGTGTTCCCCAGGATCGTCGCCATGCCGGCTCCGGCCAGGATGATCGAGCGGTGCCAGACGAACAGGTCCAGGAAAAAGATGAACCCGGCCAGGGCAAGGAGCGCCATGACCCTTCCCGGCAGCAGCAGCCGGTCCCGCCGGTGCAGGGCGGCCAGGAACAGCAGGGCGGCGCCGATGAGGCAGCGATACATTCCGATGCCGGTGGGGCCGGGTATGCCACCACCCACCGCCTTGACCAGCACCGGGGCGAAGCTGATGCAGACCGCCCCTATGGCGATCCGGATCAACGGCTGGGCGGCGGAGCCCTGATGCTGGTAATCTTGCATTCGGGGATTGTATTAAAAACGTGGACATTGCACGTTATCTTTTAATACTTAAGCATGTGCATAATCCGGATAAGTATTGAAAGATAACGTGCAATGTCCCCATTTTCATTTTTGAAAGATGACATGACCGGCAGGTACCTGCGCCTGACCTGGATCAATATCCTGTCCAACGTCACCGTCCCGCTGGTCGGGCTGGTGGACACCGCCATGCTGGGACATCTTCCGGACATACGGTTCCTGGCCGGGGTAGCCCTGGGCACCATCCTGTTCGACTACATCTACTGGACCTTCGGGTTCCTGCGCATGGGGACTACCGGCACGACGGCCCAGGCCATCGGCCGGGGAGAGCCGGCGGAGGCTTACCTGGTCCTCTATCGTTCCCTGGCGCTTGCAGGGTTGATCGCCGGGGCGATCCTGGTTCTGCAGTGGCCACTTCGGGAGGCCGGCTTCCTGTTGTTGTCCGGTGAGCCCGGTGTGGAACAGGCCGGCCGGGCGTATTTCAACGCCAGGATCTGGGGCGCACCAGCAACGCTGTGCAATTTCGCTCTTATCGGCTGGTTCCTGGGTCGGGAGCAGAGCCGCCAGGTGCTGGCGATGACCGTTGTCGCCAATATCGCCAATATCGTTCTCAACTACATCTTCATAATGCAAATGGGACTGGCTGCCTTCGGGGCCGGCCTGGCCACCATGATCGCCCAGTACTCCATGCTGGCCACCGGCGCCGCCCTGTTCCTGGCCCAGTCGGGCCGGATTCCCTGGCGGATGGGGGAGATCCTTCACCGGGAGAAGCTGGTTTCCCTGTTGCTGTTGAACCGGGACATCCTGGTGCGGACCTTCTGTCTGATTACATCATTTGCGATTTTCGCCAACTTCAGCTCGATCCTGGGAACGGCGGTTCTGGCCGCCAACTCGATCCTCCTGCGTCTGCTGCTGGTGGCATCGTTCCTTATCGACGGGGCAGCATTTGCGTCCGAGTCCCTGGCCGGAGTGTTTGTCGGCGCCCGGAACCGGGCCGCCCTCCGCCGCCTGTTCCGCCTGTCTCTCATGGTCGGCGAAGGGTTCGCTCTCCTGTTTCTGGCCGTGATTTTCGCAAGGCCCCGGGCGATGCTCGGCCTGCTGACGAGCCACGAGGAGGTGGTGGACATGGCCATGGCCTGGGCGCCCTGGCTGATCCCCGTATTGCTCTTCGGAGCCCTGGCTTACATGTACGATGGCCTCTTTCTGGGGATGACCGAAGGTCGTCGGCTGCGTAACTCCATGCTGTTCAGCACTTTGTGTGTGTTTTTGCCGGTGGCGGCCCTGGGCCTTGCTTTGGACAGTTCTCCCTTGCTGTGGGCCGGGCTGACGGCGTTCATGGCGGCGCGGGCTGTGACTCTGGGATGGATGAGCCGCAGTCTGGTTGGAAATGGAACTTTTCCCGGATAGAGTCGTATTACGGAATCTGGATCATTGTGTCCGGTTTTTGCCGGAGGGAGGCTGTGTTGTACAAGTCCGCGAGAATCACCATGTTGTGCGTAACTCTGGTAGCGCTTCTTTCGATATCGGGTGCAGGGGCGGCTGTCACGCCTCACGGCGGGATGATGCAGACCCCGGATGTCAGCGCTTCCCACATCGTGTTCAGTTATGCCAATGACCTCTGGGTCGTGCCCCGGGATGGCGGGCAGGCGTTGCCGCTGGCATCCCCTGCAGGCCGGGAAACCATGCCCAGGTTCTCCCCTGACGGCAAGACCATCGCCTTCGTCGGCAACTACGACGGCAACATGGATCTGTATACGCTCCCGGTAACCGGCGGCGTGCCGTTCCGGGTGACCTACCATCCCGGTTTCGAACGGCTCTCGGACTGGTCCGCCGACGGCCGGCTGATCTACTCTTCCTCCATGTACTCGGCTATCGGCAGAGCGCCGAAGCTGTTCCTGCAGGATGCCGATGGCGGCATGCCGGAACTGCTGCCCGTCCCGTACGGCTCCTCCGGCGCCATCGACAAGAGCGGCGAAATCCTGCTGTACACCCCCCAGAACCGGGACGGCCGGACCTGGAAGCGGTACAAGGGCGGTCTGGCCTCGGATTTGTGGATGTTCAACCTCAAGACCCACGCGTCGAAGAAGCTGACTGACTGGGATGGAACCGACACCCAGCCGATGTGGAACGGCGATACGGTTTATTACCTTTCCGATGCCGGTCCGGCCCACCGCCTGAACATTTGGGCGTACGACAACAGTTCCGGTGAACACCGGCAGGTCACAAGCCTGAAAGACAATGATGTCCGCTGGCCGGCCATAGGTCCGGGCCCCGATGGCAAGGGCGAGATCGTGTTCCAGAGCGGCGCCGGCATCCATCTTTTGAACCTGGCAACAGGACAGTCCAGCCCGGTGGAGGTGACGATCCCCGGCGACCGGCCGACACTGAGAACCCGGACCGTGGATGCCTCCCAGTTCATGAACAGCTACTCTATTTCGCCGAAAGGGAAACGGGTGGCTGCCGGGGCCCGGGGCGACATCTGGTCGTTGCCGGCCAAGAACGGCTTCCCCAGGAACCTGAACCGGACCAGCGGCGCCATGGAGCGGGACCCGTCCTGGAGTCCCGACGGGCGCTGGATCGCCTACTTCTCCGACGAGTCCGGCGAGTACGAACTGTACATCACCCAGTCCGACGGAAACGGCGAAACTCGGCGGTTGACCCGGGACTCGAACTCCTACCTGACCAGCGCGGTCTGGTCCCCCGACAGCAAGAAGATCACCTACGGCGATGAAACCGGCTACGTCCTGATGCTCCATGATCTGGACAGCAAGAAGAGTAAGCGGTTGGACCGTCAAACCCAGTCCGCCCGGTTCAATGATGTCAACTGGTCGCCGGACAGCCGCTACCTGGTTTACACCGGCAGCGGGGACAGCTTCATCAACAACCACCTCGTGATCTACGATGTGGAAAACGAGAAGAAGCATGTGGTCACCGGTGACATGTTCGGTGAAGGCTCTCCGGTGTTCGACCCCGAAGGCAAATACCTGTTCTTCAGCACCGGCAGAAACTTCCAGCCGACCTACAGCGACCTGGACACCACGTTCATCTATGCCGGTTCCGGGATCCTGGCCCTGGTCCCCCTGAAGGCGGACACCCCTTCCCCCTTCGCTCCCAAGAGTGATGAGGTCGAGTTCAAGAAGGATGGCGACGAGGAGGACGGGGAAGAGGGCGGCAAGGAAGACGACGGCAAGGACAAGAAGAAGGACAAGAAGGGCGAGGAAAACGGCGACAAGGAAGACGGCGACAAGAACGGCAAGGACAAAAAGAAGGACGTGGAAGTCGAGATCGACTTTGAAGGGTTCGAGTCCCGTGCCATCCGGATCCCGGTGGATGCCGGCAACTTCGGTCGCATTGCCGTGACCAAGAAGGGCCATCTGGTCTACACTCGGCTCCCGGCAGGCGGAAACGGTGACCCGAACATCGTCCTCCTGGACCTGGAAGACGAAAAGCACGAAGAGACAACCCTGGTGGAGGGCGCCGCCGGCTTTGAACTGGCCGCTGACGGCGAAACAATGCTTTACCTCCAGAAAGGCAAGGCGTTCATCCGCCAGGCGTCCCCCAACGGAAAACCGGAAGCCGTGCCCACTGGTGGTATGAGCGTCGATATCGACCCTCGGGAGGAATGGAGCCAGGTCCTGCGGGACGCCTGGCGCCGGGAGCGGGACTACATCTACGACCCGAACATGCACGGCGTGGACTGGGAGAAGGTCTACAAGCAGTACGCGGCGATGCTGGACGACTGCACCACACGCAACGATGTCGCCTTCCTCATCCGGGAGATGATCTCCGAGTTGAACATCGGCCATGCCTATTACCGGCCGGGACCGGAGGAAATGGAGGGCGCCCGGAGACCGGTAGGCATGCTGGGAGCCGACTACGAACTGGAGGGCAAGGTCTACCGCTTCAGCAAGATCTACGGAGGCGGGTCCTGGGACATCGATGCCCGCGGGCCGCTGGGTGATCCGGGGCTGAACGTCAAAGTCGGTGATTACCTCCTGCGGGTCAATGGTGTCGCTCCCGATCCGGACAAGGCGGTCTGGGCTGCGTTCCTCGGCCTGGCCGACAAGACTGTGGAACTGACTGTGTCCGACAAGCCGGAAATGGATGATGACGCCCGCACGGTTCTGGTGAAGGCGGCTGGCGGTGAAGGCGGTATCCGGTACCGGCACTGGGTGGAAAGCAACCGGGCCTACGTGGAAGAGAAGTCCGGCGGCAAGGTTGGTTATATCCATGTTCCCGACACCGGCGTCAGGGGCCAGAACGAACTGGTTCGGCAGTACTACGGGCAGGTGCACAAGGACGCCCTGATCGTGGACGAGCGCTGGAACGGCGGCGGCCAGATACCGACCCGGTTCATCGAGATGCTGAACCGGCCGATTACGAACTACTGGTCGGTGGTCGGCGATTACACCTGGCCATGGCCGTCCGACGCCCACCAGGGACCGAAGTGCATGCTGATCAACGGCGCCGCCGGTTCCGGTGGCGATGCCTTCCCGCGGTATTTCCGTCAGGCGGGCCTGGGCAAACTGATCGGGCGGCGGACCTGGGGTGGACTGGTCGGGTACCAAGGTGTACCGGGGCTGATCGACGGCGCCGGTGTCACCGTGCCGGGATTCGCTTTTGTGGACAAGGACGGCACCTGGGGTGTGGAAGGGTACGGCGTGGCGCCTGACGTAGAGGTCATCGACGACCCGGCCCTGATGGTGGACGGCGGCGATCCCCAATTGGATTACGCCATCGACCACATGCTGGAGGAGATCAAGACAAACGGGTACCATCCGCCGAAGCGCCCTGCATACCCGGATCGCAGCGGCATGGGGATCCCGGTAGAAGACCGCTAGCGGAAGGAAAAAGCGTCATGCACACCGGAGGCCGGATCCCTGAACGGGGTCCGGCCTTCTTATTTTGGTACACTGGCGCGGCGAATTGAGGGGAGGCGGCCAGCACGATGAGCGTACCTGCACAGTACGACAAGGGGTTCTTCGGTCACCCGAAAGGGTTGTCCACCCTGTTTTTCACCGAGGTCTGGGAGCGGTTCAGCTTTTACGGCATGAAGGCGTTCCTGCTGTTGTACCTGACGGCTACGGTGGCCAACGGCGGCATGGGGTTCGATGTTGCCAAGGGTACGGCGATTTTTGCGCTGTACACGTCCATGGGTTATCTGCTGGGCCTTCCCGGCGGCTGGATCGCGGACCGCTTCATCGGCCATCGCCGGGCGGTGTTGTCCGGTGGCGTTCTGATCATGCTGGGGCACTTTTCCCTTGCGGTTCAAAGCACCGTGTTCTTCTTTGCAGGTCTGGGGCTGATCGTGATCGGCACCGGCCTGTTGAAACCGAACATCAGCGCCATCGTCGGGCAGCTCTACCATCAGAACGATGACCGCCGCGACGCCGGGTTCTCTCTGTTCTACATGGGGATCAATTTCGGAGCCCTGGGCGGCCCCCTGATCTGCGGCTATCTGGGCGAGAGGGTCAACTGGCACCTGGGATTCAGCGTGGCCGGGCTGGGAATGCTGTTCGGGCTGGTGCAGTTCGTCCGGGGAACCCGGTACATGGGGGACGCCGGTCTGAAGCCGGAGAAATGCCACGACCCGAAAGAGGCGGCGCGGCACCGGAAAATCCTGACCACCGGTGTGGTCGTTACCGTGCTGGCCGGCCTGACCGCTGCGGCATTGCACCTGAGCGGCGTATTCGTCTGGACGGTGGAGCGTGTGGCCGACTCGTTCGGACTCATCCTGTTCGCCATCCCGGTTCTGTTTTTCGCCGGCCTGTTCCTGGCTGAACGATGGACACCGGTGGAGAAGGGTCGCCTTGCCACCATCGTCGTGTTGTTCATGGCGGCGGCGTTTTTCTGGGCTGCCTATGAACAGGCCGGATCGTCCCTGACCCTGTTTGCCAGGGACAGCGTCGATCGCGTGCTGCCGTTTATGGATGAGCCGTTCCCAACCAGCTGGTTCCAGAACTTTCCCGCACTGTTCTGTGTGTTGCTGGCCCCGGTATTCGCGTGGCTGTGGGTCCGTCTGGGGAAGCACCAACCGTCCAGCCCGGCCAAGTTCGCCATCGGTCTGCTGATGGTCGGCATCGGGTTCATCGTCATGATGGGAGCGGCGTCCGCCTCCGCCGGAGGAGCGAGGATCAGCCCATGGTGGTTGATCGGGACCTACTTCCTGCATGTGCTGGGAGAGATGTGCCTCAGTCCGGTCGGCCTGAGCACCATGACCAAGCTGGCCCCGGCAAGGATCTCCGGCATGATGATGGGGGTCTGGTTCCTGGCCGCCTCGGTCGGCAATTACGTTGGCGGCCGCGCCGCCGGATACTACGACCGCCTGACCCCGTTGTTGCTGTTCGGCCTGTTTGTACTGCTGACCTTCGCAGCTGCCGGTGTGCTGGCTCTACTGATCCGCCCCATCCGCCGCATGATGGGTGGTGTGCATTGATATGGGGTGAAGGAAGTTAGAAGAATGAGAAGAATACTACTGGTTTGCACCGTCCTCATGGCGGCTCTGATCCTCGTTTCCTGTTCGTCCGGCCCTGAGGGTGCAGGCTATGACCCGGCGAGGGATCCGGCCGCCGACCTTGGGGTGGCAATTGAAGAGGCTTCAGCTTCCGGCCGGCGAATCCTGCTGGAAGTCGGTGGGGAGTGGTGCCACTGGTGCCACCTCCTGGAAGAGTTCTTCCACACCCACGACGAGCACCGGAAGCTGCTACACGACAATTACATAGTGGTGAAGGTCAACTACAGCCCCGAAAACGAGAACGAAGCGTTCCTGTCCCGGTTCCCGCCTTTCAAAGGCTACCCGCACATCATGATCCTGGACAGTGACGGCACCCATCTGCATTCCCAGGACACCGGCCTGCTGGAAAAAGGCCAGGGCTACGATCCTGAGGCCATGAAGCTGTTTTTGGAGAAGTGGTCCCGGTAACCGGGACGGTCCCCCCTTTTACAGCTCGAAGTCGACGCGTTGCAGTACCGGATCGACAGCCGCCACGACCACCTCGAGTCGATCTCCGAGGCGGAATCGTTTCCCTGTTTTGGAGCCGGTCAGGGTGAGGTGATCGGCATCGAAGGCGAACCGTTCCCGGTCGTCGCCACCCAGCCGCAGCAGGCCCTCCGCCAAACTGTCCTCCAGCTGGATGAACACGCCGAACGGAACTACGCCGGTGATGATGCCCCACAACCGTTCGCCGATCTGGCCTTCGATAAACGCCAGCTTCTTGCGCAGCAGCAGGTCCCGTTCCGCAGCCTCCGCGTTGCGCTCCAGTTCCGATGACGAAGTCGCCACAGGCTCAAGGTCGGCGGCCCATTCCGGAATCCGCTTGCGATCGTTGCGGCTCGCCCGCAGCAGCCGGTGGACCACAAGGTCCGGGTATCTTCTGATCGGGGAAGTGAAGTGGCAGTACACCGGCGCTCCCAGGCCGAAATGACCGTCGTTCTTCGGATGGTAGCGGGCCTGGCGCATGGAACGGAGCGCAACCTGGCTGATGAGGTTGTGCTCAGGCTTCCCTTCCACCTGCTCCAGCAGATCCCCGATCGCACCGGGTGTGACCTCGCCTTTGGGCAGTTTCAGTTCCAGCCCGAACTGCTTCACGAAGGAGGCCAGAGTGTCCAGCTTCTCGGGTTTGGGCTTTTCGTGGATACGGTACATGCAGGGCCATTCGATCTTTTCCAGGTGGCCTGCAACGACCTCGTTGGCCAGGAGCATGAACTCTTCGATGAGCCGGTGGGCCTCGTTTCGCGGGGTGACGGTGATACCGGTCATCACGCCTTCAATGTCCATGAGGATGTGAGGCTCGGGAAGGTCGAAATCGACGCTGCCCCGGGCGTGGCGGCGGCGTTCAAGAACTTCCCTCAACTCGCCGGCGGTCTTCAGCATGGGGACGACCTCGACCGGGATCCCTTTCACTGCTGACGCACCTTCCAGCAGTTCCGCCACCTGGATATAAGTCAGCCTGGCAGCGGAATGGATCACGCCGTCGGCGAAGCGGACCTTTTTGACGTCCCCCTTGGGGCCCAGGTCGATGACGGCGGTTTGCACAAGGCGGTCCACATCCGGCCTGAGGGAGCAGAGGTCGTTGGATAGCCGTTCCGGGAACATCGGCAGGACTTTGTCGGGAAAATACACGCTGGTGCCCCGCTCCCGGGCTTCCCGGTCCAGGGGAGAACCGGGCGTCACAAAATGCGCAACGTCGGCGATATGCACCCACAGGCGGAAGCCGCCGCCTTTGATCCGGCTCACTGCGATGGCGTCGTCGAAATCCCTGGCCGTCTCCCCGTCGATGGTCACCGGGGCCGGATCGTCAAACCGTTCCCTATGCCCGGCCTCCTTCGTGGAAATTTCGGAAGGCAGACGCCCGGCCTCTTCCAGGATGGCGGCGGGGAAGCCGTCAGCCAGGCCGAACCTGCGGATAACGATTTCGGTGTCGGTGGACGGATTGTCCAGGTGTCCCAGTCGTTCGATGATCTCGCCTTCCGCCGGAGAGCGGCCCTTTCCCGGACGACGCAGTTTCACCACCACCACCTGGCCGTCGGCCGGCCGGCTCCTGGGGGTTGCCGTGACCTCTATGGCATCGCCCAGGGAATGGTCGAACGGCTGAACTACACCGGACTTGCCCCGTTTGCGGTAGACACCCAGAACCTCCCGGCTGCGGCCCTGGATGGTCCTGACGATTCGGCCCTCCCGCCTGCCGCCTTCGGTTTCCCTTGTGACTTCCGCTTCCACCCGGTCACCGGTAATGCGGCTGCCGATGAACGGCGGGGGGATGAATACGTCCTCTCCGCCGTCCTCCGCCACGACAAACCCGAATCCCCGCGGGTGGCGTTTCAGAAGACCCTCTAGCAGGTTCGGCCGGGCCGGCGCCGTCAGCCGTCCACGGCTCAGCTTCATCAGCCGGCCTTCTTCGATCATCGCCCGGATCACCCGTCGGGCTGCCGGCCGGTCATCGTTCGGAATATTCAGGGCATGGAACAGGTGGCGCTGGGCGGCTGGTTCGTAGCCGTCGCTCTCCACAAACGCCAGGATTTGTTCTTCCAGTGTCGGTTTGCTCATCGGATGGTCACCTGTCGGTTCGGGCTCATAATCATAGCGCGTTCGCGGTACAATATATGGCCTATCTCCATCCTGAAGAGGTTGACCCGATGAACATTGCCGTTTTCTCCTGCAGCCTGAACCCGAAAAGCAAGTCCCGGAGGCTGGCGGAGCGGGCCCTGGCCCGTCTGGGCGGGAGCGGCGCCGACGCCCTGTTCATCGATCTGGCGAAGTACAGCCTTCCGCCGTGCGACGGAGGTTCGGCCTACGGTGACCCGGCGGCTATCGAGCTCAAGGAGACGGTGAAGAACGCCTCGGCCGCCCTGCTGGCTTTTCCGGTGTACAACTACGCGGCAGGTTCGGCCCTCAAGAACATGATGGAGCTCACAGGCGACGCCTGGACCGGGAAGACGGTCGGCATGGTCTGCGCCGCCGGAGGCAAGGGCAGCTACATGGCCCCCATGACGGTGGCCAATTCCCTGATGCTGGACTTCCGCTGTGTCATCGTCCCCCGGTTCGTGTACGCCATCGGAGAAGACTTCGAGGGCGACGGCGCACCATCGGAGGAGATCGGACAAAGGGTGGACGAACTGGCCGATGAACTCCTGCGTATCGGAACGGCCCTTTCGGGCTGACTCAGTTTACGGTCAGCGTGCCTCCCGACCATAACGGGGCCATGGAGGCGGCGCATGTCTCGCTGACCTCATCGCAGATTTCAACCTGTTGCGTCGAAAAACTGAAGCTGCTTCCGGCTGTGGCCCGGGTGGCCCTGAAGGTCAGTGAAATCAGTTCTCCCGGGACGGTGAAGTCGACTCCCGGCACGAAGGGGTTGGCCTGGATCCGGGTAGCGGTAACGAACAGGGTGCCCGGCACCGCTTCCGCCGTGGAAAAGTCGGTCTGTACACCGCCGCCCGTCAGCATGGATGAACCGGAGCTGGAACTGACGTATTCCACCACCGTCGGATCGTAAATCACACGAAAGGCGACACCGAACAGGTCGGTGATGTTGGCCGCCTTCACCTGGATGGTGAATGTGGCGCCGGAACGGGCGCCGGCGTCCATGAATACCGCCTCTCCCGCAGGATTGTTGGTAGCCGGCGTAAACGTGGCCGCCAGGGTCGGCGTCGGGATGCCGCTATTGCTGCTGCCGCCGCCGCAGGCGGACGCGGTGAGCAGCGCCAGCAGCACGGCAGCCAGCGTCAACAGGGTCGTCAGGCCGTATCGTCTGGGGTTCATCTTTGTCCTCTTCATTACGGGCAGACCTTTCCGAACCGTGCCGCGACCTGGGCCAGGTCCGAGCCTTCAACGGTGCCGTTGAGATCGATATCCGCCGAGGCAGAGTACCGCGTCTGCCCCATGCTGGAAGCAAAAGCGGTTGCCAGTTCCAGGATATCCAGACCGTCGATGGCGCCGTCTCCGTTGGTGTCGGGCAGAATCGTGGTTGCTTCTGATGTGCCGCCCAGGTAACCGAGGTTGGCCCGGTCGCCGTTCGGTTCCGGCTCGCTGGAGAAATCATCCGCCGGGTCGGCGCCGTCGATGGCCGGGGAGCATACGTCGGGGCCCCAGGTGCCGTCCAGCTGGGGGTCGGCAGTGATGTTGGTGCTGTTGGCGATATCCGCCAATGTGCTCACGGCGGTGTCGTAATCGTCAGGCGAATGGCCGTACACCAGGTTGTACTCGATGCCGTCCAGATCGAGAATACCTTCGCTCTCGTCGCTGGAGAGTGCGATTCCGTGCCCTACGTTGTCGGCGATGATCGAGTTTTCGATCTGGATGGTGACGGTGCCGGTTTCGGTTGGGTCGGCTTCGGTGCCGCTGGTGATCGACACTCCTCCGGCGCCGAAGGCGGCGGTGTTGCCGGCGATGGTGTTGTAATCCATGTCCACCGTACTCTCGGTGTCTGAAATCGTCGCGAGGAACAGGTCCAGGCCGCCACCGAAGCCGTCGGTGCTGTTCTGGGTCACCAGGTTGTTGTTCATGAAGACGGTAACAGTGGTAGTAGTGGCCGGATTATTGTCGTTGTCGTTGTCGTCGGTGAGGGTCGTCAAAACGATACCGCCGCCGCTGAATACGGCGTCGTTGGTCTGCACGATATTGCCGTCCGCCGAAAGTTCGACGTTCCTGCCGACCCGCATGTCGGTAGCTTCGATGTAGAGGTCAAGCCCGCCGCCGTTTTCGGAGGCGCTGTTGCCGGTGACGGTGTTGTCGTCGACAACGATGACGTGGTTCTGGTTCACCTGGCTGTCTCCGACGGCCCATGCGCTGATGCCGCCGCCGAATCCTTCCACACTGTTTCCGGAGAGCGTGTTCTCTTCAATGGTTATCAGTTCGGAACCGAATCCAAATGTATTGGCGAAGATGCCGCCGCCATAGGTGGAAAAGCCGTCGCCGAAGTCTGCGGTGTTGGTGCTGATCATGTTCTGTGAAATCAGTATTTCCGAGTGGGCGCCTACCCCGGTATTCGTGTAGGCGCTGATGCCGCCGCCCTGGGATGAGATGAATCCAGGGTCACCCACAAGGGAGTTGCCTGTCACGGTATTGGCGTTGAAGTTGATCATTGACACGGAGTTACCGGTGCCTATGCCGTAGAGGTAGGCCCCGCCGCCGTCTGCGGTGGAGCTGTTTCCGTCGATGGAATTGTTTTCAACGGAGATGGTCACGTCGCCGTAGTCGAAATAATATCCGGCGCCTGCGTTGGCGACTATGTACAGCCCGCCGCCATACTCCGGTGAGCTGTTGCCGCTGATGATGTTGTTCGTGATGGAGACCGATCCGAATGCCCGGATCCCTGAGTCGCCGCCGTTCCGGACTGTGAACCCGTCCAGGCTTGAGTTGCCGCCCAGGTTTACCGTCGTACAGGAGCCGTCGCCGTCGATGATGAAGCTGGAGGCGTCCAGCGCAGAGTTGGTATCGTCGGCGACGATGGCCAGTCCCTTGTCTGTGGTGTTGACGCATTCGCTGTAGGTGCCTGGCAGAACCTGGACGGTGTCGCCTGTGGCGGCAGCCGTGATGGCGGCGGTGATGGTACAGAACGGGTCGCCTGCCGCGCCCGTTCCGGGGCCGGGGCAGTTGCCCGCATCGACATAGACCACGGACTGGGCCAGAACCGGGCCGCACAGCAGGACAGCCGCCAAGAAAAACAATCGCCTCAAGGTATTCATAAGGATCGACTCCCGTGGAACATGCCAACTCGATGGCGGATTCCCGCCACCGTCACACTGCTTCGTTATATACGGCGGGATCGGGGTCTGCAACGGGGATTATTGCGGATGGGCGTAAAAACCCTCGAAAGCCGTTTTGAATTCCCCTCCTGCAGGCGCCGTTTCCCAGAGCTGCCGAACCCGGCCGTCAGGGAGCGGGGTCCAGGATCAGCCCTTCCGGAACCATCGAACTGCCTCCGCCAAAAATAAAAAGCGGGTCGATGGCCTATTCCATCGACCCGCTCCGTTGCCGACTGAGGGGATCGGTCGACAACGAAATTCAAATGCTTTACGAGTTGA
>JACXWD010000145.1 GCA_014764515.1 Candidatus Polarisedimenticola svalbardensis | reverse complement strand
CGCATGATCGACTGCGCCCGGGAAAGCCGGTCCGACACCGCCACGGCCGCCGAATCGGTGGCCACCGATGATGACCCGAGCATCGGCGCCATCTGTTCCGCGGACGCGGCCCATCGTCTCGGGCTGATCGTGTTGGCGCGCGGCATTGCCGACCAACCGCACAACTTGACGCGCTTTGTCCTGGTTGGACTCGAACCCGAGCCCGTGGATCCGCGGCAACCGGCCAAGATCTCCCTCATCCTGACGGTGAACCACCGGCGCGGATCGTTGGCCCGCTGCCTGGAGGCCTTTTCCCGCAGAAACATCAACCTGAGCAAACTGGAAAGCCGGCCCAAGGTCGACAGCCCCTGGGAATACCTGTTCTACATCGACATCGAGGGCAACCAGGCCGACCCGGTGGTCCGGGAAGCCCTGGACGAAATCCTGGGGTACACCAACACCATCAATATCCTGGGATGTTACCCACGCCGGTCGCCCGGGGACGAGGATCCGGAACGGGTCGAACCTTTGCCCGAAATCCTGGATGAAGTGCCTGCACCGCGGACCGAACCCGCACCGCGGGTGGTCCTCGTCGATCCTAAACTGCGGCATTGCGGCCTGCGTCCGGACAGTGAGCCGAGCATCGTTCGCATCGGCGACGTTCCCGTGGGCGATGGAAATTTCATGATGATCGCCGGACCCTGCGCCGTGGAGAGCCGTGCCCAGATCATGGCCGCGGCCGAGATGGTGAAAAGCTGCGGCGTCCAGGTCATGCGGGGCGGTGCCTTCAAGCCCCGCTCCTCCCCCTATTCATTCCAGGGGATGGGATTCGAAGGCCTGGATCTGCTCAAGTACGCCGGTGACGCATTCGAGCTGCCCGTCATCACCGAGGTTCTGCGGCCCGAGGATGTCGGCCGGATTGCCCAGCACGCCGACGCCCTGCAGGTGGGCGCGCGCAACATGCAGAACTTCGAGCTGCTCAAGGTCATCGGCAAGGTGGATTGCCCGGTCCTGCTCAAACGCGGGCTGAGCGCGACCATCGAAGACCTGCTCGCCGCCGCGGAGTACATCATGGCCGGCGGCAACCGGCGGGTGATCCTGTGCGAGCGGGGCATCCGCACCTTCGAGACAGCCACCCGCAGCACCCTGGACATCAGCGCCGTTCCGGTGCTGAAGGAGCGCACCCATCTGCCGGTCATCGTCGACCCCTCCCACGCAGCTGGCCGTCGGGAGCTGGTCATCCCCCTGGCCCTGGCCGCGGTGGCCGCCGGAGCCGACGGCCTGATCGTGGAGTGCCATCCCGATCCCGCCAGCGCGCTCTGCGACAAGGACCAGGCTTTGACCAGGGACGACATGGGAACGTTGATGGCGCAGGTGGGCCGAATCAGGATATAGCGGGGATCGAGGTGAGGATTATTCGTCTTCGGTCCTGGCTTCGATGCTTTCCACCCCATCGACAGACGCCACGACGGTAATGACGATGGGCCGGCAGCATACGCTGCAGTCCTCGATGTACTGTTGGCGGGGAACCGAGCAGTCGACCATCACTTCGATCTGCTCCCCGCAATACGGGCACTGGATATCGCTCGAGGGCAGGTTCATGGTCCGCTTTCGCAGGGATTATTTGATCAGGGTCATCCGGCGGGTGGTGGCGAAACCCGCGGCTTCCAGACGATAGAGATATACTCCGGCCGCCGCCGCACGTCCCCGCGAATCCCGTCCGTTCCAGACGGCCTGATGCGGTCCGGCAGGCAGGTTCCGGTCCACCAGGGTAGTCTCCAGGCGTCCCGCGGGATCGTACACCCGCAACCGCACGGTCCCGGCCCGGGGAATCTCGAAGCTCAGGGTCGTCGAGGGATTGAAGGGGTTGGGCACCGCTTCATGCAGCTGGAAGCCTGTGGGCAGACCGGGCAAAGGACGCCCTGAAATCCCCGACGGCACCGTGGCGGCGCTTTCGTTCCCTACCTGATCAATGGTAGTAATTTTGTAGTGCTGTTCCCAGGGCTGGGCGATCGAATCGGCCCACGCGGAAACGGAAATCTCCTCCAGCAGGTTTTCCGGCGCCGGCACAAAGCCCGGGTCGCTGGAACGATAGATCCTGTGGGCCAGGAAGTCCGGCTCCGGGGCATCGTCCCACTCAAGGTCGACGCCCTCCAGCCAGTAGACGGCCACCGCCGAGGTGGGCGCACCCGGCGCGTCCACATCCTGGATTTCCACGATTTCATCCACGTTGAGGCGGCCGCCGATGCCGGACTCGGCATCGACAATCTGGATGACGCACTCCAGCCCCTTGTAGGGAACCAGATCCCAGACGCGCAGGGACATCGTGTTGTCGTCCTGCCCCGTTTCCGAATAGATGACGGTGGAGTCGGCCCTGTTCACCAGGGCCACGTAACAAGTGGTCGGGAAGTTGCCCCCGCCCACCAACAGTTCCATTCTCTCACCGGTCACGATGAAGGGATGGCTTTCCATGAAACCGGTCACCCCGTCGC
>JACXWD010000096.1 GCA_014764515.1 Candidatus Polarisedimenticola svalbardensis | reverse complement strand
CGCCTGCCTCGCCGGGGACGGCGACGGTGCAGTCCGCCGGGCAGTTCCCGACGTTCTCGATATCGTTGCAGGTGCTGTCGCCACAGCAATACGCCAGGATCGGGTCCACCGCACAGGTATTGCCTCCGGCGTTGCAGCGCAGGTCGGCGCATCCTACCGGGTTGGTTCCGGTTATGCCGTCACCGCAGCAGTACTGGCTGCTCGGCTGGCCCTTCTGGTCTCCGTTGCAGTCTTCAGGGCAGGTGATGCAATCCTCGCCGTCCGGAACTTCGCAAACACCGTTGCCGCAGACCGGAATACTGCCGCTGATGCAGTCGCCAGGACAATTGGAGCAGTCTTCGCCCGGTTCGCAGACGCTGTCATTGTCGCAGACGGCGCAGGCATCGACGCCTTCTTCACACAGGCCGAACGGACAGGGGTCCAGACCGGCCTGGCAGATGTTGCCCCTGCAGGTCTCCACACCGTTGCAGAACAGGCCGTCGTCGCAGGCGGCACTGTCCAGGCATTCGACGCAGGTGTCGCCGCCCTCGTGGCAGGCCTCCCCGGAACACGGGTCGGATCCGGCCGCGCACCGCCCGTAGTCGTCACAACTGTTGGTCCCGGTGCAGAACAGTCCATCGTCGCATTCGGTATCGGACAGACACTGGCAGGGCTGGCATATTCCGCCGCAGTCGATCCTCTCCTCGTCCTGGTTCAGGACACCGTCCCAGCAGGCTTCGCCGCCGCAGGAGGCCATTCCGGAAAGATCGGTTTCGAAATAGTCGGGCGACAGCCCGCCGCCGGCGGACAGTCCGGCCAGCCCGTCAACCGCATCCACCGTCAGGTAATTGATGGCGATGGCGCCGGAGAAAAACATTTCGATCTGAAAATCGTTGGTGTTGGTCTGGCTGTACTCGGGAACCCCTTCATAGGTCACCACCACACGGTCGGGAAGCTCCTTCCAGCTCACCGTGCCGGCGGATGCCGGATTGAGATCGTCATACAAGGCCGAAATCCTGGGCTGGTTGAAATGCTCCCCCAGGGTTTCCGACGTATCACTGGATCCTGAATTGAATGTGATGAAGCCGTTACTGCCGACGTAGAACGTGTTGTAGGCCACTCCATACAACGATACGGTGTTGCCTGGAGTCAGGTTGACCGTGGTGAAGGAGTCGTCGGTGAGGCTCAACGCCGTTCCTCCGGACGGATCGCTGGGGAAGGCTGTGATCGGAGCGACACAACTCTCATAGAAATCCGTAGATCCGTTGGGCGTAAACGACAGGCGGAGGAAATCGGTGTCGTTGTCGGAGCCGAACAGTTCGGTAAAGAAGTCGGGAATCTCCGGCGTGGTGAACGTGTAGCAGATCCCGCCGTTGTCATCGCTGGAACCGTTTCCGACGGCGTCGTCCACATCCACGGCATAGAAATAGGCCGTATTGTCCGAAAGCCCGGTCAACGTGATCGCATGGGCGGCCACCAGGCCGGCTCTGGATTTAAGCTGGTCCAATACCCCGCAGGAAAGGCCGTAGCGCACGTTGCCCTCTGCAGGCTCGTCGGTGGAAAATTCGATGACGGCGCTGCGCGGCTGCACTCCCGTAGCCTGCACACCGGATATCACCGGAGGAGAACAGTCCACCACGGCGGTATCGGTTCGGGTCAGACCGGTTCCGCCCATACCATCGTCGGCATCGATGTAGGTCGCGGTAACCGTGTCCCCTTCAGTCACCTGCAGAACGCCGGCGCCGTCGGTGACGCTCACCAGGATGGTGTTCTGGAACGTAGCGCTGGCAGGTCCGGTTTCGGTCAGCAGGACAGTCTCGCCGGACAACTCCGTATCGGACGCGACGGTTACAGTGACCGTTTGCACGGTGTTGTCGTCGGTGTTCAGATCGCAATCCACCACCCGGATACGGGACTCGTCTTCACAGGCTAACAGCGCACCGTTGAGCGCCAGGCGGCCTTCGGATGTGCACTGGGTCATGACCGCCCCGGAAACCACCAGGGCGAAATCGGCGTCCAGCTCCGAGGTCTCCACATGGCTGTCCTGGTTGATCTCGCTGGCAATGATCTCGATGATCCAGAGTCCTTCTTCAGGGTTCTCGACGAACACGTTCTCCACGGTGTCGATGGTGTTGGCGACACCGCCCGGCGTGGACCAGTTGCCGTCCAACAATCCGTTGTTGCCCCAATACACTATGTCCGACGGGGAGGTCACCTTCAGCGTCAGATCGTTGACCCGGTGCTCGGACGATGCCGGGTTGCCTGCCGGATCGGCGAATGTCAGTGTAACCCGCATGGCCGGTTCCCCGGCCGAAACAAGGGCGTTGTACTCAACGCTCTCCATATTGGTTAGCAGGACCGTCTCGTCGATGAAAGAGATGTTGTCCCGCATGTCGTACATGTTTTCGATGTCCGGGACGCCCCAACCCTGGTGCACCCGGGTCAGATCATGGGTCTGGCCGGTGAAAGGTTGCTGGTCGGCAGTGTTGATCAGGAACGCCTTGGCGGTGGTCATGTGGGGCCGGTTTTCAAAAACGGTTCCCAGCGCATCCACTTCATTGCCGAAGATGCCGTCGGACCACATCTCGAAAAACAGGCCGGCGTACCCACAGATCGACGGTGTAGCGCCACTGGTACCGCCGAACTCGCCGTATCCGGAGCCGGTGCTGTAGGTCGTGTAGGTGTCGTCGTAGAAAAAGCTCAGATCGGGTTTGATGCGGCCGTCGGAGGCCGGCCCGATGCTGCCGGTGTTGCACCAGCAGTCGTCGCTGCGATCCAGTGTGTCGTAATGATTGAACGCACCGCCGGACAAAACATTCTTGGCCCAGGCCTGGGGCCGGGAGTCCTGGTTGCCGGCGTTGCTCTGGGACTGGCAGTGCAGAATGTCCCAGTCGAACAGAAGGGTGTCATGGTCGGCGGAGATGGTGGTGTAATTGAAAGTCCGGCCATCGCCTACGCTGGAAGTTTGAAACACGGCGTAATAGGGATCCTGCAGCAGTTCCCCGGTATGGGCATAGCGGGTTGGTCCGGACAGGCCGACGTTGTTGTAGTCGGCCACTATGCCCTGGCCGTCGGGCATAATGCCCCGGGCTCTGGCATCGCCTGTGCCGTCGCCGAAATTAACCCCGGCGGTGGCGGTACCGTGGGAGTCGTTCCCGACTGCACCGCCGTGCTCGATGAGTGGCCGGGACTGGAAGTCCGGATGGGCCAGGTTGAATCCGGCGTCGAAGATCTCCGCCCGGACTCCGGCACCGGTGTAACCGGCTACCGTCTCCAGGTAGTTGGCGCCGCCGATCTCCCGCACGATGTCCATGTCGCTTTCCATCGCAGTCCAGCGATCGACGTACTGGACCTCGTCCCAGCGAGCAACCTGGTAGAGCTGGGCCGGAGTCAGGACCGCCGTAGCGAGGTATTTGCCGCCGGGATACGGCTCCACGCCGTCGCCCAACGACTTCAGCCGTTGCAGCACACTGTCCAGACCGGCCTCGCCCTCCTCGAACACCAGGATGTTGTAACGCTGCAGCGGGAACAGTTCGCCGGCGTTGGCCCGGTTGTCCCTGAGGAACGCCTCCAGGCGATAGGCCGGGTGGAGCGGGCCGACCCAGCGCACGAACGGCAGGGCCGCAACCTGATCCCGGACGCCGGGACTCATGCGAACCACGTGGGCGTGGTTGGCCAGAAAGCCCTGCAACCGGCCGCCCATGAACCGGATGGCGTCCCGGTACTCCTCGAGAGCCTGGGTCTGGAACTGGACGATGTGCAGGTTTTCCGAATCGCCGGACGCGAAGAACCGGTCTACCGCCGGCACCTGCCGCGACGGATCGAAATCGCCGTGGAGAACCTTGAGGGTGTAGGAGGTCCGGACCGCCGGTCCCATCTCTTCTCCTGCCCGTCCGATGGAAAAGAACGGAGTGCCGTTCCCCACTTCGTCGGTTTCATTCCACAGGGCAAGACGTGTACCGGTGCCCGGCACCATAATCAGGCGTTCGCCGGTGACTGCCGCCCCAGTGCGGTGGAACGGGTTCCCGTCCATGCTGAGAACGCTGCCTCCCGGACCGGGCTGGAGGCTGAGTTCGCTCTCTCCGCCACCGGACGCCGACAGAACGGGCGACACAAGAAGCGGTATGAGCAGCATGGCAGGCAAGACGATCCGACGGAAGTTCGGCATCATTATTTTCCCTCAAAGGATTCGTGCGACAAGGCAAGGACCG
Organism: Candidatus Polarisedimenticola svalbardensis; assembly: GCA_014764515.1. Classification (GTDB taxonomy): domain Bacteria; phylum Acidobacteriota; class Polarisedimenticolia; order Polarisedimenticolales; family Polarisedimenticolaceae; genus Polarisedimenticola; species Polarisedimenticola svalbardensis. The sequence continues at coordinate 2,711 of JACXWD010000096.1, read as the reverse complement.
GGAACAGATGGACAGATACGACGAAAAGCACGGTCATGCAGTGCTTTTCTCGAAAATTCCGGTAAATCAGACAGGAATTGTGGAGTTCAGGAAAATCCGCGCCGGAAACCACCGGAATCGTCACTATAATCCCCGGCATGACCAGGGAACAGCGCCTTCATCCTCGAGCAACCGTCGGCCTGCCTGCCAAGATCCAGGTGGTCGGCCAGCCTGGATGGGAACGGGTGATTCTGGTGGATATCAGCGAAGGCGGCAGCGGGATCCAGGCGGCGGCGGAACTCCCCCTGCAGTCGGAACTCCACCTGCGGTTCACCTTGCCGGCTGACGATGAACCGGCGGTTGAACTGGAAGCGTCCTGCCTCGTCATGCGGGCAACCAGAATGACCCGGGCAGACGAAGACCTGCCGGTCCGGATAGGTTTGCACTTCCTGCCCGTGGCCGGCGCCACCCTCGACTCGGTCCGGCGCTGGGTCTGGTCCAGGCTGAACTGACTCAGTACACCTGTTCTGTTCTCGACGCCAGGATCTCCATGGTTTCGGACGCCCTCTCCCGCACCGAACGGTAGATCAGCCAGTTGGCCGCGGCCGAGGCGGCATCGTCTCCGCCCAGAATCGCCTGCAGGGGTCCTGTCTTGATGGGGAAATGTTCCACGGTCACCTTGTCGTCGGCCGGAATTTCCGCTAACTCCCTGGCAACCTCAATCGCCCTGGCCATGTCGCCCAGTTCATCGATCAGGCCGTTCTCAAGCGCCTGCCGCCCGGTAAAGACCCGGCCGTGGGCCAGCTTCTCCGCCTCTTCGAATGTCATGTCCCGGTGGTCCGCAACATCCTGCAACCAGGCGTTGAACCCGGCCCAGTGGTCCTCTTCCACACGGGCCTTCTCCTCCGGTGTGTAGTCCCGGAGATCCGAATCCAGGAGAGCCATGGGACCGAATTCCAGGGTGTCGTAGGTGATCCCCAATTTGTCGTAGAACCCCTTCATGTTGAACTTGCCGTTGATGGATCCGATGGATCCGACGATGCTCATCGGGTCGGCCATCATATGGGTGGAGCGGTAGGCGATGTGGTAGCCGCCGGAAGCGGCCACATCCACCATGGACACCACAACCGGCTTGACGCCGGCGGTGACTTCAACCTCGTGACCCATGAGGTCACTGCCCAGTGCGTCCCCTCCGCCGCTGTCCACACGGAAGACGATGGCCGCCACATCCTCATCCATCCGGGCCCTGCGGAATTCCGCCACGATCGATTCGTGACCCATGGTGATACCGAGCAGAGGGTTTACGCCGCTGGTCCTGCCTATGATCGTCCCCTGGGCGTGGATTACGGCGATCTTGCTGTCCCCTTCAAGGCCGAGCTTTCCCGGGTCGACTTCGGCGTAGCGACCCTGAGCCAGGGTGACGAGCTCATCCTCATCTTCCTGCTTCAGGCCGGCTTCCAGTTCGTCCCAGTACTTCAGGCCGTCCACCAGCCCGGCCTCCAGCGCCTCCTCACCGGTGAACAGGGCATGCTGCATCAGTTCCTCGACCTTGGGCCGGTCCAGGCCCCGCTCTTCCAGCAGGATGCGGTGGAATTCATCCAGGACGTCGTTCATGAGCCAGCGCCGGTTTTCCTTGGCCGGTTCGGAACTGTCGGCCCGGATCACCAGTTCGGCAGCCGACTTGTAATCCTTGATTTTGTGTACGTTCGGCTTGATGCCCAGCTTGTCCAAGGCGTTCTTGACATGCATCATCTCCATGCCGACGCCCTTGAACGAAATGTAGGCGGTGGGCGGGATGTAGATCTCGTCGCAGGCCGCCAGCAGCGGGTACTCCCGGTCGCTGAACGATTCGGCCCAGGCATATACCTTCTTGCCCGACTCCTGCAGATCCTTGATCGCCCCCCTGATCTCCTCGATCTTGGCGAATCCTGACGCACTGTCCATGGAGACCTTGAAGATCACCCCTTCCACCCGGTCGTCCACCGCGGCCTTTTCCAGGTTGCCCAGGATCCGCGTCAGGGTCTCCACCTCTCCCCCGGTGATCTCGCTCATGATCCCGCCTGGAGGGTTGTACTCAAGGAGATCCCCGGCCATCTCGACGATCAGCCAGGAGTTGTCCTCGATCTTCGGCTTCTGGCCGACGACGCAGCTGCCGATGGCGAAGGTAAGCACCATCAAAACGATGATGGCGCAGATGGTCCCCAGGAAAGAGTGGAAAAAATGTTTCATCGCTCACCTCCGCAGGCCCGGAACGTGGCCGGGTAAAGAACTCGCACTGGAACAGTACATACGATGCAATCGCCGATAGGTTCCAAACCGATTCAGCGAGAAAATTCGAATATCTCCAGCGGCTCGGCGATCCGGATGTAATCCTCTCGATCCATGATCATGGAATCGGTCAGGGAGCCGGCATTGAACGCGATGCGGTCGTTTTCCAGGATCGAACGGTCCACGTACAGGTCCAGGTCCAGGATCGGACGACCGAAAGGAGGAACACATCCGGGAACCAGGCCGGTCAACTCAAGGAGTTCGTCCCTGGTGGCGAACCGGAAACGCTGGGCGCCCAGATGACGGCAGATGGCGCGGGAGTTCAGACCGAGGGCGGCAGACAGGACAAACAGGCGGAAACTCTTGTCCACCTTGGCCACGATCGCCTTGCCGCCGATCCGGATCGACTCTCCCCGGGCGTCGGCCGCCTCCTGGGACGTGCGGGTCGGGCCGTGATGGGCTTC
>JACXWD010000095.1 GCA_014764515.1 Candidatus Polarisedimenticola svalbardensis | reverse complement strand
CCGAAACGTTTCTGTTGCAGCGAAAAGGGGCCTGACCCCATTTATTATTTATTTAAACTTCCCGGTGCGGTAGAAGTGGGCGGCCTGTTCCAGCACTTCCGAACTGTTCATGATGAAGGTGTGGCCCCGGCGGATGACCCGGAAGTCGGCGGTCCCTTCCACCCTGGTTTCCTCCACGGTAACCACACCGTCATTCGCCCCGGGCAGGAACAGCGACAGCGGCGTCAGCGCCCGATTGCCGGCGATCACCCCCACCTCGAAGTCCACCGGGCCAAGACGCACCGGGACCGCATCGCCGTCGTTCCCCAACTGCTGGCCGGCTGGTCCGATGATCCACTGGTAAAGCGGCAGGTTGGTGAGCCGTGTGGCGGCGGCCGAACCCCGGTTCGGCGGGCTGAGCATCACCGCACGGCCCAGTTTCTCCGGCCGGTTCAGGGCGACCAGGCAGCGCAACACGATGCCGCCCAGGGAATGGGTCAGGAAGTGCAGCCTGCCGTCGCCGGGATCCGGCAACCGGGACGCCACATGCTCCGCCAGCTCCTCGATCGGCTTCTTGAGGGACGGATAACCGATGCGGATCGTCCGGTACCCTTCCCGGCGCAGCCGCCGGGCGGCCCATGCCATCGACCCCCGGGTCCTCCCCAGACCGTGGAGCAGGATGACCGTGTCCCGGGCCATTTCAGTTTTCGGGACGGACCACGATACGCGGCAGCGCCGGGTTCACCCGGGTAACGACCTCGTACGGGATGGTGCCGCACCAGCCGGAAAGCTGCTCGGCGCTGATACGCTCGTCGTCCTGTGCCCCCAGAAGCACCGCCTCGTCTTCCAGTCCGGCGTCGGGGATGTCGGTGACGTCCACCATGGTCATGTTCATGCAGACCCGGCCTCGCACCGGCGCACGCCTCCCCCGGATCAGCACGTGGCCCACACCGGAGAGCCGCCGGTCGTAACCTTCGTTGTAACCGCACGGCAGCACCGCGATCTTCGATTCCCTGGTCGTTCTATACGTGCAGCCGTACCCGATATAGGAGCCTTCCTCCACCGTCCCTATCTGGGCGATCCGGCTCTTCCACGTCATCACCGGCCGCAGGTCCGGCAGCTCTCCCCCCTCGTCCCGGCAGGAGACCAGGGTCTCCCGGGACGGCCACAGACCGTAGAGCGCGATACCGATCCGAACCAGATCCATGTGGGTCTCTTGCAGCAGCAGGGTCGCAGCCGAACAGGCGGTATGGCAGACCGGCACCGGCTTGCCGTGCCAGCCCTCCACCGCCTTCCGGGCCGCACCGAAGGTGGCGATCTGGGCCGTGGCGAACGAATGGTCGGTGGTGTCCTCGATGTTGGCGTAATGGGTCGACAGCCCTTCGAGGGCCAGGCCGGGGGAGGCGGCGATCCGCTCTACAAACGGCTGCAGGTCACGGCGGGCCGCTCCCTGGCGATGGGTGCCGGTCTCGGCCTTGAGGTGCACCTTTACCGTACGGGACTGCCGTCCGGCTTCAGCCGCCAGCCGGTCCAGGGTCGGCAGGTTGGAGACCACCGGCTGGAGATCCATTTCCACCAGTTCCGCCAGGTCGTCCTGCTCCACGTACCCCATGACCACGATCGGCAGTTCCACCCCGGCCCGGCGCAGCGCCGCCGCCTCTCCCAGGGAGTTGACGCAGAGCCGGTCCGCCAGATCCTGGCACAGCCCGGTGACGGTCAACATGCCGTGCCCGTAGGCGTTGGACTTCACTACGGGAGCCAGTTCCACCTTGCCGCCGATCTTTTCCCGGAACAGTTTCAGGTTGTTCCTGAGGGCGGTGGCGTCGATTTCAACCCAGTTCAGCATGACGACAGTATAATGCTGCCATGAGCAAACAGAGTGAATTCGTTGATGCAAACAGCGTGGATTGGCGGGAGACGCCGAGTCCCGGTGTGCACTGGAAGAAGCTGTCCTACGACAAGGAGACCGGCCGCTCCGCCGTGCTGATCCGGTTCGAGCCGGGCGCCGCCTACGCCGCCCACCGTCATCCGGCAGGCGAGGAGTACTACGTCCTGGAAGGCTCCCTGGAAGACGGCGGCCGGACCTACGGCGCCGGCAGCTACGTCTACCACCCGGCCGGATCGGCCCACAGCCCTTCCTCGAAGGAAGGGTGCGTTCTGTTCATCAGCCTCCCGGGGCCGATCGAACCGATCGGCTGATACGCCGTTGGCCGCCGGCCGGACACGGATCGCCCTGGCGATCGCCACCCTGACCGTTATCTGGGGAACGACCTGGGCCGTGATCCGGATCGGCCTGGAAGGGATCCCACCGTTCACCGGCGTCGCCGCACGGTTCGCCATCGCCTTCCTGTTCCTGCTGGCGCTGATCCGGCAGCGGAAGATCCCGCTGGGAAAGCAGCCTCACGAGGTCAAGCTCTGGTTTCTGAACGGATTGCTGGCGTTCTGCCTGACCTACGGTGCGGTGTACTGGGCGGAGCAGCACATCACCTCCGGGCTGGCGGCGGTGCTGTTTGCCACCTTCCCGCTGTTCGTCGCCATCCTGGCCCATTTCCTGCTGCCGGGAGAGCCGCTGAGCTTCTGGAAACTGACCGGGACCGTACTCGGTTTTGCCGGTGTGGCGGTGATCTTCTCCGAGGATCTCACCCTGGTAGGAGGCGAAAAAGCGTACCTGGCAGCCGGCTTGGCGCTGCTGGCGCCTCCGGCCTGCGCCATCACCAGCGTAGCGATCAAGCGCTGGGGCAAGGCGATCCACCCGCTATCGATCTCCGGCATCCCCATGGGGATAACCGCCGGCGTGATGTCCGCCGCCGCCCTGGCGTTCGAGTCCGACCGCACCGTCGTGCTGAATACCAAGTCGATCTCCGCACTGCTGTACCTGGCGGTGATGGGAACGGCGGTAACCTTCAGCCTGTACTACTGGCTGTTGCGGCAGGTCTCCGCCACCGGCCTGTCCCTGATCGCCTACATGACCCCGGTGGTGGCGGTTCTTGTCGGCACACAGTTCATGGACGAAACCATGACCCCCCGCACCTGGGCCGGATCCGGACTGGTGGTGGCAGGCGTCGCCCTGGCCTCTCTGGCGGCCCGGGCCAGGAAGCCTGCCTAGTTCCGGAAGTTCAGGGCCGGACCAAGCTTGGAGGCCAGCCGGTCCTGCAGCCAGTGGGCGTCCCACCATTCCTTGGGATCTACCGGCAGCCCCTGCAGCATCATGGTGAAGTGCAGGTGGTCGCCGCCGGCCAGGCCGGTCTCCCCTGTGGTGCCGATCGGGTCGCCCCGGCCGACCTGCTGACCCTCGGTTACACCGATGGAGGCAAGGTGGCCATACAGGCTCATGAGCCCGTAGCCGTGGTCGATGACCACCACGTTGCCGTAGATCCCGAAGTACTGCGCCATGAGCACCACCCCGTCGTTGGCCGCCGGGATCGGAGCGTTGCGCACCGAGGCCAGGTCGTACCCGAGGTGATCCTGGTGGTCCACCGCCTGGCCTTCATAGGTGTAGGTGCGCTGGTCGGCGAATGCCGACCTGGCCGCCGCGTTGGGCAGACTGACGAACTTGCGGTTCCACATGAACTCCGGTTTCGAGGCGGCCACCAACCCGTTGAGGGTGGCGGTGTTCTTCGCCCTGAGATCGCCGTTGATCGCCAGATAGTTCTTCAGGAGGTCGCCCTGATCCTCCATCTCCGGCGTATTGGCCAGGATGGCAGGCACCACCTTCTCCATGAAACCGTCGGAGATCCGGATGATGTCCTGCTTCGGCGGCTTCCGTGTGAACTGGTCGATGATCCTGGTCTCGGACCGGTTGCCGACCAGGTCTTCGGCGATGAGCCGCACACCGGAAGCGTCATCCATGTTGTACGGCACGGCGAACAGGGCGAAGCGGTCCCGCGCCCCGCCACCGGGAAGCGGGTACCCGGGGAAGAAATACTCACCGGCCTGGACGCCGTCCTTCACCGAACGCTCACCTACGGTGTAGACCACCGCCTCGCAGCCGCCCTGGTTCACATAGGTCCTTGAAGACGTCCGGCCCAGGGGCGGCGGTATGAGATAAACCGGCAGGGTGACGCTGGCCTCGGCAGGCTTTGGTCTCCGCAGCAACGCGCCGGCGGCCACCGCCGTCACCCGGATGGTCGCATCCCCCTCCTTCAGGCTCTTGACCTGGTCCCGGCCGACCTTGAGGGTCCACTCCGCGAACCCGTTCACATCACCCCACAACTTGTGCGGGGCCAGAGGCGTCGACTCCAGGGTGGCCAGCTCGGTGGACTGCCCACCCTGCACCAGCTCAATTTTCACATCCCCGAAACCGCGGGAGGTCTGCTCCACAACCACCTTCACCGGGGTAGCCCGGCCGATGGCGGGCAGCTCCGGCGTGATGGTGATGGAGGCCGGAGCCCCGGCCCGGAACAGAACCATCCAACCGTAGATCAGAAGAAGCGGTACCCCGATGATGAGGAACCGGAACATCCATTTTCTGCCGCCTTGACGTGCCATGCGCCCGTTATCTCCCTTGAGTGCTGCAATCGGTACCGGTCAGTCCAGAAGGATGCGGCTCATCATCGGAACGTAGAAGCGCCAGTAGAACGCTGCTTCCGAAGGGTACAGCCGGACCGTCTCGAACGACCGCTTGAACCCGGTGTACCCGGCCAGCGGGACCTGGATCTGGGGCATCGGGTTATCGGCGAAATCGCCTGCGAAATAGTACGCCACCCCGCCACCATCAGCCATGTTGCGAACCACGGCGGGGAACACCATGGGCAAACCCCGCGCCTGCAGGCGCTTCCGCCCTGCCTTCGTCAGATTCCAACGGAAGGTGGCCAGCACTCCAGCTTCCTCGGTCGGCTCCACGATGCTGAACCAGAAAGCGTAGCTGACCCCGTCACGGGCCCCTGTGAGAACCGGATCCACCGGCTCTTCCCGCATGAGGACAAGTCCGTTACGCTCCGCCTCCCGGCCGACACGAAGCACTTCCACATGGGAGTCGTCCTGCAACAATACGTAACCGGCCCCTTCGAACTCCCAGGTACGGTCCCATTCCCGCTCGTAGTTCGTCACCAGCCAGCGGGGAACCTCCTTCTCATCTTCAAGACGAGGGAAGTACCGGCCGACCCAGCGGGTCCAGCGCACACCGAGAGCCTGTTCCATGGTCTCCCTGGCCCCGGCCCGGGTGGGGCTGGCCAGGGTGTTGAACTCGACGATGAGCTTTTTGCCTGCATCCAGCGCTGCAACGGCGGCATCGGCCTCGGACCGGGTGAGCCCGCCGTAAATTTTTGGGCTGCGCTCAAGAGCCGCCTGCATCCTGGAACCGGACTTGAGGTCGTCCTCGTACACACCGTAGGTGTCGGCGATGTACACGAGATCGGCGCCCATGGCGTCAGGGAGGGTCAGGTCCCTGGTGGAGGCCGGCCGGTCCCCAGGCTCCGGCCCGGGGAATGTACCAAGATAATCCTTCCGGCTGTTGTACCGATCTCCCGCCGGGTTCCGGATCTTGAGATGGTTCATGAGCCAGAACAGCGACCGGTGCTCCACCCATGTCCGGAACGGCACCGTCTTGTCCAGCACAACCACTTTCATCCCGGTGGTGGGCCGGGCCAGGTAACAGCCCCATGGCAACAGGATAATGACTGCCAGAAGCAGTATCGGCCATGTCCAGCGCAACGTCTTCAGCATCGGATCAATATACCAACAAGGCCTTAGCGGCTGGCCAGCCGGAACCCGTAGATGCTCAGTCCCAGTGCAACCACACCGGCGATCCAGGACATCGATACCGGCACCATCCAGGTGTTGAGCTGAAACACCCAGCCGTTGATGGCACGCATCAGGTGCATGATGCCGACGAGACCGAAAATGACGGCGGAGAGTAACAGGTACGGCTTCTGATTCATGAGGCGCCCTCCTCGAGGCTGGTTCTCAAAAGACGCCTGATTGTATCCCGCCCACCCCTATCCGGGGATCCAGATCTTCTTGCACTCGATGATTTCGCACCGGCTGGAGATGTGGATCGGCTCGCTGGATTTCGCGAAGAATGTCAGCCCTTTGTAGGAGGTCAGGTACTTGTAGCTCTGCCCGAACATCCACTCGGCAGAGATCACAACCAGTGGATCGTCCTGTTTTTCCAGGATCCGGAGGAAATCCGAAGTCTCGACCCGAACGATCGATCCCGATGCCTTGACCGCATTTGCAATTGCCGCCGCTGCTGCTGCTCCGCCTGCCATGGTGAGCCTCCTTTCGAGGGTTCTACCAACAGATACCCCTAACTACAGCCGGTATTCTAACCGATCGGAAACCCCTGGAATTGCCCAAAGACAACAAGCTCCCCTTGCATCACACCGCCGTAACGTTGTAGAAAAACAGTTGAAACACGGTCAGGGAGCAACGGCCATGGCAGTCAGCGCAGCCAAAGCGTTCGGCCTGTACCTGCGGACCCTCCGCAGCCGCGCCGGACTGTCACTCCAGGATGTGGAGGACCTTGCCCGGAACACACCAGGACCGATATCCAAAAACTACCTCTCCCGTTGCGAGAACGGCCAACTCGGCCTCGCCCTCTCCAAGATGACCATCCTCTGTAAAATCTACTCCGTCCCATCAGATGTGGTTCTCGAACGCATGGAACTCGACCTGGAACTCGAACAGATCGGCGGGCCAGATACGGAGAACATGAGTTATGAGGAGCTGATCAAGCTTGGTGTGAAGTCAATCGAAGAGGGAGATTATTGGCCTGGATATGCTTGCTACAGGGACGCAATTCCTCTCGCTCCAACAAGCAAACTTTCCCCATCTTTTAAAGACCACGAAGAACAGTCTTTAATCGTTGATTTGAATTGCGCCACATCTGCTATGCGTGTCGGGAAGAATCGGTTCGCTGCATTCGAGTTTAAGCGCATCGAGAATACGGGCCATTTGTCGCCGACCAATTCCTGCTTCCTTTTCAATAGAATGGCGAATGCATCAA
>JACXWD010000019.1 GCA_014764515.1 Candidatus Polarisedimenticola svalbardensis | reverse complement strand
CAGAGTCAGTCGGAAACTTTTGCGCCTTGACTCAGGAGGGCCTTATAAGTGTTAGGCGCCGCTTTCACGCGCTTGTTTTCCAACGCATCGAAAGCTTGCGTTCTGATACCGCACAATCTCGAAGGTACAAATTGATCAAAGTCTGATACGGAATCCCCGATTCTTCTGACAAATCCTTGAAGTACTGAATAGTCGGCTTGTCCAAGCGAATCGTGATTTGCTGCTTGAGCCGCTTCGCATACGGGTTTCGTTTCGCCTGAGAGAAATCGTAACTCTTTTTCATGGTCGACACCGTTCCTTGTACTGCCGACGCTCTTCACGATCGGCTTTTCTCGCACTGAACAATCGAATCGTCGATTCGGATTCGCGGTAGCAGTGACATACGACCAACAGGCGGAGACGCGCGCTGGCACCCAGAAGGATAAACCGATCTTCCTCTTCCGAATGATCGGGGTCAGCGAGCAAGAGAGCACTCTCGTCGAAAAAGACGGTCTCAGCCTCTTCGAAGGTGACGCCATGCTTCTTAGCGTTGCTCTTGGCCTTCCGCGAGTCCCAGACGAACTGCAGGTCGCTCATAACAGCAATATAACTACATTGTAGTTATTAGTCAAGTACTTCTAACGTGCGCCTAACGTTGGCTTCAGCTGCGAGGACGATTGGCGCGCCCTTGGCCCCGCCAAGGGCGTGACGAGCGGCCTCGTCGGCTGGAAGCTCTTGTTAGGCAATCAAACCAGCCCAGCTCCTTGGCCTCTTATCCCACATGCAGCCCTAACTCCCAGAAGGTGGCTTCTGCTTGGCCAAGGCCAACATGAAGATACCGCCCGATAACGCAACGAGACCGGTTACCAGAACAGCCGAAGCCGGCAGTCGTTGACCCTGAATAAATAGCAGGGCTACAACTGCGAGATTCAACGTCCCTGCCGCCAAACAGAAAAATCCAATGATTCGTGCAACTCTCATTTTCCGGTCAGAATCCATCAGTACTCCCCTTCTTTAGCGAGTCGCGCATTGCCTAACGTGAGATGAATTGGGCAAGTGATGCAGGATAGGGATCTTGCAGGTTTTGCCTATTCGAATTGTGGTTATGTAGAACCATCTAACACTCAACAGTTTGGCGTATGCAGCTGAATTGCTTGCAGGATTAAACTGCTTCGCAAGTTCTGTATATCTCACCTGATTATACTGCGAGGAAAAGTGCCAAGTGTACCGAAATGGTCCACGACGGCAGCGCAGCTCCGGACACATGGATACCTGGGCATCCTCCGGGAGCTAAGAAGTTACGCGGTACCGGCGGGGCGGGAGAAGCTACTTCTCCAGCATCTCCAGCACCATGTCGCCCATGTCGGAAGTAGAGATGCCGCTGCGGGCGTCGGCCGAGGGGACTTTGCCGCTGGTGAGGAGTGCTCCAACCGCTTTCTCTACACGGGCCGCTGCTTCCGTCTCGCCCAGGAAGTCCAGCATCATGGAGACTGCCGATACCGATCCCAGGGGGCATGCCACGTTCTTGCCGGCATATTTCGGAGCCGAGCCGTGGATCGGTTCGAACATGGAAGTCTTGCCGGGGTGGATGTTGCCGGATGCGGCGATACCCATGCCACCCTGGATCATGGCGCCCAGGTCGGTGATGATGTCGCCGAACAGGTTGGTGGTGACGATGACGTCGAACCACTCCGGGTTCTTCACCATCCACATGCAGCAGGCGTCCACATAGGCATGATCGGTTTTCGTGTCGGGGAAATCCTTCGCCACTTCGGCGAACGCACGGGTCCAGATGTCGTGGGGCCGGATGGCGTTGGCCTTGTCCACCAGGGTCACCGTCGGCGGCTTGCCGTCGCCTCGCAGCGCGGCCCGCTGGTCGGCGACTTCGAAGGCGTAGCGGGAGGCACGCTCGCAACCTTTCCAGGTGTAGATCCCGTTGACGATGGCGACCTCGTCCGGGGTGTTCTTTTTCAGATGGCCACCGATCTGGGAGTAGATACCCTCGGTGTTCTCCCGGATCACGGTGAAGTCGATATGTTCGGGCCCTTTGCCCTTGAGGGGGCAGAGGTGCTCGGAGTACAGCTTGATCGGACGCAGGTTGATGTACAGGTCCAGGCCGAACCGCAGCCCCAGGATCACCGAGCGCTCAACCAGGCCGGTCTCCACTTCCGGGTGGCCGATGGCGCCCAGAAGGACGGCGTCCAGGCCCCGCCACTGGTCGATGATGGCGTCGGTGATCAGCTCACCGGTCTTGAGGTAATGCTCACCGCTATGGGGATACGGCACCAGTTCGTACTTGAAATCGTGGATTTTCGATACGGCGTCCAGGACCTTGAGTCCTTCAGCCTGAACCTCGGGGCCGATTCCGTCTCCGGGGAGGTCGCCGATGGTATATGTCTTCATGTTGGGTCTCCCTGCCGGATGCACCGGCCCGAATCAGGGATGGTATCAAACCGGGACCGTCACCGCAGGCCGAGTTTCCGCCTCAGGAGCTGATCCTCCGGGGAGTGGTTCTCCCAGTAGGCGTTCCGGAGAGTGTGGGTCCGGACCGCGGTGGTGGTCAGACCGTCGATCTCCCGCCAACCCTCGATGATATGGGGGAAAACGGCATGGAAATCGATCTCCAGGGTCCGGCCGGTGCCGGGGTAGTGCAGCCGGTAGGTCCAGAGTTCCCCTTCAGGTTTCCGCAGTTCCGCCTCCACCGGCTCCGACTCCGCCGGCCGGTGCTTCAGGCGGCGGTATTCGGCGCCGGGGATCATCTTGAATTTTCCGGTGGGCAGGCGGGCCGGGTCCAGGCGGATCAGTCCCCAGACGCCGTCCTCGGCCATCGCCGCATCAACCGATTCCTTGCGGTCCCCTTCCGACTCGAAGTAGCTGAACGACCGGACCTGGTAACGGTTCTTCCGCAGGTTCATCTGGCTGAACACGTGGCCACACCATTCCTGCACCGATGCGGTGACCTTCAACACCCTGGGCGGGTTCCCGGGGTGGAGAGGGAGGAACGACGAAGTCATGACCGAGTACGGGTAGATTCCGGTGTTGAACTTCTTGGTGAAATTGACCTTCAGCACCGGAACGGCCCCGGTGGCCGCCCGATCAGAGGAATCGGCCTTGACCTGTTTGTCCGGCAGGAAATCCTCGGTGACGAAGATCAGGACCGCGTCACCCGCCACCAGTTCGCCGTACCTGGACTGGGACAGTTCATAGCGGTCCAGTTCCGCCAGGCCGGAGAACCAGTAGTCCTGGAATTCAGGCGACAAGGGCGCCGGTTCGGCACCGCTCGCCACCAGCCAAGGTATTTGTATCAGGAGCAGGATCAACGTGATCCTGAATCGCCGCTTCACGACAACAGCACCCGTACCACTGCATTGATCCGTTTGCCGTCTGCCTGACCTTTCACCTTCGGCATCACCGCCTTCATGACCATGCCCATATCCTTGGGAGACTTAGCGCCGGTTTCTTCCACCGCCTCCTTCACAAGCCGCTGCAGCTCCTCGTCGGACAGCTGCTGGGGCAGGAACTCCTGGATAATCGCCAGCTCCTTTTCTTCCTTCGCAGCCAGCTCCTCCCGGCCACCGGCCCGGAAACTTTCGATGGAATCCCGGCGCTGTTTGGCGGAGGTGGTCAGGACCTGTTGGATGTCCTCCTCTTCCAGAACATGATCCCTCCCCTTCTTTCCCCGGAGCTCGACCTCTTTTTCCTGGATCTTCGCTTTCACCATCCGGAGCGTGTCCAGACGGAGCTGGTCCCTCGCCTTCATGGCGGTTTTGATCTGGTCCAGAATCTTGTCTTTTACCGACATGTCGCCTCCAGCTGCTGCCAACCCGTATGGCCGGTCAGGATATCACCATTACGTTATCGTAATTACGATCCGGTCGTGGTTTTCTGGACATCCTTTTTTCTGTGCACAAGATTTCCCCTGTGGCGCGAGGCAGTTCTCGCAAGCCCAAACGGGAGTCAGGCATGGAACACGATCATCTCACCGAATTCAGCGGCGTCATCGGACGGGTCGTCCGGGAGACCTTTTCCTGGAAGACCTTGTTCAGCGGTGTCGCACTGGGATTCATACTGGTTGTAACTACCGTGGTGCTGGCCATCGCCAAGGCGCCTAACGTAGGCATATTCGTCGGCCAGATCATCATGGCGGCCGCCCTGGCGCGGTTCGCAGTGAACGGCCTGTTCGGTGAGTGGGACGGCACGCTGTTCTCGTCGGCCGGAGGGTCCTGGGCACAGGTCGGGGCGGTGACCGGCCGCTACCTGTTCCTGACCTTCGCATGGCTGGTGCCGTTGTACTTCCTCGGCCTGAACACCATGTCCGATCCCCAGATGATGATGATGGGGCCGGCCATGGGCGGTCGCGTTGCCTTCGCCCTCGCCTCCTACATGATGCTTTCAGCCCTGTCGCCGCCGATCATTCTGATCGCAGCCGTGTCGGCTACCGACTTCGGCGACTTCCTGTCCGTTGCCCACTGGCGCAGGCTGTTCGCCGGACGGAGCAGCGATCTGTTCATGGTTTACGCCGCCTACGCCGGCGCCCTGGGCATGGCCTGCCTCATCGCCTTCCCGATCCTGATGGGGGCGTTCGCCATGGCCTGGCAGCTGGCCCTTCTCCTGGGCGCCGTGGCGGGTGCGTTCCTGTTCGGCTGGATGGCCAGCCTCCTGGGACGGTTGTGCGGCTTCTTCGCATTCGGCGACCGTGGATTCGCCGGCGGAAGATCCGAGACCCCGGGTCTGTCCTCCCAGCCTGACGCCCGTCATGACCATCATGCCCCGGCGCCTGCCTCCCCGGCTGCCGTGCCGCTGTCATCCATGGCCACCCCTCTTGACGGCGAACCGACCGGCGGCCCGCCGATGCTGCCCGACTCGGCGGATAGAGTGCAGAATGCTCGCAAGAAGTTCGAAACCGATCCGGATGCAGCCATTGCTTCCCTGGAACAGGTTCATGAGGAGTACGCTCCCCACCCACAGATACTCCACGCCCTGGTGCTGATGTGCCACCAGGCGGAGCGAAAGGAAGAAGCGGTCACCTGGGCCAAGGCGGCCCTGCCGGTTTGCTTCAATCGCGGAGCCCTGCCTCTGGCGGCGGAGATTCTCAAGACGATGTGGAAGTTCCGGGAAGCGCTGGACCTGTCTGACGACCAGAAATTGAAAATCGCGACATCGTTCTCCAATTCAGGCGAACTGGCCTACGCCGCCAACGTCTACGCCCTGGTGATTCAGGCGGATCGCAACCATGCGCGGGCCATCAAGGGGGTCATGCATGTGGCCGAGACCCTTGCGGGAGAGGACGGTCGGGCCGCGGATGCAGTGAAACTGTACAGCTACCTTGCGAAGTCCTGTCCGGAGACCCCGCTCATGGAGTACATCCAGGACGGGCTGGCCAAGGCGAGGAAAACCGCGGCGGTAGCCAAGGCCAGTTGATTCCGTCCGGTTTTCCCGGGTAGAATCCAGCGTTATGCCGCCCCAAAAAGAATGGTGCCAGGTCTGCGGTGCAAAGCACCCGGCCCAGGAGGCCTGCCCGGAGGATATTTCGCCTACCGGGCCGGAACGCCACAGTTGGCGGACCACCGTGAACATGCGCCGCGGGCACGAGACCGTCGGCGTAGTCGTGGCCCCGGCAGGCAACCGCTGGCGCGCCCGCATCGTCACCTACCCGTCTGATTTCTGGACCGTCTCCCGGGGCACTGCGGTCATGAAGTTCTACGCCGACGATCCGGAGAGCGCCGAGAAGGAAGCGATCGATCATATCGAGGCGTACATCCAGAAGTCCGGCCTGACCCGCGCCGCCGAATTTCTGCCGGTCCGGTTCGGGTCCGGGGCGGACCCGGACGGAAAGATCGGGCGAAGGCTTTGCGGCTGGAAGATCCGGTTCGGCCACAACACCATGAACCAGGAAGCGGTCCTGGGCAACGCCTCGGAACGTGGCCTGTTCGTCCAGACCGAGAACCCCCTCCCGGCCGGTTCGGTGGTGCGCCTGGAACTGGACGCCGACGGAACCCGCATACCGCTGCGAGGCACCGTGGCCTGGGTGCGGGTCTCCCGGGATACCGGCAGGCTCGCAGGCATGGGCGTCAGGCTGGTGCGTCCCCCTGCCATGTATCTGGATTCGGTAAAAAAGCTGACCTGAGCCGGCTCTATTTCTTCCGCCACAGGAACAACAGCACCATGGCGGTGTACAGCTCCAACCGGCCGACGATCATGAGGCCTACCAGGATCAACTTGGCCGGGATCGGGAAAAAGGCATAGTTCTGTGCAGGGCCGACCATGCCGAACCCGGGGCCGATATTGCCGATACAGGCGGCGGATGCAGAAAACGCGCTGACCATGTCCACCGATCCCAGGGCGGTCATGGCCAACCCTCCCAGGGCGAACAAGGTCAGGAACAGGAGGAAAAATGTGGTTACCGACGTGACCACGTCCTCCGGAATGCCCCTGGTGCCGATCCTGACCGGCAACACCGCGTGGGGACGGATCATCCGCTTCAGGTCTACAACCATCTTCTTGAGGACGATCATGATCCGGACCACTTTCACCGACCCGCCGGTGGATCCGGCGCACCCGCCTACAAACATCAGCAGGAACAGCATCGCCTTGGAAAACGCCGGCCAGACCTCGTAATCCACGGTGGCGAATCCGGTGGTTGTCACAATGGAGGTAGCCTGGAACACGGAGTATCGCAGTGACTGCCACAGGCTGTCGTAGGTAGAGGAAATCATCAGACTCAAGGTGATCAGCGCTGTCGCCACACCGATGATCCCCAGGAACATCCTGAACTCGGGATCTTTGAGCAGCGGCAAAGGCTTGCCGCGGATCAAATGAAAATGCAGGGCGAAGTTGGCGCCGGCCATGAGCATGAAGAACACGATCACCATTTCGATGGCGGGACTGGCGAATCCGCCGACACTGGCGTTCCGGGTGGAGAACCCGCCGGTGGCCATGGTGGCGAAAGCATGATTCAGCGCTTCAAGCCAGCCCATTCCCAGCAGCCGCAGCGCCACCGTCTCCGTTGCGGTAATAACCAGATAGATACCCCACAGCGCCTTGGCGGTGGAGGCGATCCTCGGAGTCAGCTTTTCCGTGATCGGACCTGGAGCCTCGGCTCCCAGCAGTTCCATACCACCGATGGCCAGCTTCGGCAGGATGGCGATCCCCAGTACGATGATCCCCATCCCACCCAGCCAGTGGGTCAGGGAGCGCCACAGAAGGATGCCCTGGGCCTCTCCCTCGATGGACGTCAGGATCGATGCACCGGTGGTTGTGAAACCGGATGCCGATTCAAACAACGCATCCACGGCGAAACCGGGACCCTTGAAAAAGATATAGGGCAGGGCTCCGACAATGGACGCCGTGACCCAGGCGGCAGTTACCAGGACAAACGCTTCCCGGCGTCCGAAGGTGAACTCGCTCCCGCTGCGGAAAACCAGGTTGAGAGCCACGCCACCGATCCCGGCGATCATCGCTGCCGCAAGGAACGCCGGACCGTCACCCTCCCCGCTGTACCAGCCGACGGCACAAGGTATGAGGAGAGCACCGGCCAGGGCCATCAGCAACCGGCCCAGCATGAGGAAAACGACCCGGAGGTTCATTTGCCGCGGAACATCTTCTCGACGGCCGGGAGGCTGTCCGACTTGGTGAACACCAGTGCGTCATCCCCTTTCTGGAATTTGAAGTTGCCCTCGGGAACGAACATCTCTTCCCCCCGGATCACCGCCCCGACGATGGCATGCTTGGGGAAATTCAGGTCTCTCATGTGGCGTTTCAGAACCTGGGCGCCTTCGGGGATTTCGAACTCCACCACCTCGGCATCACCGCCCTCCACCATGTCCAGGGTCATGATCTCCTGGGGATGAACCATACGCAGGATGGTGCCGGCGATCATCATCCGTGGCGAGACCGGCAGATCGATCCTGGCGGCTCGGAGGACATTGAGGAACACCGGGTTGTGGTACAGCGTGATCATGGTCCGGGCCCCCAGTTCCCGGGCCAGGAGGGAGCACATGATGTTGGTTTCGTCCTCAGCGGTGGCCGCCACGAAATAATCGGCCTGCTGGACGCCTGCTTCCTTCAGGATCGCCGGATCGGTGGCGTCCCCTTTCAGAACCAGGGCTCCGGGCACCCTGGAAGCGAGATCGAAAGCACGGTCGGCGCCTCGCTGCACGACGGAGACCTCGATACCGTCCTCCACCAGCATCCCGGCCAGCCACGATCCGACATGGCCTGCCCCGGCAATCACCACCTTGCGGGTCGGCTGGTGGCTGACGCCGATTGATTCGAGAAACTCTGGAATCGACTCGGTGCGGCCCACGGCGTAGAGCGGTTCGCCGGGCCTGAGCACCGTATCGCCGCTGGGGATCACGATCCCGGTCGAACGGCTGATCCCGGTCAGAACCCAGCCTTCCGGTCCTCGCAGTTCCCTGAGCGGCCGGTTGTAGATGTCGGCACGGCTGGATGGCCTGGCCTGCAGCAGGACCAGTTTGTCGTCAGCGAAATACCGGACCCGGGCCACTCCGGGCACCTTGGTCAAGCTCCGGATCTCCTCGGCCACGAGTCGCTCGGGGAACAGCGGCATGATCTCCGGTTCCTCCATTAGCAGAGGATTCTTGCCGTACTTCGGATCCCCCAGCCGTACCACGCAACGCTTCGCACCCAGCCGCTTGGCAGTGAGCGCCGCCAACAGGTTGGCGGCATCGTTGTTGGACACGGCGAAGAACAGGTCGGCGGTGCCGACGCCCCTTCGCTTCAACAGGGTCGGGTCGCAACCGTCCCCGGTGACGGCAAGGACGTCCAGAATCTTCTCCATCGCCTTGGCGTTGTCCCGGTTCTTCTCGATGATCACCAGGTCGTGACCCTCGGTAACCAGCGAGGAGGCGATGTGGTAGCCGACTTGGCCGGCCCCGACGATGAAGATCCGCATGACGACCGGAATGCTAGCACGCATGTCGACCCGGTAACGCCGGAATCAGGGAGGATTCGTACCCCCTTTAAGAGAAAATAAAGCGAAAGCGCGAAGCCCGAACTGGGCGTATAAGAAAGGTTCTGGAGCTGCCTGCTCCTGCCTGGAATCCGTGTGCCCTCGAGTGGAGAATACCTGTGAAGATGAATCATCCGTCCTTTATCCGCAGCTTTGTCTGCGTCCTGGCCGTTCTGGCCCTTGGCCAGATCGCCTTGGCGTTCACCGATGGGCCGCCGGAAGACGCCGACCTCTCGGCATTCGAGAAGCAGCGCGAGGGCGGGGTGATCGGCGTGATCACCGTCAAGCCGGATGAACTGGCGCCGGAGGATGCCCTGCGGCAGGGCTGGCAGCAGTTCATCGCCGACCGCAACGGTGGATGGAAGGTCCACCTGGACATGCGCTCAGGACTGCCTGCCCTGGTCTCCGGCAGGGGGATCGCCTGGATGGCGGGGCCGGAACCGTCCATCGAGAGCCTGCAACAGACGGCCCGTGATTTCATGCAGAACCACTCTTTTCTGCTTGGAGACTGGAGCGGTCAGATGGCGCCGAACCTTGCGGCCACGGTCCGCCGGGGCGATCGGGTATGGCAACTGAGTTTCCGGCAGGAGATCGGTGGCGTGCCAGTGGAAGGCGCCCGGTTCGATTTTCACCTCTCCCAGGGCAATATGGTCGCCTTCGGCGCCACCCGGTGGTCCGAAGTTCGGACCTCCCCCGTTCCCTCCCTTTCCCGTGAAGAGGCCCGGACCCGTCTGAACGCCTATGTCGGCATCGGCCCCGATTCACCCTACCTGGACCTGGATGCCGGCGCGTTGCTGCTGATCCCGGTGAACCCGGACCTGTCCGGGGCGAACCGGTGGTCCGGTCCCGCCGGCCAGGGATACGGCCACCGGCTGGTGTGGCGGTTCGCTTTCCAGGATCCGGCAACCGATCCGATCTGGGTCGGCGAAGTGGACGCTCACTCAGGCGCCATCTTCTCGTTTTATAACGATACAAGATACGAACGGATCAAGGGTTATGTCAGCCCGGTCAGCGACGACGGCGACTGCGCCAACGATGGTTGCCTCGTCCCCGACTACCCGATGCCGTTCACCGATTACAGCATCAACGGCGGAGCCGACCTGACTACCGGAGAGTTCGGACTCTACGAGTGTGCCACTCTGGGCGATACGATCCAGACCAACCTGGACGGGCCGTACATCTGGATCAACGACCAGTGCGGACCGGTTTCCGCATCGGTGACCTGCGATGGCGAACTGGACCTGGGGGTCTCCGACGGTATCAACTGCAACGTGGCGCCGGGCCAGTCCGCCGGCAATACCGACGCCGCCAGGTCCTCGTTCTACAACATCGGCCGTGTAATCCAGAAGGCCCAGTTCTGGATGCCGTCCAACACCTGGATCCGGAGCCGACTGGAGATCCGGACCAACGTCAATTCCACCTGCAACGCCACGTGGAGCGGACGCCTCAACATGTACCGGGCCGGTAACGGCTGCGGTAACACCGGCCAGTTGCAGGGCGTGGTGGTCCACGAGTGGGGCCACGGCATGGACCAGAATGACGGCGGCGGCTACGACAATCCATCCGAGGGTTACGCCGACGTTGTGGCGGTGTTCGAAAACCGGGAATCCTGTGTCGGTCGGGGTTTCCGGCCGGCTCAGCAGTGCTCCGGCTACGGCGACACCTGCCTGAACTGCACCGGAATCCGGGACATGGACTGGGACGCCAGGCAGGATCACACGCCGGCCACACCATCCGGATTCAACACCACCTATTGCCCCGGCGGCGGCGGCCCCTGCGGCAGTGAAGTGCACTGCGCCGCCTACGTTCCCGGCGAATCGATGTTCGACCTGGCCACCCGGGACCTGCCGGCCATGGGGCTGGACGCCGACACCGCCTGGCAGCTGGCGGAGCGGCTGTTCTATGAGTCCCGGCCCGGATCCGGCGGCAACGCGTTCAACTGCACCCTGCCTGATTCCGACAGTTGCGGCACGACCTCCTGGTACCACCAGTTACGGGTTCAGGATGACGACGACGGCGATCTGAGCAACGGCACACCCCACGCTGCGGCGATATTCGCCGCCTTCGACCGCCACGACATCGCCTGCGGATCGGCGGTTGACGCCGAGAACCAGAATTCCGGTTCCTGCCCCTCACTTGCGGCGCCGGTGGTGACTACCCGATCATTGACCAACACCGTCGAGCTGACCTGGGATCCGGTGGCCGGTGCGTCTTCCTACCGTATCTACCGCAACGAGCACGGATGTGACCGTTCCCAGGTTCCTCTGGCCGAGGTCACGGCGACAACCTATCTGGACGATGAACTGGCCAACGACTTCCCGGCGTTCTACCGGGTCGAGCCGGTCGGGGCGAATTCCGCCTGCACCGGCACCCTGTCGGCCTGCGTGGAAGCTTCAGCCCAGCCTCTGGCCGGTCGGGTCAAATTCGATCAGCCGAAATACGGCTGCAGCAACGAGATCGTTCTGCAGGTAACCGATGCCAACCACAGCGCCGGAACCATGAGTATCGCCATCTGGTCCGACTCCGAGCCAACTCCCGAAACCGTCCTCCTGGTAGAGACCTTGGCCGGTTCAGGGAAATTCATCGGATCCCTGTTCACGACCTCCGGCCCGGCGGCTGCAGACGGCCAGTTGAGCGTTGCCGACGCCGGAACGATCACCGCCGAATACACCGACGAAGACGACGGCAACGGCGGCAGCAACATCCCGGTGCAGAGCAGCGCCCAGGCTGATTGCGTCTTCCCGGTTATCAGCAACGTGGGCGAACAGAACATAACCGGTTCCTCCGCCACGGTAACCTGGACCACCAACGAGATTTCCGACAGCGAACTGGCCTGGGACGAAGGCACCCCCCCGGGGAACATGAACAGCGGCACCGCCGGCACCACCGATCACCAGGTTCTGCTCACCGGACTCGCCGAATGCACCCTGTACTACTACGAGGTCCGGTCCACCGATACCGCCGGCAACGTGGCGGTAGACGACAACGGCGGCGCCTGGTACAACTTTGAAACCTTGGGCGATCTGGGTCAGGGACTTCAGCCCTGCCACGCCGGACAGGTCATCATCCTGGAACCGGTCTACTCCTGCAGCGACACCGCCGTAATCCGGGTTACCGACCTGGACCTGAACCAGGACACCGGCAGCAGCGAATCGGTGGTGGTGAGCGTCACCGGCAGCACCGAGCCCGGCGGCGAGGTTCTGACCCTGACCGAAACCGGTCCGAACACAGCGGTGTTTTCCGGAACCATCAGCACCGCCACCGGGACGCCCGCCACCGATGGGACCCTCCAGGCAGCAGACGGTGACCTGATGACCGCCACCTACCTGGACTCGGATGACGGCTCCGGCAATCCGGCCACCTCGTTCGACACGGCGGTGCTGGACTGTGCCGGCCCCGCCATCACCAAACTGAACGTGAACTCGCTGACCAACAGCCGGGCGACTTTCAGCTGGGAAACCGACGAGCTTGCCGACCGGCTCATCGAATGGGGCACGACCCCGGCCCTGGGTGAGGTCGCCACCAGAGCCCCTCTACGGATCACACACGACCTGCCGATCAGCCGG
Source organism: Candidatus Polarisedimenticola svalbardensis (assembly GCA_014764515.1). Classification (GTDB taxonomy): domain Bacteria; phylum Acidobacteriota; class Polarisedimenticolia; order Polarisedimenticolales; family Polarisedimenticolaceae; genus Polarisedimenticola; species Polarisedimenticola svalbardensis. The sequence goes on along the minus strand of JACXWD010000019.1, from coordinate 44,444 downwards.
TTCCACCTTTGCGAACCGATCTGGTTCCGTGTCTCAAGCACCGACAGCTACGGCAATACCACAGTAGCCGACAACAACGGCCAGCCGTTCCTGTTCAGCACCTGGGACATACCGGGACTGTACGTTCTCGAAGATTTTGAGAACGGCACCGCCGGATGGACCCTGGAAGGAGAATGGGAAATCGACATCCCCCAGGGTGGTGGAGGATCCAGCGGCAATTCGGACCCGATTGTGGCGTACAACAACGACAAGGTGCTTGGCCACGACCTTACCGGCCTGGGCACAAATCCCTACGACTACGAATCACTGGTCAACGAGTCGGCCCACTCGCCTGTCTATGACGGCACGACCTGGACCAACACCGTTCTGATATACCAGCGCAGGTTGAACAACGGCTTCGGCGACGAAGCGGCGCTCTGGTTCACGGCGGACGGGGTCGGCCGGCCGGCCTTCCGCAGCCAGGGCGAGGTTACCAGTGAGTCCTCGTTCCAGGCCGAGACCGTCGATCTCTCCAACTTCCTCGACGGGGCCGCCACGGTACAACTGGAGTTCCAGCAGGCTTCCAACGGGCAGGATGCGTACTCCGGCTGGAACGTGGACGACATCATCTTCAAGGACGGCTCCCTGCCGGACTTCGGCGAGTGCGGATCCTGCGCCACGCCGCCGTCCTTCGCCGGCGCCGTCTCGGCGGTGGACAACGACGCCTGCGGCTCCAGCGGTGTGACCGTATCCTGGGAGCAGGCCGTGGCCTGGGGCTCGGGAGGAGTGGGCAGCTACGCGCTGTACCGGGACACCGCCCCCGGGTTCATCCCTTCCGCCGGGAACCTGATCGCGTCGGGACTCACGACCCTGTCGTACAACGACCTTACCGCTCCGAACGATACGGTGCTGTATTACCTGGTCCGGGCAGAGAGCGATGAAACCTGCGGAAGCGGGCCGAACAATTCCGGCGCTATCGACGGCAACGACCGCACCGTCCAGGTTTCCGAGACCACCACCCAGGCGGTTCCGGCAGCCATCGACTCCCTGCGGCTTGACCTGGTGGGTGACGCTCACGTCCGACTGGACTGGGACGCGGTTCCGGCGGCGACCGGCTATCGGGTTTACCGCTCCCTCAGCGCCGATCCGGCAACCTTCGGGCTTCTGGGCGATGCCGGGGGTATCCTGTACGAGGATATCGGTAGCGGCGTCGGCGCCGGCAACTACTACTACCAGGTCCGGGGCGTGAACGCCTGCGGCCAGGAAGGCGACTGAACGGCGGGTATGATCCGAATCATCACTGCGGCGGTCCTGGGCGCCACCCTGGCGATCGTCGCAGTGTGTCAGGAACCGGAACCTGTTCCATCGGTGCTCATCATCACCATGGACACAACCCGGGCCGACCATCTCGGCTGTTATGGAGCCGAGGCGGCGGCCACCCCGAACCTGGACCGCCTCGCCACCCGGGGCGTCCTGTTCGAGAACGCCATAAGCCCGGCGCCCCTGACACTGCCCAGCCACGCCAGCATATTCAGCGGGCTGGTCCCCCGGCGCCACGGGGCGCGGGACAACCTGAACTTCACCGTGGACCCTGGGGTACCGCTCCTGGCCGACCGCTTGTCCAGGGCCGGCTGGTCCACCGGGGCATGGGTCGGATCGGTGGTACTGGACCGCAGCGCCGGCCTGGCTCGCGGTTTCAGCATCTACGACGATACGGTCCGGATCGGTGAACGGACCGCTTTCGATTACAAGGAGCGGGCCGCCAGCCAGGTGGTGGATGCGGTGCTGGAAGACCTGCCCGCCCTCCAGCCGCCCTTCTTCCTGTGGGTGCACCTGTTCGACCCTCACCTGCCGTATGTTCCGCCGCAACCGTATCGCAGCCGTTTCAAAGACAGCCCCTACGACGGTGAAATCGCCTTCATGGACCACGAGATTGGCCGGCTCCTGAAGGCGGTGGAAGCGAAAGCCGGCACGCTGGTCGTAGCGGTGGCCGGGGATCATGGCGAGTCCCTGGGAGAACACGGTGAAGACAGCCACGGGGTGTTCATCTACCAGAGCACCCAGCACGTACCGTTGATACTGGCCGGGCACGGCGTGCCTGCCGGCCGCAAGGTGGCAGAGAGGGTCGGCCTTGTGGACCTGGCGCCGACGCTCCTGGAACTGCTGGACCTCCCTCCCCTGCCGGGCACCGACGGCCGTTCCACTACCTCCCTGTTCCGCGGCAGCCCGGCAAGTCCGGTGTCCTGGAAGGCGGCGTACGAACTGGAATCGATGTACGGCCGCTACGCCTATGGCTGGGAACCGCCCAGGGCGCTGGTAAAAGACGGCGCCAAGTACATCGATCTTCCCAGGCCGGAGTTGTACGACCTGGATGCTGCCCCTCTGGAAACAGCCGATCTGCTCCACCCGACCGACGGCGGCAAACCGACGGGGAAGGTGACCCGCACCGCCCGCAAACTCCGATCGACACTGGCTGCAAGACTGGGCCAGGACCAGGGCGGCGAACCAGACCCGGCCGACATCGATCCGGAACGAAGGGCGGCCCTGGAATCCCTGGGCTACCTGGGAGGGTCGGGCACCGGCGACCGGGATCCGGAACGGCCGCTTATCGACCCGAAGGACGGCATCCGCTGGGTCCAGGATCTCGAGTCCGGTCGGAGGATGTGCAATTCGGGAAAACCGGAACCGGGAATCGACGCATTGCGTCGCCTGCTGGCCAGGAATCCGGACAACGTACCGGCCCTCCTGACCCTGGCCGGTTGCAACCTGGCGATGCAGCGTCCGGAGCAGGCGGCCAATGCCTGCCTCATGGCCCGGGACCTTGCGCCGGAAGACAGCCTGGTCTGGTTCAACCTGGCCAACGCCCGGGCGATGGGAGGGCAAAAGACGAAAGCTGTGGAAGCTTACGAACAGGCCCTGAAGCTGCAGCCCCGGTTCGCCGACGCCTACCTGAACTACGCAGCTTTTCTCATGCGATCCGGAGATAACGCCGGCGCGGCAAAACTGCTCCGCAGGGCCCGGGATAACGGTGTGCAGGATCCGGACGTAGAGGCCGAACTGGGCGTTCTGCTTCTCAAGACCGGGGATGTGGAAGGGGCCATGGCCGGCTTCCGAAGAGCGCTGGAACTGAACCCGTACGCCGAAGGGCCTCGCCGGGCCCTGGAGATGCTACGGAATAAGTAGCGCGTCCAGCTCCAGCGGGTTCCTGGCGCGCAGCCGGGCATCATTTTCACTGATCAGCTTGCGCTGGACAAGGGAAGCAAGACTGTGATCCAGGGGGATGCTGCCGTTTCTCTTCTCCATCCCGACCTGGCTGCGAAGCTGCTCGATCTTGCCGGACCGGATCATGTTCCGGACCGCGTCGGTGGCGAACATGATCTCCACCGCCGGCACCCTGCCTTCCCCGTCGATCCGGGGGATGAGGTGCTGGGAAAGCACTGCCGCCAGTGAAATGGACAACTGGGTTCTCACGGTTTCAATCTGTTCCGGCGGAAAGCTGTCTACGATCCGGTTGATCGACTGGGCCACATCGCCGGTGTGCAGGGTGGACAGCACCAGGTGTCCGGTTTCGGCGGCGGTGATCGCCATGGCGATCGATTCCGGGTCCCGCATCTCGCCGACCAGAAGGACATCCGGGTCCTGCCTCAGAGCAGCCCGGAGCGCCTTGGGGAAGGTCGCGGCGTCTCGCCCGACCTCTACATGTTCCACCAGTGACAGGGACGAGCTGTGCTCGTACTCCACCGGGTCTTCGATGGTGATGGCGTGGAGCCGTCTCTGCTCCAGGATCTGGCTGAGCATGGAGGCCAGGGTGGTGGACTTCCCAGAACCGGTAGGACCGGTGACCAGCACCAGCCCGTGGTTGAGTGCCACGATCCGGTCCAGGACCGGCGGAAGATTCAACTCCTCAAAACCTGGTGGAGACTTGGGAAGCAACCGGATCGCCGCCGCCCAGCTCCCCCGCTGGCGGTGGAGGTTGCAACGGAACCTGCCCAGGCCCGGTCGGGTGAACGCGAAGTCCACCGATCCGGTGTCGGACAGGATCTGGCGTCGTTCCCGTGGGAGGATATCGCCGCACAGGGTCCGGGTCTCCTCCTCGGTGAGCGGGTCGCCTGTCGGTGACAGGGCGCCGTTGATCCGGATCATGGCAGGGCTTCCGGCAACGATCAGAAGGTCCGAGGCGTCCCGGTCCCGGGCTGCTTTCAGCAACCGCCCGATCTCATCCCGCTCGTCAAACCCGACGGCAGGGAGCTCCCATCCGGTAACCGGCACTTCCTGCCGCTCCCGGACGGTCGGTGCAGGGATCTCCATCTCCGGCTCGTCGCCGGTCTCCCTGGCCGCCTCGTTCAACCGTTTGATGAGGCGGTCCAGGTTCGGATCAGGCTGGAATTTCTGCTTCAAAAAACCTACTCCCCCCCACAGGACTCGATAATAAATACGTCGAAAGCGCAGGAAATGTCCAGAATTGATTTTTCAGTTACCCTAGGCCCCATGGATGTTGCACTGGCTACCTGCAAGACCCTTCCCGAACCTGATTTCGATGCCGAACCCCTGGTGGAGGCCCTGGCCGCCGCCGGGCTGGAGGCCGGATTCCTGGCCTGGGACGACCCGGATGTGGACTGGTCCCGGGCAAGGTTGACCTTGCTGCGGTCGACCTGGAATTACCCCCAGTTTCCGAGGGAATTCATGGAGTGGACAGCGAAAGCCGCCCGGCTGTCCGACCTCTGGAACCCCCTTGAGGTGGTGCAGTGGAACGTCCATAAACGCTACCTGCTGAAGCTGGAGGAGGCAGGGATTCCGGTGGCCCCTACCGAACTGGTTGAGCAGGGCTCCAACCGGCCTCTCCACGCGATCCTGGACCAGCGGGGCTGGAATCAGGTGGTGGTGAAACCGGCGATATCCGCCGCGTCGTACAGAACCCTAAAAATCGGACCCGGCCAGACCGACCTGGGCGAGCAGCATCTGCGGGAACTGGCAGCGGATGGAGATGCCCTGGTTCAGCTGTACCTGCCTTCGGTGGAAGGGCACGGGGAACGGGCGCTGGTCTGGATCGACGGGGATGTGACCCATGCGGTCCGCAAGACACCGAGGTTTTCGGGAGAGGACGAATCGGTCTCCGACGCCATGGAGATATCCGACGCTGAACTCGCCCTTGCCGGCCGGGCGGTAGGCGCCATCGACGCCGAACCGCTCTATGCCAGGATCGACATGGCGCCGGGACCGGAGGGCGAACCTGTGGTGATGGAGGTCGAACTGATTGAGCCGTCCCTGTTCTTCCCCCAGTGCCCTGCCGCCCTCGGTCGGTTGGTCGCCGGCATCCGGAACCGCCTGGACCGGGCCGGGACCCGCTGAATCGATGTACGACCGCCTTGCCGACCTGAAACTGGAAATCGAAGGCTACTCTCTGGAACCGCTCCAACTGGATACTCCTGGAGGCTGGACCCGGCGCACCACGGTAATCCGTATTTTCGGAGAGGGCGAAGCCGGTCTGGGCGAAGACGTCACCTATGAAGGAGATGAGCAGGTTGCATTCCAGGCCCAGGGACCGGTTCTCCCATTGCAGGGCAGCACGACCCTGGACCGTTTCTCGAATCTCCTTGAGGGCCTGGACCTGTTCCCGGCTCCTCCGGACAGCCCGGCCAGCCGGAACTACAGGCGCTGGGCGTTCGAGTCCGCCGCACTGGACCTGGCCCTGAGACAAAACCGGACCACCCTGGCGAAGGCGCTGGGGAGATCCCGTCACCCGGTCCGATTCGCCGTTTCACTAGGCCTGGGAGAACCACCCTCTACGGCCAGGATCCGAACGATCCTTAAAATATGCCCGGGCATGCAGTTCAAGATCGACCTGTCCGATTCCTGGACCGCAGAGACCATAAGAGAACTGGCTGCTCTGGATGCCGTAGCGGTGGTGGACCTGAAGGGACAGTACCGCGGTTCATTCAAGGGCCCTGCAGCAGATCCGGGTCGCTACCGCCTGGTAGCCGCAGGGCTCCCGGATGCCTGGATTGAAGACCCGGCCTGGGAAACAGAACCGGCAGCCGCCCTGGGCCCCTACGGAGCCCGGATCACCTGGGATGCGATCCTCCATTCGGAGAGTGACATCGACGCCCTGCCGTTCCAGCCCCGCTGCATCAATATCAAGCCGTCCAGATTCGGACCACTCTCCGAACTGCTGGCTGTCTACCGGTATTGCGAATCCCGCGGCATCCGGATGTACGGTGGCGGGCAGTTCGAACTCGGCCCGGGACGGGGTCAGATCCAGTACCTGGCCAGCCTGTTCCATGCCGACGAGGCGAACGACGTCGCTCCATCGATCTACAACAGCAGGGACCTGCCGGCCGAACTCCCTGCCAGCCCACTGAAACCGTCACCGGACCGGTTCGGCTTCCGCTGGTCGTCCTAGCTCGGCCAAAGCCAGCCGAATACGCCTGCAGTGACCAGGGCGTAGATCGCCCCGTCGAACATCATCTTGAATGTGCTGCTCCACTTGGTCCCTTTCCAGATCGATTCGGAAGGGACACTGGCCACATACCCGATGAACGCCACGGCGCCGCTGATCCGGAAAATCCGGAGGTAATCGGTCCCAGGCCCGCAGGTGACGCCGGTGACATAACCGACCAGGACCCCCATGAAGATGGTGAGCAGGAACCACTGCACCAGCGCCTTGCCCATGGCCGGAGGTCCATTGGGGCGCACGGTTATGAAGCCGACAGGGCCAAGACTGAATTTCTTTTTCGTCTCCTCCGAGTTCAGATCCTTGTGGCAGGCGAACGGGAAAAAATAATCCCCCCGGCCAACCTTGGCGTCCCGCATTGCGGACAGCAGTCTGTCCTCGTCAGGCAATTTGTCGTAGTCGTTCTTATGGATCGGCAACGCCATATGGATGATGGAGCTGGCGATAAAAACGAAAACCGCCGATACCAGGATCGGAAGCCACAGTTCAAACAAGGTCACCATAGTCCCTCCCTTAACGGCAGCAGGACACCGCCGTCACATCGGGAAAGAGCCTAACACGACCGAATACCGATCCCGGAAGATCTACTGCAGGCAGGTCCCGAGTCTCTCAGTTCCGGAGGAATTCAGACCCCAGCTTCCGGAGTTTGGTGTCAGGGGACGATTCAGGTAGTACCAGGTTACGCCGAGTGCCGGATTCAGATCATCACGAATCGAACTCCCGGCCGTATCCCATCGCGTACAACCGGCGGAAAACTCCGGGGAGGTCGAGCGCTCCACCTGGTACCCGGTAGCTCCGGGCTGGGCAGGCCAGGAGTACTCCGCCTTGTCCGCCGGATTGTGGAATCCCGAATCCCCTGTCGTCTCGTCCGCACTGCCGAAACCGGATTCTCCGGGACACTGGTTGTCCAGGCCGTCATTGACTTCCACCGCTCCCGGATAGGTCGAAGATGCCCCGTCATCGCAGTCCCCGGCGCACTCGGCGAACCCGTCGGCATCGTTGTCCACGTCCACTAGGGCTAGGGCTGCCGCAAGGTCAGGCCTGGGTCCAATGTTGCCGGGATACGGTCCGGCGACCTGGGGCGACCCGGTGCTGACGAGGATGTCCCGCAGTTCCGCCGGGGTCAGGGGCGAACCACCACAGGCGGCCTGGACCCCTTCCAGGATCGCGGCGGCACCGGCGATCATGGGAGCGGCCGAACTGGTTCCGTTGAACAGGTCGGTGTAGTACTGATCAGGATCACCACCACCATCGAAGGCATCACCGTAACCGGTGGTGACCACGTCGTCACCCCAACCCTGAAGGTCTACCCGGGAACCGTACGTGGAAAAGTCGAGACGGGAACGATCCGACTGTTCCGTGTACCACAGGTCGGCTCCGGCACCGACAATCATCGCGCCCGAGTCCCGGACCCCACGATCGAACGCTCCTGCGAAGACCGGATCGTCCAGATCATCTCCCCCGTTCCCGGCGGCCTCCACGACAATGATGCCAGCCGCCGTCGCCAGGGTGATGGCGTCGTACTCGGCAGCATCCCACTCCACCGGCACGAACAGGCTGTTCGGCCCCACAGTCTGGGCTTCGATCAGCAGGACGTCTCCGGCGCTCATAAGGCCGGCGGCGCACTCAATCGCCCGGGCGACGCTGTAGTTCATGCCGTTGGGATAATGAGTCACCAGTCCGATGTCGACCTGATTCGCAATGCCGGTGATACCGTAGGCGTTGTCCCCGCCGGCGATCATGCCGATCACCGCCGTGCCGTGCTCGATCTCACCCGGCGAGTCGGGTGTGAAACACATCTGGGTCCCCAGTACCGACTCCAGGTCCTCGTGGGTGTCCCGCCAGTCGTACTCGATGTCCACAAGCAGGATACCGTCACCCCGACCACCGGGACGGGTCCATGCAGCCCGTGCATCGATCCCTGTCGGCGCCGGATCCAGGTAGAGTTGATCCGGGTCCCCGTCCGGCGTCGGCGGATCGATATCCACCGGAGGCCTGACCGGCAACGGCGACCGATAGGCCGTCGCAACCGATCCGGCCTGCTTCAACCCGTTCAGGAGAGCTTCCGACTCCGCCGCCGGCACATCGATCTCGAACCAGGAATTGAGATCCGGCAGGGGCCGGCCAATCTTCGCGACGAGCCCGGCCCGCCTGGCATCGATCGCCTCCTCGGAGGAGTAGAACAGCGCACGGATCCCGTCCGAACCGAACCTGGTCAGAAGATGGTCCACCTGCCGCAGATCCTGTCCTTCAAGAGAAACCAGCCGCCCGCCACGCAGGCGGACCCGGGCTTCTTCATCGAAGCGGACCGTCAACCGGTCCGGAGAACGCCCTTCAACCGGCAGAACGGCATGGGCGATCGGAGCCAGCAAGGTGAGAGCAGTCAAAACGATCAGCGCTGGGCGCATACAGTTCATGGCAGGTCCTCCGGGGAATAGACGCTCCCCGGTGCGCTGATTGCTCACCGAACATCTCGGATGACCAGATATTCTTGGGTAGCGTTCGTCATCGCGTTGACCTTGTCGGGATCTGAAATCCCGGCAGCCGAGGATGGAATCGCGCACAACGTCTCCCACTCCGACTTCGGAACCGGCTTCAGGCGCTGTTCGGATCCCTGACGCTGGTTCAACTGGACTTTACGAGAATTCTTGCTCTTGTGGTGAAGGGTCCCGGCTCATTCCTGCTCGCTGTCGTCCTGCTTCTTTTTCTCGTCATCATCGAACAGCATACGGACAGCCGGGGTGGTGGTGTCGTCGTACTGCCCTTTCCGGACCGAGATGATGAACAGGATCAGGTAACCGACGGCGATCAGCAGGGCAACCGGCAACAGGATGTAGACGACGTTCATCGGTTCCGGCTTCTCCTGAACGTGTTGGCGCGGTACGACAGTGTGATCACCGTGAGGGAACTGACCGGCATGAGGATCGCCGCCGCCAGGGGGTCGATCCGGCCGGCTATCGCCAGAACCGCTCCGATCAGATTGTACAGCAGCGAGAAGATCAGGTTCAGCCGGATGACTTTGAAGGTCCGGCGGGCGCCATCCAGAAGCTCGGCTACCGGCGAGAGCCCTTCCCGGGTCAGGAATACATCGGCGGCGGACAGAGCCGCCTCGGCTCCTCCGTGAACTCCGACCCCGACCGAGGCGGCTGAAAGGGCCGCCGCATCGTTGATCCCGTCCCCTACCATGACCACTGCATGCTCATCGGCGGCCACCGCCGAGATGATGTAGTCCAGTTTTTCTTCCGGCTGTCGCCCACCATGGGCCCTGGCCGGATCGATGCCGAGGTCTGCAGCCACCGCATGGACAACCGCAGGGTAGTCTCCTGACAGAACCTCGACCTGCCACCCGGCCTCGCCTATCCGCCGCAGCGTAGAGCGGCTGTCCTGCCGGACCGGATCACCGATTCCGGCCAGCGCCAGAACCTCTTCACCCCTTGAAACCAGCACCGGCGTCAACCCGGCGGTGGTTACCTCCTGCAGCGCCGCCTCCGCCCACGCCGGGAACGAAGCGTTCCGGGAGCGCATGTACCCAGGCGATCCGGCTACGACATGTCGGCCGTCTACCGTCCCCCGGATCCCGCCACCCCGGGCATCCTCCAAAATAGCGTTCGGCTGTTCTTCCGAAGGCTCGACCCCTTCCACAAAGGCTCGCGCCACAGGATGTGCCGAATGCCGCTCCAGCGCAGCCAGATCGGCCCTCACCGTTTCGTCACCGATCCACTGCACCAGGCGGCTCTTCCCTTCGGTCAGGGTGCCTGTCTTGTCCAGAACGATCCGCCCCGGCCTGGCCAGCCGTTCCAGTACATCTCCGCCCTTGATCAGGATGCCCAGGCGGGCAGCTTTTCCGATAGCGGCGCTTACGGCCAGCGGCGTGGCCAGCCCCAGGGCGCAGGGACAGGTGACCACCAGGAGGGCGACGGCGTGCTCTACCGCCAGCCCGGGATCGATCCACCACCAGACCAGAGCCGTTCCCGCCGCCAGCAGCAGGACCGTCGAAACGAACCAGCCTGAAATCCGGTCCGCCAGCCGGATAACAGGCGCCTTGCGGCGGCCGGCCTCCTCCACCAGCTTCATCAAACGCCCGACCCGTGTGTCTTCACCGGTTCCGGTAACCTCAACCAGCAGCCGTGACGCCAGGTTCTCCGTCCCGGCGAATACCCGGTCCGACCGTTGAACCTCCACCGGCCGGGACTCACCGGAAAGGAGGGCGACGTTCAGGGACGAATTCCCCTCCAGCACAACACCGTCCACCGGCACCGAGTCCCCTGCCCGGACCTCCACGGTGGCTCCAGGCAGCACCGCCTCCAGGGGGCTCTCGTGAACCTGGCCATCCACCACCAGCCGGGCCGAGGTGGGAGCCAGTGAGTACAGCAGTTCGGAGGCGTCCGCCGCCCGGCGCTGCTGGTTGCGCTGCACCCAGCGCCCTGCAAGCAGCAGGAATATCAACAGGGTCACCGAATCGTAGTACACCTCGCCGCGCCCGGTGACGGTGCTGAATACGCCCCACAGGAATCCTGTGAGAATACCCAGGGAGATCGGGATGTCCATATGGGTTGTGCGGGCACGCACCGCTCCCCAGGCAGAGCGGTAGAACAGGCCTGCGCACCACAGAACAGCCGGCAGGGAGATGGTGAGGCTGGCCCAGTGGAACAGGTTGCGGAACTCGTCGGAGATGCCGTGGAACATGCCACCGTACAGGGCGAACGAGATCAGCATGATGTTGCCGGCGCAAAATCCGGCGACACCGATCCGGATCAACAGCGCCCGGTCCTCTTTCCTGCGCATGTCCCGGACCCGGACGCCCCGGAACGGATGAGCCGGATAGCCGAGGGAATCCAGGCTCCTGGCGACGGCCGACAGGTTGACCCGTGCAGGATCCCAGGTCACCCGGGCCATCGATTTTCCCAGGTCCAGCCGCACCTCGTGCACGCCTTCGAGGAGAACCGGCGTTTTTTCCACGAGCCAGACGCAGGCGGCGCAGTGCACACCCTCCAGGTAGAGCTCTACGCTCCTGAGCCCGGACCCGGCAGGCCGAACGTACAGTTCGCTGAACTTGGGGTCGTCATATTCCCGGTACTGACGGTCGGTGGTTCGGGCGGCCTGCCTGGCGTCCGACACATCCTTCAGGTCGTAGAACCTGTCCAGCCCATAGCCCTGGATCACACGGTAGACCGTGCGGCAGCCGTTGCAGCAGAACTGCTCATCCGCTTCCGGCTCCACCAGAGCCGCCGGGACCGGCAGGCCGCAGTGGGTGCACTCCATGGTCAATCCGGCGCCGGTGCGGCTGCTTCCACCGGGTGGCAATGTTCCGCCGAACCGCCGGATCCGAGCCGGCCCACCCCGCCGGCCAGAACGACCACGCCGACCAGGATCAACGCGATGGCGGTCACCACCGGCAATCGCTTGCGAAACCCGCCGGCCAGCAGTTGCACTCCGGTTCCGATGCCGACCAGGATCGGTACGGTCCCGGCCCAGAATACCGCCATCACAACCATGCCCTTGAACGGCGAGCCGGTCCCCGCCGCCATGACGGCGTAAGCATAAAGCCATCCGCAGGGCAGGAATGTGGACGACAGCCCCAGCAGCCCGGCACGGACCAGTGGCGGTTTGTCCCGCAACCCCTGGAACATCCGTTCACTGCCGCGGAGTACAAAGGCGGGAACGGGCAGTTTCGGCACCTTGAGGTTCAGGGCCAGAAGAAGGGCCCAGACCCCCCACAGGATCATCAGCACCGCCGCGCCGACGAAGGCGATCCGGCCGATCCCGGCCATGGATCCCGCCAGGTCAACAGCCTGGCCCAGAGCGCCGAAAACGGCGCCCAGAATCACATACGTCACCAGCCGCCCGCCGTTGTAGGCCACATGGCTCAGCGACCGGCGGAGGCCGGTGCTGGGGTCGGCGGCGGCGTAAAACGACACGAAGCCACCGCACATCCCGGCGCAGTGCAGACTGCCCAGCAGGCTGGCGACGAATACGGTAGCGACCAGGGCAGCCATCAGAATTCACGCTCCAGAACGGCTGTAAACATTTCATCGTCACGGCGGATAACGAACCGGAACTCCCAGATCCCGACCCGCCGCAGCGGCATGAACGCCGCATACTCACCCGGCGACACCGCGGGCAGAACCGCATGAAAACGGTCGCCGGATCTGGCCAGATGGAACGCCTCCACCGTGACGTCGGCGCCTTCCAGCGGTCCGCCGGCAACATCGGCCACCTGCAGGCCGACCCGTGTTTCCCGGACACCGGCGTTCACCATCCGGCGGGTTTCCAGTTCCAGTGTCCAGCCCATGGCCAGGTTCCTGGCTTCCTGGGCCTTGACCTCATCGTAGCCAACCGCTCGCTGGTAATAATCTTCGTCCGCCGTCAGGGAAGGGTGGTTCCAGGAGACGAACAGCATGATCGCTCCTGCCAGAAGGCCTCCCACCAGGATCACGGTGGCGAAGGCGATCCAGAACCATCCCGGGATCTTCATCTTCCTCCTCCGTTGCCGATCGGCCCCAGAAGCCGGTAGGGGTGGTCATGGGAAAAGTCGGCGCCGTCATCCAGGTGAACCACCACGTCCAGGCTGCCGTCGTCGAACACCCCAGGGTCGCACATGACGAACATGGTGGTATCCCGGGTTGTGCCTGCAGGAACAGGAAGGGGGTTTTGGGGAGCGACCAGTTCCAGACCGTCGCCGCCTGCCACGGCGATGCGGTATTCCCGGTCGCCATCGGTACGGTTCACGATCTTGACCCGGATCTGGTTGGAGATCCTGCCGTCGGGGAGCTGGGCGAACGGGGCTCCGATCCCTCGGAGGATCGTCACATCGGCCGCGTCCTTCCCCAGCAGGGCTCCTATCAGGAGGCCGAATACCAGCAGCATGATCGCCGGGTAGATGATGATACGGGGGCGCAGGATCTTCTTGTCCGCATTGTCCAGTTCGTCCTGGGAGGTGTACCGGATCAGGCCCCGAGGCTTGCCGACCCGGTCCATGATGGAGTCGCAGGCGTCGATGCACTGTGTGCAGCCGATACATTCCATCTGCAGCCCGTCTCGAATATCGATACCGGTGGGACAGGTGATGACACAGGCAGCGCAATCAATGCAGTCGCCGGCCTTCTCCGCCTGGTCCGGCGCCATCGTCTTCAGCTTCTTGGGGCTGGTGCGGTTTTCACCGCGATTGAAATCGTAACCGACGATGGTGGATCGTCTGTCCAGGAGGACCGACTGGAACCGGCCATAGGGGCAGGCGACGATGCATACCTGCTCGCGGAAATAACCGAAATCGGCCAGCATCAGGAGGGCGGTGGAAACCATGACCAGGAACGCCATCGGATGCTGGAACGGGGACTGCCGCACCCAGCGGGAAAGCTCTTCCACGCCGACGAAATAGGCCAGGAACGTGTGGGCCAGGTAAAAAGAGAACAATATGTACAGGACGAATCGGATCGTCTTGCGGCCGCCGTCGCCGATCCGGTTCATGCCGAGCCGCTTGCTCCACTTGCTCCTGCCCCCGGTGAGACGTTCCACCGGACGGTACAAAAATTCCAGGTAAACCATCTGAGGGCAGGCCCAGCCGCACCACACCCGCCCGAACAGGGCGGTCAGCAGGAAAATCCCAACCGCCAGGCCGAGGAGAAGCAACATGAGCAACAGGGAATCGGTGGGCAGGAACGTGGTCCCGAACAGGGTGAACTCCCTGGCGGGAATGTCCAACAGGATCAGAGGTTTCCCGCGGAAGCGCATGTACGGGATGGCGGTGAACAGTCCGATCAGGATCCAGGCCAGGACGACACGCCTGCGGTAAAACGAACCGACGAAAAGCTTCGGCCTCAACCAGCGCCGGGATCCGTCCCGGTTCATGGTGGAGAGGACCCGTTCGGTGGCCTCAGGAGCGTTCGATTCGGTCATCGGTCCTTCTTCCGCGTCCCCCCCCACAGAGGATTGCTTCAGCTGGCTCCTGCGGCCGGGTCTTCAGTTTCTGCCGGCTCCTGTGGTGCGGCGGCCGCTTCTTCGGCCAGGATCGCATCGAGATCGTAGTTGAACGGCTCTCCCTGGGGCTTCTTGGCGCTTGACGGGTCGGCGCCCCGGATGGTTCCTACGTACGCCGACAGGGACAGGATGTCACCCAGTCCCATCTGTTTTCCCCAGGCCAGCATCCCCTTGGAAGGCACACCATCGGTGATAGTGCGGTAGATGTCGGTCAGCCGGCCGCCGTGAATCCAGTATTCATCGGTCAGGTTCGGCCCGATGTTGCCTTCGCCGCGCATGCCGTGGCAGGAGGAACACTTGGATACGAACAGCTGGGCGGCTCCGGCCATCTTGGCCTCATCGGTCTGGAAACCGGCCAGGGTGCCCTCGGTGATCGGCCCCATAGCCAGCAGTTCCTCGGCCTGCTTGTCGAAATGGGCCAGCACTGAGGCGTTGTACTTGTCTATAGCGGAGCGACCATCACCGCCGTGGTAATAGATGATGTAGAACGGCGTAAGGATGATGGAGATCCAGAATATCGCCACCCACCAGGTCGGGAGCGGGTTGTCGAATTCCTGAATGCCGTCGTAAAGGTGATTCAGCAGACGGTCCTTGTTGTCGCCATTTTCAGCCATCGGCCTCGTCCTTTCCACCGTCGATGGTTTCCGCTACGTTCCGGTCTCCGCAATCCTGGTCCGTATCCTGCAGCGGCATGTACCGGGCCGCGTCCCAATCGCTGCGCTTTTTCATGAACACGTAAATGCAGATGCTGACGAAAACCAGGAGGAACAGGATCAGGGCGATCTGGGGGTAGAACGCCAGCCCGGCATCACCGATGACATCCCTCAACATCTCAGTGCTCTTCCGTCATGGAGGCAACAGGTTCCGCCGCCGCGTCCCCTTCCGGCTCCACCGGACGGTTCAGATCGGTGCCCAGACGCTGGAGGTAGGCGATCAGGGCGACGATCTCCTTGTCCGCAAGATCCGCCGGGCCGCCCTGCTCTACGATCCGGGCCGCGATCTCCGCCGCCTGGTCCCGGGCCATGATCTCGGCCCGGTTCAGTGCCTCGCCGTAGGGCACCCCGAGCATCGCCATGACATCGACCCGCTTCTGGATCTTGCCGTAGGCGGTGTCCTTCTCCAGCAACCATGGGTAGACCGGCATCACCGATCCGGGAGTGACTTCCCGGGGCTCCCGCATATGCCGGACATGCCACAGGTCCGGGTACTTGCCGCCAACCCGCTGCAGATCCGGACCGATCCTCCGGGAACCCCACTGGAAGGGATGATCGTAGACGAACTCGCCCGGCTTGGAGTAATCACCGTAGCGGTCGGTTTCCGCCCGGAACGGCCGGATCATCTGGGAGTGGCAGTTGTAACAGCCCTCGGCGATGTAGATATCCCTGCCGTACAGTTCCAGTGGCGTGTACGGCTTCACCGACTCGATGGTCGGCACGTTGGATTTGATCAGGAACGTCGGGATGATCTCGAACAGTGATGCGACGATCACCGCGATCGCCACCCAGACCGAGAACAGCAGGGGCAGCCCTTCCCAGCGCCTGTGCCACGCCGCCCGCTTGAAGCGATCGACCTTGTAGGCCAGCTTGGGGAAATGGGCCGGGTTGTCCTTGAGCGGCGAAGATTCGTCCTTGGGTTCCTGGTAGGACCGGTCCAGTGCCGGAGCTTCGTAGACCGGCTCTTCATATTTTTTCGGCCGGTTCTTCCAGGTCATGAACATGTTCACTACCAGCGCAAGGGCGCCGGCCAGGAACAGGATTCCGCCCAGCACACGGACCCAGTACATCGGCATCAGCCGCAGGGTGGTCTCCACGAAGTCGGGGTACAGCAGCCGCCCGGTCTGGTCGAACGCCATCCACATCAGGCCCTGGGTAATTCCGGCCGCCCACATCGAAACGATATAGAGCAGGATTCCGACGGTGCCGATCCAGAAATGGAACTCGGCCAGCTTCTTGCTCCACAACCGGGTCTGGAACAGCAGCGGAAACAGCCAGTACAGCATGCCGAAAGTGAGGAACCCGTTCCATCCCAGGGTGCCGCCGTGGACATGTGCGATGGTCCAGTCGGTGTAATGGGAAAGGGCGTTGACGCTCTTCACCGAAAGCAGCGGGCCCTCGAAAGTGCACATGCCGTAGAAGGTGACGGCGACGACGAAAAACTTCAGCACCGGCTCTTCCGAAACCTTGTGCCACGCCCCTCGCAGGGTCAGCAGTCCGTTGATCATGCCGCCCCAGGACGGCATCCACAGCATCAGGGAGAACCACATCCCCAGGGTTGAGGCCCAGGCCGGCAGGGCGGTGTAATGCAGGTGGTGGGGACCGGCCCAGATGTAGATGAACACCAGGGACCAGAAATGCAGGATCGACAGGCGGTAGGAGAATACCGGCCGGTTGGCCGCTTTCGGCATGAAGTAGTACATCAGGCCCAGGAACGGCGTGGTCAGGAAGAACGCCACGGCGTTGTGTCCGTACCACCACTGCATGAACGCGTCCTGAACCCCGGCGTAAATCGAGTAACTCTTGAATAACGACGCCGGTATGGCGAGACTGTTGAAGATGTGCAGGATCGCCACGGTGATGATGGTGGCGATGTAGAACCAGATGGCGACGTAGAGGTGCCGCTCCCGGCGTTTCCATATCGTGCAGAAGAAGTTCACCGCGAATACCACCCAGACCAGGGCGATGGCGATGTCGATCGGCCATTCCAGCTCGGCGTATTCCTTCCCGCTGGTAATTCCCAGGGGGAGGGAGACCGCAGCCGCGACGATGATCAGCTGCCAGCCCCAGAAGTGGGCCAGGCTCAAGGCGCGGCTGAACATGCGGGCTTTCAGCAATCGCTGGGAGGAGTAGTACATCCCGGCGAAGATTGCGTTGCCTGCGAAGGCGAAGATGGCGGCGTTGGTGTGTAACGGCCTGAGTCGCCCGAAGGTCAGCCAGGAGATGCCCATGTTCAGCTCGGGCCAGGCCAGCTGGATGGCGATGATGATCCCGACCAGGAACGCCACGACGCCGAAGATCACCGTCGCCAGACAGAACTTCCTGACGATGTCGTCGTCGTAGGTAAACTTCTCCAATTGAGCGCTCATAAGCTCCCCGTCCAAAATTCTACACCGGCCTGAACGGCTGATTCGTTTGAATCAAACGAATCACTCAAACCGACCGGTCCATCATAAACATTTCCCGCAAATCCAGCCTCATGCACGGGAGGTTGATTCCGGACTATTCGAGTCCGTTTTATCGTGCCTGCCGTTCCACAACAAGGTTGCCGCAGCAAATCCGAACAACAGTGCGCCACACCACTGGTGGGACGTAGCCGCCATGAGGGCAAACACGGAAGACGTGTCCTCCCCTTTCAGCAGGATCGTGCCGGCGAAGGCGCTGATACCAAGAAACATCTGGGTTGCGGTCACCGCCATCAGCCAGAGCCCCAGCTTCCGCCGCACAGGATGGGACGGGTTCAGCATCCATGTCCGCAGCCCGTAGCCGACCGCCAGAGGTGCGATGACCGCAGCCATGGTGATATGGACCCACAACAGCACTTCCATATGCCGCTGCAGCGCTCCCAGCACCAGTTGGACCACCATCAGGCCTACCAGGGTCCGGCCCAGCAGCAATGCGGTGGCCGGCTTGAGATCCCCGGAGATACAACCGGCCGGCTGCAGCCAGCGGCGGGACGTCAACACACCAAGGCCGACCAGGGAGGCGAAAAACAGCTGCCCGAATACCCCGTGAACCAGCGCCAGCAGGAGGGACGGGGCCATATCTGCCTGGGAACTGCTCAGGGTGAACGATCCGGTGACCCGCAGGCCGCCGAGGATCCCCTGGGCCACCACCATGGCCACGGCGACCCAGCCCGCCTTCCGGACCCAGCCTCTGGTATCACAGCGCTGCAGCAACACCGCCATGACCATGGTAGTCAGGCCGACCAGGGAGCCGAACAACCGGTGTGCGTGTTCGTAGTAAATTCCGCCGGTCATCCTGGACAGCGGATACAGGAACATGTTATAGCCGTAGGAATTCGGCCAGTCCACAACGGCGAGGCCGGCCTGTTTGCTGGTCACCAGGCCACCTACCGCCAGCAGCAGGAAGGTCGCTGCGGCGGCGACCCACACGAACCGGGACGGCCCGACCTCCACCGCCGGCTGCCTGTGATCACGGAACTGGTTGCCGATGAAGGCGCCTGCCGCCACGAGTAACGCCGAACCCAGGATCGAGCCGGGGATCCAGAGCGCCGCTGCAGGCAGTGAAACCGCCTTGTCGGCCTGGGAGAGAACACTCCCGAGGATCAGCAGGTTCAATAAACCGTTGATGGCGCCGCCCAGGGCGCCGGTTCGAACCGGATCGGCGACCCGCATCCCGGCAACCGCTCCGCAGACGAAACCGCATGCCAGGAACAGCAGCAGGACGATCTGGCTGGGAAGCATTACCGCCGGCAACCTTCCCAGGTACCCTACCGCCCACATCGCCACAGTGGTCCCGAACCCGAGGGTGAGCGCTTCCAAAGTCCTTGCCTTCATGGTGCGCCTCCAATCGCGGTACTATGGTTCCTCTTCGGAGGGAACCGATGCCCGCGAATCGCATGCTTCAATTCAAGACCGGCGGGTGGGTGATCCTGCTCGCCGTGCTGGTCAGTGCCGCCCTGGGCGCCCGGATACTGATCCCGGCTCTCAGATCCGACCGCGGTCCCCTGGTGGGGGACAAGAAGAACATCGAAACCTATGGTTTCGATCTGTCGAACCTTGAAGTGGATCGGAGCCGCCTGGTAACCGGCAACATGGTCAAGGACGCCATCCGGCCGCTGACCGATCCTCCGACCCTGACCCCGGAAGGAGTGCTGCAGCGCAACGAAGCACAGCGGGGCAAGTATCTCGTCCCCACCGACTGGGTTCTGGGTTTGACGCTGAACGGGGAGAGCCGGGCGTACCCGCTCCGGGTACTCAACTGGCACGAAATCGTGAACGATACCCTGGGCGGCGTACCGCTGGCCGTAACTTTCAACCCGCTGTCGTTCACAGCCGCGGCGTTCCTTCGTCCTGACGGTGAGGGGTCTTTCGGCATCTCCGGACTGCTGTACAACTCGACCCTGGTCATGTACGACCGCCGCGAGGGAGGTGAGGACGAAAGCCTGTGGCTTCCCCTGACCGGCCGGGCGGTGGCCGGGCCGGCAGCCGGGACCGTACTGGAATCGCTGCCCTGCTCCCTGGTGACCTGGTCGAACTGGGTGGCGCGGCACCCGGAAACAACCGTCATCGACGGGCTCCTCGATTTCCGGAAACATTACGGCATGGAACCGTACGCCTCGTACTACCAGCGGGGCATGCTGCGATTCCCCGCATCTCCACCGGTTCCGGAAAACGGTCCTGCCGCCATGACACGAACCCTGGCGTATCGCACGGCCGAAGGCCTGCTGTGTATTCCAATGAAAGCCGGCACGGAGCCTGGGTTGCCGGGTGAACTGGCAGGTGTGGAACTGAACCCTGTGGCCGACGGGATGGAGGTCTGGGTCCCGGAAGGCGACGCCGTTGCCGGCGACCTTTTCTACACCTTCTGGTTTGCCTGTCACGCCGAACATCAGGGTCTGTCCGCAAGGTAGAGCACGGCGAACAACACCAGCCAGGTCAGCCCCAGGAAGTGCCAGTAAATAGCCAGCGAGCGGATCCCGTGATGGGAGCCGGCGGTGTACCGTCCGGTACGGACCCGGGACAGTGCTACCCCCAGAGGCAACAGGCCGGCAACCACGTGCACCCCGTGCAACATGGTCAGAACGAAAAACAGGAAACCGTACATGCCGTCGGTGGGGCCGCCGTGGGCCTTGATCAATGCGGCCCAGTTGAGACCCTGGATACCGAGAAACAGCAGGCCCAGGATCAAGGTCCATCGCAGCCAGACGGCCAGGCGGGCGCTACTGCCGGCCCTGATGCCGGCCAGGGCACGATGTATGGAAAGGCTGCCCAGAATCAGCACGGCGGTGCCGGCCCACAGGCCGGCAGGCAGTTTCGGGGTGCCGGGGGGAGGCCACTCACCGGCCATCCAGCGTACGGTGAAGTAGCCGACCAGCATGGAAGCGAACAGCATCCCCAGGGACGCCAGCATGAACACCAGGCCCATCTCGCGGGTGCCTGGGGGCAACGACTCCTGACCTTCCTTCAAGCGGAAATACCGGGCCAGCAGGTTGGGCACGAACGGCCTCCAGGGCGGCTTACGGGTTGATCAGAGGTGCATATCCGGGAATCTGGTCCGGGGCGTAGGCGGCTGAGTCCATCAAGGCGAACCCGACGAACAGGAACACCAGCAACAACGCAGAAATAAGGACGATGCCGTTGATCGGGGCGTCCCAGCGCAGGTGCATGAAGAACAGCACCACCAGGGCGCCTTTGACCACGGCGATCCCCAGGGCGATGAAGATGTTCAGGGAACCGAGATCGAAATTCGTCACGAATACCGTGGCCCAGGTCAGGACCATCAGGGCGGCGATCACCCCGCCCAGGATCGGCAGCGGGACCACATGGCCGACCTGATCGTGATGGTTGTGTTCTGTTGCCATGGTATTCAGCCTCCGGTCAATGAATCAGGTACAGGAGCGGGAACAGGAAGATCCAGATCAGGTCCACCAGGTGCCAGTACAGCCCGACAAGGTCCACCGGTGTGAAGTACTTGGGACCGTACGCGCCGCCCATCGATTTCAACAGGATCCAGAAGATCAGGCTCATGCCGACCAGGACATGGATACCGTGGAGACCGGTCATGAGAAAGTAGATCCCGAAGAAGATCTGAACGTTTTCCGGCTGGACACCGGTATCATGATCCACCCCGTCATCCGGCTCCACCGTACCGGCCGGTCCGGTTGCCGAGGGCGGGACCACGGTTGGCTCGAACTTGAGCCCCTCAGGCGTCACAGCCTCGGTCACCACCGGCGCCGGCGCGACCTCTTCGGCTTCCACCGCAGCATGGCCAGCGTCCTCCCCATGATCATCATGGGAGGCCGGATTGAAGTTTACGCCCCACAGCAGGCCATGCTTCCACTTGGCCTCGTACTCCACGTACTTGATACCGAGGAAACCGAATCCGCCCAGCAGGGTGATGGCCAGCAGCGATACCAGCAATTTCTTCTGTCCCAGCTGGGCCGCACGCACGCCCCACGCCATGGTGAAACTGCTCAGCAGCAGCACCATGGTGTTGATCCCGCCCAGGGTCGTGTCCAGGAACTGGCTGGCGTAGATGAAGATCTCCGGGTGGTTGCTGCGGTAGACCGCGTAGGCCACGAACAGGCCGGCGAACAACAGGATCTCCGTGGCCAGAAACAGCCACATACCCAGCTTGCTGGCCGAAAACTGCTGCCGGTCGTTGTCGAAATGATGTTGCAGGTGGGCCGGGTGCCCCTCGCTGCCGTGGGAATCGGTCATGCCGTTACCTCGAGTCCCGGGAGCCGTCGCCCCCGCCAACCGGTACATAGCCTTCAATCGACTCGTCGTATTTCCAGCCGGTGTAATCGTAAGGATCCACGCCCTGCATCTCACGGCCGTCGAAGTTATCGAACGGCGGAGGCGAAGTGGTGTGCCATTCCAGGGAGTTGGCGCCCCATGGGTTGGCCGGCGCCTTGCGGCCCTTGGCCAGTGAGTGCAGCAGGTATCCGGCGATCATGAAGAACGCCACCGCCATGATGTACGACCCCAGGCTGGAGAGCTGATTCAGCGACGTGAATTCTTCCTGATAGTGGAAGTACCGCCGCGGCATGCCCCGGCTCCCCATCACGAACTGGGTGAAGAAGGTCACGTTGAACCCGACGAACAGGATCAGGCAGGCGATACGGCCCAGTTTCTCGTTGTACATCTTGCCGGTCATTTTCGGCCACCAGTAATGCAGCCCGCCCAGGAATGCGATCACCGTCCCGCCGAACATGACGTAATGGAAGTGGGCCACGATGAAGTAGGTGTCATGGAGATGGATGTCGGTGGCCAGGGTCGCCAGGAACAGCCCGGTCAACCCTCCGATGGTGAACAGAAACAGGAATGAAAGCGCGTACAGCATCGGCGTGTCCAGCTGGATGCGGCCCTTGTACATGGTCGCCAGCCAGTTGAAAACCTTGATCGCCGACGGGATCGAAACCGAGAAGGTCAGGGCGGAGAAGATCATGTTGACCAGTTCCGACTGCCCACTGGTGAACATGTGGTGGCCCCAGACCAGAAAACTGAAGACGGCGATGGCGATGCTGCTGAACGCGATGAATTTGTAACCGAATATGTGTTTGCGGCTGAACACCGAAATCAGTTCGCTGATCACGCCCATGGCCGGCAGGATCATGATGTAAACCGCCGGGTGGGAGTAGAACCAGAAGAAGTGCTGGAACAGTACCGGGTCACCGCCCAGGGCTGCATCGAAGATCCCGATCCCCATAATCCGCTCCATCGCCAGGAGCAGCAGGGTGATTCCCAGAACCGGCGTTGCCAGAACCTGGATGATGGCGGTGGAGTACAGGCCCCACAACAGCAGCGGCATTTTGAACCAGGTCATCCCTTTGGGGCGAAGCTTGTGGATGGTAACGATGAAATTCAGGCCGGTCAGGATGGAGCTGAACCCCAGGATGAACACTCCGGTGACGATCAGCGTCACACTGGTTCCGGTGGTTGTGCTGTACGGTGTGTAAAACGTCCAGCCGGTATCCACGGCGTTGATCAGGATCGAGGCCACGGCGATGAACGCACCGGTGATCCACAACCACCAGCTCAGCAGGTTCAACCGCGGGAAAGCCACATCCTTGGCTCCCAGCATCAGCGGCAGAACGAAGTTCCCCAGAGCCGCCGGGATGCCCGGAATGATGAACAGGAAGATCATGATGGCGCCGTGAAGCGTGAAGACCTGGTTGTACTGATCGGCGGTCATGATCGTGTCGCCGGGTGTCAGCAGTTCGGTCCGGATCAGCATCGCCATCATGCCGCCCAGGAAGAACGAAGACAGGATCGACACGAGATAGAGGATCCCGATCCTTTTGTGGTCCAGGGTCAGCAGCCACGAAAGGGCGCCTTTCGTGACGTTCAGGTAGTTGCTGTCTCGGGTTGTTGCCGCGGTGCTCATGGCGCTCCTCTGTCCTGCGCCTACTCGACGCTCTTGATGAACTCGATGATGGCGGTGATGTCCTGGTCATTGAAACGACCCTGGAAGGTCGGCATCACCGGGGCGTAGCCCTCGGTGACCTTGGCCTGGGGATTCAGGATCGACTCACGGATGTAATTTTCGTCCACGAGGACGGAGCTGCCGTCGGTCAACCGCTCCATGGTGCCGAACAAGCCCTGGAACGTGGGGCCGATACCCGGTGCGCTATCCAGGGAATGGCACTGCTTGCAGCCGAAGCGCTTGTAATACATCTCACCGATTTCCACCGGCGGAAAACGTCCATGAAGGTTGCTGGCCTCTGCCAGCCACGGCTCAAACTCGTCCTGGGGATGGATGACCGCCTTGGCCAGCATGTCCGAATGACTGGTGCCGCAATACTCTGCGCAGTAGATGTCGAACTCCCCGGTTTCGGTAGCGTTGAACCACAGCTTGGAATAGCGCCCGGGGACCACGTCCTGCTTGGTCCGGAAGGCCGGGATGAACATGCTGTGGATAACGTCTTCCGAAGTCATCACCAGGACCACGTCGGTGTCCACCGGCGCGTGCAGGTTTTCGTCCACATACCCGTTGGGATAGGTGAACAGCCACTGCCATTTCTGGCCGGTGACCTGGATCTCGTAGGCGTTTTCCGGAGGGGTGGACATGTCGATATAGGTCCGGAAGCCGACCCAGAACAGGATGACCACAAGGATGGTGGGGATTACGGTCCAGACCACCTCCAGGATTGTGTTGTGGTCCGTGGTCGCCTGGGTGCCTTGCCCACGGGCCGCACGGTACTTCAACGCAAACCGGGCCCCCAGCACCACCACCAGGGCAAAGAAGAATACGCTCAGCCAGAGGATGAACTCCCAAATGGAATCGACTCTCTGGGCGATGGTGGACGACTGGGAAGGCAGCCAGAAAGACGGCTCACCGGCTCCTGCCGTGCTCAAAAATCCGATCATGTTGCAGCTTCCTTCACTGCCGTACGTTTGCGGCGTAACTCTCTTAACCAGAAGAATCCAACAACGAATGCGAGAGCGACGAGCGTCACGAAACCGCCCAGCCGCATGATCTTGACCGCAGCGGGACCGTAGGTTCCTGCAGCGGCGTCATAGTGATAGCAGAACAGCAGAAAACGGTCGGTGATCGTTCCGATCTTCCCTTCG
This sequence comes from Candidatus Polarisedimenticola svalbardensis, assembly GCA_014764515.1. GTDB lineage: Bacteria > Acidobacteriota > Polarisedimenticolia > Polarisedimenticolales > Polarisedimenticolaceae > Polarisedimenticola > Polarisedimenticola svalbardensis. The sequence goes on along the minus strand of JACXWD010000019.1, from coordinate 19,782 downwards.
GATGCTTCCACCAGGCCCAGGCGCATGGTGGTCGGTTCATACTGCACACCGTACAGGTACCGGGAAACACGCCCTTCAGGGGTCAGAACGAAAATCACGGCGGCGTGGGCGTACTGATCCTGATCCGGAAGGTACTCGTATCGGAAACCGACGGCCTCGGCCAGTTCCCGGATCGGTTCTTCATCACCGGTCAGGAACGCCCAGGAATTTTCGGCGCCCTCCCTGTCGTAATACCGCAGGTAACTCTGCTTCTTCTTTCCTGCCAGGACGTGGCTGTCGCCGGGATCGATACTGACGGTGACCATGTCGAAATGCTCACCGGGGTTCAGGTCCAGTTCCTTGAGGCTGTCCGCCAGGCCGTTGAGAACCAGGCTGCAGAGCATCGGGCAACGGTAATAGCCCAGGGTCAGGATCACCGGCCGGTCTGCGGTGAACAGGTCGCCGAAACGAACCGCAGCGCCGGTTTCGTCCCGGAACATCAGGTCCATCGGCAGCTGGGCGTCCAGGTGCTCATCGATACCGACGGCATCCAGGTCGCCGACCTGCTCCTCCGCCTGGCCGGAACCACCGCCCACAGGCGGCGGCTTGATACCGGTATTGAACGCCGGCGCCGCCGAGACGGACAACGCCACCGCCAGCAGCAGTGCTGCGGCTACGACCACCGGTCTCTGGGGCAACGCGTTCATCGCAGGTTCACTTCACCATCCGGTCCATGGACAGTTCCATGGCCCGCTCGATAGGGATAGCCACGACGCCCTGCTCCTTATCGACCCAGCGATAGCCTTCGAGAAGGGCTTTGCCCTCCTCCCGGGCCTTTCGCAGGTCCGCCGGTTGAACATCCACAACCTTGTTGCGGAGCTCGGCGTCCTGAACCTTTCCAAAATAGCCCTGCAGCGCCAGAACACTGGCCACAGTCACCACCGCCAGAAGGATCGCAACGATGGCGGTCATCGGAGCATCGGGATCGTCCTGCTCGGTGCCGTCCTTGATGATGTCTTCTTCTTTACGCATTTTCGAACCCGATCGCCTCGTGGAGCCTGGGATCCTCAAGGGGTATCAACGGATGCCGGCAGCAGAAGTGCAGCGATCCGGAAAGGTAAATGCCGCCGACCCCCAGGAATGTCAGCACGTCGGCCAGGCCGAACGGCACGACACCGGCGGAAAATTCGGGCATGACGATCCAGTACATATCCAGCCAGTGCATCAGCAGCATCCAGGACGCCCACAGCATCAACAGCACCGAGTTACGCTTGATGTGCCGGGACATCAGGCCCAGGAACGGCACCATGAAGTGCCCGAAAAGCAGGACCAGGGTCACGGTGGTCCATTGGCCGGTCTGGCGCTTGAGGTACCAGATGGTCTCTTCCGGCATGTTGGCGTACCAGATCAAAAAATACTGGGAGAAGCCGATGTAGGCCCAGAACACCGTAAAGGCGAAAATCAGCTTGCCGAGGTCCTGGTAGTGTTCGGCGTTGACCAGGTTGCCGAACTTGCCCATCTTCTGGAAAATCAGGACGACCAGCGTGAGCATGGCACAGGAGCCGACCACGGCGCCGGCGAAGTAGTACACACCGAAAATGGTGCTGTACCAGTGCGGGGCCAGGGACATGAGCAGATCGAAGGAGGCGAAGCTCAGGGTTACGGCGAACAGCATCACGCCCGGACCGGCCCATTTGCCCATATTGAGGGTCAACTGTGGATCGCCGGAAACATCCTGCCGGGTCGACCTGCTGGTGAAGTACCAGGTCATCAGAAGCCACAAGGCGAAATACGCCACCAGCCGGATCAGGAAGAAGTTGTCGTTCAGCCAGGCCGCCTTGTGCTGCAGCATCGGATCGGCGGCCACGACATCGGCGTGGGTCCACTCGAACAGGCTGTGGCGGCCCAGATAGACCGGCACCGCCAGGAGCATCATCATCCACAACCCTGACGCCAACCCTTCCGCCACGCGGCGAACGGTGATATTCCATCCGGCTCGCATCAACTGGCCGACCATCACGAAGAACAGGGCGCCCAGGCCGATGCTCAGGAAGAAAGTGAAGTTCACAAGGTAGGAACGGAAGAACGTGTCATGGCCGGATTCGCCCCCGCCGGTCAGGAACCAGCCGCCCAGGAGGGAGATCACACCGACCACAAGGGCGGCCATTCTCATGGCGCTGCCGGCGGCCCCCAGCTGGATTACATCGGTAGGTATTGAATCTTTCATGCGCTCACTGTTCCTGGACGTTCGCCCGCTGCTGTTCGGGGACATCCTCGATGGCGGCGTTCTGGCTGAGCTGCAGAGCGGTGACATAGGCCGTCACGGCCCAGCGGTCCTCCACGCTGACGCGGAAGCCGTACGGCGGCATATTGCGGATGCCGTTGGTGATGGTGTTGAAGATGTGGCCTGACGGCCGGGATCTCACCAGATCGGTATGGAGGGAAGAGGGCTGCACCCAGGTCCCCTCCTGGAGGGCGTCGGCTCGCCGGGCGACGATCCCGTCCCCGTAACCTGCCAGGCCGTGGCAGGGGGAACAGTGGATGTCGTATCTCTCCCTTCCACGTTCCATGACTTCCCGATCAATCTTCATGGGGAAGCCGGCGGCCCACTCGCCGCTCCGGACGCCACGGTAGAGATGGTCGTCCTCCTGGAGCTGGCCCCGGGCCACTGTCCCTTCCACCGGCGGGCGCATAGCCCGGGTATCCGCGAACAGCCGGTTGACCTGCTGGGACTTGTACCTGCCCTGGTTGTCCATGTCCGGAAAGACATGAATCCTGGGCTCTGCAGTCCGGGCCGTCCGGGCCCTGGCGATCAGGGCAAACGGCAGCAGGGAGAGCACACCCAGTGAGATCAAAATCCAGATGGTCCACTTGCGTACCATCTAACCCTCCACCCACTCGGCGGCGTCGCCGCCCAGCGTGCTGACGAAGGCGCCGGTCCCCTCGTTGTCGAACTTCGGGTCGCGAGCCTTGATACAGAGGAAGAAGCGATCGTCGGTCACCTTCCGGAATCGGCGGCTGTGGAACAGTGGATGGTGGAACCGCGGGAGCTTCATCAGCATGAACACGCCTCCCACCGTGGCCAGGGCCGCCAACAGGATGGTCAGCTCAAACGCCACCGGGATATTGGCAGGCAGGCTGAACAACGGCTTTCCGCTGATCAGGAACGGGTAATCCACCGCGTTGGTCCACCACTGCAGCAGGATCGCGCTGGCGCAGCCGGTGATCCCGCCGGCGAGTACCAGCCAGGGCAACTTGGTGGAGCGCAGGCCCATGGCCCGGTCCATACCGTGGACCGGGAAGGGCGAATGAACGTCCCAGCGTGTGAACCCGGCGTCCCGCACCTTGCGAGCCGCCTTCATCAACTCGGCAGGCGACTTGAACCGTACCAGGATGCCGTATTTGTCTCCTGCCGGCATCGCGCCCTTCAGGCCGGCAACCACCACCGGATCCTCGGGGGCGCCGATCTCGTCGGCCAGCTCCCTGTGGTCGTGATCTTCATCCTGGCCGTGGTGTGGATCGGCTTCAGGCAGCACGGTCTTGACCTCGGCCATGGCGACCATGGGACCGAACCTGAGGAACAGCAGGAATAGCGTGAAGAACAGGCCGAAACTGCCGATCAGCATGCCGTAGTCCACCCAGGTGGCGCTGTAATAACCCCAGCTGGACGGCAGGAAGTCCCGGGACAGGGACGTCACGGTAATGACGAAACGTTCAAACCACATGCCGATGTTCACGAAAATGACGACGAAGAACATGATCCAGGGCGAGGTCCGGATTTTACGGACCCAGAACAGCTGGGGCGTGATCACGTTGCAGCTGACCATGATCCAGTAGGCCCACGCGTACGGCCCCATTGCCCGGTTCAGGAAGGCGAACCCTTCAAACGAGTTGCCGCTGTACCACGCGATGAAGAACTCCATGCCGTAGGCATAGCCGACCATGGACCCGGTGGCCAGGATGACCTTGTTCATGTTCTCGAGGTGGCGCAGCGTGATGACGTCCTTGAGGCCGAACCATTCCCGGGCCGGCACCGCCAGCATGACCACCATGGCGAAGCCGCTGAAGATGGCGCCTGCGACGAAGTACGGCGGGAAGATCGTCGTATGCCAACCTGGAAGCTGAGAAACGGCGAAGTCCATGGACACTACCGAGTGCACCGACAGCACCAGCGGCGTGGCCAGGGCCGCCAGCAGCAGGTAGGCCTTTTCATAATGTTGCCAGTGGCGGTTGGCGCCTCGCCAGCCCAGGGCCAGAACGCCGTAGACGATCTGGCGAACACGGGTGCCCGCCCTGTCCCTGAGGCTGGCCAGATCCGGGATCATACCCAGGTACCAGAACAACAGGGAGACGGTGAAATAGGTCGAAACGGCGAACACGTCCCACAGCAGAGGGCTGCGGAAGTTCGGCCACATGTCCATCTGGTTAGGCAGCGGGAACATCCAGTAGGCGAACCAGACCCGGCCGACGTGGATACCCGGGAACACACCTGCGCAGATAACGGCAAAAATCGTCATCGCCTCGGCGAAACGGTTGATGCTGGTTCGCCACTTCTGCCGGAACAGGAACAGGATCGCCGAAATCAGTGTGCCGGCGTGTCCGATACCGACCCAGAACACGAAGTTGACGATGGCGAAACCCCAGCCTACCGGGATCTGCAGTCCCCATACGCCGGTCCCCACCAGGACGAGGTAGCCGATCAGGCCGAACAGCATCCCCATGAGCATGGCGGAGACACCGAGGGCGACGTACCAGCCCTTGGGCGGCTTGGGCCGTTCCACAATGCCGCATACCTTTTCGGTGATGCTCGTAAAATCGTTTCCCCCGACGATCAGGGGAGCCCTGCGTCCGGGTTCCTCGAGTGTGTTGTCGAGGCCCATTCTGTCTTCAACGTTTGAGACGCTCATCGCTTACGAATGCTCCCCCGATACCGGGTCGTCCCCGTGACCCGTATTCCGCAACCGCGCCATGTAATTGACCCGGGGCTTGACCTTGAGATCGTCCAGCATGGTGTAGGCCCTGTGGTCCGTTCGCTGCCGGACGACATGGCTGTTTTCGTCGGTAAGGTCGCCGAACCGGATGGCCGAGGCCGGACACACCTGCTGGCAGGCCGGCACGACGTCTCCATCCTGAAGTTTCCGGCCCTCGTTCTTCGCCGTGATTTTGGCCTGGCTGATGCGCTGCAGGCAGAAGGTGCACTTTTCCATGACGCCCCGGGCACGAACCGTGACTTCCGGGTTGTGCACCATGTTCGCTATCTCATAGTTCTGTTCCGGAACACCGGACTCCTTCCTGTGGAAGTTGAAGAAGTTGAACCTGCGAACCTTGAACGGGCAGTTGTTGGAGCAGTACCGCGTGCCGATGCAGCGGTTGTAGACCATGACGTTCAGCCCCTCATCGTCATGGGTGGTGGCGGCCACCGGGCAGACCTGCTCACAGGGAGCGTTTTCGCAGTGCTGGCATGCCACAGGCTGGAATCGAACTTCCGGGTTCTCCGGTGCGCCTGAGAAATAGCGATCCACGCGGATCCAGTGCATGTCGCGGCCACGGGCGATCTGATCCTTGCCGACCACCGGGATATTGTTCTCGGCCTGGCAGGCGATAGTGCACGCGGCACAACCGACGCAGCTGTTCAGGTCGATGCTCATGGCCCAGGCGTGATCGCCGTCGTACTTCGGCGGCTCCCAAAGGTCGGCGTCAGGCAGCTTGTGGCCGCCGTGCATGGCGTGAGCCGGATCATGGAACCAGTCGTTCGCCTCAACCTCACGGATGAACTTCTCGGCCCGATCTTCCACTTCCTGGGCCCCGCGATCGTCCATGGCGTGGAAGTCCTGGGTGGAGGACAGGGTGTATTTGCCGGCGGCGGCGGCGATCGTTCCTAGTGCTGTATGCATGGCGTCGGACCGGCGCAGGGCGTACGTGTTGAAACCGATGCCATCGGCTACCGGATGGCCGAATTCCCGACCGTACCCCAGCGCCAGCGTCACCGAATCGGCAGCCTGCCCCGGCATCTGGTAGACCGGCAGCTCCATCGAGGTTCCGCCGACCATGACCTGCACCATGTCGCCATCGCTCACGCCTACCCTGGCCGCCAGCACCGGCGACATCACCGCTGCGTTGTCCCAGGTCAACTTCGTCAGCGGGTCCGGCAGCTCCTGGAGCCAGCCGTTGGCGGCGAACCGGCCGTCATGGAGTTTGACGTCGGCGGCAAAGACGTATTCGAGAGCGATGGAGGCCGGTGCAACGGCCGCAAGCCCTGCGAGTTCGTCGTCCACCCAGCCATGGCCCACCACCGGCGTCTCTTGCGGCAGGGCGCTCCCTTCCAGCAGTCCGGCGTGGAGGGTTTGCCTCCACGATCCTTCGTCATAGCCGGCTTTTACCAGGTCATAGCCGGAGGCGGCAGCGCCGCCCTCGAAGGCGGCCATGACCTCGATGGCGCTGCGCCCGGACCATAGCGGTGCGATCAGGGGCTGAACCACGCTGACCGTGCCGTCCCACGCCCGGCCGTCACTCCAGGACTCGAGGAAATGGGCCTGGGGAACGTGCCAGGTGCTGGCTGCGGATGTTTCATCTTCATAAAGACCGAGGCGAATACTGGCAGGCACACCGGCCAGCGCGGCGGTAAAGTTTAGGTCGGCCGGCGCGTTGTATGCGGGGTTGCCGCCCAGGATCACCAGAGTTTCCACCTGGCCGTCTATCATCGCCGAAACCAGGCCCTGAAGGTCTTCCAGGCGATCGGCGGAATCGTCTTCCCGGAGGTAACTCACGGTACGGCCGGCGTTGCCCAGCGCCTGGTTGAGCAGGTGGACCAGGGCATGGACCTGGGCCGGCTGCCGACGGCCGGCAGTCAGCAGGCTGCTGCCCCGGTTGGCCGCCAGATCGTCAGCGATGCTCTTCACCGTCCCGGTGTGGGCCGGGTGGCCGGAGGCGGTTTCCAGCAGCTGTCGAAGGGACTCGAACCCGGACGGCAGGGCCAGACCCTTGTTAAGGAACAGCTCTGCGGCCACGGCGAATGCAATGGCAGCCACATCGCCGGATCGGACCGCCATGCGATGGTCGGCCCGGCTGCCGGTGAGGGTCATGGCGCTTTCCGCCACGTACAACCGACTCACATGGCCGCGCTCCGGATTGCGGCCGGCTGCAAAACCGGAAATATTCTTGACGGCGGCCGGGTGGTCCTGGAGCAGATCATCCTCAAATGAAACGATGACCTGGGCGGCGGAAAGGTCCTGGACCGGCCTATACCTTGCCTGGAATGCCAGCTCGGAGCCGGCCTTCTGGTTCCCGCGGTCCAGCGCTTCGTATTCGACCCAGCGCATTCCCGGGTACCGCTTCGCCAACCGTTCACGGATCCGTTTCAGCGTCGGCGATCCGACGGCCTCGGACAGAACGGCGAACCGGTCTCCGGTGCCCAGACCGGCTGCGGTTTCGGCAACGAAACGATCCAGCGCTTCCCAACTGCCCTCCCCTTCCCGCCGCATCACCTTCCGGCTGCGGTCCGGGTCATACAGTTCCAGCATGGCGCCCTGGGCCATGGCCGACGTGGCGCCGCCGCTGTACGGGTGGAGGCTGTTGCCTTCGACCTTGATCGGCCGTCCGTCGTAACTGGTCACCAGCAGGCCGGTGGAGACGCCACCGACCTCCATGGCCGTGGCGTAATGGTTCGGTATACCGGGCGTGGTTCCGTCCGGACGATCCGCGAACGGAACGATCTCTTCCACCGGCCAGCGACAGGCCGTCAGACCGGCCAGGGCCATGGATCCGCCCATGAGCTTCAGGAAACCCCGACGACTCCTGGGTGTGGCGAGTTCCTCCTCGAATCCGGGGAATTCGTTTCGCACGATCTCCTGGAACCGGGCGGTATCCGCCAGATCATCCAGGCTGCGCCAGTAGGTTTTGCCTGTCTTCTTTTCCGTTATCGATGACATGTGCTGCAATCCGTTCTTGGGTTGATGTTGTTTTCTTCCATCAGCCTGGCTCCCAGGGCTTCACGGTCTTCCTCGGTGGCCCAATCCAGCCGGGTGACCAGTTCCGCCGGTCGCAACCGGGGCGCCGGATTGCGATGACAGTCCAGGCACCAGCCCATGCTCAACTCGGAAACCTGGTGCACCCGTTCCATCCGGTCGACCCGTCCGTGGCACTCCACGCAGCTGACGCCGGCGGTGAGATGGGCACTGTGGTCGAAGTACACGTAGTCCGGCAGGTCATGGACCCGGATCCACCGAACCGGCATACCGCTTTCACTGCTGGCCCGGACCGGCTCCAGCTTCTCGCTGGTTGCCTTGATCGCCGTATGGCAGCCCATGCAGGTCGCCGTAGGAGGCACGGCGGCGTGGGCCGAAATTTCCACGGTGTTGTGACAGTAGCGGCAGTCCAGTCCCAGTTCACCGGCATGGACCGCGTGGCTGAACGGGACCGGTTGTTCTGGGGAATAGCCGATGTTCTGGGTCTTGGGCGACAAGCCGAACCACACCAATACAATGATGTAGACCGGAGCCAGACCGAGGACGATGCCGACCAAGGGTCGCAAATCGTCCACCCACTTCGGAAATACGAACGGGGTTTCGGTTGATTTATTGTCGGTACTCATCTTCGCTTTCACGGGTGGGAGGGGATTAAAACCACCTTTTTAAGGGCCTTACCCTGCAAATAACCGCCGTCCAGACGAACCATGTAAATAAAGAACGGAGCGCACCGCCCTGATCGGAAATGGAAGTTTAGCAACCTGCCGGAAATTTGACAGTAGCAATCGATGTTTTCCTGGGCTGTTGGCACTTGCTTGTTTTAATAATTATAATATCGCTTCCACGGGGCAAAATATGATATCCATAAGCAGGCTGATCCCCAAAATTTGAACCGTCCCTTGCCTGTCTACTTTGAAGAGTTTCAGCAGGTGCCCAACTTCGAACCGGTCTAGAATCATCCTCTGCGGTTCGGCATGAATCTGGAAGAGGCGCACCATGAACAGCGAGCGACAACCACGGCCCTGGTTCCGGAACCCGTACGTCCTGTATTTCGTCATCGGCGTCATCCTGCTGACAGGCGCCAGGCTGTTGTGGCCGGAGAAGTCGCCTGTGCCACCCCTGCTGGTCGAGCTGCCGGCATGGGAGTTGACCGATCAGGACGGAGCGCCGTTCGGAAGCGCCGACCTCGAAGGCAGGATCTACATCGCCAGCTTTTTCTTTACACGCTGCAAAACCATCTGCCCGACGCTGACACGGTCCATGCGATCCTTACAGGACAGCCTGGCGGAGGAAGGGATCGATACCGATACGGTGAAGCTTGTCAGCATTTCGGTAGACCCGGAATACGACACCCCTCTAAAACTGAGGGCGTTCGCCCAACTCCACGGCGTCGATCCGGCCCGATGGACCTTGCTCACCGGTGATCGTGACGCGATCCGGAACTTGCTGGAAGACGGATTCATGGTTGGGATGGGTGAACTCAGCGAGCCGACCGCGGGGCTGTTCGATATCGCCCACTCGGCTAAGTTTGCCCTTGTGGACCGGTCCGCAGGCATGCGCGGGCACTACGCATCGGAAGGTCATGAGCGGGATATCGTTTTACAGCACGCCATATACCTGGCCGGGCACCCCCAACCATGACCGGGCTTCTGCTCATGAACCTGGGCACTCCGGACAGCCCGGCACAGGCCGATGTTCGAGCCTACCTCAAGGAGTTCCTTTCCGACCCCCGGGTTCTGGACGGACCCGCATGGCGACGGAAGCTGATCCTGAACCTGTTCATCCTTCCCCGGCGACCGAAACAATCGGCAAAGGCCTATCGCAGCATCTGGACCGACCAGGGCTCCCCGATCCTGGTTCATGCCCGGGCCCTCCGGGACAAGGTCCGGAACCGGCTCGCCGACGAAACCCCGGTAGAGATCGGCATGCGGTACGGCACACCCTCCATCCAGGCCGGCGTGGAGAAACTGGTCGGGGCCGGCGTGGACAGGCTGATACTTTTCCCCATGTATCCCCAGTACAGTGCAGCCACCACAGGGTCCTGCCTTGCGGAGGCATACCGGGTGGCCCTGAACATGCGTGACGTGCCGGCAATCACCGTTGTGCCCCCGTTCTACGACCACCCCGCCTGGCTGGAGCCGACCGCTTCCCTGGCTCGTAAAACCCTGGACAGAGCCCGGGCCGACAAGATCTTCCTGTCGTTCCACGGCCTGCCGGAGCACCAGGTCCGGGCCTCGGATCGAACCGGGAAGACCTGCCTCGCAACCGACGATTGCTGTGAGGCGCTCCGACCTATAAACGCCAACTGCTACCGGGCACAGTGCTACGCCACCGCCCGCGCTCTGACACGCATGCTGGATCTGCCGCCTGACCGGGTCGTGACCTGTTTCCAGTCCCGACTCGGCCGGGTGCCCTGGATACGGCCATACACCGATGACATGCTGAAACAACATGCCGGCGGTGGGCGGGATGCGATCATCCTGAGTCCGGCCTTTGTTGCGGACTGCCTGGAGACTCTGGAAGAACTGGGGATACGTGGCGCCGAGACATGGTCGAAAGCAGGTGGAGGCCGCCTCAGCCTGACTCCCTGCGCCAATGACAATGACCGCTGGGCCGAAGGGGTGCTGACCCTGGTGCGGGAATCCTGCAACTGGCTTTGACCGTTCCCCACCAATCAAACTGGACCGCGGAAGTCGCCTATTTTCGAGCCACCGGCCAGTGAACTGGGTTAATCTCGGTAAACGGGAGGCTGAGCAATGAGTACTGATCGCGATCATCAGGTTCTGGTTGTAGGCGCCGGTCCGGTCGGTTTGATGACCGCCTTGTGCCTTGCGGAGCGAGGCGTCAAGGTCCGGATTCTCGAGAAGGAGTGGCGCCCTACACTCCACAGTTTTGCCCTCGCCCTGCATCCGGAGTCCCTGCGCACCCTGGAAGAGTTCGGCCTGGCCCATGATTTGACGAAAATGGGCCGCAAACTGGAGAAGGTCGCATTCTACGAGGCCGGCGATCGACTTGGAGAGATCGACTACGCCGCTCTCCATTCCGCCCACCCCTACCTCCTGGTTCTCCCCCAGAGCACTCTGGAGACCGCCCTCGAAGAGAAGTTGCGCCATCACAAGGTCCAGGTGGAGTGGAACCATCAGGCGCTGGCGTTCCATCAAGACAGTCAGGGCGTTCAAGTCGAAATCGCCGAACTGGAGAAAGTGTCCCTTGGATACCCGATCGCACGTTCCGAGTGGGCGATTCGGCGCAAGAGCACCGTCAACGTCGACTATGTGGTGGCGGCCGACGGGTACCGGTCCATGACCCGCCAGTCCCTGGGCATCCGGTACGCCGACTACGGCCACGCCCAGACCTTCTTCGTATTCGAGTTTCCCTATGCCGGAGAGATGCCGGCTGAAATGCGGATCGTGCTGGGGAAGGGTCACACGAGTGTGTTCTGGCCGATCGAGGGCGGCCGGGGACGCTGGAGTTTCGAAGTGGACATGTCCGAGACGGAGACACCGGGCATCGACCAGTTCCGCAAACTTCTCAAGGAGCGGGCGCCCTGGTTCTCCCCTGCCCCGGAATCGATTTACTGGTCTACCCTGATCCGGTTCGACCGCCGCCTGGCGGTGAACTGTGGTGAAGGCCGGGTCTGGCTGGCCGGCGACGCCGTCCACGCCACCGGCCCGGTGGGGATTCAGAGCATGAATGTCGGCCTGCGGGAAGCCGGACTGATCGCCCGGAACCTGGCTTCGTCCCTGCAGGGCGGCGGCGAGGGCGGGCTGGCCGGTTACGAAAGCTCCTGCCGCACCGAATGGCATGAACTCCTGGGCGTGGAAGGCGGACCGACTGCCGACGCCCAGGCCCCTTCCTGGGTGCAGAAGGATCCGGGACGGATCATCCCGTGTATTCCGGGGTCCGGGGAAGACCTGGGCAGGCTGCTGTCCCAGATCGGTATGCAGTACAAACCCCGGGCCGCTTCCAGCTCCTGAACGCTTCCCGGAACAGTGCGGAGCCGTTACACTGTTCCTCCGGACATGCCTAACCAACTGCATCTGAACCGGCCGGACCCTGCCGTCATTAGCGCCGGCGGGGTGTCGCTGTCGGTCCGGCGTTTCGGCCGGGGCGATCGCCGGTTGATGATGTTCCACGGCGGGCCCGGTCTGGACCACCAGATCCTGCTTCCCCTGGCGGACCGGCTGGCGAAACATTACCAGGTCTGGCTCCCGGACCTGCCGGGCCACGGCGGCTCCATGAAGCAAGGCGAAGCACTCCCCGGCGTTGAGTCCCTGCGACGCCGGATGTCTTCCTGGCTGGCAGGGCTGGCCAGGGACGGGATCGGCCCCGATCTGCTTTGCGGCCATTCCCTGGGCGCCTGGCTGGCCAGGGATCTGGTCCGATTGGGCGCCGTTTCCCCTGAGGCCCTTGTACTACTGTCTCCTCCGTCCCGGGCGGCCCGGAGCGAACCATCCTCTTCCGACACCGAGCTTGGCCGGGCCCGGGAAGAGTGGCTGCGCTATCTTCAGATCGAAGTGCCGGGGCCGATGTCGGACCGTTTTCGGCAGGCGGCGCTGGACACCCTGGTCGTCCCGCCCTCCCGATACATCCGGCTCCTGCGGACGCTCCGGCGGGTCTTCATGAACCGTCCCGATCCGTTCGCGCCAGGCTGCCCGGTCCTGGTTCTCGTAGGCGAGATGGATCGCACCACCACTCCGGAACAGGCCAGGGAAATCGCCCGGTGCACCGGCGGGGCTCGATTGCATCATCTGCCGAGCTGCGGTCACTTCCCCTGGGCGCAAGACGCCGGACCAACCGCCGACGCGATCCTGGCGTTTTTTCGGTCTTCGGGGACAGGCACGTAACCCGGGTTTCGGGGACACTCTTCCACCACGGAACGACGTCAGCCTATTAACCCTGCTCGCATGAAGCAGCCCTCTCCACTTCGATTGCAGCGCCCTTGTACGGCCGTCCTGAAGTGGCGATTTAAAAAACAGTCCCGCCAGGGCGGGTCTGTTTTCAAATCGTCGCTTCCGGACGGCTACTAATAAGAGGATGATGGATGGGGCTTTGAGGCTGGATTCGGTCACCAAGGCACAGGTCGTACCGACTTTAGGGTGTCCCCAAAACCCGGTTAACGTGCCTGTCCCCGAAACTTGAAGAGGAAGAAGACCCACGGCACCTGGACCTCTTCATCCGGGTCGGAGCGGTCCCTCGCCTCCTGGACCGCCTGATCCCGATCCTGGTCGCTGAGGCCGTCGGCCAGGGGACCGATCATGGCGGGGATGGTCATCAGGTCCATCAATTCCCGCTGGACGCCGGTGTAGGTGAACCGCACATCATCTTCCAGAGTGAAGCCATGATCGGCAGCACGTTCCTCGATCCGGGACCGGCTGAGAGCGGTGAGGCTTGTCGCTTCGAACCTGCGCCCGGTACGGGACTCCAGGGACCGGGCCAGTGCGATCTGGAACGGATGGATCGCATGCCGCTCCCCTTCCACACGTTCGGCCGGCACGTTGAACACGAACCGTGCTCCAGGCTCCAGCACACGGCCCAGGGATTCGAACACCGGGCCTGCTGCCGGAAACTGCCAGAACGCCGCATTGCACAGCGCCCGGTCAAACCGTCCCTGCACCACAGAGTGGACCGCCGAAGCCGGGGCGACGTGAAACCGGGCCCGAGGGTCCAGGATGTTGGCCCGGGCCACCTCTACCATCTCTTCGGATGCGTCCACGCCGGTGAGGTCCGCATCCATATCCAGGACCCTCAGACACGCCAGCGCGGTGGCGCCGGTGCCGCATCCCAGATCCAGAACGTGGCGCACACCGACCAGGTCGGCCAGCTCCACCATGCGCTGGTTCAAACGACGGTAGATCCGGTGTTCGCTAACGAACCGGTGGTAGATCTCCGCGTTGTCCCATCCTCGCCAGACCACATTGCACCTCGCGCACCCTGTTCTGCCATAATGTCAGGATTCCCGATGAATTCAACGCAGGAGTATGAAATGACCCGCTCGCTGACCTCTACCGCAACATCGGTTCTCTGCCTGACGCTGCTCCTGGCGACTGTGATCGCATGCGGAACCTCTGCAGGCGAAGCGGACCTCGTCCTCCTTGGAGGCCGGATCGTCACCCTCGATCCGAAGGCGCCTGAAGTGGAGGCGGTGGCCGTCCTGGACGGCCGGATCGTCGCAACAGGCAGCGAGGAAAAGATCCGGGACTGGATCGCCAAAGGCACCCGGGTTGTGGACCTGATGGACGGTCTGGCCGTGCCGGGCTTCATCGAAGGCCATGGTCATTTCATGGGGCTGGGGCGGCTCAAGATCGAGCTGGACCTGTCTTCAGCAACGACATGGGAGCAGGTCGTGGAACTGGCGACGGAGCGGGCCGCGACTTTGCCGCCAGGAAGCTGGATCACCGGGCGGGGCTGGCACCAGGAGAAATGGGACCGTCCTCCGGACCCGGCTGTCCAGGGCTACCCGGTGCATGACGAACTTTCCCGGGCGATCCCGGATCACCCTGTTCACCTGCGTCACGCCAGCGGCCACGGCTCCATAGCCAACTCCGCCGCCCTGGCAGCCGGCGGGATCGGCCCGGCCACCCGGAACCCCGAGGGCGGCGAGATCGTCCGGCGACCGGACGGTGCCGCCACAGGCATTTTGCTGGAAAACGCCATGGACCCGGTGTACGCAGCCTGGAATGCAGCTGTTTCAGGTCGGACCCCGGAAGCGATAAAAGCCGAAAGGGAAGAGATCGTCCGGCTGGCCATGGAAGAGTGCCTGGCCCACGGCATTACAAGCTTCCAGGACGCCGGCTCCACCCTGGCCGAGGTCGGCATGTTCAGGGATCTGGCGGACCAGGGCAGGCTGCCGGTGCGGTTGTGGATCATGCTCGGCGAAAAGGACGACATCATCGGCACAAGTCTGGACCAGGTCCGGACCATCGGTTACGGCGACCACCACCTGACCGTTCGGGCCATCAAGCGGTATGTGGACGGAGCCCTTGGGTCCCGGGGCGCCCTGATGCTGGAGACGTACGATGATCAGCCGGACACCACCGGTCAGATGGTTGAGAGCCTGGAGTCACTTCGTAAATCGGCGGAGCTGGCCCGGGACCATGATTACCAGCTCTGCACCCACGCCATCGGCGACAGGGGCAACCGGGTGATGCTGGACCTGTACGAGGAAGTGCTTGCCGGCTCCCAACCCGCCGGCGATCGGCGCTGGCGCATCGAACATGCCCAGCATCTGCACCCGGACGACATCCCCCGGTTCGGACAGCTCGGTGTCATCGCCTCGGTGCAGGGTGTGCACTGCACATCCGATGGACCCTGGGTTCCGAAGCGGATCGGCGACCATCGTGCCGAGAGCGGAGCCTACCCGTGGCGCGCCCTGCTGGATTCCGGCGCCGTGCTGGTGAACGGCACCGACACCCCGGTGGAACCGGTGGACCCGATCGCCGGTTTCCACGCCCTGGTGACAAGGGAGATGAGAGACGGCAGCCGCTTCCATCCCGGTCAATCGCTGACAAGGGACGAGGCGCTCCGGGCGATGACCCTGAGCGCCGCCTGGGCCGCCCATGAGGAAGCGATCAAAGGCTCCATCGTCACCGGAAAGCTGGCCGACATCACCGTCCTGGATCGGGACATCCTGACGATCCCGGAAGATGAGATCCGTTCCGCCCGGGTGACCCACACCATCGTGGGAGGAGAACTGCTCTTTAGCCGGGAGTAGGTCGAGACCGAAATAGCCCGTTAATTCAACGCAATATTCAAGCCCGGCCGTTCGGGTTGACCAATCCTCGAAGATCTCTATAATTCATACGTTCGTTTAAAACATACACTCGTACGAGGTGTTTATGAGCGCTCCACAACCGTCGGATACCAAGCAAAAAATCATGGATACGGCTGAAAAGCTGTTTGCCACCGACGGGTACAGCGTCACCTCCTTCCGGAACATCACTTCGGAAGCGGGGGTGAACCTGGCCGCCATCAACTACCACTTCCAGAGCAAGGAAGGCCTGCTGATGGCGGTGCTCCACCGGCGGATCGACCCGATGAACCAGCAACGCCTTGAAATGCTGGATGCCCTGGAGGCAGGCGGCGCCCCCGATGTGGAGTCGATCGTCCGGGCGATGCTGGAGCCTGCCCTGAGGATGAAGGAGCGGTTCGGCGTTCACGGCGAGCACGCCATCCGGATCCTCGGGAAACTCCACGGGGACCCTGCGGGTGTGCCCGATGAACTTTTTTCCGATCTGTTCAAGGAAGTGTTCGAGCGGTTTACGGCAGCTTTCTCCAGCGCCCTGCCTGGTATTCCCGCGGCCGAGCGCCACTGGCGGTTGCACTTCGTTATAGGAGCCATGGCCCACACCCTGGTCACATCGCTGAAGCTGGAGGAGTTGACCTGCGGCCTGTGCGACGCATCCGATACCGACGCCATGGTGGAACGGATCGTCGTGTTCGCCACCGCCGGTCTCACCGCTCCCCTCCCCGCATCGATCCCGGGAGGGTCCGGATCATGAAGGCGATCATCAGTGCACTGGCCCTCATCATCATCACCACCGGCTGCACCGTTTCGCCGCCACTGACCCGGGACGGTCTGCTGGTGACGGCGCCGGATCGATACAACCTGCCGTCTCCGGGACCTGAGGCCGGACCGGAATGGTGGACCGCCTTCGAGAGTCCCGGGATGAACCAGGCGATAGAGGCCGCCCTCGAACACAACCGTGACCTGGTGGCGGCAGCTGCCCGTGTGGAGCAGGCCGCAGCGGCGGCGCGAATCGCCGGCGCCAACCTGAAACCATCGGTGTCTGCAGGCCTCAGCGGCTCCCGGCGAAAACAGAATTTCATCGGTTTCCCGATCCCCGGAGCCGACGGTGACATCCTGTCCAGCACATCGACCAACCTGGGCGTTTCTCTGGATATCTCCTGGGAGGTTGACCTGTGGGGTCGGATGAAGGCCGGCGCCCGGGCGGCGGTGAGTGAGCTGAAGGCGGCGGAAGCCGATCTGGCCGGCGCCCGGCTGTCTATCGCCGGTCAGACCGCCAAGGCCTGGCTCGCCCTGGCCGAGGCGGTTCAGCAGGTGGACCTCGCGAAACAGACCGTGGCCAGTTTCCGGGAGTCGGAATCGATCGTTCGCCACCGTTACGAGAACGGTTTGGCGCCCTCCCTGGATCTGCGTCTTCAGAAAACCAACCTGGCCAACGCCGAGGCGTTCCTGGCCAACCGCAGGATCGGGCTGGAACTGTCTGCCCGGCAGCTTGAAGTGCTCATGGGACGTTACCCCGGCGGCGAAACCGAAGACGGCGCCTCTCTCCCCGAACCGCCGCAGACGATCCCCGGCGGGCTGCCGGCGGATCTGGTCTCACGCCGCCCGGACCTGGTGGCGGCGGAGTTCCGGTTGAACGCCGCCGGCTACCGTTTCGATTCAGCGCGGCGTTCTCTGTACCCACGACTGGTCCTCACCGGAAGTGGCGGGAGTTCCAGCCAGGAATTCAAGGACCTGCTGGACGGCGACTTCAGCGTCTGGTCCCTGGCGGCCGGTCTGACCCAACCGCTGTTCCAGGGCGGGCGCCTGCGGGCCGGCGTGGATCAGGCAAGATCGGCGTCCGATGAAATCCTGGCCCGGTATGCAGGGGCGGTACTAGGCGCTTACCTGGAGGTGGAAACCGCTCTCGCCTCGGAGCAGCACCTTGCCGCCCGCCAGGCCGCCCTGGCGGAGGCTTCCCGCCAGTCCACCGCCGCCAGGCTTCTGGCGGAAGATCGTTACCGTTCCGGCCTGACGCCGTTCATCACGGTCCTGGAATCCCAGAGGCAGTCGGTCCAGTCCGAGAGTGACCTGATCACCGCCCGTCAACAACTTCTGAACAACCGTATCGACCTGGTCCTCGCCCTGGGCGGCGGGTACCGGCAGGAGATCGAGCCATGACAGGGACCGAACACGAGCCTACACCTCCTACCGGACTCTCCTTCCAGCTGAAGAAGTGGGTCCTGCCGCTCGTTATCATCTTCGCCGGTATCGTGGTCATGGTCCTGATGATCCGGCTGAAACCTGAAGTGGAGAAGCAGGTGGCCACCACCCCTGCACCGATGGTCCGGGTCATGGACGTTGCACCGGTAACCCACCACTTCAAGGTGCGGAGCCAGGGAACCGTCAACCCACGCACCGAGAGCCAGCTGGTGCCGGAGGTTTCCGGCCGGATCGTGTCCGTCTCCCCGGCGTTCAACGCAGGCGGCTTCTTCGGAAAAGGGGATGTACTGCTGACCATCGATCCATACGATTACAGCCAGGCGGTTGTTCGGGCCGAGGCCGATGTGGCACGGGCCGAACTGGCCCTGGCCCGGGAAGAGGCGGAAGCGGAAGTCGCCCGCCGGGAATGGGAAGAGCTTGGCCGGGATGAAGAACCGACGCCCCTGACACTGCGGGAGCCCCAGATGCAGGATGCCCGGGCCACGCTGGCCGCCAGCCGGTCGGCCCTTCACAAGGCCGGACGGGATCTGGACCGAACCGAAATCCGCGCCCCGTACGCCGGCCGGGTACGGGCCAAGACGGTGGACGTCGGTCAGTTCGTCAGCCGCGGCGCGCCTCTGGCGAGCATCTACGCGGTGGACTTCGCCGAGATCCGGCTACCCCTTCCCGACGACGACCTGGCGTTCATCGATCTGCCGGTGGCCTACCGCGGCGGACCGGGTGCGACCCGGGGAGCGACCGTAACCCTAAGCGCCGACTTCGCCGGAGAGCGGCATACCTGGGAAGGCTCCCTGGTACGGACCGAAGGAGAGATCGACCCACGCAGCCGGCTGGTGTACGCCATCGCCCGGGTGGCCGACCCTTACGGTCGCGGCACAAACCCGGACCGGCCTCCGTTGGCCGCCGGCATGTTCGTGGAGGCGGAGATCCACGGCAGGGAGGTGGAGGACGTATTCCGGATCCCCCGGGAAGCGCTGCGCGGAGCAGACCAGGTTTTAGTGGTCGATGAGAACAACCGGATCCGGTTCCGGACCCTGTCGATCCTCCGGACAACCCGGGATGACGTCATAGCCACCGCAGGCCTGGCCGCCGGAGAGAAGATCTGCATCTCACCGTTGCAGGCGGTCACCGAAGGGATGGAGGTCCGCATCCACACGGGCGGGGAGGCCGGAGCATGAACGGCGCCATTGCATGGTTCGCAAAGAACACGGTGGCCGCCAACCTGCTCATGGCCCTGATCGTCTTCGCCGGCGGGTTCGCCCTGATCGGCATGAAGCAGGAAGTGTTCCCCGAATTCAGCCTGGACCTGATCACCATCCGCGTCCCGTACCTGGGAGCCGCTCCGGAGGAGGTGGAGGAAGGGGTCTCCATCAAAATCGAAGAAGCGATCCAGGGGCTGGACGGCATCAAGAAAATTACCTCCACCGCTTCGGAAGGGTTTGGCGCAGTCACGGTGCAACTGGAGCTGGGATCCGACACACGGCAGGTGCTGGACGACGTCAAGGCCCGGGTGGACGCCATCGAAACGTTCCCGGAACTGACCGAGAAACCGATCATCGCCGAGGTAACCAACCGGCGCCAGGTCCTGGACGTGGCGGTCTGGGGCGAGGCGGATGAGTTCACCCTCAAGGTTCTGGCCGAGCAGGTCCGGGACGAACTGGCCGCACTTCCCGAGATCACTGTTGTGGAACTGGCGTCCTCGAGACCGTACGAGATCGCCATCGAGGTTTCGGAGAACGACCTCCGGAGGTACGGCCTGACCTTCGACCAGGTCGCCGCCGCCGTGCGGAAATCCTCCCTGGATCTCCCCGGCGGTTCGGTCCGGACCGAAGGAGGCGAGATCCTGCTGCGGACCAAGGGTCAGGCGTACGTTGGATCCGAATTCGAAAA
>JACXWD010000058.1:8626-19895 GCA_014764515.1 Candidatus Polarisedimenticola svalbardensis | reverse complement strand
TCCCGCAGCGAGCTCTGGGAGCTGGACCTGGCCACCCACAAGAGCCTCAAGCTCGGTGACTTCAGCTGGTTGAACTCTGCCTCGTACTCACCGGATGGATCCCGTCTGCTGTTGATCGGCGGACCGTCCCTTTTCGGCGACGTCGGCAAGAACGTACCGGAAGGTGTGATCCCCAACGACTACGACGGCCAGATCTACATCTGGGACCCCAAGGGTGAACAGCCGGACTCGGTGCAGGCGGTTGCCCGGGAGTTCGATCCTGCCATCAAGTCGGCGGTATGGCACCGGGGTGACGGCAAGATCTACCTGGACGCTGAAGACGGCGAGTTCGGACGGCTGGTGCGCTACGATCCGGAGGCCGACACCTTCACAATGATCGAGCTCCCGTTCGAGGTGACGTCCGCAGTTGCCTTCGCACGTAAAGCGCCGGTGGCGGTAGCGATCGGGTCATCCATGTGGTCGCCGCCGCAGGTCGCCGCTGTGGACCTCACCGGGGATGCGGCCCGGGTGATCCACAACCCGGGGGCGGACTGGTTCCAGACGGTCCGGACCGGAGGCTCGGAAGACTTCGCGTTCACTGCCGCGAACGGCAAGACCATCGCCGGCCGGGTCTATTTCCCCCCTGGACTCGACCGTACTAAGAAGTATCCGGCCCTCGTTTATTACTACGGCGGCACATCGCCGGTTGGCCGGGGATTCGGTGGGCGTTACCCGAAGGAGTGGTGGGCGTCCCGCGGGTACGTGGTCTACGTACTCCAGCCGTCAGGCGCCACAGGGTTCGGTCAGGAGTTCTCCGCCGCCCATGTCAACGACTGGGGCAGCACGACCATCGATGAGGTCATCGAAGGAACCGGCAAGATGCTGGAAGCGCTCCCGTTTGTGGACGGGAAAAGAGTAGGCTGCCTCGGCGCGTCCTATGGCGGGTTCATGACCATGGGCCTGGTAACCAAAACCGACATGTTCGCCGCCGCGGTCTCCCATGCAGGCATTTCCGGGCTGGCTTCGTACTGGGGCGAAGGGTACTGGGGAGCCGGTTACAGTGCTGTGGCTACATCCGGCAGTTATCCGTGGAACCGCAGGGATATTTACGTGGACAACAGCCCGATCTTCCATGCCGACAAGGTCAACACACCGATCCTGCTGACCCACGGCACGTCGGACCCGAACGTGCCGCCGGGGGAGAGCGATCAGTTCTTCACCGCACTCCGGATCCTGGGGAAGGAAGTGGAGTACATCCGGGTGGACGGCCAGGAACACTGGATTCTGGATCACGCCAAGCGGCTGCAGTGGTCCGCATCCATCGTGGCGTGGTTTGACCGTTGGCTGCAGGACAGCCCGGAGTGGTGGGACGCCCTTTATCCGGCCCTGGGAAGTGACGGCAACGGAAACGGAAACGAAAACGGAAACGGAAACGGGAACTAGAACTCGAAGTACACCCCGAGTGTGTAGGCGCTGAACGACAGGTCGTCCCTGTCCCGGAGGTTGGCGGCGGAGCCGTTGGCGTTCCGGACCAGGTCGGAGGGGACTCCGTCCCAGAACGAGCTTTCGTAGCCGAGCTTGATTCTGAGCATGTCGTCCATGAAGAACAGCATCAGGCCGACGTCCAGATCCTGGATGCGGCCGGAGCGGTTGTCGTCCGTTTCCGCGGCGCTGGCCGCAGGCCGGCCGCCGGCGTCGGCGTCCCAGAACGAGGAGACCGACGAGACCTCGCCCTCCAGCATGGAGAATCCGATGGACCCTGTGCCGGCGATCCGGTCGGTGAGGAAGTAAGTGCACCGCACCGCTGCCCGGGCGCCGATCATCTCGGACTCGTTGAATTTGTAGGCGCCCCAGCGGACGTCGCCGAAGTTCAATCCGGTGGAGACGTCATCGTCGTAGAAGCCGGAGATCGTCTCTTCGAAATGGGCGTAGCGCAGTCCCAGGGACCACTCCACATCGAAGTAATCGCTCATCATCTTTTGGCGGCCCCAGGCGAAGTCGACAGTCTGGGCTGTGATCCCGGTGTTGAAGTCGGCGTGCCCCGGGTTGCCCATGTTGTTGAAGCCGGCGCCGGTGTCCAGGAACGGGCCGATGGTGTACACCAGGTTGCCCAGTCCGGGTCCGTCGGCGGTCACGCCCTGTTCATCGTCGAATTGCCAGTAACTCAGGGTGATGCGGCTGCCGCCGGACCAGCGGTAGCCGCCGCCGATACGGAATACCGGGCTGGAGCTCCAGTCCGGCTGGATCAGGGTACTGGTTTGTATCCCTCCTCCAAGCGCCGGATCCAGGGCGATGCCGACGATCTGGTCGGTGGACTTGGGTGTGCCGATGCCGCCCTCCAGGTACAGGAAGTACCAGTTGTCCAGGGTTTCGTACTGGGCGCAGGTCAGGCCGGTGGCTCCGAACACCACCAGAAAAACCGCAACGGCGAGGGAAAATCGTCTTGTCATGACCCGTTACCTCCGAAAGACCCTCTCAATGTATGAAACGACCGCTGCGTTGGCAAGCGCTTTCAGTCCACCTTCAGGATCGCCAGGAAGGCGTCCTGGGGGATATCCACCCGGCCGACCCGCTTCATACGGCGCTTGCCTTCCTTCTGTTTTTCAAGGAGTTTGCGCTTTCGGGTGATGTCGCCGCCATAACACTTGGCCAGAACGTTCTTCCCCAGGGGGCGGATGGTCTCGCGGCAGAGAATCTTTCCCCCGATGGCGGCCTGAACCACCACTTCGAACATTTGCCGCGGGATGAGCTCCTTCATCCGGGTCGCCAGGTTGCGGCCCTTCTGCTCCGCCTTGTCCCGGTGGCAGATCAGGGACAGAGCGTCCACCGGGCTGCCGTTCACCAGGAGATCCAGCTTCACCAGGGGGCCTTCCCGGAAACCGGCCAGGCGATAGTCCAGAGAAGCGTAGCCCCGGGTACCCGATTTCAACTTGTCGTAGAAATCCAGCACGACCTCGTTCAGCGGGAGCTCGTATTCCAGCAGCACCCGGGCCTTGGCAAGGTACGACAGTTTCTTCTGGACCCCCCGGCGGTCCTCGCACAGTTTCATAATGTTCCCGAGGTATTCCGGTGGTGTGATGATGGTGGAGTCGATAACCGGCTCCCTCACCGTAGCAATCGATCCCCTTTCGGGAAGCAGGCTCGGGTTGTGGATCTCAAGCTCTTCACCGGATGTTGTCGTGACCTGGTACGGCACTCCCGGTGCGGTGGTCAGGAGGTCCAGGTCGAATTCCCGCTCCAGCCGCTCCTGGATGATCTCCATGTGAAGGAGACCCAGGAAGCCGCACCGGAACCCGAAGCCCAGGGCGGTGGAGCTCTCCGGCTCGAAGCTGAACGAGGCGTCGTTCAGCCGCATCTTCTCCATGGCGTCCCGCAGGCCTTCGTACTGGTCGGCGTCGGTAGGGTAAAGCCCGGCGAACACCATTGGTTTCACTTCTTCGAAACCGGTGCACGGCTCGGCTGCAGGTTCGGCGTCGGAGGTAACCGTGTCGCCGATCTGGCAGTCGGAGATTATTTTCACGCCGGCGATGATGAAACCGACCTCGCCGACGGACAGGGAGGTCCGGACCACCGGCTTGGGCGCGAACGCCCCCAGCTCCTCGATTTCGTACCGGCCGCCGGTGTTCATCAGCCGGATCTTCATGCCGGTGGCCAGTGAGCCGTCCATGACCCGGACCAGCATGACGACCCCTCGGTAAGGGTCGTACCAGGAATCGAAGATCAACGCCTTGAGAGGCGCATCCAGGCTGCCCGATGGCGGTGGCACCTGGGAAACCACCGCTTCCAGGATCTCCCGGATCCCGATCCCGGCTTTCGCCGAAGCGTGTACGGCGTGGGTGGCGTCCAGCCCGATAATCTCTTCGATCTGTTCCGCGATCCGGTCCGGCTCGGCATTGGGGAGGTCGATCTTGTTGAGGACCGGGATGACCTCCAGATCGTTGTCCACCGCGAGGTACGTATTGGCCAGGGTCTGGGCCTCCACGCCCTGGCTGGCATCCACCACCAGGAGGGCGCCCTCGCAAGCAGCCAGGGAGCGGGAGACCTCGTAGTTGAAATCCACATGACCTGGGGTGTCGATCAGGTTCAGCTGGTAGGTCTGGCCGTCGTCAGCCTTGTAGCGGAGAGTCACCGCGTGGGATTTGATGGTAATCCCGCGCTCACGTTCCAGGTCCATGGTGTCCAGCATCTGGTCATGCTTCTCCCGGTCGGAGATAGCGCCGGTCGCCTCCATCAACCGATCCGACAAGGTGGTCTTGCCGTGGTCGATATGGGCGATGATGCTGAAGTTCCGGATATTCATGAGGGGACCGTCCCGGTTTTTGCCCCATATGAGGCAACTATCCATTCCGTTAAGGTTGGAATATCAATGTTTTGCTTGCCTCATATGGGGTAGAAACCGGGACGGTCCCCCTCTACGGTCCCCCTCTACAGGCCGATGATGTGGTAGCCGGCGTCGACGTAGATGGTGGCTCCGGTGATGCCGGAGCCCATGTCGCTGCACAGGAACAAGGCGGTGTCGCCGACCTCCCGGGGCTCGATGTTGCGCTGCAGCGGTGATTTTTTTCGGTGGTGGGCGGACATGCCGCTGAATCCGGAGATGCCCCGTGCGGACAGGGTCGGAACCGGCCCTGCCGAGATGGTGTTCACCCGGATGTTCTTCGGCCCGAGTTCGAAGGCGAGTTGGCGGGTGCTGTATTCCAGTGCCGCCTTGGCTGCTCCCATGACGTTGTAGTTCGGGAACACGCGCTGACTGGCCTGGAAGGTTAGTGACAGGATGCTGCCACCCTCGGTCATCAGCGGTGCAGCCCGGTTGGAGAGGGAGACCAGGGAGAAGGCGCTGATGTCCAGGGCGATCCTCCAGCCGTCCCGAGACGTTTTCCGGAACTCACCTTCCAGATCTTCCCGCCGCGCGAAGGCGATGGAGTGGATCAGGTAGTCCAGCCGTCCGAACCGGGATTTAACCGCCGCGAACACCCCGTCTGCCTGCTCCTCGCTGGTGACGTCCAGGGCCATCATCAAGGAATTTTTATGCTTCGCAGCCAGTTCGGAGACGTTTTTCTGCAGCCGTTCACCCTGGTAGGTCATGGCCAGCCGGCAGCCGGCCTCCCCAAGAGCTTCAGCGATGGCCCAGGCCAGGGAGCGTTTGTTGGCCACACCCAGGACCAGGGCGGTTTTGCCCCGCAGGTTGATGGATCGCACCGTCGTTCTCCTAGCGTAAATTCATGATAAGAGGGTCTTTACTCTTACAAGCAGGGTCCCGGCTGTCAAGTCTCGAGGGAGCTACAGCTTCCAGTTCGGGTCGGCGTTCAGGTCCGGACCAGCCAGGCGGCCGCTCTCGAAATGGAGGAATCCGGCGGCGGCGATCATGGCGGCGTTATCGGTGGTGTACTGGGGCGACGGCATGAAAACCTTGTATCCGTGCTTCTTTCCCGTTTCTTCGAACCCGCGGCGCAGCCGTGTATTGCAGGCTACGCCGCCGGCCAGCAGTACGGTGCGGATCTGTTCCCGTTTCATCGCCTTCATTGTGCGGCTGAGCAGCGCGTCCACTACCGCTTTCTGAAAGGAAGCGACAAGGTTCCGAACCTCCTCCGACGCCTCGCCACCGGTGACGGCGTGATGGTCCATGTCCCGGTTCTTCGCGAACCGGCGCACCGCCGACTTGAGACCGCTGAAGGAGAAGTCCAGGGAGCGGTCCTTCATCCAGGCGATTGTGAACGGCACCGCCGTTTCGTCGGCGCCTACCGCCAGGCGATCGATCACCGGTCCTCCTGGGTACCCCAGACCGAGGAGCTTGGCGACCTTGTCGAACGCCTCACCGGCAGCATCGTCCCGGGTTTTGGCCAGGGTGTAGTACACCCCTTCTTCCGGCAAGAGGTACAGAGAGGTGTGACCTCCCGAGACCACCAGGGCGATAGCGGGAAATTCGATGTCCGGGTTCTCGATGAACACCGAACGGATATGGCCTTCCAGGTGGTTGACTCCCACCAGGGGGACCTTCAGCTGCCAGGCGATCGCTTTGGCTGCGTTCAGGCCGACCAGCAGGGAACCGACCAGACCGGGGCCGGAGGTGACCGCAACGGCGTCCACGTCGCCGAAACCGATTCCGGCGGACTCCAGCGCCTCCTCGATGACCGGCCCGATCGCCTCTACATGTTGCCGGGAGGCCAGTTCGGGGACCACGCCACCGTACTTTGCATGGATATCGATCTGGGTGGCGATGGCCGACGACAGTACCTCGCTGCGATCACGGACCACGGCGGCGGCGGTTTCGTCGCAGGAACTTTCGATACCGAGGATGATCGCCATCGGTTTCTAGCCTCTCACCGGCTGAACAGAGCCGCCAGCGACTCGGTGTAGGGCGGCCGCGCCACCCCCTTGTCGGTGACGATGCCGGCAATGTATTCCGCCGGAGTGACGTCGAAGGCCGGATTCATGACGCCGACCCCTTCAGGCGCGATCTCCACGCCGAACATGGACGTTACCTCCGAGCGGTCCCGCTCCTCGATGGGGATGCGGTCGCCGTCAGGGCAGTTCCTGTCGATGGTGGTCAGGGGCGCCGCCACATAGAAAGGAATGCCGTGTTCCCGAGCCAGCACGGCGACGGAGTAGGTGCCGATCTTGTTGGCGATGTCGCCGTTGGCGGCGATGCGGTCCGAACCGACCACCACCACGTCGATCTCTCCGCGGCGCATCAGCGCTCCAGCCATGTTGTCGGTGATCAGGACGGTGTCGATGCCGTCTTCCATCAACTCCCAGGCGGTGAGCCGGGCGCCTTGCAGGAACGGCCGGGTTTCGTCGGCCAGTACCCGGACTTTCTTCCCGGCCGCAACGGCGCCCCGGATCACCCCCAGGGCGGTGCCGTAGCCGGCAGTGGCCAGACCGCCGGCGTTGCAATGGGTCAGGACCGTTCCCCGGTCCGGGACCAGATCGGCGCCGAACCGTCCGATGGCGCGGCAGGATTCAAGGTCATCGTCGTGGACGGTCTGGGCCAGCCGTTCGATCTGCGCGGCGATGGCGCCAGGATCCTGTCCCCCGGCCAGTCCGCAATCCAGGGATTCCCGGACTTTGTCGATGGCCCAGAACAGGTTCACCGCCGTAGGCCGGGCATCGGCGAACAGCCGGAACAGCTGTTCCATCCTTTCCCGGAACCTGTCTGCAGGAAGGTCGGCAGCCCTGCTGGCGCCCAGGGCCAGGCCGAACGCCGCCGAAACACCGATGGCCGGGGCCCCCCGAACCACCATGTCACGGATCGCTTCCGCCACCTCCTCCGGTTCCCGGAACACCAGATAGGTCTCTTCCCGGGGCAGCCGGCGCTGGTCGATCATCCGCACCCCTTCCGGGGTTCTCTCTACCGTAATGAACATGGAGTGCATTATAAACGACCGGCTTGATGCTATCCTCGGTTCCGGCTCTTTCCGTCATGAGGTGCTCCATGGCCAGCGAGAGAAAGGAAGAGTTCCGAACTGCTTCGGGTACTGTGGTCAAACGCGTGTACACCGACCAGGATCTGTCCGGACGCAGGTACGCCGATGATCTGGGCGACCCTGGCGATTTCCCGTTCACCCGGGGCGTTCAGCCGACCATGTACCGCGGGCGTCTATGGACCATGCGCCAGTATTCCGGGTTCGGCACCGCCGAGGAGACCAACAAGCGGTTCCGCTACCTGCTGGACCAGGGCCAGACCGGACTGTCGGTGGCGTTCGACCTGCCGACCCAGATGGGGTACGACTCGGACAGCGCTTCCGCTTCCGGCGAGGTCGGCAAGGTCGGGGTGGCGATCTCGTCCCTGGCCGACATGGAGGAACTGTTCCAGGGCATCCCCCTGGACAAGGTTTCCACCTCCATGACCATCAACAGCACCGCCTCGATCCTGCTGGCGCTGTACGTAGCAGTGGCCCGCCGCCAGGGTGTGGATCCGGCCGGTGTCTCCGGCACCATCCAGAACGACCTCCTCAAGGAGTACATCGCCCGGGGAACCTACATCTACCCGCCGGGACCCTCCCTCCGGATCACTACCGACATTTTTTCCTGGTGTGCCGACAACGTGCCGCGCTGGAACACCATTTCCATTTCCGGATACCACATGCGGGAAGCGGGCAGCACCGCGGTGCAGGAGGTCGCTTTCACCCTGGCCAACGCCATCGCCTACTGCGAGGCGGCCATCGCCAGCGGGTTGTCGTTCGAATCCTTCGGCAAGCGGCTGTCGTTCTTCTTCAACGGACACTCGGATTTCTTCGAAGAGATCGCCAAGTTCCGGGCCGCCCGCAGGCTGTGGGCCTCTATCGTTCGGGAGCGGTTCGGCGTGACCGACCCGTCCCTGGCCAGGTTGCGTTTCCACACCCAGACCGCCGGATCATCCCTGACGGCCCAGCAGCCGGAAGTCAACGTGGTCCGCACCGCCCTGCAGGCCGCTTCGGCGGTACTGGGCGGGACCCAGTCCCTGCATACCAACTCCATGGATGAGGCCCTGGGCCTGCCCACCGCCCCGGCCGCCCTCCTGGCCCTGCGGACCCAGCAGGTGATCGCATACGAAACCGGGGTGACCGATACGGTGGATCCCCTGGCCGGCTCCTACTACGTCGAATCTCTGACCGATTCCATCGAGGAAGGCGCCAGGGACTACATCCGCCGCCTGGATGAAATGGGCGGCGCGGTGCCCGCTATCGAGCAGGGCTTCCAGCAGCGGGAGATCCACGAGGCGGCGTACCGCCGTCAGAAAGCGGTGGAGGCCGGTGATGAAGTGGTGGTCGGCGTCAACCGGTTCACCGAGAGTGACGAGAACAGCACCAGGCCGCCTGTGCTGCACGTGGACGAAGCGTTGCAGACCGTACGGGCGGAGAAACTCAGGGCGCTGCGGGACCGCCGGGACAACACGGCTGTGGATGCCGCCCTTGTCGCACTTGAAAGCGCCGCCAGGGGAGACGCCAACCTGATGCCTCCGATTCTCGCTGCTGTGGAAAGCGAAGCGACCCTGGGCGAGATCGCCGATCGCCTGAGGGATGTGTTCGGAACGTACCGGGAGAGTTTCCATTTCTGATCGGAGCACGCCATTGAGGCCGATTCTGAGGATCCGGGACCTGGAGGTCGAATACGGCGGCCCGAACGGACCGATCCGGGCGGTGGACGGCGTAGGGTTCGATCTTACGGCCGGGGAAACCTACGCCCTGGTCGGGGAGTCCGGTTGCGGCAAGACCGCCACCGCTCTTTCGATCCTGCGGCTGGTGGAGCCGGGACGGATCACAGCCGGAACGGTTGAGTTTCAGGGCCGGGATCTGATCCCCCTCACCGACCGGGAGATGCAGAAGGTTCGAGGCGGGCAGATCGGGATGGTCTTCCAGGAGGCCGCCGCCGCCCTGAATCCGGTTATGAAAATCGGGGCCCAGGTATCCGAGGCGATCCGGATCCATCGCAGGTCGTCCAAAAAAGAGGCCTGGGCCGAAGCGGTACGGCTGCTGGGCGAGGTCGCCCTCCCGGATCCGGCTCGCCAGGCCCATGCCTATCCCCATGAGCTTTCCGGAGGGATGAAGCAGCGGGTGATGATGGCAATCGCCCTGTCCTGCTCCCCGTCCCTGCTGATTGCCGACGAGCCGACTACCGCCCTGGATGTCACCATCCAGGCGCAGATCCTCGCCCTGCTCAGGGATCTGAGGGACCGGCTTGGACTGACCATCCTGCTGGTGACCCATGACCTCGGCGTTGTGGCGGAAAACGCACATCGCATGGGTGTCATGTACGCCGGGCGGCTGGTTGAGGAAGGCCCGGTGGAAAAGTTGTTCCGGGATCCGGCCCATCCTTATACAAAGGGACTTCTGGACGCCCGCCCGCTCCACGGCGAAGGGGACGATGGTCCAACCGGCCGGTTGCCGGTCCTTGAGGGAACGGTTCCCGACCCTTCCCATTACCCGACCGGCTGCCGCTTCCATCCGCGCTGTCCGGAACGGCTGCCCCGGTGTGACGGTGACCAACCTGAAACCGCAGGATACGGACCTGACCGGCGGGTCGCCTGCTTCCTTCACGACGGCGAAGGGGAGAACCGATGATCGGCAAGGATCTGGTTCGAGCCCGGGGTCTGGTGAAGCGGTTCAAGGCAGGCCGGCGGCTGCTGGGATCCGGTGGAGGCCAGGTTCACGCCGTTTCCGGCGTTGACCTGATCATACGGGCCGGCGAATTTTTCGGGCTGGTAGGGGAGTCCGGCTCAGGGAAATCGACTACCGGCAGGATGCTGATCCGGCTCCTGGAGCCAGACGAAGGCTCGGTGGAATTCGACGGCACCGACATCCTGGCCCTGCCGGAGCGGGAGCTTCGCAAATACCGCCGACATTTCCAGATCATTTTCCAGGACCCTTACGCCGCCCTGAACCCGAGGATGACGGTCCGCACCCTGGTGGAGGAGCCGCTGAAGATCCATGGTATCGGTTCCGGCAGGGCCGACCGGCTGGAGCGGGCAGAGAAACTCCTGGCCCAGGTCGGTTTGGACCGCACCGCCCTGGACCGCTACCCCCACGCATTCTCCGGCGGCCAGCGCCAGCGGATCGGGATCGCCCGTGCCATCGCCTGTTCCCCCCGGTTCCTGGTGGCGGACGAGCCGGTCTCGGCCCTGGACACCCCGGTACAGGCCCAGATCATCAACCTGATGCTGGACCTTAGGGACCAACTCGGCCTGGCTTACCTTTTTATCGCCCACGACCTGAACCTGGTCCGCCGGGTCTGTGACCGGGTGGCGGTGATGTATCTCGGCAAGATCGTGGAGGAGGGGGGAGGGGCCGACCTGTACCGCGACCCCCGGCATCCGTATACCAGGGCGTTGCTCGCTTCCACTCCTTCCCAGGAGCCGGGAGCGGTCCGGGCGCCGGCGGTTACCGGAGAACCGCCATCACCGGTCTCTCCACCTCCAGGCTGCCGGTTCCACCCGCGCTGCCCCGTTGCGGTGGAGGAATGTTCCCGAACCGAGCCGGAGCTGATCGACATCGGGGGGGGCCGCAAGGTAGCCTGCCACCTGGAGTGAAACCATTTTCCATGCTGCTGCGTAATATGAGTCTATCGGCACAACCGGCGATTCCGTTCCCCCTCGAGGGTTGAGGTGTTTATGTTCTTCCGAAAAACAGCCGTTCCCGTGGTTCTTGCCCTGATCCTGGCGGTCTGTATGCTGCCGTCAGCCGTCATGGCCCAGGAAACCAGGGATCTGTCCCTCATGGAAGCCCTCAAAATCGCCCTGGACAACAACCTGGACCTTGTCTCGGCTCGCTACCGCCCGGAGTTGGCGGAACAGGATATCGAGATCCAGAAGAGC
>JACXWD010000058.1:0-8526 GCA_014764515.1 Candidatus Polarisedimenticola svalbardensis | reverse complement strand
CTGCTCAAGGGGTTCGGCGTAGAAGACACCACCGAACAGTTGATCCTGAGCCGCTACGCCCTGGACGTCAGCCTCCAGGATCTTGAAGGCAGCGCGGAACAGGTGATGCAGGATGTGGAAGCGGCTTACTGGAACATGGTTGCCTCCCGTGAAGCGCTTCGGATCTCCATACTCAGCCTGAGCAGGGCCAAGGACCAGCTTGACCTGAACCGCAGGAAAGTCGAGGTCGGCACCCTGGCGCCGATCGAGATCACCCAGGCCGAGGCGGAGGTCGCTTCCCAGGAAGAAAGCGTTATCGTGGCCGAGACCGGCCTGCGGGACGACGAAGACGAACTGCGCCGGCTGCTGGCGATTCCGGCAGGCGATCCGATGTGGGAACAGGAACTGATCCCCGCCGAGCTTCCGGCGTACCGGGAAGTCCAGGTCGACCTGGATGCCGCACTGGAGCAGGCGATGACGTCCCGGCCGGACCTCTACGCCGCACGCCAGGTGGTCCGGGACCGGGAACTGAGCGAGAAGTTGGCCCAGCGCGACACACGCCACCAACTCGATCTTGATGGGGGCTACGGGCCCAGTGGCGGCGCCGCACAGTTTGTTGATGAGGATGGAGTTCTTCGTACTGACCCAGCATCTCTGGGCGATACGTTCTCGGTTCTCACCGGTCTGGACGAATATTCCTGGCGCACCAAGCTTACCTACCGTGTCCCTCTCGGCAACCGCCTGGCCAAAGCAAACTACGCTCGGGCCCAAATCGGCACCCGGCAGGCCGGAACCGACCTGCAGAATCTGGAGCAGACGATCCGCGTGGAGGTCCGCCGGGCAGCTCGTGCGGTGGAGTCCGGTGTGAAGCGGGTACAGGCGGCGAAAGTGAACACCGTCCTGCAGCAGAAAAAGCTGGACGCCGAACGGAAGAAATTTGAAAACGGCATGAGCACGTCGTTTGAAGTCCTTACTTTCCAGCGAGATCTGGCCAATGCCGAATTGTCGGAAGTCCGCGCCCTGCTGGACTACGTCAAATCGCTGACCGCTCTCGAAAAGGCGAAAGGAACTTTGCTGGAAGCTCGCGGTCTTTCCCTCTGAGACCGCTGCTGAAACAGGACCGCAGCCGGTCACCGGATCCCTTGACAGCATAAATACGCTGGCGTACCATCCGGAATGCTCTAAATCAGTACGCCATACGGGTTTACAACCCGCAAGCGTGCGTGAGCATGGACCGCTTTTAACAGGGAATTGAGGCTGATATCAACCGTATCCTCGAGAGGTGTAATCGATGAATTTCATGGGTGACCTGTTCAATTACTACAACCAGGGTGGCCCGGTCATGCACATGATCAGCGTGCTGTCTCTGGCGTCGGTAACGACCATCTTCTACAAGCTCCTGGTGTTCTTCAAAGTCAAGATCAACACCAATGAATTCATCGGCAAGATCCGCGGAGCCCTGTTGAAGGGCAACGTGCAGGGTGCGATGAAGGCCTGCGAGAGCTACAAGGGCCCGATCGCCGCCATCGTGAAGACCGGCCTCCTGAAGCACGGCTCCCCCCGGGAACAAGTCGAGCGGACCATGGAGAACGCCGCCATCCACGAAGTCGCCTACCTCGAGAAGTTCCTGGCGGTGCTGGCCACCATCACCAACATCGCTCCGATGCTTGGGTTCCTCGGCACCGTGGTCGGGATGATCCTGTCGTTCGAGATCATCGCCACACAGGGCCTGAACAACCCGGGGCTGGTGGCCAAGGGTATTTCGGTTGCACTGCTCACCACCGCCTACGGCCTGATCGTCGCCTTCGTGACCCAACCGTTCTACAACTACTTCACCTCCAAGATCGCCGCTCATGTGCGTGAAATGGAGACGGTGTCCAACATTCTCGTGGAAACCTTCGACGAGATGGACCGCATGGGTTCCAAAGCCTGATTCAGGAGGAAACCCGGTAATGAAGATAGTCCGGCAACGAAAATCGGAAGCGATCATCCCCACCGCATCGATGGCGGATATCGCATTCCTGCTGATCATCTTCTTCATGGTCACCACGGTCCATGACGTTGATCGCACCAGTGTCAATCTGCCTGCGGCCTTTACCCGGATCGAAAACGATAAGGGTTCGGCCATGGTGGTGCTCTCGAAGCAATCCGACGGGGAGATCATCTACAAGTTCTCCGACGGCAAAGAGACGAGTACTCCGGTGCGCGGCCCCGGCGACATCAGCCTCGAGGCGTCCCGCCTGACCTTCAACGACAAGACCAAGCAGTTCGTCATCAAGGCCGACTATGACATTCGGTACGAGAAGATCGACGAGATCATGGACAACCTGCGGAAGGCGGGAGCAACCAACCTGCTGCTTCTGACCCACGCGAAGGAAGAGTGAGCCGATGAGACTCCAACGTAAGGGACAGGAACCGGAGATCCCTACCGCGTCCATGGCGGATATCGCATTCCTGCTGATCATCTTCTTCATGGTGACGGCTGTATTCTCCGCCACCAAGGGGCTGGAGCTGAAACTGCCCAGCGATGACGAGCAGGAAAACCGGCAGGTGGAAGAAGAGGAAGCGGTATTCATCCACGTCTACGGAGATTACCTCCTGGTGGACTGCAAGCCGATGGAAGTGTCCGACATCCTCCCGTACCTCGAGCCGAAGCTGGTCCGTGACGCCCAGAAGCACGTCATCCTGTACACCGACTCCGAGGCGCCGTACGCACGGATGATCGAGGTCTACGATGAGCTGGCCAAGTCCAAGGGAACCGACCTCGATCCCAGTGAATGGCCGTTCGAGGTCAAGAACATTTCGATCCCAACCCAGAGCGAAGTGCAGAACTTCATCGAGATTTTCGGGGTCAATCCGTTCGAAACCCATTGTGACGGGCAGTAGCAGCTCGAGCCGGCGCCGGGTAGACTGAAGGTAAGAAGAAAGGATTTCCTGAATGACCGAGCAGCAGCAGGCACTCAGTCTTGACTCCAAGCTCCTTGCCGAGGACGCGGTTTATTCCCGGCTATTGCACAGGAAAGACGACCGCAAGTTCTTCTGGGTCGCCATCGGCCTGGCGATCGTAGCCCACGCGGTCGTCCTTTTCCTGCGATTCCCGGATATCGACCGTACCTTCGTCCCTGAGCAGAAAAAGGTCATCGTCATCAAGAAGTACACTCCGCCGCCGCCGCAGGTGGAGAAAAAGAAAATCATCGAAAAGAAGATCACCAAGAAGGTGCCGCTCCCTGATCCGACTCCTGACGAACCGGAACCGATCCGGGAGCCGGAGCCGGAAATCCAGCCGGATCCGATCCCCGATGACATGGATGTGTTGCTGGGTGAGCCGGAATTACCTCCGCCGTCCGGTCCGCTGCTCCCTGGTGTGGGAGGCGTGACCAATCCGATCAAGATTGAGGAGTATGCCGTCCATCCGGAATATCCGGAGCTGGCGCGGCAGGCCCGACTTGAGGGCACCGTAATCCTGCAGGTGGTCATTCAGAAGGACGGCTCGGTCTCCGAGCCCCAGATCCTTCGTGTGGACAAGGCGAATCTGGGATTTGAGCAGGCCGCAATCGAAGCGGTGACCCAGTGGCGGTACACGCCGGCTGAACAGAACGGCAAGCCGGTGGCTGTCTATTTGACGGTGAATGTTCAGTTCTCCCTGCATTGAGTCGCGGAAATCCCCGGAAACCCCGGTTCTCCCTCATCGGCCCGGATTTTGCATTATTAATATAACGAAGGGGCGTCAATGCCGATTTGGCGTGGGCGATCAGGTATCGAGACGAGGTGACGTAATGAAAAGAATAAGCCGAACTGCCCTGGTGGCAATTTCTCTGGCAGCTTCTCTGTGTCTGGCCGGCGCGGCCATGGCCCAGGAAGAGGCCTACCAGAACGGCATGAACTACTTCAAGTCCGGCAAGTATGTCGAGGCGGCGGCCGAGTTCCAGGCCCTGGTGGATGATGCGCCGGCGTATGACTACGGCTACTTCATGCTCGGGAATTCCTTCGTGAAGATGGGCAAGACCGATCAGGCGATCAGCAACTTCAAGCAGGCGATTGAGCTGAACGGCGAGAAGTATGTCTACCATCACAGCCTGGCAAGCGCGTATCAGAAATCCCGCCAGTACCGCATGGTTACGGAAACCCTGAACAATTCCGAGAGCATCGTTGAGGATCGCTACAAGCCGGCGTTTTACACCACCCGCGGGCAGGCGTTCTACCAGCTGAAGAAGTATTCCGAGGCGATCAGCGACCTGGAGAAGGCCAAGGCTCTGAAGCCGACCGAGGGTGTGCTGACTTCCCTGGGTGTCTCCTACTACAAGATGGGCCACCACGAGAAAGCGGCAGGCGCCCTTGAGAAGGCACTGGACAAGAACCCGAAGAACGCCACCAACAACCAGTTGCTGGCCGAGTCCCTCCTGGAAGTCGGGAAGGGCAAGAATGGCTCTGCCAAGGAAACGGCCTATGGGAG
Organism: Candidatus Polarisedimenticola svalbardensis; assembly: GCA_014764515.1. GTDB lineage: Bacteria > Acidobacteriota > Polarisedimenticolia > Polarisedimenticolales > Polarisedimenticolaceae > Polarisedimenticola > Polarisedimenticola svalbardensis. The sequence continues at coordinate 4,094 of JACXWD010000058.1, read as the reverse complement.
AGCGCTGGCGGCAGCCGAGCGATACCTGGCCGCCAAGCCCGGGAACTTCGACGCCATCAACCTGGTCGGCCGTGCCGCCCTCGGGGCCGGGGACTACGGCAAGGCCGAGCGGTCCTTCACCCGGGCGTTGACCCTGAAACCGAGCTACTGCTTCGCCATGATGAACAAGGCCAAGGCCCAGATCGCTCAGTCGAAGTGGAAGAACGCGGAAGGGACCTTGCGTACGGCGGATAAATGCGACGCCAACAACGTCCTGGTCCACGAGAGTCTCGGGTTCGTTCTGCGGAAGCAGAAACGGCTCCCTGAAGCGCTATCCAGCTACCAGACGGCCTACAAACTGAAGCCGTCCGCTTCCATTAAGAAGGCGATGGACGAGGTCAAGCACAACATTGAAGTGAACGAGTTCAACAAATCGGCTACCGCCGAAGAGATCGCAAACAGGGAAGCGATCGCCGCGGAAGAGGCCCGGGTCGCAGCCGAGAAGGCGAAACAGGAAGAGTACAAGAAGAAAACCGACGACGATTAATTGGGGACATCCCACTTTATCTTCGAATAAATCAAGGGGCCGGGCATTCGCCTGGCCCCAGCACTCTTTCCCTGGCTCTTGACAACCCTTAACCTCCGCACCCACAATGCTGATTCGCGAGCGGCATGACGCCTAAAAAGGGAAGACGGTGTGAATCCGTCGCGGTCCCGCCGCTGTAACCGGGGACGAAAGCCGGGAATACCACTGCCCCGATGGGGTGGGAAGGTCCGGCCGCTAGGTTGATCCGGAAGCCAGAAGACCTGCTCGCGATGACAACTGATTCACCCTTCGTGGAGAAAGGGGTTCGATCATGAACCATCGCAACAGTCTTCTGATGTTCTGCATTCCGATTCTGATTTTGTGCCTTCCGGTCCATGCCGATGATCCGCTGAAAACCGACCATGTAGAGAAGGTCGTGGTGACCGCCCACCGTGACGAGATTCCCGAAGATCAGGTCGGCAGCTCGATTACCGTCATCACGGCGGAAGATCTTGAGCGGGCCGGCAAGACCATGGTGCTGGACGCCCTGCGGTCGGTGCCCGGCCTGGAAGTTGCCCGAAACGGCGGGCCGGGCGGCACCGCTTCGGTGTTCATGCGAGGGGCGAACGCAGAACATACCCTGGTGCTGGTGGACGGGGTGGAGGTCAACGATCCGATTGCACCGACCCGGGCCTTCGATTTCGGGAATCTGGCAGTCAACAACATCGATCGCATCGAGATCCTGCGAGGTCCTCAGAGCACCCTGTACGGCTCCGACGCCCTGGTCGGGGTGATCCATATCATCACGAAGAAAGGTGGCGGGGAGCTGTCAGGCTACCTATCGGCTGAAGGGGGATCATTCTCTACCACGAGAGCAACCGCCGGAATCCACGGCGGTGGGGATCGGACCTGGTATTCGATTGGGATCACCGATCTGGACACCGACGGTATCTCCGCTGCAGCTGATACCGCAGGCAACAGTGAAGAAGACAGCTACTCCAACCGGTCCCTGTCGGCACGATTGGGCCATCAGGCTGGCAAAAACCTCACCCTCGATCTGATCCTGACCGCTGCCGGCACCGACACCGACCTGGACAATTTCGGAGGCGCATTCGGGGACGATCCCAACAGTATCGGAACCAGCGAACAGTTCGCCGCCAGGGCAGAGGGCAGGTTGACCCTCCTTGAAGGAGACTGGAACCAGACCTTCGGAATCGCCCTGACCGATTACGATCGCAGTTTCGACAATCCGGTGGACGCCGGCCACCCGGTGGATCTCAGCAGCAGCAGCTATCGCAGCCGACTGGTGAAACTGGATTGGCAGAACCAGCTCCGCGTGGATGAAAACCACAACCTGGTTTTCGGACTGGAGGCCGAGGAAGAGGAAGGTGATTCGGAGTATTACTCCGACGGCATGTTCGGCCCGTTCACCGATCTGTTCAGCCGGCAGTCCGCCAGGACCACCGGTCTGTTCCTCCAGGACCACATGACGATGGGCGACTCCCTTTTCGCCACCTTCGGCTTCAGGGTAGACGATCACACCCGGTTCGGTTCCGAAGCGACGTTCCGGGGAGCCTTCTCCTGGAAGGCAGGGGACAGGGGCACCCGGATCAAGGGCAGCTTCGGTACCGGCTTCAAGGCTCCGTCCCTCTTCCAACTGTACTCGTCATTCGGAAGCACCAATCTGTCGCCGGAAGAGAGTGCCGGCTGGGACGCCGGCATCGAGCAACGCCTGGCCGATGGCAAAGTCATCCTGGGTGCGACCTGGTTCCGGAACGATTTCGACAACCTGATCCAGTTCGACGGCGGATCGTTCACATACGCCAATATCGCCCGGGCCGAAACCCGCGGCATCGAGTTCACCGCTGCAGCAAGCCCATCGGACCGCATCGATCTGGTGTTCGGCTACACCTGGACAGACACCGAGGACCGCGGCAGCGGGGAGGAGCTCCTGCGCCGGCCGGGGAGCAAGCTCTCGCTGGCGGCGCACTACCAGGTCACTTCCGGTCTCGGCCTGAACCTGGACCTGGTGCAGGTCGGCGCCCGGGACGATCTGGATTTCGCCTCATTTCCAGCCGCCCGGGTGGAGCTCCCGGACTACACGTTGCTGAACCTGGCCGCCGGATGGCAGGCAAGCCCCCGGGTTCGGATCCATGCCCGGATCGAAAACGTGCTGGATGAGGAGTACCAGGAAGTTCTGGGGTACGGTGCGCCTGGGCTCGGCGCCTACGCCGGCGTCAAACTGACATTGTAGTTGCATGGGGACAGTCCCCAACTCTCCGGGGACTGTCCCTACAGGGGACTGTCCCCATTTTTATCCGGTATCTATCTCGCACCAAACCGGTCTCTCTGCTATCAATGTTGCCTATGCGTGATCGGATCAAAATGGTCCACCTGGACCTTGAAGTCACCAATGTGGAAGAGCTCCTGCAGCAGCAGGTCCAGTCTCTCCATCAGGCCGGCTTCCTGTCCGAGGTGGAGGAGCCTCTAAGGCTCCTGATGGAACGGGAAGCGGTCCACAGCACAGCCATGGGTAGTGGCGCCGCTTTTCCCCACGCGCGCTGGGAAGGCTGCACCGAACCGGTGATTGGTGTCTCCCGACTCTGTCCATCCATTCCGTTCGGCGATCCGGTAATGGGCCCGGTAGACCTGGTCTTCCTGATCCTGGGGCCGGAAGAAGATCCGTCCCGGCATGTGCGCCTCCTGGGGCGTCTGGCTAAATTGGTGCAACAGCAAGAAACCATGGGCAAGCTCAGGAAAGCGACCGACGAAGTCGAGTTCCTGACCCATCTCAAATCGGCACTTTTTTGAATCATCGCTGGACAGTTTTCAACTTCCGCCGTAAATGAACTGCGAGCTGTCGGAGCGGGGTTGGTGAAATCTGGGGGGATATCGCCGCCTCGTTCCGATTCTCGATCTCTGCCGGCTCCGGCCCCACCCCACCTTGCCAGTAGCCGGTCCCGGTGTTATTAATCCTTATGAGTCTCAACAAGTCGATCCGGGGGCGAACTGGATTCGACGGGAAAGCAGAGGCTGTAGTAGCACGTCGAGGTGACACCCTCGTTAAACAGGTCAAACACTAGTAGCTGGCACAACCAACTACGCCCTCGCAGCTTAATAAGCCTGCGACGTTTCCCAGGTAGCCCGCCCGAGGCGACCTGAAGAAACGCCATTAATTCGGGATAGCCGGTCGCCCGCGCCTGGAAGCGACCGGTGAAATTTACAGGCTGGCCACAAGCTCTCTTGCCGTTCAGCGGGCATGTGGTGAGAAAAACAATGAGTCGGCTAAACGTGTAGAAGCTGTAGTACGAACTTTTTCGGACGCGGGTTCGATTCCCGCCGCCTCCACCATTGAACCCGAGTCACATCAATGACTTGGGTTCTCCGTTCCCGCAGCCTCCACTATCTCTCCACGGTTCGTACCGTGTCCGTCTCCATCGAGGAGTCGGATTGCGTCTTCCAACGCCGCTGGACTCAGGTGCATGTACATCTGGGTCGTCGTCAGGTCCTTGTGGCCAGCCAGTTCTTGAATCGCCTTTGTCGTAGCCCCAAGCATCGCCAAGTGTGAGCAGAACGTGTGCCGCAGTAA
>JACXWD010000057.1 GCA_014764515.1 Candidatus Polarisedimenticola svalbardensis | reverse complement strand
CGGGGCGAGAGGATTCGAACCTCCGACCCCCTGCTCCCAAAGCAGGTGCGCTACCGGGCTGCGCCACGCCCCGACGAGGTGCTGTGACTGGAACGCCGACATGGTACAGACGGTTCCATAGGCCGTCAAAGGTGCTATTCTGCTGCCATGCAAATAGCACTCTTCGGATTCCCCATGACCGGGAAGACGACCCTGTTCACCCTGCTCACCGGCATCGAGCCGGCCCACCATGCCCGGAACGAGGTCCAGATCGGTATCGCCAAGGTGCCGGATCCCAGGCTGGACAAGCTTACCGCCATGTACAACCCGAAAAAGCGGGTTCCCGCCACGGTGGAGTACATGGATATCGCCGGCATCGAGAAAGGCGAGGCGGCCAAGGTCCTGCCTATCGACAAGCTGCGATCGGCGGACGCCCTGGCCCACGTTGTCCGGGGATTCGTGGATGAGGCCGTGCCCCATTCCGAAGGCGACGTGGACCCTGCCCGGGACGTGCTCACCATGGAGACCGAGTTCATCCTGGCCGACATGGTGGTTGTTGAGAAGCGAATACAAAAACTCAAGCTCCAGATCATGAAGGTCCAGGACGCCGACGACAAGAAAGAGCTGGCGATCATGGAGCGTTGCCTGGAAGCGCTGGAAGCGGAGACCCCTTTACGGAACCTGGATCTGTCGGAAGACGATCTGCGAAGGATCCGGGGCTATACGTTCCTGTCGCTGAAACCGCTGCTGGTGGTGGTCAACGCCGACGAGGAAGACTCGGGCAAGCTGGCGGAAGGAGCGGCGGCGTTCGGTCTGGGCGATCTGGAAAAACGTCCCGGCACCCACGTCATCGCCCTGTCCGCCAAGATCGAGGCGGAGATCGCCCAGCTGGAACAGGACGAGGCGGCGGAGTTCCGGTCCGATCTGGGCATCGGCGATCCGGCTCTCGACCGTTCCATTCAGGGCTCGTACGACCTGCTGGGTCTGATCTCGTTCTTCACCGTAGGCGAGGACGAGTGCCGGGCCTGGACCATCCGGAAAGGGACCGTGGCCCAGAAGGCGGCCGGCGTGATCCACTCGGATATCGAGCGCGGCTTCATCCGGGCGGAGTTGGTCGCTTACGACGACCTCATGGCTGCCGGAACATGGCACGATTGCCGGGACAAAGGGACCCTGCGCCTTGAAGGGAAGGAATACGTCTTCAAGGACGGAGACGTGGTCAACTTCCGGTTCAACGTCTAGGGCTGCTTCAGGATTTCCGCCAGCCTGCGGCTGATGATTTTGTCCTGGTCCGGCAGGACCGTTCTCAGGTCCAGCAACAGATCACCATCCTGGACCCGGGCGATCACCGCAGGACTCCCCTTCCGCAGTTTCGCTTCCAGCCGTCCTTCGTCGCCGTTCCTGCCGGCCACCGCCAGGAGTGTGGTGGGGCGCTCCCCGGTAGGCGACGATCCTCCGCCGGTTCGGGAAACGCCGGGCCTTGTGCTCATGCGGGTTGCATCAGCTCCCCGGCTTGTGGCTTCCCCGATCACCGCCTCGGTTCTCGTTTTGATCTCTTGAGGGGTCAGCGCCAGCATCTTCAGGGTCGGCACGTCTTCGAACTCGGTCCCCATGACATAGGAGGCCAGGGTCTCCCTGAGGGCGCAGATCTTGAGCCTGTCCAGCCGGCAGACCCGTGAGAGTGGATCTTTCCTCATCTTCGCAATCAGGTCCGGTTTGCCTACGGCGAAGCCGGCCTGGGGACCGCCCAGCAGCTTGTCGCCGCTGAAGGTCACCACGTCGGCGCCTGCTTCCAGGATTTTCTGCACCGGCATCTCGTCCCGGATGCCCAGGCCGCCCAGGTCGGCCAGGTCGCCGCTGCCCCAGTCCACGATCAGTGGGACACCTTTTTCCCGGGAAGCGGTAACCATCCCTGCCAGTGCCGGCTCTTCCGTAAAGCCGACGATCCGGAAGTTGCTGGTATGGACCTTGAGCCAGGCGGCGGTGTTCTCCGTCGTTGCGGCGGTGAAGTCTTCCACCCGGGTGCGGTTGGTGGTGCCGACCTCCCGGAGCAGAGCTCCGGAAGCTGAGAAAATATCCGGGACCCGGAACGAGCCGCCGATCTCCACCAGCTCGCCTCTTGAAACCACCACTTCACGCCCGCCGGCCAGCGCCTTCAGAGCGATCAGGATCGCAGCCGCGTTGTTATTGACGATCAGGAAACCGTACCCGGGGAACAGGTCGTCCATCAGCCTGTCGAAATGAGCCATGCGGCTGCCCCGGCCGCCGGTCTCAAGGTCGTACTCCAGGGTCATGTAACCCCGGGCGGCTTCCGCCACCCGGTCCGCGGCCCGGTCTCCCAGCAGGGAGCGGCCCAGGTTGGTATGGACCACCACCCCGCCGGCGTTCACCACCGTCACCGGGGAAGGGGCCAGGAGCGCCTCACCGGCGCCGACGGTTCCTGCGGCCAGAGCTGCGATGGAGACCGCCCCCTCCGGCAGATCGGCGCCGTCCAGAACCGACTGGCGCAACCGACCCAGTTCCCGCCGCAGCAGGCGCGTCGCAAGCTCCCGGCCGAAACGTTCCACCACCGGTTTGAAGCCTGGATCCTCCAGAACCGCATCTAGTGAAGGGAATTTCCTTAATAGATTTTGAATCTGTCCCACAATGTCCCTAATCTCACTGTTTTCCGTGTTTGCTTCTCGTGTTTCCGGGCCATATATATACCCTGAGACGTTTTTGGGCGCCAAATGAGGGCGGTCCTGGTGCCGGCGGAGTTACGCAATGATGTCGATCGAAGCGGACATATCGAGGCTTGAGAGCGGAATCCGGCAGCTGAAGATCAAGTATGACATGTTCTTCGCCGGCTCCATCCCGCTCCAGCCCGTGGAACTCCGGGACGAGCTCGAACGGCTGATCCGCCGCAACTCCAACGAACCGATCCAGCGCTACGCCGACCGGTTCCATTTCAACTCCCTGGTCAGCCGTTTCAACAGTTTGTCCGAGCTCTGGGGGAAGACGATGCGCTCCCGGGAAGAGGGCGAACGCCCCATCCCTGCGGTGGCCCATCTGCGGGACAACCGCCGGCAAGATTCGAACCGGTGCACCATCAGCGATCCGGAAAAAGACACAGCGGAACTCAAGAAACTGCATGCCCGCTACCTGGCGGAACGGTGCCGGGCTGAAGGGAAAACACCCAGTATTTCCTTCGAAAAGTTCGTCAAGGGGATCAGCAGCCAGGCCAGCCGCCTCCGGAAGAAATCGGACTGCCACAACATCGAACTGCGGATCGTCGTTGAGGAGGACAAGGTCCATCTCAAGGCCCGGGCCGGGAAATCGTAGTAGAATACCTGTTTCCAGGAACCAGGCCGATCCGGCGCATATTCGAGGTCCGAACCATGAGAACCTGCTCTACCTTGGTGCTGCTTGCCGCGCTGTCCCTTCTCCCTGCCTCGTCCGCGCTCTCCGCAGACGACCCGCAGACCGCGGAGCAGACGGCCGAAGAGGCCAAACAGGCCCGCATCGACGAATACATCAAAAAGAAAGAGGCCAGGCAGGCGGAAAAGGATGCCGGTAAAACGGCTCCCGCCAAAGAGGAAAAAGAGAAGAAGCAGAAGAAGGAACAAGCGGCCGGAGCGGAGCAGGAAAAGGATGGTTCCGGCTGGTTCTCACGGCGCAAGGCCCGGCGAACCGAGGGTACCGCCCAGGCTTCCGGCACACGGAGATCGAAGCGCAGCGCCAGAGGCACACCAGGCGCCCAGGCCACCGGCAGCAGGCGGGACGCGGGACAGATCCTGGACCGACTCCGGAACAGCTCCATCATGAACGACGAAACCGGCAGGGCCCATATGGCGATCATGGACCAGGGCGCCACCCCGATCGAGATGGCGGCGTTCGGATCGTACCTGGCCGAGGAAGGCTACCTCCCGGCATCGGTCACCATGTACAAGTCGGCCACCCGGGCCGCTCCCGACAACCCGACCCTTTGGCTGAACCTGGGCACGGCCCAGATGCGATTCAACCAGGTCGCCGAGGCCGGCCAGTCGTTCCAGAAGGCGATCCGGCTGGATCCGAACAACGCCAAGGCCCATTACAACCTGGGCGCCGTCTACGCACGTTCGGATTACGACAGGGCGATCAAGGAGTTCGCCACCGCCCTTACCCTGGACCCGACGCTGGGCGATCCGAAGATCAACCCCCAGGCGGCCAACAATGACCTGCTGGTGCCGGTCAAGATGATGCTGTACCAGTCCCAGGAAGGAAGCGTCGCCCTGCCGATGGTGCCGGTGGAAGGAGAGCGGGCAGCGTCCCGTTGAGAACGACTGTTCTAGCCCTGCTGGTTTTCTTCTGCGGCGTCACCCCCTCGGCCTCCTGGACCGCCGAAACCCGCATCCGGATGGTGGACGACGCCGTCAAGCTGATGCCCCGCTCCCTGCGAACCCTGCTTGTGACCCATCGTGAAGCTCTGCTGCGCGGGACCCTGGAACCGATGGCCACCGAGGGCGGACCGGAGCACGCTCCCGGCCTTCTGCCGAAACGGGCTGCAGAGGGGTCGGACCGGCTGGTGGAAGCGGTAGACAGCCTGCAGCCGTTCGGCCAGATCGCAGGGCGGTTCGGAGCACTGGCCCATACCATCGCCGACGCCGGCTTCCCGCCCCTGGCGGCAGGCGAAGATGGTGGCGGGCACTACACCCATTTCGCAAAATTCGTGGAACAGCGGCTGGACCGGTTCCCGCTTGTATTTTACGGCCACGGGGATTTTCGGGAACAGCCGCTGGACCGGGCCGGGTACATCGAACAGGTGCTGGCCCGCTCTGCGGAGAACGATCGCAAGATTGCAGCGGTCTACGCCCGGGCAGGCGACCCTCCCGCGGCGACGTTCTTCGACGACCGCTCGGTTCCGTTTGCCGTAGGTTCACTGTCTTATTCGAGGACGGTCAACGATATCGTCCGGATCTGGCTGGATGCCTGGAACCGCGCCCATGGGGATCTGGGCCGGACACCCTACCTGAAACTGCCCCCCAAAGACATCGCCAACTGACGGAGAACAGAACATGGAACAGCGAGTCAGGCGAGCCCTCATCAGTGTTTACAGGAAAGAGGGAATCGTTGATTTCTGCCGGGAACTGGCCTCCCTGGGCGTTGAAATCCTCTCCAGCGGCGGCACCGCCCGCCTGCTGGGCGAAAACGGGATCGAGGTCACCCGGGTATCGGACTACACCGGGTTCCCCGAGATGCTGGGGGGACGGGTCAAGACATTGCACCCGAAGATCCATGGCGGGATCCTGGCGATCCGGGACAACCCCGAGCACATGGCTCACCTGGACGAACACGGCATCCTGGCCATCGACCTGGTCGTGGTGAACCTGTACCCGTTCGGCGACACCATCGCCAAACCGGACACCACCCTCTCCTCCGCCGTTGAGATGATCGATATCGGTGGACCATCCATGGTCCGGGGAGCCGCCAAGAACTACCGGGATGTGGGGGTGCTGGTTTCGCCTGATGACTACGATGGGGTGCTGGACGAGCTCAAGGAGAAAGGCGGCCTGTCCGAAACAACCCGCCTGCGACTCTCCGCCGCCGCCTTCGACCACACCGCCCGCTACGACACCGCCATCGCCGGCTACCTGGCCGAACAGTGCCGGGGCGACGCCGGCGAAGGGTACCCGCCTTCCTACGGCCTCGCGTACACCAAGGTCCAGGACATGCGCTACGGCGAAAACCCTCACCAGACGGCGGCGTTCTACCGTGATCCCGGCAGTGATCTGCCTACGGTGGCCAACGCCGACCAGTTGCAAGGCAAGGAACTGTCGTTCAACAACATCCTCGACCTGGATTCGGCGCTGGCCATCGCCGCCTCTTTCGATTCAACGGCCTGTGCCGTGATCAAGCACGGCAACCCGTGCGGAGCCGCCCTGGGCGCCGATGTGGCTACCGCGTTCCGGGACGCCCTGGCCTGCGACCCGGTGAGCGCCTTCGGTGGCGTAATCGCATTCAACCGGCCTGTGGACGAGGCGGCGGCCACGGCGATCAAGGGCGCCTTCTACGAAGCGGTCATCGCCCCTGCCTTCTCCGAGGAGGCCCGGAAGGCCCTCAAGAAGAAAAAGAACCTGCGGCTCCTGGCCACCGGCGATCTGTCGGATTACAGCCGGGACGGCCACGATCTTCGCCGGGTCGCAGGCGGCCTGCTGGTTCAGGACTGGGACACCCAGGGCGAAAACGTACGTGAGTGCAAGGTTGCCTCATCGCGACAGCCAACCGAGGAGGAATGGCTGGGACTGAGCTTCGGCTGGGTGGTGGGACAGTTCGTCAAGTCCAACGCCATCGTCTACTGCCGCCCCGGACGGACCGTGGGGATCGGCGCCGGCCAGATGAGCCGTGTGGATTCAGCCCGGTTCGGCGCCCTCAAGGCCCAGTCGTCCCTGGAAGGGGCGGTCATGGCCTCCGACGCCTTCTTCCCGTTCCGCGACGGTATCGACGCCGCCCACGACGCCGGCATCACTGCCGTGATTCAGCCGGGTGGCAGTATCCGGGACGAAGAGGTGGTCCAGGCCGCCAACGAGCACGGCATGGCGATGGTGCTCACCGGACGCAGGCACTTCCGGCACTAGGCCGGCAGGCGTTATTTCCCGTCGAAGGTTCTGAACGTCAGGTCGTTCACGTCCTGGTAGAAGGCCCGGTCCTTCTCCCGGCCCTGGTACGACTCGGCGAACGCCTGAAGCTCGGCGGCGGCGCTGTCTTCAACAGCGAGGAGTTCGATTTCCCCGAACCGCAGAAGGGCCTGATCGAGCCTGCCGGCCTTCAGTGAGATCACCGCCATGTTGTACCAGCCGTTGACCTTGTGTATAAGAACCTTTTCAGGCTGGATGTCCTCAGGAAGGCGATACAGGATCTTCAGAGCCGAAGAGTAGTCCCCTTCCTCGAACACATACCCGGCCCGCACCAGATCGGCGGAACGGGACTGCCATTCCCGGTAGCTCCGCCCGGCGTCCTCCAGGCCGCGCCTGGCGCCGGTATGCCCCGGATCCAGTTCCAGGACCTTGTTCCAGGTGATCACTGCCGAGGCGTAGTCCGCCTCTTCCATTTGCCGGCCGGCCTCCTGGACCAGGCCGGGAATCCGCTCCGCCGCCGACTTCGAGACTTCATCCGTCGAGCGGCTCAGGGCATCGGCCTGCTGGATCAGTTCCTCGGTAGTCCGTTCCACTGCCGCATCGGCCCCACCGGCCGCCGGGTTGGCGAATGAGGCCTGCTCCGGCTCTGCTGCAGGTGCGGACCCTCCCCCCAGCAGGTTGCGAGCGAAGTACCAGCCGGCTGCGGCCATGATCAGGAACACCACCGCCAGGATGATGTTTCTGCTGCTCAGCAAACCGGGCTTTCCTGACGGCTCCCCGGCAACTTCTTCGCCGGGGTCGCCGAATTCCAGTTCCTGAACCGGCTCATCCATCATCGGATCACCGATCGGCTCCATACCGGGAATCGCGCCTCCCAGGGCGATCTCTTCCGCTTCCCCTGTGTCCAGATGCACCGCCCCATGATCCATGTTGGAATCGGCCGGTTCCGCAGCCGGTTCTTCACCGGCACTGCTGGCCTCTTCCATACGCTGGAGCACCTGTTCCAGGTAGTGCTCCGCTTCCTGGTGAGCCGGCGATATGTCCAGAACCCTCCGCAGGTTCGACTCGGCGTCTTCCAGACGACCGCTCTCCATCCACTGAACCGCTTCGGCTATCTTGTCTTCAACCTCGTAGGCAGCCTTGGAGCCGTGTTCCAGAATCTCCGCTTCCAGCGCTCTCCCTTCCGCGTTCTGCTCGTCGAGGATAAACAGCCGGGCGAGAACAGCCGTGGCATCGTCCAGGCGGCCTTCGTCCCTGGCGGTGCGGGCATCCTCAAGAAGCTGACCCTGGCGATTCAACAGCTCGGCTGCAGCGGCGGCGTCCAGCCGGGTGTCTGAATCCGGCATCGGCTCGGCGGTGTTCTCCGGCAGCTGGTCCAGGTCCAGGAGCACCTGTTCCACCGCGTCTTCATGTTCACGGTCGGCGCCTGGCAGCTCGAAGCCCGGCACTTCTTCCTCCCCATCGTCCAGGGTGAGGTCGATGTCGGGGACCGTTTCCTCCGGGGCCAGGTCGAACCCGGCGCCGTCTTCCGGCTCCGGCACGGTCTTGCTCTCAGACATCACTTCGCAGAGCCGGATGCCCTCGACGGCTCGTTCGTCCTGTGGCGTCTGGTCGTGGATGGCCTGCCAGATTTCCAGGGCCGATCCGTATTCTCCCTGCAGATAATGCTCGGAAGCTCTCTGGTGTAACGATTCGTTGTCCTGCCGGTCCATTCCGCCTCTCCCTGCAAGAAAAGATTGTTCTTCTGTCCGTATTCGGAATATAGGTCCCCGAATCCGGTCAGGCAATCGAGTATTCAGCGGAGATTGTTTGGTTTAACGGGCTTTTCGACGACAGGCTTCCGAACAGAAGTAGCGAACCTCTCCGGTTTGATCCCTGGCGGTCAACGCCCGGGAGCGATCCACGAAAGTGCCGCAGACCGAATCCTGAACCAGAACCCCAGGTTCGGCGGCCTGGGCAGATGGCGGCGACTGCGCCCTTTCGGGCCTGAACAGCCTGGACACCAGGCGCACGAGACTGAAGGCCAGGACGGCCCACAGGAGGTAACGCAACATCAGTCGGGATGTTCCGCCCTGGCCTTTTCAAGGGCCTGGCGCAGCTGGGGCACTTGCGGCTGGCCTGCCGGCAGGTTCGCAAGCTTCGCAAGGGCCGCCTCCGCGGTTTCGAAATCGTGTCCGTTCAAGCCTGCAATGATCACCGTGTTGTACAGCGACTGCCAGTGGTTCGGGTCCAGGGCGTTGGCGCGGCTGAACATCGCCACCGCCTCGTCGTTACGGCGCATCCCGCCGTAGCAGGTGCCGAGATCGGTGAGGAGATTCGGATCGTCAGGGCTCAACCGCACCGCCTTCTCGTAGAACTCCACCGCCTGGGACCACATCTGGGCGTCGTGGTACAGGTTCCCCATCCGCTTCAGAACGACCAGGTTGTCCGGATCCACCTTGAGGGCTTCCCGCAACCTGCCGATCTCTTCCAGCATCGGTGCACTTGCCTGGGGCTGGGACGGCGGCGGCGCCTGGCGCTGTTGGGGCGCCGAGGACGTTACGGGCTGCTCCGGGCCTCCGCCGATCTGGGCCAGGCCGAACCCGACCAGCACTCCGAAAGCGAATCCCCCGACCAGCATGGCGACCTGTTCTCGTTTCACATCCATCTCCACTGGAATGAGTAGCAATAACGCAGGCTAGCGGAGGGGTCCGGCGGCGTCAAGACGGACCGCTTGCGGCGATGGGGCCGAAATGTCCTAATGAGGCGATGGCTGAATCGAAACCCAATCTGTACGGCATGGAACGGGAAGAACTGAGATCGGTACTGGAACCGCTGGAAGTTCCACGGTTTCACGCCGACCAGATCTACCGCTGGATGTACCACCGCCGGGTTCTGGACCCTGGGGGATGGACCGATCTGCCGAAAAACCTCCGGGAGCGGTTGGCGGAACGGTACCGCATCGAGCCGGGGACGATCTCCGGGACCGCCGGGGACGACGACGGCACCATCAAGTACCGCATCGACCTGCCGGAAGGGGGCCAGATCGAAGCGGTATCCATGATCCAGGACGACCGCACGACCCTCTGCCTCTCCAGTCAGGTCGGCTGCGCCCTGGGCTGCACTTTCTGCCTGACGGCGAAGATGGGCCTCAAGCGCAACCTGACCGCCGGGGAAATCCTGGGGCAGGTCCATCTCCTTGTGGAGGATCGCGACCTGGGAGATGCACCCTGCAATATCGTCTACATGGGCATGGGAGAGCCGCTGCACAACTATGACGGCGTCACCGCCTCCACCCGGTTGCTCACCGATCCGTCCGGACCCGGCTGGTCGAGGAAACGGCTGACGCTGTCCACAGCAGGCATGGTCCCGGCCATCATCCGCCTGGCCGGAGAGCCGATTCGGCCCCGGCTGGCGGTTTCACTCAACGCCACCACCGATGAGGTCCGGAACCGTTTGATGCCGGTGAACCGCAAGTACCCGCTGGCGGTGCTCCTGGATGCGTGCCGGCAGTTCAGCCTCCAGTCCAGGGATCCCGTAACCTTCGAATATGTGCTTCTCGCCGGCGTCAACGATTCCGATGGCGACATCCGGCGCCTGGCCAGGATCGTAAGGGATCACCACGCCAAGCTGAACCTGATCCCGTTCAACGCGGTGCCGGACTGGCTGGAGTTCGAATCTCCCGATGACCACCGGGTTCGGAAGATCCGGGACACCCTGCTGGATATGGGGATCCCCGTTTCGGTACGCTGGAGCCGGGGGCGTGACGCCAGGGCCGCCTGCGGACAACTGGCCATGCTCTGACCGCAGATCGGGATCGGGTCAGTTCAATCCCCGGCGAACCGCCAGTGCCAGGAGCATCGATCCGTCAGGATCCTCCAGTCTCCGGATCCGGACACCCTGGAAGCCGACCCGCAGCAGCCTGAACTGCAGCTCCATTTCATGGAACGGGCCACGGGGCCTGTGGGGGGCCGCCACCGCCAGGGATACCGGCCGATCCCTCTCCATCCCTGCCGGGAGGGTGGCCATCAGTACGCCCCCTTCCACCAGGCTGCCCCAGATCTGGGACAGGATCCGGTCTACATCGGATGTGCTGGACCCGGCAATGGACCGGGCCGCGACGGCGACGTGGAAACAGCTCCGGAACGGAGTCAGGTCACTGAGATCCCGACGGCGGAAGGTGACGTTGGGGCCGGCGGATTCGGACCGGTTCCGGAACAGGGTTTCCGGTGCGAAGTCCACAGCCGTAACTTTCAGGAAGTGGGCAGCCAGGAACCGGGTCAGGGACGCTTCACCACATCCCAGATCGGCCACGGTCTTGGTCTCGCGTCGCGGGATCTGCAGAAGGGTAGAACGGAGAATATCGGTGGTGTCACCGGTATCATCCGGGGGCGGGTCATCCGGCCTAATGCTATCCCAGTGGTTCGGTCCCCAAAGCACAGTGTTGATTCTCCAGTACAGAATCTAGGTGCGATGGGGGGGATCGTCAACGCATCGGGATGAATGTCCTGGCTAGCCGCGGAGTCCTTTGAGGAATTCCGCATTCGTCTTGTACTTGCCGAGCCGGTCCACCAGCAGTTGCATCGCCTCCGCCGCCCTTGAGCTGGCCAGAGCCCTGCGCAGGAGAGTGACCTGCTGATGCTCCTGGGGGGTGAACAGCTTTTCTTCCTTGCGGGTTCCGCTGGCCGCTATATCGATGGCCGGGAAGATGCGCTTTTCGAACAGGCCCCGGTCCATGACGACTTCGGTATTGCCGGTCCCCTTGAACTCCTGGAAGATCACTTCATCCATCCGGGAACCGGTATCCACCAGTGCGGTCCCGATTACCGTGAGGGAGCCGCCGTCCACCACGTTGCGGGCAGCTCCGAAAAACTTCCTCGGCTTCTCCATGGTCCTGGCGTCGATACCGCCTGAAAGGACACGCCCCGATCCTTTCTGCTGATTGTTGTACGCCCGGGACATCCGGGTGATGGAATCCATGAGGATAATCACATCATGGTTGGTCTCCACCAGGGACTTGGCCCGCTCCATCACCATCTCGCAGACACGGACATGGTTTTCAACCTGCTCGTCGCTGGAGGAGGCGACGACCTCACCCTGCACCGTGCGGCGCATGTCGGTCACCTCTTCCGGCCGCTCGTCCACCAGCAGGACAATCAGATGGATGTCCGGATGGTTGGCGGTGACCGCTGCGGCGATCTTCTGCAGGAGCACTGTCTTGCCGGCCTTGGGCGGAGCAACGATCAGACAGCGCTGGCCGCGGCCGATCGGCGTCATCAGGTCCACTACACGGGTGGAGATCTCGTCGCTGGCATGTTCCAGGCGGATACGTACACTCGGATCTTCAGCCACCAGTTTGCCGAACGGTGTCCGCTTCTTCCAGACGTCCGGTGCAACCCGGCCGACGGTTTCGGCTCTCTCGACCCAGGCCGGACCCTGGCCGCCTGCAGCCGGGATCGCCCATCCGGCGAACTCGGCGCCGCCACATAACTCCAGTTCCTGAACCAGCTCCGGCGGAAGGTACGGATCGCCGGACGCTGCCTCGTAATTGTCGGCAGGAGACCGGAGATAACCGTCTCCCCGACTCCCTACCTGGAACACACCCGAGACTTCGAGCGTTGCTTCACCTTCCGGTTTCCTCGGCGGCCCGGTCCGCTTCTGCTGGGAGCGGGCCGGACGGCGATTGCCTCCTCCGCCGCCGCCGCCGCTGCGCCGCCCCCGCCGTCTCCGGCCCCGGCGCTGGCCGCCGTCTGACGTACCGTTCCTGTCGCTGCCGTCTGTCATGTTTCAGTTTCCTCGGAAACGCCGTTCCACACCGGTGTGTGGGTCGCGTCAGGGTCTAATCCTGTTGCACCGACCAAAGGCCGGCTGCAACCGCTACAAAAATCGCCAGAACCACTTCACCGCGGTCCTCCTCCAGAAGGGCCTGCCCTGCAGGATGAATCACCAGCTGCAGCGAGCCGTCACCAGAGCCGGTGGCGAAGTACGCTCCACCACCCTGCCATCCGACCAGGTCGTAGCCGTGGACCGGACCCGGCCGGTCCAGCACCTGAAACAGGTCGCCGTCGGCCAGTAAAACGGTTCCACCTGATACAGCCGGCATTCCGGTCTGGACCGGAGTCCAGGTCGCCATCAGGTGGCCCCCATCCCTCTCCTCTTCCAGAATCATCACCCCATCGGGACGCCGTATCAGCCTCCTGGGGCTTCCTGAGCCGGAGCCCTGGACGGTCCAGCCGCCCGGCGCCGGGCGGAACGCGAAACGCCTCCCGCCGCCGCCCTGCATTTCCAGGCCGCCGTCTCCATCCACGGTCAGGGTGTACCGGCCTGCGCCGGTATGATCGGTATCACTCACGGAGGGGTTCCAGGAAAGCATCGGTCCGAGTGAACCGACGGAACCGCAAATATACAACGGATCGTCACGAAAGGCGACCGGCTTACTCCGTGCCCAGGACCTTGACCGCATGGGCCGCTGCAGCACGGACGAATTCGTTGGGATCTTCATCAACCACGGCCTGGAGGTCCGGGATCGCCTCGCTCATGCCCAGACCGGCCAGGGCCCGGGCAGCCTGGACACGGACCTCCCATTCCGGATCTTCCCTGAGGAGGACCACCAGGCCGTCCAGGGAGTCGGCCGGCGACACCCTGGATACGCCCATAATGCTGGCCCTTCTAACCTCCTTGATCGGATCGTTGAACCCGGCTCGCAGGAGCCCGGCCGCCTCCTCACCGCCAACCTTGGCCAGCGCTTCCGCCGCCCGCTGCCGGACATGCCAGTCTTCATCATCTGTCAGACGGCGGCCCAGCTCCGGGACCGCCTGCTGTTCCTGCAGGTCTCCCAGCAGGATGGCGGCGGTCATGCGAACGAACGGGTGTTCATCCTCGAGGAACGTGAGGGCCAGGTCCGAACCGTCCGCCACAGGCTGTGTGACCAGGACATGGAGGGCTGTCGCCCTGACGTCGCCGTCCGGATTGTCCAGCTCCTTCCGGACCCGTTCCAGATTCGCTTCCGTCGGATCGGCCTGCAAGGAGTAGATATTCTCGATGCGGGTAGCCGAATCCTGTGAGCAACCGACCAGTAGAAGACCGGCAAGCAGCGCCAACACTGCGGTCCGGAAAACCGGAAATTCCATACAGCGTTCCAAAGACATATCCAATCCTCTGTTTTAACTGTTGATATCAAAATATTGTAATGGATAGAGTCGGCCTGTTTGCGTATCTATATGTGCAGACATTGCATATTTGAGGTGCGCACTATGAGTATTCTCACTGCCGAAAACAGCTTTCGGAACGGATTGATGGCCCTGGTGGACAGTCGGGATGCCGAGGCCACACGTTACTTCCGCTCCGCAATGCAGATCGACAAGGACCGGGGCAAGGGACGCCTCTGGATCCGCTACCTTTCCTACTACGGTTACAGCCTGGCCCGGGAAGGGGTCAACGGCAAGGAAGCGGTGGAACTGTGTGAAAGGGCTGTCAAGCTCAACAGCCACGACCCGGATGTCCTCCTGAACCTGGGCAGGGTCTACGCCAGAGCCGGCAAGACCACCCGGGCCCTGGACGCCTTCCAGCGGGGATTGCGGATTTCGCCGGATCACAGCGCTCTCCAATCGGAACTCGCCAGGCTGGACCGGCGTGGCCAGCCACCGTTCAGTTTCGTATCCCGTGATCATGCCCTGAACCGTAACATAGGGAAGCTGCTGGGGACATTCCGCAAGCCCTCCTGATCACCGGCCGCGCTGCAACCGGAGCGCAACATAGCGCTGCGCCGCCGCTGCAGCCTGGCGGAGGTCCAGGCCCCTGGCCAGGTGCCCGGCCACTGCTGCGGCGTGGGCGCCTGCCAGGCCGTCCACCCGGGAAACGGAGAGCCGGGTCGTATCCAGCACCGTAACCTCGCCACCGTCATCCAGAACGTCCAGCACCCTGCCCTTCCGAATCCCCCCGCTCACAAGCACCGCACCGGCGCCCCGCTTCCGCAGTATGTCGGCGGCGCTGCGCAACTCGTCCAGACTCTCGGCACGCTGACCGGTCAGGAGTTCCAGGTCGCCGGCCCGTACCGCCAGTACGCGGACATCGGGAAGAAGGGACCCGATCAGGGCGTCCATCGCCTCTTCGGACAGGATCGGAGTCTTGCCGATCCGAAGCACCGGGGCCAGCACCACGTTGGGCACCTGGAAGATCCTGAGCATGGCGGCAACCATTTCCACCTGCTCACGGCCCGCCATTATCCCGATCCTGGCCGCATCCGGCCGGCCGCCTTCAAGAATCGATTCGAACTGCTGGGCCAGAAGCCCCAGCGAAACCGGTTCCAGGGCGTCCACACGTCCCTGGGCTGACGAGAGAACGGCGGTGGTCACCAGCATCGGGGAGCATTGCATGTCGCGAAAGACAGTGCCGTCGGCCAGGAGACCATCCCCGTGGGTGTCGGAGGCATGGACCGAAAGCACCGCTGTCCCCGCTGCCATTCAGCCCTCCCGGATCCTGGGGGCCAGCAGGCCGACCTGCTGGAGTGCCAGGAGAAGGTCCAGCACACCGAGGCCGCTGGCGGCACCTCGCACCCATCCCGTCCTCAGAACGCCGGCCAGTCCCGACGGCGAGATAGACACCACCATGTGATCCCATATCAGGGACCAGGGCGCCACCACCAGGAACACCCCGAAGATGAAGAAGCAATAGAGTTGTGCGGCATGCCTGAGACGACGGTCCAAACCTTGCTCCTCTTCCTCGTTCGAGAGGGAAGGTTCGCATTCTACCACCGGGACCGGGGGCAGGATATAATCCGCGGATGAGCCAAATTCCCCTTCTGGACCTCAAGGCACAGTTCGAAACCATGCGGGAAGAGATTTACGAAGCGATCAGGCAGGTCGTGGAGTCCCAGTATTTCGTCCTGGGACCGGTTGTGCGCAAGTTCGAGGAGAGCCTGGAACAGTACGTCGGCGCCTCCCATGCCGTCGGGTGCGCCTCAGGCACCGATGCGCTGATCCTGGCCCTGGCGGCCCTGGACATCGGACCCGGCGACGAGGTCGTGACTACCCCGTTCTCGTTTTTTTCCACCGCCTCCTGCGCTTACAAGGTCGGCGCCCGGCCGCGATTCGTCGATATCGATCCCGGCAGCTTCAACATGGACCCGGAAAAACTGGCCGAGGCGATCGGCCCACGCACCCGGGCCATCCTGCCGGTGCACCTGTTCGGCCAGTGCGCCGCCATGCAGCCGATCCTCCAAACCGCTGCCGCCCATGACATTCCGGTGGTGGAAGATGCGGCACAGGCTCTCGGCTCCACCTACGAAGCGCCGGATGGCGGCGGTTCGGGACACGCTGGAACCCTCGGACGACTGGGCTGTTACTCATTCTTCCCGTCCAAAAACCTGGGAGGGTTCGGCGACGGCGGCGCCGTGGTCACCGATGACGAACAACTGGCCGAGAGACTGCGGTCCCTGCGGGTACACGGTGGTGTGCAGATGTACCACCACGAGGATGTGGGCTGGAACAGCCGCCTGGACGCCCTGCAGGCGGCGGTGCTGGCGGTCAAGCTACCCCGGCTGGACCTGTGGGGACAGGGACGGGCCGAGAATGCAAAGCGGTACGACGCCCTGTTCGCCGAATCCGGCCTGGTGGAAGCCGGCGCCGTCCGTCTGCCTCGCCGCACCGGTACCGGCCGGCACATCTTCAACCAGTACACCCTGCGGGCGAAAGACAGGGATCGGCTGAGAGCCCACCTGAACGAGGCCGGCGTCGGCCATTCGGTGTATTACCCGGTGGCGCTGCATCAACAGGAATGCTTTCAGGAACTGGGATACGGCGAAGGGTCGTTTCCGGAGGCGGAACGGGCGTGTGCCGAGGTGCTTTCCCTCCCGGTCTATCCGGAACTCACGCCGGCCATGCTGGAGCAGGTGGTCGAAACGATAGGGCGTTTCTATTAGTCAACCCGGAACGGCGACACCGGCGTCTCGGAACGATCATCGTCATCCTGGGTCGCCCCGTAGACCAGTCCGATGCCGACCAGGGTCCCCATGACCGTCCAGACCTTCGCGCCGGGGCTCAGGCCGGCCCACCAGACGCCGAGGCCGCCGGATGCCGGAGCGAGGAGGACCGGCGAATCGCCGGCGGTCAGCAGCCGGATGTCCCGAACCACAACCTCTCCGGCGGTCACCGGAGTCGGAGCGGCCAGCACCGGGGAGACGTCCCCCTCCGGGCTGATGATCCCGATGCCGTACTCCCCCGGTGAAACCTGATCAAAGCTGTAGGCACCCTGGTAATCGGTCCCGGTCTTGTCCGCAGGCTGACCATCCGCCGATACGAGGACAACCTGGAAGCCGGCAGCCGGCCGGCCGTCCACGCCCAAAAGCCTGCCGGTCATCCCGCCTGGCTCAGCCCCGAATACGGGAAGCACCAGCACGACAACAGCGACGATTGCAACGATTCGGTTCATAGTCAGGTCCTCCGGTTCAGGGTGCCACCGATGTGAAAATCTCCGAGCGACGATACAGCGGGAAATACGGCCAGCGCGTCAACTTCTCCGTACCGCCCTCTTCCCGGTCCACGAGAGAGATCACGGCGGCGATGGTGAAGCCGGCCTCCAGCACCGCGTCGATCGCCTTGAGCGTCGAGCCTGCGGTGGTTACCACGTCGTCCACAACCACGACACGACTTCCCGGCTTGAGGTTCCCTTCGATCTGCCTGCCGGTGCCGTGGCCCTTGGCTTCCTTCCGCACGATGAACGCACGAAGCGGCGGGCCCTCCAGGTGACTCAGGGCGGCCACCGGACAGACGATAGGGTCGGCGCCCAGGGTCATTCCCCCGATTGCATCGGCCTCGATACCCTCCTCCCGGATGACCCGCAGGATCTCCCGGGAGACGAGATAGGCACCCTCGGGGATCATGGTGGTTTTCTTGGAATCAAAGTAGAAATTGCTTTTCTTGCCTGAAACGAGGACAAACTCCCCGAACATCAACGAATGTTCTTTCAGGAGGTCCCTCAGGCGGTCCCTGTCGGTCTGCATCTACGTATTCCTCCATCGGCCCGATGCCTCCATCCCATTAGATCATGAAGGCCATGGAAGGTCACGATTTCGTTGGAAAAACCACCGAGCTTGACCCACGACGCGAGCATCATTATGTTGTTCTCCTGAATAGCCCGTTCCGACGGGTCGAGGAGGGTTCCCCAGATGTCCACCGGCCGTACTCGTTCAAGGATGATCTCCATCATCCTGGTCTGCCTTCTGCCCCTGTGCATGTCACCGGCATTCGCAGCATCCGAGGGCTCGGCCCTCACCGGCATCGTCCTGGACGCCGGGAGCCGGACACCGCTTTCCGGGGTACAGGTCCACATGGCCGATCCGGCCAGCGGCAGGTTTTACGCCTCCGAGTCCACCGGCCCCGACGGCACGTTCAAGGTGGATGGACTGCCGGCGGCGACCTACGAGATCGGCCTGGAGCAGGACGGAGGTCTTTACCTCGTCCCGAATCCGGTGAGCCTCGCCCCGGGCCAGAACCACCTGGTGGAGGTTGTGCTGGACGTTGCGGACGAGGAAGACTCGGACACCAAGGGCGCTACCATCTGGCAAAACCCCCTGACCGCAGCCCTTCTTGTAACAGGATCAGCGATCCTGATCGGACTCCTGCTGGAAGAGGCGGTCAAGGATAAGGAACTGGTCCAGAGCCCCCTCGTCCCCTGAGCTGACAGCCTGCACTGGTGAATTCGACCCGGAATGGCGATAGACTCCTTCCGCCATGGGTATCACGCTACGCATACTCGGACTCGCGCTCTGTCTGCTGTTTGCAGCCCAGCCTGCAATAGCGGCCGGCGACGATCCTCTGGAGCCACCCGACCTGTCGGAATATCTGCGATGGGGTTTCCTGCGCGTGCGTCCCGGTTTGGCCGTCTCCAATTTCGGCCACGACGACAACGTCTTCTATAACGCCAGCGACCCACGAGGCGACATCACCCTCACCGTCACCCCGGCCCTGGACGGCCTGATTCTCCTGGGCAGCCGCGGGTTCATGACCTTCTCCGAGAACATCGACTACACGCTCTACAAAAAATTCAACGAACTGAACACCCTGGACCATACCGGTCGGTACCGGCTCACGCTGCCGTTCAGGAATGCAGGGCTGTTTGTGGATACCGAGCTGGCCAGGCTTCACGAGCGGCCGATAGACCTGCAGGATGCACGAACGATCCGCCGCTCGGCCGCCGTGGCCGTCGGGGCGATCATGCGCCTGGGCTGGCGCACCACCGTGGAGCTTGCGCACGCAAGAACCGAATTCAACCATACCGATGAAGACTTCGGCAGTACGGACCGCACCATCGGGGATGTCAAGGATCGCACCGAAAACAAGTGGACCGCCCGTGGAGCCTATGTCCTGGTCGGGCGGACCCGGCTGACGCTGGAGATCGCCGATCGATCCCTGGAATTCGACAATCCGTTTCTAGGCTCACTCCCCGGGGTTGTCCGGAACCTGGACCAGAGAACATTCCTTCCCGGCGTCGACTTCGGCATTGGCGGGGCGCTCTCCGGAAGGATCCATTACGGCTACACCAGGCTGGACTACGACGACCCGGCCCTCACCGACTATCGCGGGATCGTGGGACGAACCGCCCTGACCTACCACATGAAGGGCTCCTCACGGATCACGCTGGATGCGGAGCGCCGGGTCGATTTCTCGGTCTGGGAAAACAACAGCTACCTGCTGGACAACCGTCGCAGCATCCGGGTGACCCGGTTCCTGAACCGCTATTTCGGCCTGGAAGGCCTGTATTCAAGGGGCACGGTGGAAATCCCCGAACCGGTCCAGGGAGTGCCCCGCAGGGACCGGGTCACGGAATACAGTCTCGGCGTGGTGGCGCGCATCTTTGAAAACGAACTGGGAAGAAAGATCGAATATGCCCTCCGATTAAGAGATCGGGAGCAGATTTCATCGGTCACAGGGTTCAATCAGTCCCGCCGGACGATCACCCTCTCGGCCGATGTCGGCTTCTGATATGGTAAATTCTTCAAGGTGAGGACATTACACATGCTTGAGACCCCGATCCGCCGCCGGATTCGCACCGCGTTGATCCTGAGCCTGCTCCTCTCCCTGGTGGCCGTGCCGGCCGCCGCCCAGGAAGACCAGCCCCAGGTCCTGGAAGCGCGTCCGGTGGAGGCCGGAACGGAGAATCCGTACCCCGCCGTCGGTCTGCTCTCTACCCGAGGCGCCGACTATCGGATCGGACGGCAGGATCTTCTTGAGATCCGGGTGTTCAATCTCCCGGAACTGGACCAGACCGTCCGGGTGGCCGACGACGGGTCGATCACCATGCCGCTCCTGGGCCGGATGCAGATTGCAGGCCTGACCAAGACCGAGCTGCAGATTCACATCGCCCGGCTGCTGGGCGAGAGCTATGTGCGGGACCCCCAGGTCACCGTATTCATCAAGGAATACGAATCCCGAAAAGTTGCCGTGTCCGGAGCGGTCAAGAAGCCGGGATCATACGAGATGC
>JACXWD010000056.1:17057-20278 GCA_014764515.1 Candidatus Polarisedimenticola svalbardensis | reverse complement strand
CAGCCGTGGCCACGAACGGCAGGATGAAGCTTCAACCGCCCAGATCGATTTCCTCGGTATGACCGAGAGCAACCTGATTTTCCTCGGTTACCCCGACGGCTACCTGGAAGACCTCCGCCTGAACTACCCGAACAGCGGGGATCAGCTGACCACCCACAACGGCCAGTCGGAAACCTACGGCACCCGGGGCCTCGGCGGGGCCGACTATCACACGTACCGGTTCGGAAGTGCGGCCGACTACAACCGGCACAATATCCTGACAGACCTTCAGGACATCCTGGTCACCTACCAACCGGACCACATCTACGTCACCCATGAGCAGGAAAACCACTCGGACCACGCCACTACCTCCATCCTGCTGGTTCTCGCACTCGATCAGGCGATCCTCAGCGTTCCGGGCTACAACCCGACTATCCATAAAACCATTGTCTGGCCTGATACCACTCAGGAATGGCCCAACGCCACCGACCCCACCGCCTACTTCGACGAGATCCCCGATCTTTCCGGTTCGGGACTGCTCTGGAGCGAACGGGAAAGCCTGGACGTTCCCCTGGCGCTGCAGTCGGAGAATTTCGCCCTCAACCCCAAGTACCAAGCGGTAGGCGCCCACGGAACCCAGGGGGCGGTCAACGGATACATTGGGCGGTTCGTGCACAAGGACGAATTCTTCTGGCCCGAGGTCCGGGTTGGCTCCAACGACCCTCCGGTGGCCGATGCCGGAACGGACCAGGCGGTTTCCGAGGGCGCGTTCGTCATCCTGGACGGTACCGGCAGCTTTGACCCGGACCTGGATCCGTTAACCTATGCATGGACCCAGATAGACGGCCCGACGGTGGTCCTGTCCGATTCTGCCGCCGCCAGCCCGAGCTTCACCGTCCCCACCGGCCAGCCGGATCATTTCATCCTGACCTTTGAACTGGTGGTGGGTGACGGAGTCCTAACCACCCCTCCTGATACGGCAAGAATCGACGTCAGCGCTGCCCTGGCGCCGGTATACGGACCCAATGCCGCGCTCGGCGCCACTGCCACCGCATCGACCCAGCGAACCAACTCCGAAGCGTTCAAGGCGATCGACGGATTCCCCATCGGCTATCCGGAAGACGAAACCCGCGAGTGGGTCACCGCCAGTGGAACGGACGGAGCCTGGATCCAGCTCGACTGGGCCAGCCCGATTACCATCGGACGGATCGTGCTGTTCGATCGTCCCAACGACGACGACCATGTGGAGCAGGCGACCCTCAGCTTCAGCGACGGTTCGTCTCTGGTCATCGGCCCCCTGGACAACTGGGGCCGCAGCAGTATCTACGAGTTCAGCACCCGCACCATTGATCAGGTCCGACTGACGGTGGACAGCGCCAGCCCCGACACCCGCAACATCGGGCTCAGTGAATTCGAGGTCCGGGAAATCACCGGCGGCGCCGCCAATCAGCCTCCAGTCGCCCACGCCGGCACGGACCAGTCCGTGGATGAAGGCGTTACGGTCCAGCTGGACGGCAGCGGCAGCTCCGACCCGGACACCGACCCACTGACCTTCGACTGGTTCCAGACCGGCGGGACCGCCGTAAGCCTGTCGGACCCTGTCGCCGAGTCTCCATCTTTCACCGCGCCCAGCGACCTGACTGCCAACGATCTACTTACCTTCCGCCTGATCGTCAACGACGGAACCGACGACAGCCTGCCGGACCTGGTGGACATCACCGTTATCGACTACCCGGATGCGGACGGCGACACTTATCCGGCCAACCTCGATTGCGACGATACCGACCCTCTGATCAATCCAGGTGCTGCCGAGATCACATGCAACTCCATCGACGAGAACTGCAACGGTGCGGCCGACGATACGCCTGATGCCGACGGTGATACGTACTCAGAATGCGTCGATTGCAACGACGCCGATCCACTGATCAACCCCGGCGCCACGGAGATAACCTGTAACGGCATCGACGAGAATTGCAACGGCGCCGCCGATGACACACCAGACGCCGACGGCGACACCTACACCGTATGCGACGGCGATTGTGATGACACCAACCCGGCCATCAACCCGGGAGCTACGGAAATCACCTGCAACTCCATCGACGAGAACTGTAACGGCGCTGCGGACGATACGCCTGACGCCGATGGTGACACCCACTCCGAATGCGTGGACTGCAACGACGCTGATCCGTTGATCAACCCCGGCGCCACGGAGATAACCTGTAACGGCATCGACGAGAATTGCAACGGCGCCGCCGATGATACTCCTGATGTTGACGGCGACACCTACACCGTCTGCGATGGCGACTGTAACGACGCTGATCCGGCTATCAACCCTGGTGCCACGGAAATCACTTGCAACTCCATCGATGAGAACTGCAACGGCGCTGTCGATGACACACCGGATGTCGATGGCGACACATATTCCGAGTGCGTCGACTGCAATGATACTGATCCGTTGATCAATCCCGGCGCCACGGAAATCACCTGCAACTCCATCGATGAAAACTGCAACGGTGCGGCCGACGATACTCCTGATGTTGACGGAGATACATTCACCGTCTGCGCCGGCGACTGCGACGACACCGATCCGTTGATCAACCCTGCCGCCACGGAAATCACCTGCAACTCCATCGATGAAAACTGCAACGGCGCGGCGGATGACACACCGGATGTCGATGGCGACACCTACACCGTTTGCGTCGACTGCGACGACGCCGACCCGCTGATCAACCCGGGCGCCACCGAGGTCACCTGCAACTCGATCGACGAGAATTGCAACGGTGCTACGGATGACACCCCCGATGCCGACGGCGATACGTATTCCGAATGCGTAGACTGCAACGACACGAATCCACTGATCAACCCGGGAACTACGGAAATCACCTGCAACTCCATCGACGAGAACTGCAACGGTGCAGCTGATGACACCCCGGATGTGGACGGCGACACGTACAGCGAATGTGTCGACTGTAATGACACCGACCCACTGATCAACCCGGGTGCGACGGAGATCACCTGCAACTCCATCGACGAGAACTGCAACGGCGTCCTGGACGACGAACCGGACGGCGACAGCGACACGTACTCCATATGTAACGACTGTGACGACACCGACCCGTTGATCAACCCTGCCGCCACGGAAATCACCTGCAACTCCATTGATGAGAACTGTAACGGCGCGGCCGACGATACTCCTGATGTTGACGGCGACACCTACACCGTCTGCGATGGCGACTGTAACG
>JACXWD010000056.1:11986-16957 GCA_014764515.1 Candidatus Polarisedimenticola svalbardensis | reverse complement strand
CACCCCCGATGCCGACGGCGATACGTATTCCGAATGCGTAGACTGCAACGACACGGATCCACTGATCAACCCGGGAGCTACGGAAATCACCTGCAACTCCATCGACGAGAATTGCAACGGTGCTACGGATGACACCCCCGATGCCGACGGCGATACGTATTCCGAATGCGTAGACTGCAACGACACGGATCCACTGATCAACCCGGGCGCAAGCGAGATCACCTGCAACGGCGTGGACGACGACTGCAGTCCGGCCACCGCAGATGAGCCCGATGTCGACGGTGACACCTTCTCCGTTTGCGTCGACTGTGACGACACCGATCCTGCGGTCAACCCTGGCGCAACAGAAACCACTTGCAACGGTGTAGATGACGATTGCAGTCCGGCTACGGCTGATGAGCCTGATGTGGACGGTGACACATTCTCCGTTTGTGTCGACTGTGACGACACGGACCCCGCAGTAAACCCGGGTGCCATAGAAACTACCTGCAACGGCGTGGACGACGACTGCAGTCCGGCTACCGAAGATGAGCCCGATGTCGACGGTGACACCTTCTCCGTTTGCGTCGACTGTGACGATACCGATCCGGCCATCAACCCTGGCGCCACTGAGACAACCTGCAACGGTGTAGATGACGACTGCAGTCCGGTAACGGCAGACGAGCCCGACGTGGATGGAGATACTTTCTCGGCCTGTGTTGATTGCGATGACACCGATCCTGCCATCAACCCCGGAGCGACTGAGATCACCTGCAACTCCATCGATGAAAACTGCAACGGTTCTCTGGATGACGATCCGGATGCTGACGGTGATGGTGTTTCGGTCTGCTCCAACGATTGTGATGATAGCGCCGGCGACTCCTGGGCGACCCCGGGAGAGGTCATCAATCTCTTCATTGGTGCAGCCACTGATACGATCACATGGGATATGCCTCTAAATCCGGGCGGCAGTGCACTGGTCTATGACGTTATCAGGTCATCCGACCCAACTGACTTCATCACCAATACGGACTGCATCGAAACCGATGACGGCACCGATACGCAGGCGCTGGACTCGGAATCTCCCGCATCCGGGGGGTACTTCTACCTGGTCCGGGCGCAGAACGCGTGCCCGGTCGGCGAAGGTCCGTTGGGCGACACAAGCGCCGGCGCACCCAGAGTCGCAGTCCCCTGCCCCTAGGAGTCGGTGGAAAACAACGGCGCCAGCACCTGCCGGAGCTGATCCGAGACGGCTGTGATCTCCATGTCCGCCACCGGCACGAAGCGGCAGGCCCGCTCCACCCGTTCCTCCGGGTCGCCGGGCAGGAGGTAACGGAACTCGCTGTTGCCGCATTCATCGTTCCAGCAGAACCGGCCGTACGGCACCGTCTCCGGCAACATGTATTGCAGGCATCGCAACAGAAGGTTGTTCTCCGGCACATCCACAGCGTTTTCCAGGATGGTGATCCGGATGGTCTTCTCCCACGGTTTCAGAATGGAATCGGTCATCGCCATGCCCCGATCATGCTGCCCATGATGAGGAGGCAGCCGAGCTGGTAGAGGGTGTCGATCATGAACGATCGGAATCTTCGCTCCGAGAACATGTTGGCAATGAGGCCTGTCGTAAAAACGAATCCGAGCCACAGCAGGAACCCCAACACCAACCCTTCCGAGGCGCTGGCCAGTCCGAGCACGGCCACAAGGACCGCCACCACCATCGCCATGGTGGTGTAGCCGACGACTGAAACGACATAGGCGGGCCGGATGCTGCCCCGCAGGATGTCCGTCTCTTCCGGTGTGTACCGCTTCAGGCGGTACCACACCCTGCCGAACATCAGCGGCGAATACCACAACGCGCCCAGGCCGAGAGAGAGGCACAGCGCGCAAATAACCGCAAGGTAGTTGATGTCCGCCACAGTCCGGCTCCTGTTCTGCCGTCGGTCCGGTACAGCTTAGACCGGATCACCGCAGGAGAGCGAGCAGGTCATCCCGGGTCAGGCCACGACCTGCCCCGCTGCCGGTGGCCGCGTCGGCCAGGTCCCGTTTCTTGTTCTGCAGTTCCAGGATACGCTCCTCCACCGTGTTCTCCGCCACAACGTGGTACACCAGCACAGGCCGCTCCTGGCCGATACGGTGCGCCCGGTCTGCAGCCTGATCCTCCACCGCCGGGTTCCACCACGGGTCCATGAGGAATACATGGTCGGCTGCGGTCAGGTTCAAACCGGTGCCGCCGGCTTTCAGTGAAATCAGCAGTACGGTCGGTCCGTCGGGATTCTGAAACGAGGCCACCACACCGGCCCGGTCCCGGGTCGATCCATCCAACCGGATGAACCGGACGCCGGCCCTCGAGAGGTGCGGTTCCAGGAGATCCAGCATGGTCGTCCACTGGGAAAACACCAGGGCCTTGTGGCCGTCAGCCGCGACGGTGTCCAGGGCCTGTACCAGAACCCGAACCTTGGAAGATGTTTCCGCCGACTGCCCCGGCAGCAACGACGGATGGCACGCCGCCTGGCGCAACCTCAGCAGCGCTTCCAGGGCGGCGATTACCGAGCCGCCCTGATCCAGCTTCGCCACCACTTCGGTGAGGGTCGAGGCCCGCACCGCGTCGTACAGTTCCCGCTCCCCTTCGTCCAGTTCCGAGTGCAGCACCAGATCGGTACGCGGCGGCAGTTCAGGAGCCACATCCCGTTTCAGACGGCGGAGGAAGAACGGGCGGATCCGGTCACGCAATCTCCCTGCTGCCTCACTGTCGCCTTCTGCGATCGGTCGGATGACCCGTTCGGAGAAATCCTGCAGCCCGCCCAGAAGCCCCCGGTTGAGGAAATGGAACTGGCTCCAGAGATCCTCCAGCCGGTTCTCCACCGGAGTGCCGCTCATGGTGATCCTGAACCCGGCCGTCAGGCCGAATGCCGCCTGCGCTACCTGGCTTGCGGGATTCTTGATCGCCTGGGCCTCGTCCAGCACCACAGTATCCCAGTGGATCGCCTGCAACCGCTCCTTGTCCAGCCGCAACAGGGCGTAACTGGTAAGAGTCAGGTCCGCCGATCGGTCCAGATCCCTTGCCGCGCCATGGTAAACGCAGATCGACAGATCCGGCCTGAACTTGCGAGCCTCGTCAGCCCAGTTGTGGACCACGCTGGTCGGCCCCACAACCAGTGTCCGGCCTGTTACCGACGACAGCGCCTGAACCGTCTTCCCCAGGCCCATATCATCCGCCAGCATTCCGCCAAGGCCTGCATCCCGAAGGAAACAAAGCCAGTTCACTCCGACCTGCTGGTAAGGACGCAGCACCTCCTCCAGCCCTTCCGCCAATGGCGCATCGGGGATGCTCTTGAAGTTCTCGAGAAGCACCGCCAGGCGGTCGAAGGATGGTGGCGGCGGTTCATCCAGTTCCCGGCAAAGACGGGCCAGGTCCGGCACCGCCCAGGGCGGGACAACGCCGGCTGAATCGCGAGCAGCCAGCAGATCGACGATGGTGTCGCCGAACCGTGTCATCCAGTCCGCAGGCAGTTCGGCCCAGCCGCCACCGTTCAGTTCAACCACCGGCACGCCGGACCGCCATGCCCGCGCCACCGAATCCGCTGATGCCGAACCGCCGGGGCGGCCCGATTCGAAGGCCAGGTCAAAGCGGTCGCCCTCCAACAGCAGCCGGGGTCTCACAGGCGGCGCAGGGAAGAATGCCTGGTGGCCGTCTCCAAGCACTTCACCCTTCCAACGCTCGAGACGACTGTTGAACCCGATCGCCTGCACAGGATCCAGAACTTCCCGCACGCCGGGAACCAGGCCCAGGACCTTCCCGAGGCGATCCGAAAGCCGTTTCTCTTCCGGCTCGTCCCTCCGTGGCAGCTTGCCTGCCAGCGGGACCAACCTCCCGGCTTCCACCGTGGCCCGGGGAGGATCGCCATATACAAGCCTGGAGACTACCGTTAGATGGTCCCCTTCTCTCCCTGTTTCCACCACCACACGGGGTTTCTCCACAACCGTGTCCGGCAGTCGATCGGTGAGGACCAGAACGTTGAGCCTGCGGCGGAGGGCCGGCAGAACTTCGGTGACCAGTTCGGCAGCCTGACTCTGGTTGAACAGTTTCCCCCTGCCCAATTCCTCGGCTTCCCGTGCGGTAAGCGGCAATTTGCCTTCGGGCCTCAGGGTGTCATCACACAGGACCACGCCACCATCGAAACGCTCCCGGATAGCCGGGCTCTCCCGGATGGAAAGCACGAACCCCTCACCCCGGTCCTCCAGCACAACCTGGGGCAGGACTTCTTCCAGTGAGACGGCAACCGCCTGCCCCTCGAATCTCACATCATCACAGCGCGCCAGGGCCTTGAAGACCCGCCGAACGGACCCACGGTCGATTCGTCCCCGCCGCCGGGTGCCCAGGGCGACTTCCGCCTCCAGGTCGGCCCGGGTGGAAAGGAACGCCGGCCCCTCTATCCTGCCGGACTGCACCGCATCCAGGGTCGCGTCCAGTAACTCGAACCGGTCACCGTCCTGGACGCCCCTTTCAAACCACAGGCCACCCTGGCTCCGCCTGAACCGGTAGATGATTTTTCCCGGCGAGTTGGCCGGGAGGGTCAGATCCCGGCCATCCCGGGCCGCCTGTCGCAGAGCGATAACCGCTCCGGCCACATGCTCGCAAGGGTCTTTGGGCCCTCGGCAGTCACATTCCCATTCGCTGTCGTCCAGAAACAGGATCACCTTGGGGTTGATGCCGGCTCTTCGGGCGGTGATCCGTACTACGGCCTCGTCGGCGCCGACCTCTTCCGGCATCACTTCCCCGGCACGAGCGTACTCGACGCCCCGGGACCAGGCCGCCGGGTCGCAAGCCTCCCGGACCTTCTTGAAGATCGATTCCACAGGGCTGGTCATAGCCGGGATTGTAACGCCTGCAGACGGCGAAAAAAAACGGGGAGATCCGAAGCTCCCCCCGTTCTCGGGAATAGAAGATGGAAGGTATTTTCAGTCGGCCCAAAGTGCCGTATCAGCCCAGAG
>JACXWD010000056.1:0-11886 GCA_014764515.1 Candidatus Polarisedimenticola svalbardensis | reverse complement strand
AGTGCCGTATCAGCCCAGAGCGCCGTGTCGGCCCAAAGTGCGGTGTCGGCCCAGAGTGCGGTGTCAGCCCAGAGCGCCGTGTCGGCCCAGAGGGCGGTGTCGGCCCACAGTGCCGTATCAGCCCACAACGCCGTGTCGGCCCAAAGAGCGGCGTCAGCCCACAGCGCCGTGTCAGCCCAGAGCAGGGTGTCGGCCCAGAGCGCCGCATCGGCCCACAACGCCGTGTCGGCCCAAAGGGCCGTATCAGCCCACAGGGCGGCATCGGCCCACAGCGCCGTATCGGCCCAGAGTGCGGTGTCGGCCCACAGTGCCGTGTCGGCCCAGAGCGCCGTGTCGGACCACAGTGCGGCGTCGGACCACAGTGCGGCGTCGGCCCACAATGCGGTGTCGGCCCACAGTGCGGTGTCGGCCCACAGTGCGGTGTCGGCCCACAGTGCGGCGTCGGCCCACAATGCGGTGTCGGCCCACATTCTTTCAACCACGTCTTTCAGCGGTTCGGCGTGGGCTATTCGAAGACCTTTCCGGTTCGGCCTGATCACCGGAGAGGCGCTGTCAAACCTGAAGGAATCAAACGGGCCCGTGAAGGAAAGGGCGCGTACGAGGTGGAAATATCCGGCGCCTGTTTCCAGGACCACACCGTTCTCCAGCTTGTCTGCCGAGTACATAAGGATGCTTTTAATCTGGTCGGGAGAGAGGTTCGGATTCCGCTCGAGAAGCAGAGCGGCTCCGCCACTGACGACGCCGGTGGCCATGCTGGAACCGGACAGCTCGAACCGCTGCCCGCCATGGATGTTGTCCGGAAGGAGGCCGGCCAGTGTCGAACCGGGAACGTGGGTGGAGACGATCCGGTTGCCTGGAGCCACCAGATCCGGCTTCACCACCAGGTCACCCCAGGACGGTCCACGGCTGGAGTAGGTCGCAATGATGTCGTCGGACCGGTCCACCGTGTTCAGATCGTTCATGGCGCCGACCGTCAGGACGTACGGACTGTTGCCTGGAGAATTGATCGTGAAGTTGTGCGGTGCGATCCTGCCGTTGTTGCCGGCGGAGACGATGACGGTAATTCCGGAGGCCCAGGCCCGGGCTACGGCCAGGGTCATGGGATCGGTTCTGTACGACTCCGCAACCGGATGGCCCAGAGACAGGTTCATGATGCGAATGTCGTAGGCAACCTGGTTATCGATCGCCCATTCGATCGCTTCGATCACTGCACTGACCCGGCCTTCGCCGTCGTCGTTCAGGACCTTGAGGGAGACAAAGTCAACTCCGGGAGCGATGCCGCGGACCGATCCGTCCGCCCCGGTCCCGCCGATGGTGCCGGCGATGTGGGTTCCATGACCGAACCGGTCGTCGGAACCGGACGCCGAACCTGTGAAGTCGATACCGGCCAGGATCCGTCCCGACTCCACGGAGGCCGAACTGTGCAGCCCGGAATCGAGGAGGGCTACGGTGATGCCGGCGCCGGTCAGTCCAAGGTCCTGTTGTACGGCGACAGCATCCAGGCTGGCGAGGGCGGTATCCATAGAGCCGAATACCTTTCGATCGGGGGAAATCGAAAGGATGGACGGATCCTTGGCCAGTTCTTCAATATCCAGGCTATCCATTTTACCGGCCAGGAAGCGGCCACCGCGCAAGGTGCGCATCCGGTCTCCCGACCGGCCCCGAACCTTTGCCTTATCGGCAGCATTGGCTGAAGGCCTGTACGTGATGATCACGTTCAGGTCCTGGGCCTGCGACTCCAGAGCCAGTTGGAGATCCCGGGCTATCTTGCCTTTCCCGTTCCCGCCGGCGGCTGCGAAAGCGCCGGAGAAGGCCAAGGTCATCAGCACCAGAACCAGAATGATTGTTTTTGTTGTCGCTTTAATTTTCATCTTAAAACCCCCGATTTACCTTTCCTCGCCAGGTCCTTCTGCCGAACGCGCATCTACCGGCGGCGGCGGGGCCTGGGTTACACTTATGTCATTCCCCTGTAGTTGAAGGTGGTTCCGGGTAAAGTTACTTTTTTGCAATTATTTTTCGGACCCAACAAAAAAGCTGAAATACATTGAACTATTTAAAGATAAGCCGAAGGCCGATCCAGCGCGGAACGGTCGTTTTCATGGTTTTCTTCTTTTTATGGGTTTCCGGGGGGCAGCCGGTCCAGGCCGACGGTGCGGATGGACTGAAGGCGCTGGAAGAGACAATCGAGGCGGGAGAGTATGCCGCAGCCCTGGACATGGCCGACCGGATGCTGGCAGCGGCAACCTCCGAATTCGGGCCGGAATCGGTCCAGGTCGCCGCCATCCTGAACCTGCAGGTCGGGGCGCTCTGGTACAGCGGCAAGTACAACGCCGAGGTTCAGGCCCTGGCTGAAAAAGCTCTGGGCATCCGTCGGGCCGCCTTCGGCGACGAGCATCCGGACACCGTTGCCAGCATGAACTCGCTAGGGAACATCATGTACATGCGGGGCAATTTCCGCGGCGCGCTGGAAACCTATGCCGCCACGTTGAAGGCCCGTCAGGCGATCCTGCCGCCCGGTCACAAGGATGTGGCCACCAGCCTCAACAACCTGGCCCTGGCCCAGTACCGCACCGGAAACAACAGTGAAGCGCGGAAGAATTTCGAACAGGCCCTGCTGATCCGGGAGAAGGTTTTCGGCCCGCGGCACATGAAGCTCAACAGCACCGTCATGAACATCGGCCTGATCTACCAGAACGAGGGTGATGACGAGAAAGCGCTGCATCACTTCCACCGCGCCCTGGAAATCATCGAAAAAAATCACGGCCCGAATCATCCCCTGGCAGCCGACGTTCTGCTAAACATCCAGCAACTGTACGCCTCGGCAGGGAGATACGAGGAAGCTCTGGTCTACTGCAACCGTGGCCTTGGAGTAATGGAAAAGACGGACAGACTGGATCACTCCGACGCCATCAACCTTCGTGTCGAGCTGGCCACTATCACATGGCATCTCGGGGACCGGGCAACCGCCGCCACCATGTTTCGGAAGGCGCTGGCTGAAATGCAGAAGGTTGTCGAACCGGATTCTCCGATCCTCATCCCGATCATGCACAACGTAGCCTTCGTGCTTGGGGAGGAAGGCCGGTACCGCGAAGCCGAAACCATGCTGCGGAAAGCCCTGACCTTGAGCATCCGGACCTACGGCCTCGACGGGTATCGTTCTCGGGAGATCTACGGATTCCTCGCCGATCTGCACAACAAGGAAGGGAATTACACCGCCGCCATCGATGATGCTGTTGAGGCGGAACGGCTGCGCCTCGAGTCATTCCACAAGGTCGCCCCCGGTCTCACCGAGGCCGAGGCGCTCCGCATGGACCGGGCCAGGGGCAACCGGCTGGACTGGGCGGATGATGCGCTTCTCAAGCTCCACGAGCAACTTCCGTCCGGCAAACAGGACCCGGCCCGGAAGAATGCAGTCAACATCGCCACCGAAAAGTACTGGAATCAGCTGGTGCATTCCCGTGCAGCCATTCTGGATGAAGTTGGAGCCCGGGGCAGGATCCTGCAGACCGCTACCGACCGGAATACCCGAAACCTGTTGCAGGTACTGAACGAGATACAGGGCAAACTGGGCGACCTGCTCCAACAGGGCGAGGGCGGGACACGGGACAGCTCCTACCTGAAGACCCTGGAGGAAACCCTGGAGGCCAAAGCCAGGGCCGAACGAGCCCTGGCAGAGAAAAGTTTCGAAATGCGCCGCAGGCTGTCGGCCCAGACCATCGACCTGGAAGATGTTCGCGCCGCCCTCCCCGAGCGTACGGCGCTGGTGGCATTTTCGACCTTCCATCATTCGGAAAGGTCCCCGCTGGTTGATGCCGCCCCGGCTAAAACCGTGAAGATCTATTTCGCCCTTGTACTGGAAGCCGGAGCCGAGGCGCCGCTTGCGATCCGGATCGGGGAAGGCCCGGAACTGGAAGACCGCATACGGAGCTGGAAGCAAGAGGCCGGCACGCCGCCGTCTGCCCTCCCTCTTCTGGCCGGCAAGTCGGAGGACCGCTATCGCAAGGCCGGGAATGCACTCCGGGAGATGCTTTGGGATCCGGTAGCCGCGCGGCTGGGCACGGTAGACCAGATCATGATCGTTCCGGTGGACCAGATCAACCTTGTGAGTTTTGCCACCCTTCCAGACGGTCAGGGCGGTTACCTGGCTGAATCGGCCATCCGATTGCACTACCTCTCGGCGGAGCGGGACCTGGCGGCAAGCCCTGCTCCGGCAGGGGGCCAGGGCCTGCTGGTGTTGGGAGGTATCCGCTATCAAGAGGGTGAAACCGAAGTCAGAGGGAAATCCGGGGCCGGTGATACCTGCCGGACCCTGTCGGATCTGAGCTTCACCCCTTTGCCCGGCTCCCGGATCGAGGCAACGGAAATCGCGACTCTATGGGCCAGGTCCCGCGGGAACAACCCTGGCCCCGTGCTCCTGACCGGGTTGAAGGCGACCGAGTCAGGGTTCAAGAAGGCATCCCCCGGGAAAGAAATCCTTCATCTGGCGACCCATGGATTTTTCGCCGCCGCGAGCTGCACCGGCAGCGGCGACCGCAGCTCGGAACTGACCGGCGACGACACCGACCTTGAAATCCTGGTGGACGCCGATCTGGAGGCGAATCCACTGCTGCTTACCGGCCTTGCCTTGGCAGGAGCCAACGACATTCATTCCGGCAACGGAGACGACGGCCTGCTGTCGGCTGCGGAAATTGCAGGCCTGCCGCTGAACGGGGTTCAGTGGGCGGTCCTGTCGGCCTGTGAAACCGGGCTGGGGCGGATCCAGACCGCCGAGGGGGTGCTGGGCATGCGCCGGGCGTTCCAGATAGCCGGTGTGTCCACCCTGATCATGAGCCTGTGGCCGGTGGAGGACCAGGCAACCCGGGAATGGATGGCCGGCCTCTACAAGGCCCGCCTTAAAGGCAGCAGCACCACCGAGGCCGTGCAACGGGCCACCGTCGGCATCATCAAGGCACTGAAGGAAAAGAAACGATCAACCCATCCGTATGCCTGGGGAGCGTTCGTTGCAGCCGGCGATTACCGCTGACGCACCTCAAACCGGAACTCCTGGATCGGGCCGTCTTCGGATGCGAGCTGCAGGGTATAGGTCCCTTCAGGCTGGGCAGGAACCAGCAACGTCAGCACGCCGGAAACTTCAAGGTACCGATTCAGTTCCGCCGCCGTGAACCGGCTGCTCCATGCGGTATCGCCCTGGCCGTCGGTAATTTCAATCGTAAAGTCCGCATCCGGAGCGGCGCCGGCCGGGACGGCGGGAATCAGAACCAGGGGCAAGACCGTGCTTTCCCGATCCACTTCCAGCACGGTGGCATCATTCGACGATCGCACCGCTTCTTCCAGCGTATACAGCTGGGTGGCGCCATGACCCAATGCCAGCCCGGTGCCAGGGTCTCGCAGCATCGTTGCCAGGCCGAGACCGAGCACCAGTCCGGCGGCCAGCGCCATGGAAACGTAACGGGTGATTTTCAGGGAAGGGCGGACCTCCTTTGCGGCAGGAACGGTGCGAGCGCCTTCCACCTCCAGGAGACAGGTCGGGCAGGTCTTGAGGTGTTCGATCAGGGAATCGCCACCAGCCGTCTCTCCCCGGGCGTACCGCAGGAGTTCCCGGCTGTCCGGGTGAGGGGCCAGGAGACGGTCTCCAGCAATCCGAAACCCGGCGGCGACAGGCGCCCAGGCCTCCACCACTCCTGCACACGATTCACATGTTTCAATGTGAGTTCGAAGCGCCTCACATTCCTCGCCCGTCAGTCGTCCTGCAAGGAAGGCGGCGATCTCCAGCTCAAAGCGCTCATGGTCTGTGGGGTTCACCAGATTATCTCCAGGGGGGCGTTCAACATTCATTCTCGCCGTTCACCCTGTTACTTTCCCCTCAACGGCGGCCTGGTTCCCGCCTGAATTGCTTTTTTGCCATATCAGCCGCCCAACTCCTTGTGAATCTTCTCTAAACATCTGAATAGACGAGACTTAATCGTTCCAACCGGACTGCCGCTGTCCTGTGCGATTTCCCCGTAGGTCCTCTCCTCGAGGAAATAGGCCCGGATCAGACCGCTGCATTCCCCGGAGGAGAGTTCCAGCGCCCTGCGCGCCAACTGACAGGCGATCAGGTTTTCTTCGCCGGACCCTGTGGCCGGCAGCCCTGACCCATCCTCCGCCACTTCCACGTTGCCGCGCTCGCGGGTGGACCAGCGGCTCATCGCCTTGAACGCTGTAAACCGCGCAATGCCCTGAACATACACCCGGAGTTCCCGGGCCGGATCGTACCGCCCCTGCCGGAAGCTCTCAAGGAGGCGGCCCTGAACTTCCTGGTGCAGGTCGGGCCAGTGGGAGCGGATCGCCCGGAACCGTGCCGTGGCCAGAACCTGGGCGATCCAACGGCTGATCAAAGACACAACCTCGTCGTCGCCCCGCAGGAAACGGGCCGGATCCGACTCCGGTTGGTACTGCATTCGGGCCATCACTCCCCATACGGCCGAAACCCATATTTGTTCAAAAACCGTTAACAGCTGAACTTTGGATTATACTTCGGAGTTCACCTGCAGGCCGATTGGCTGCTCACTTTGCCGTTGCGGTACAGCAACATCGGAGCCGCTGCCCAGGTCGCGGAAGGAGGTTCAGCCGGCCAGCACCTGGTCCAGGATACGGTCCGGATCATCCCATCCGGTTTCGTCCTGAACCTCCCGGCATGCCTCAAGGATGGTGCCGAAATCACGGCCGGGACGGAGTCCCCGTGCGATGAGGTGGCGGCCAAGGACCGCGTCCGGAATCGCCTCCTCCGCGATGGACAGCTCTTCCATCCGGTGCAGGAACTCCGCCCCTTCCGGGAACAGACGGGCCATCGCTTCCTGTGTCGTCCGGCCGAAATGGTCCGCAGTGGCCAGGCGGTGCAGTTGCCTGGCATCCAGTCCGGCGGCTGCAAGGCGACGGGCAAGACGCCGGAACCCCTTGGCGGTGGCGCCGTCCTTCACCAGGGTCATCGGGGCGAGGTGATGACGGACCAGACCGCTTACCTCTGCGATCACATCGCCTGAAACCCGGAGCTCACCCAGGAATCGTTCAGCAACCGGCACCCCGGCCGGTTCATGCCCTGGAGAGCGGATCTTGCCGTCATCGCCGGTTTCCGTAGTGACCGGTTTGCCCAGATCGTGGCACAACGCGCCCAACATCAGCGGCCAGTCCTCTTCCCCGTCCCCGGTGCGCAACCGGGCCGCCTCGTCCAGGACCATCAACGTGTGCTCCCAGACCGTTCCTTCCGGATGCCACACCGGATCCTGGGGAACGCCGACCATCGCCAGAAGCTCGGGGAAGAACTGCAGAAGGCCCGTGTCCCGGAGGAACTCGAAACCGGCAGACGGCCGGTCCGCCTTCAGCAACAGCTTGCGGAACTCCTCCTGCAACCGTTCACCGGGAAGATCGGACAGGTCCAGGCCGGCACAGAGTTCCTGGAGCTCCCGGTCCGCCTTCATGTCGAACCGGGCCAGGAACTGGGCAACCCGCAGACCCCTTAGAGAATCCTCGGCGAAATGCGCCGGGTCGGTAGCCCGCAACCGCTTCGCCGCCAGATCATTGATGCCACCGTGGGGGTCCAGGATCTCGCCGCTGAGCGGGTCGTAGCCGATGCTGTTGATGGTCAGATCCCGGCGCCGGGCAGCCTCTTCGAAACCAAGGTCCGGGTCCAGGTCCACCACGAACCCCCGATGTCCAGGGCCGGCCTTGGAATCCCTCCTGGGGATCGCCACATCCATCTCCATGCCCTTGATGTGAAGCACACCGAAGGACCGGCCGATGGCGATCACTTCACCGAACCGGGAGAGCACCGCTTCAAGCCGGTCGAGGGTGAGGCCGAACACTTCCAGGTCGTAATCCTTGGAACCGATCCCCAGCAAACGATCCCGTACCCAGCCGCCTACAAGGAGCGCCCTGCCGCCGGCGTCCCGAATCGAGACCGCCACATCACGGACCTGCTGGTCCACCGGAAATTTCGGTTCCATGATCCGGATTGTGGCACAAACAGCACCTTGAGGGCAGTTTCCGCTTATACTTCGGCACGATCTCGGCAAACAGTACCTGGAGGATTCGAGTGAGCGCCAAGAAACCCGGCAAGAGCATGATGCTGCGGATGATCGACCTGGTGGAGCACTGGGGCAACAAGCTCCCCCACCCGTTCTGGCTGTTCTGTTTCCTGATCATTGCAGTCTCCCTTCTCTCGGCAGGACTGCAGATCTCAGGGGTTTCGGTGACCAAGCCGGAAACCCAGATCCTCAAAACGGATCATGGCGGCCAGCGTATCGACGGCATGTCTTTCGCAGTCGGCGAGCCGTTCGAGCCGTTCACTATCGATCTTGAAGCGGCGTCCCACAGTTCCCGCCTTGCCAACCTGTTTGTTGAGATTCACCGCGACGGCCGCAAGCTCTTTGACGAACCGATGGAGCGGGACCAGTTGAAGGCTTTCGAGGTCAGCGCCGACCGGTTCCCGGTGCTCACACCCGGCGAAGGCTATGTCATCCGGTTCGTCAGCCGGTCCCAGACCGTGACGCCCCGGTCGCTTCTATCCCGGGAAGGACTGAACTGGTTTGTCCTGAGCATGGTGAAGAATTTCGCTCATTTCGAGCCTCTGGGTCTGGTCCTGGTCATGCTCATGGGCGTAGCGGTGGCGGAAGGGGCCGGCCTGATACCCACGGTTATGAGGAGCATTGCGCTCAGCGTGCCGACCATGCTGATCATACCGGTGCTGTTCGCCCTGGCTGCCTGCGGCAATATCGGGTCCGACGCCGGCATTGTGGTCATACCACCTCTGGCGGCGGCTATCTTCCGCCAGCTGGGCAAGAGCCCGATTGCCGGGCTTCTTGTCGGTTACGTCGGCGCCACCGCCGGCTTCACGGCCAATATTCTCCCCGCCGGCACCGATGTGCTGGCCATGTCCCTGACCAACGCGGCAACCGGAGGCAACCCGGAGGTCAACGTATTCTCCAACTGGTATTTCATGGTGGTTTCCGTCGTGTTCCTGGCCCTGGTCGGCACATTCGTCACCCGGCGGTACGTCCTGCCGCGATTCGAAGTGACGGGAAAACAGGAAGCGGTGCAGATCGAGAACATCACCCCCCGGGAACGGAAAGCGATGCTCTGGGCGCTGGCTGCGGTAGTTGGAGCCGTTGGCGTGTGGCTGATCACCATCATCCCGGAAAACGGCCTGCTGCGGAATCCGGACCCGAATCCTGCCCTGGTCTGGCGATCCAACTTCTTCAAAGGCCTGGTCCCGATCCTGTTCACGCTGTTCGTGGTCGGCGGCGTCGTTTACGGCAAACTGGCCGGCACTATCAAACGGGCCGACGACGTCGTCGGTTACATGGCCGACTCCATGAAGCGGATGGGCGGCTACATCGTGTTGATACTGGTGATCTCCCAGTTCACCGAGATGTTCCAGTTCGCCCGCCTGGACGAGATGATCGCCGTGTCCGGCGCCAATCTCCTGCGCGCCGTGGGGATGGAACAGTTCCCGATCCCGTTCTTCGTGGCGTTCATCATAATCATCGCCGTCGCCAACCTGTTCATGGGGAGCGCATCGGCCAAGTGGGCGATCTTTGCGCCGATCTTCGTACCGATGTTCATGACCCTGGGTTACCACCCGGCGTTCACCCAGTTGCTGTACCGCCTGGGCGATTCCATCACCAACTGCGTCAGCCCACTGTACCCGTTCTTCCCGGTTCTGCTGGGCTGGATCGCCGAGATCGACAAAAGCAAAGCCAAGGTCGGCACCGTGCTGTCCTACCTGGTGCCGTACGCCAATTTCCTGTTCTGGGGCTGGATCCTGATGCTGATCATCTGGTACCTGATCGGCCTGCCGGTAGGACCGGACAGCCCGATCCACCTGGCCGGCTAGTATTCAGGGAACCAGGGCGCGGGTGGTGATGGTGAGGTCAACCTCTTCACCGTCCCGGAGGATGGTAAGGACGATATCCAGAGGTTCGGTAGCGTAGGCCGCATCCTCGGGACAGTCCCGTTCCCATAAATTTACACCGTCTTTGGCCAGCAGGATGTCGCCGACCTTGAGGCCGGCCGCTTCCGCTCCGGATCCGGGGAAGACCGCAACCACCGGAAATCCTTTTTCCTTTGGGTCGAACGCCGCCCCGATGCCGTAGAACGGCTCGAACTGCAGCGGCTTGTCTACCGGCCCCTCAAAACGCATCCGACGGTTGAGCTGATCGAAGGTCAGAACATACCCCCTTAAAATCTGCTGACCGACCAGGCTGCCACTGTAGCCCTTCTTCACACCCTCATGGATGATCGGCTCCTGCAAGGTCAACGGTCCCAGTTTCATCTCCCCCGCCAACCTGCCGGCTCTTGAGAAGAACAGACCGTTGATCCGGATAGTGGCGCCGGTGGGACGGAGCGGTTCACGGTAGCGGTACCGTTTTTTCCGTGACAGGGTCAGGCCTCGACCGGAGCCTGTGTCGATCAATGCCATGAAGCGCTTTCCGCCGATGCGGACGTCGACGTAAGGGCGCTTCTCCTTGCCGGTGGGAACGATCCCCTGACCTTCATCCGGCAGGTTGCCCGATCCGACCCGCAGTTCCCGACCCGGGTAGTCGTAAGTCAGCAGGACCTTCTGAAAAACCGGATGGCCGACGATCCCTTCGATCCGTGTGCCCAGGGCATGGGACAACTGATCCATGGAGCGGGAGAAAATATGAAGATTGCCCCTGGCTTTGAATTCGCCGATGCTCAGGGATTGGACCTCGTCGACCCCACCAATGATTCCTGCAACGTGATCGGATAAAACGGTGGAAGCCGCGCCACTGTCCACGACCATCGGCCACGGACCCTGGCCGTTGATGGAAACCTCGGCAATGAAGAAATCACTGCACATGGTGGTGGGCAGGACCAGATCGTCCGATCCCAAAACAGGCCCGGCCAGGAGGAGGACGGCGGTCACGAGGATCAGACTGGTTATTGTTCGGTGCATCATCGGAAAAGTATGCCACAAGAAAACGCCCCGCCGTGTCTCCACGACGG
The DNA here is from genome assembly GCA_014764515.1 of Candidatus Polarisedimenticola svalbardensis. Taxonomy (GTDB): domain Bacteria; phylum Acidobacteriota; class Polarisedimenticolia; order Polarisedimenticolales; family Polarisedimenticolaceae; genus Polarisedimenticola; species Polarisedimenticola svalbardensis. The sequence goes on along the minus strand of JACXWD010000056.1, from coordinate 882 downwards.
GGCATCGGTTTCAGTTCAAGAAAAGGCGAAAAGGGGCCTGACCCCTTTTCCGGGTCTTCTGCTACTGGCAGGTCTTGCTGCCGCCCCTCCCCTTGCAGAGATTGCTGCAGCAGTCCTTGTTGCTGGAGCAGACGGCACCGGCATCAAGGCAGGTGGAGTCACATGCTGTGTCGCCGGCACAGTCGCCGTCGTCGCAATCAGTGGTGGCATCACAGTCGTTGTTCACGCCGTCTGCACAGAGCCCGTCTTCCGATGTCGGCGCTGCTCCACAGTCACCCGGGCAACTGCACGAATCCTCCGGGGAATCGCAGACCAGGTCACCACACGTGGCCGGATCGCCGCAGTCCACGGCGCAGTTGTTCGAATCCTCGGACTTTTCACAGGTGTCGTCACCGCAGCAGTACTGCCGGTTCGGATTGCCGTTCTGTTTGCCGATGCAGTCGTTGGGGCAGATGATGCAGTCTTCACCGGCATCACACGTGCCGTTGTTGTTGCAGGCCACCGGAACACAAACGTCGGCGGTTTCGTCGCAGTCTTCACCGGGACAGGGATCGGCGCCTGGCGTACAGCTGGTGCCGTTGCAGGTCTCGGCGCCGTTGCAGAACAGGCCGTCGTCGCACTCCGGATCGGAACCGCATCCGCCTCCGGGAACCAGGGTGTTCACCGATGTCTGGCCGGTGCCGGCATGGTCCAGCCACGGCTCCAGGCTGGTGGCGTTGGTGCCGCCGCCTGTCCAGGACACGCTGAGCTTGCCGTACCAGTCGGAGGTCTGGCTGGAGCACGAGGCATAGCCGCCGTGCAACTGGCCGATGACCTGGTGGTCCTGGTTATACAGCGGCGAGCCTGAGGAGCCGCCCTCGGTGGTGCCCAGGTCCCAGTCCG
>JACXWD010000055.1 GCA_014764515.1 Candidatus Polarisedimenticola svalbardensis | reverse complement strand
ACGGACCGCTCACACAAACAACTCCCACCGATTGCCCGAAATAGGAGCAATACGTCTGGATTCATCACCGGAGGTGAAGTGATGCAAGCATTCAAATACGCCCTCCTAATTATCGTGGCGGCGGGTGCCGCTTCGACCGCAATTGCGACGCCCGAAGTCGAATCGGTAGTACCGCCTCAGGGAGTTGCCGAAGAGTACAACCTGGCCACCCTGTTCGGGGAAGAGTTCGAACCGGGGATGACGGTGGGGATGCTCGGGAGTGGCCCCGGCCTCCTTTCGGACATCCTGATGGCGGGCAAAACCGGCAGCTGCACTTCCAGTTTGCTCAACTCGGACGTTGCTTCGCTGGGCAACATGGCCTATGCAACCGCATTTGGTCAACTGTACATCGTTGATGCAAGCATACCGGGAGAACCTGTGCTTCTGCCAACTACCGGACTTGGGGCAACGCGTGTAGCTGTGTCCGGCCCCTACGGGTACATTGTCGGAACCGATGGGTTTCGCGTCCTCGACCTCGAGGATCCCGCCGCACCTCAACCGGTGGGAGCATTGCCCGGCTACCAATCCCCATGGTCCGAGTTGGCATTCAGGAACGATCATGCAATCGCCGTCGGATCGGTTGACGGGACCGGCTATGTTGATGTGCTGTCGATCGGGAATCCATCCGAACCGGTCCTTCTGGCCCACGTTACACTGGATGCTGTCCTGACCGACGCCGTTGCCTCCGGCGATTACCTTTATGCTGTAGGAGATGGAACCCTGCACATCATCGACGTTTCGTCGCCTGAATTTCCCGACTTGCTGACGTCCACCCCCGTCGTTAATGGCGCTGATGCAATCGGAATCACCCGTGAACTGCTGATTGTCGCTGGCTCCGGCATCACAGCGTTCGACATCTCCTCCGACCCAACCGAACCGCTTCTGCTCGGATCCAGGGGCGGCGACGGCGGCTCCGACATTGCACTTTTCAGGGATAGCATGATGGTCCTGAGCTACCAAGACTTAACGATGATGGACATCACCGATCCGACTGCGCCCGAACCACTGGGGGCAGTCTCGTTCGGATACCATGCCACCCATCTCGACACAGCCGGAAATTTTGCCCTCATCACCCTGGATTCCTGTTATAACCCGGCCGGTGATTTTCCTCGTCCCCCACGGCCCCATCAGAGAATCCACCTCCAGATTCTTGACATCAGCAACCGTCCTCCCCGACCTGAAATCCAGTCGGTCGCCACGAGAGGGCCAGCCAGCCGCCTTCTGCTGGATAACGACCGTGCCTACGCATGCGTCCCGGATGGCGTCGATATCCTCCAAATACCACCATCCGGTGCGCCGCAGCGGGCCGGAGTGGCTGACATTCCCTGCCCGCAAAGTGTGGAGTTGGGGAGGTCTTACCGCGCAGAATCCGGTTCATTGGAGGTGTTCGATCTGAATGACCCAACCGCAATATTCCAGATGCCCTCCATCCCCATGTCCGGGCCTTTTTGGTCCGTGAACGGGCTGACCTTGTCGACGATCCGGTCCTACTGGACCCGTGAACAATTTTGTGAACCGCCATGGGAGGGACCACCCGGAGGCTTCGTGGCGGGATCAGAGACCGACACTGACTGCCCCGCCGGGTGGTCTACCTACTACTACTGGTTCGGGAATAGCCAACTATTCAATCAGGACGTGAACGATGCCGCCGCTCCATCATCCCTGGCGACCCTGGATTTCTGGCATCACAGCCTAAATAGTGTTGTGCAGATCGGAGATACCACCCTGCGGATGCAGACGACCTATATGTACCTATATCAGCTTGATGGGAGTTGCCATTTCGGACCCTGTCCAACAGTTATGGGATACATTCCTACCACGGTATTCATCGACATTGCTGATCCAGCCAACCCGGTGGTCGTGGCAGGCCCCCCAGGCTGTGATAGGAGCTCCGCCGAGGGAAACGGCGACCACGGCATGAGCGTGTCTGCCTGCCGGGAGGACGGCACCCTGGCGCCAGTCTCCCGGTACTGGGACCCGGGATCCCTCCTGGGAGGGCTAATGGGTAACCGAATGGTGCTCAATTCACCGGACCGTAATCAGATCCGGGTGATTAATCTCGATCTTCCGGTGGATCTGTTACACACTTCAGGCCCCGAAGAAGCCGAAATCGAACTGGCACCGGAACTCCCGGCCGGTCCTTATGATCTGGTCACGACCTCCGCCGCTGGTCCCGGCGAGATGCTGAGGGGTGGGTATCTCGTCTGCCCCGAACGCAAATTGTCGGTCCGCTTGGAGCCGATCCTCCAATTCGACCAGGAAACGACGAATCCTTTCCAGGAGATCGAGTGGTCCCGGACACCGTGGCGCGTTGCCGTCTCGGCCGAAGAGCCGCCGTCAGGAGAAATGGACTCCGACCTGAGGGCAATCCTCCAACTCCCGAACCTCCCGACCCAGACAGATACTGTTTTCGAGCCCGGGGACGGTTCCGACGCCATGGAGATCTCGTTGAAGCTGTATCCTGAAACCGATTCGGGCACAGTCATTCTGACCGGGGACGATCGCGACCGCCTGGAATCGATCTGGCAGAATGCGCTGCACCAGGGCGGATGGTCGATCCCCCGCCTCGATGCCCACCACTTCGGTGACCTGTTCCTGCAGGTTCGCCGAACGGCACCGTCCGGCGCCACGGGGTTAGCTCCGGCCTGGAATCCGGGTAATCCGGTCGGTTCATACGGAGGAATTGCCCAATCATATCGCTATGTATTGAACGACGGGATCCTGACGGAAGCATTGGCAACCGGCACCAATGTGGATGCTCGAATCCAGGTCCTGGCACACGATGACTATAATGGGTGCCGGACCCGCTCCTCGGTCAACTTCCTGAGGGTCCAGGAATCGGCCGACCGGACGATGTGCAGGCCGGATCCTTTCGTTGATACTGACGGAGATCGCCGCGCCGACCTTTGTGACAACTGCCAGATACTGGCAAATCCCCTCCAACTGGATCTGGACGGGGACGGCCTGGGTGATGCCTGCGACAGTTGCGAGGCCATACCGAATCCCGACCAGACCGACTCCGACGGCGACGGCATCGGGGATCTATGCGATTCCTGTCCCGCGGTCAGTAACCCAGATCAGACCGATCCCGACCAGGATGGAATCGGCAACCGGTGCGACCCTTGTCCATTAGACCGGTACAATGACGGTGACCAGGACGGCCTTTGCCGCCCGGATGATAACTGCCCCGACGCACCCAATCCAGATCAGGTCGATCTGGACACGGATGGCCGCGGAGATCTGTGTGACAACTGCCCAGGCCTGACCAACCGGGACCAGGTTGATCTCGACCGAGACAGCATCGGGGAACTCTGCGACAACTGCCGGACCGCATTCAATCCGTATCAGGAGGATACTGACGGCAGCGGAATCGGGAACGCGTGCAATGATTCCAACGATGCGGACGGCGACGAATGGGAGGACAACTTCGACAACTGCCATTCCTTCCCAAACCCGGAGCAGCAAAACTCGGATTCGGACAGTTTCGGAGATAACTGCGACAACTGCCCGCGGGATGCGAACCAGTCTCAGGTCGATCTGGACGAAGACGGTCTAGGTGACGCCTGCGATGATGACGTGGATGGAGATAACGTCCTCGACGTTGAGGATAACTGCCCCCGTATCAGCAATCAGGATCAGTCGGACGTAGACAATGATCAACTTGGCGACGTTTGCGACGATTGCCCAGAGGATGCAACCAACGATATAGATGCCGACGGTGTGTGTGGAATGGTCGATAATTGCCCGGCCACGCCCAACCAGGATCAGGCAAATCAAGACCAGGACTCTTTTGGTGATGTCTGTGATTTCTGCATCCAGGACCCTGAAAACGACATCGATTCCGACGGGTTCTGCGAGTCTGCAGACAACTGCCCGTACGACACTAACCCGGATCAGGTCAATTCAGATACGGACCGCTTCGGGGACGCCTGCGATGCATGTCCGTTCGACGCTGAGAATGACCGGGATCGCGACACAGTCTGTGGAGACACTGATAACTGCCGCTACAGATCGAATCCGGACCAGGTCGACACAGATCTAGATGGTTTTGGAAACGCGTGCGACAACTGCCCCGACATGTCCAACAACGACCAGGCCGATGAGGACATGGACCACCTTGGAGATCTCTGCGACTCCTGTCCCTTCGACAACCACAACGATTCTGACCTCGACGGTATTTGCGGCGATGCGGACAACTGCCCACAACACTCCAATCCGGACCAGCTGGACAGCGATGAAGACGGCGAAGGAGATGCTTGCGACTGCTCCCATCTGCCCGGCGCAGACTCCGATGGAGACACCTGGTGCGACCGGGTGGACAACTGCCCCAACGATTACAACTTCCCTCAAAATGATGCCGATGGAGACGGAGTCGGGAACGTTTGCGACAACTGTCTTTTCGTATTCAATCCGCAGCAGGACAATAGCGACCTGGGACCCATGAGACAGTGGGCTTCCGCCGCAACCGCCAGCAGCGAGTACGACTCCCCAGGATATTGCGCCAATCAGGCATCCGGCGAACCGAATGTCGGGGGCTGCAGCGACGCATCGACGGCATGGGCTCCACTTGGCGGCGGCGACGAGCCCGAGTGGCTCGAACTGACCTATGACCTGGCGTCAGTGACCACCGGCATCGTTGTGTACGAAACCCTGGAAAGCGGGTTCGTAACACGCATTGAACTTGCGGAAGAAGGGACCGGCTCCTATCACACTGTCTGGGAGGGAGTGGACGATACGGAATGCGGCGGGCTGTTTTCTCCCACCTGGCCGGAACCCGAATTCTTCACGACCGTCGTTCGAATCCACACACAGGTCGAGGGGTGGGAAGAAATCGATGCAGTCGAGATGATTGGGCAGGTCCGAAGCGGCAGGATCGATCAATTCGGCGATTCCTGCGACAACTGTCCGTACACCTACAATCCGAATCAGATGGACGTTGACGGCAATGGCATTGGAGATGCCTGCGAGTCGGACTGAAGTGACAATGATTCCATTTGCCCAAATTGTGCCCAGGCCGATTCCTAATTTCCCTGCCCTCTGCAGTTAGCACCCTGTAACCGGCCGCTTCGTAATCAGCAGGTCAGCGGTGGGCGCACCTGCGGTGCACCGCCGCAACGGTCGACTCCGCTCGTCGGCTCCACTGCATCATCTCTGCATAGTGCGGAGATAAAACGATTTACGCCTCCTTAGCCGTCATTTTGGTCTGCGACTTCAGGTCGATTCGCCATCGCATTGAGTTTTGATTGCGTCCGTTTCGGAACTAGAACAAGACCACCCCTGGATGGCATCAGTGCTTTCCCGCGGATTTTCTTGAGCCTAGTTTCCACTTGTGCTGGGACGATTCAATACTCAGTGGGTTTTGTAGAACTTCCCACTCGCAGTTCGTGAATCGCTCCACTGGCTGTCGTAATTATGAACTCCCCAGGAACCCCTCATCTTTGAGGTTATGGTCTTCGGTTGCCAGTCGTAGATCGGGTCATCGCCCTTGTTTCGCCGCAAGGAGTGAACGTACTGTGTGCTACATGCAGTATAGGGGTAGCATGAGAGTCGAACCTGTACATACCGGCAACAATCTCCGTAATATGATCCGGTTCCTGTAACGCTGCCATCACGCTCCCAGACACTGTAGAAAGTCTCATAGGAGCAATCTTGGGTGAACCACATGGAATTGAGATCTTTAATCCAATACCACTTTCCCGTATCGTTTACGCGTTTCAAATCGAAGTAATATCCATAGCTTTTCCCTGCGCAAATCTTTCCTGCCAGCAGAAAGACTTCAGGGTCTCCACGGTACCAGGGTTCCTGGTCCCGGTGAATTTTAAGGTAGCTCATGTAGATTCGAGAATTGTAATCCTCCTCCTTCCCTGCATCTTCTTTCGGATCTTCGTCATGCGGAGATTCCAAAGCTGGGTCGTCCTCGGGCTCAGGGGTCGCCAGTTCGTGGTCTCCCGTAGTTGGTGCAGTTCGCCGTAGAGTCTTAATGTCGCACTGGATGCGCTGACCCGACAGAACGATTGAACCGCAAACGTATTCGCACCTTGCCACACCGAGCGAACACTAGCTTTCAACGAAATATACTCACCTGTATTGTTCATTGGACAGAGGCCAGCCAAGAAGACCAAAATAGACTGGATTCCAACTTAAGATGCACCTATTGACACTCATTATCGACCATCGTGCAATTGCACAGACGCTCATACAGTACCTCGTCAGCGTAACTTTCAGCTCTTTCTTCCATGAACATCGAGTCGTGTATTTTGTTCATGCTGACTGTCCTCGGGGACGTGATCAGTTTCTCTATGGTAGCAACGGGCAGTTCGCCAAACCAACGCGTCGCGTAATTGGGCCGCCCTCCTTCTTCAACGCATTGCAATGTATGGTACAGCTCATGTATCAACCAGTGCAGCTTCCCCCAGTACAGATATGAACACGGACTTTTACTGTCCGGGACTCGGGTGAATATCTGGTTGTTTTTCAGTAATTTCACGATGCCGTTCCCAGCCGGGAAATAGATGTCGGTGCAGTCCGTCATCGCGGTGTTTTCGGTCGAAGTATGGTGTGATGAGCCATATCGGACCCGCTCTAGGAGCGTAGGCGGAAAATATAATTTGAGCTTATCTTTTACTTCCTCAGGGAGCTCGTACATTTCGGCTCCGCTACCGACAATCGTCTCGAAATACACCATGTAAAGTTGAACAAGTGGATTGTGTACAATGGTGATGATGTCACCGATCATACTGAACGTCATCGAGCAGTGATCAACGAGGGGAATCCAGGTGCCCCCATTCGCAGCGCACTGAGTCTTTGCCGATTCGAGGACCAAGACATCGGTTCCTCCTACAGGCGCGTGCGCGTGATCAGCCTGCAACGACACCGCGTTACTAGGATCCGAGACACCGAATATGCTCGATGCCTGAACGCGCCACCAATAGGTGAATTTCAGGGCAGACAGGAGACATGTGCAGGCAGCTCCCTGCAGCGCTCGGCCAGAACCTCCAGGAGAGATAGCGTTTCAACCGCTTCGTGGCCGGAGCTGTCCCGGGATCCGGCCGGAATCCGGATATCGGCGCCCTCGCCGTAGGCCTGGGCGGACAGCAGATTACCGACTCCGTCCAACTCGTAGATCGCCACGGTGTCGCGATGGACACCACGAGGCGGAGCCGGCTGGCTGACCAGCTCTATCGGCTGTCCGGAATCCAGCCCCAGCCCTCCGTCCCGCCGAGCCTGTTCCCAGATCGACTCCAGGAATGCCGGGTCCGAGCCTTGGAGCAGCACCTCGGTCCCCTTGCGGCCGCTGCGGATCTCGATCCGGTTGGAAGTGGCCGGGACATACGAGGTCGTGGCCTCCAGGACCTCCTGAGAAACCGCCACCCAGACGGACGGCTCCAGGCTGCCGTCGCAGAGATCGGTTGCCGTGCTGTTCACCTGCCACTGGTTGGCCCAGACAGACCCACCCTGAAGGACCGGCTCCAGGTCGAGACTCAGCTCCGGCGGCAAAGTGTCGGCGACTTCAATCACCGCCGAATCGCTGCCGGTAAGGCCAAGGTCATCGGTCACGGTGAGCTCAACAGCATGAGAGCCCAGGTCGAGGGAACTCTCCACCGTCTCACCATCCCCTGCCGCATCGCCGTCCACCGTCCAGGCGTAGCCTGAGATGTCGTCGTCGGTCCCCGGCGTGGAGTCGGGATCGGATGAGCCGGACCCATCCAGGACCACCGGTGTTCCGGTGGCATCGTCGCATTCCACTATCTGGTCGGGGGCCGAGGCGACCGGCGGACGGTTCATCGCAGGGTCGCGTAGGATGACAAGGTCTCTCCGCTTTTCTATCGTCTGAACTCCCGATCCGGCCAAAAAGCCGTGACGAAGGCTGGAGGGTTGAGTTGCATATATCGTTCCATATTCCTGGAACCCTCCTCCCGGTAGAGATAGAACGACCCGAGAATTTTCGTCTTCAAAGGACTCACGAAACTCGTATGCGGACCTTCCGTCTGAACGAAGCGCATACCGGGGTGGGTCGAAATATTCCTCCGATTCCTGGAAAACCTGTGGTATATCCATACTCACGTCGTACAGCACCGACTTCCACCCGCTCCAGGTCCAGCGCCAGTAAAGAAGACCGGCTTCATCCTCCCGGCCGAACGCCGCGGCAGGCCCATAATAAAAAAAGGCTGGAGTTCGCTTTCCAGGTTCACCCAGAGGTTCGCCGCTAGCGGAATCCACCAGCTGTGGTGAAAACCCCCACCACCCCGTGCCGACTGTCAGAGCTACTGCGTCGTGATCCCGGACAAAATCTGCAAATGCAATATCCTCCCCGGTAGTCCAGAGCCTGCGCGGGACAAGAGGATTGGACAGGTCGACCATTTGCGCATGTTGGTCCGAGTCGCTCCAGACCGAGCCGGAACTGAGTACAACTCGATCCAGGGCGGAATTCCAACTCATACGGCCATACCAACCATCCAGATCAAGTTGTCCGGACAAGCCATCCGGGGTGAACGTGAGCAGCCGATGAGAAGCGAGGACGACGACCGTTCCGTCCGGAAGTACTTCAAAGTCGTGAAAGTAGCCTTCCTCCGAAGAGGCGTAGACACGGCTGATCCGCCGTCGGAGCTTGTTCCCGATCTTATCGAAAATATTGAACCCACGACCGCTCCCGACGGCAAAGGAGTTCCCGGCTGCTGCTGCAATCAGTCCGGACCTGGATGATGGAGCATCGTGGTCGTACCCGATCGCATCGAGGACTTCACCGGTCGAGCCGTCCAGCAGCAGGATCGCATTGGACCCGAGGTCAACCGCGACCATCCATCGTCCCTGTAGCGGAAGGACCGCCTGGATCACCTCAGGTACTACCTGCAGCAGACGTTTAGGCTGAGCGTTCGCACCTGAACCTCCCACAAGTAGGGCATCCATCACCTTCAGGCCGCCTTCCGGCCGGTAACCATTCCACCGGTCGAGCCGGAATTCACCTGCATACACGATTGCCGGATCGCCAGACTCCGTTTCCGACCATTCCAAACCCCGAGCATCTGTCCCCTCAACCACGTGCCGGAGAATCTCAGTGCCTTTCTCCACATCGAAAACCACCACTCCCCCGAGGTTCTTCGTCGCAATAGCAAGGTAAGGCAACTCGTCATGAGCATCCATCGAATCCCCACGCATAGAAGTGAGTCCGATCGGTCCGACATCAAGGGAGCGGATCCACCTTGGAGCAGAAAGGTCGGCAATGTCATACAGCTCAATCGTTTCCTGACCGGATAGCGCCAACGCTAGGATCTGTCTCCCTTGCCCCTGGATCAGTTCAGCCATGTGAGTCGTATGAGGAGGACCGATCACGGAGAGGATGGCGCCTGTTGGGAGGTCCCGAATCTGGACCTCCGAATAGGAGGCAACAACGGTGAACCGGTGTTCTCGATCAATGGCCAGATTTGAATAGGGCGGTGTTGTCATGGAGTACCATCGGGTAGGGTCATCGGGGTTCATAACACCGTACAGAGCATAGGAACTTGTCCCCTCCAGGAACACGGCCGGTTCGCTGTTTCGGAGAACGCCGTAGGCACCTTCCACTGTCCACTGGAAGGTATGTCGGACATCCCCTGTATCGAGATCAATGAGACAGGTCTTCCGATAGTCACCGAAGGTTAATCCCAGTTCCGCGCCGGGGAGGATCACGGCGCCGGTGCCGCATTGCGCGTCGGTCGGAATCTCCCGGAAGTTGAGCGGATCGGTCACATCCAGGATACGGGTCGGCTCCGGGCTCCAGCGCCCGGAATGACCCGGTAGAAGCAGCCGGCGTCGATGGCTATCCCCTCCCAGCGCTTCCCCGAAACCGTATCGGCTGTAACTGGCCTGGTTCAACACAGTGGCTTCCGTCGGATTCACGGTAAACAGGTGCCCCTCCTCGCTGAACGCCATGATGTAGGGAGTGCTGGGAATCGCCTTGAATCCTCCGGTAACTCCCACTGGAGGCTGAAAGCTTCTCCTGAATACCTCCTGAAGCCCGACTCCAGGTTCATCGACGGCAGGATCGAGAAAAAACTTGCCCGCCTCCGCCGCCCGGACGGTGTGCTCTTCCTCCGACGGTAAGTCGGCCGGCGGTCCCTCAGCAGAATGGGAACAGGGAAGAAGAAGCAGGAACAGGAAGAACCCAAGCCCGAAAAGCATCGGTCGCCGCATCATCAGATCCCTCCAGAAAAACAATCCAGGTTCCCGGGGAATGCAGCGCAGTGCTCCTCCCGAACCTCCCGGAGGGACAGGCTCTTCGCCGCTTCCTGCCCTGAGCGGTCCTCGACTCGGGAAATGAACCGGATGTCGGCCGAACCCCCGAATGCCGTGGCACCGGTCAGAATCCCGGCTTCATCCAGCCGGTAGATCGCCGCCGTATCGCGATGTATTCCCCGGGGCGGAGCCGGCAGGGTGATCAGGTCGACCGCCCTTGCGGTATCCAGCTCCAGACCGCCATCCATTCGGGCCTGCGCCCATACCACCTCCAGCAACGTCCTATCCGGCCCGTACAGCATCACTTCAGACCCTTTCCGGCCAGTGCGGAGTTCGATCCGGTTGGAATCGGCCGGGACGTAGGAAGTTTCACCGTCCAGGGCGGTCGCCACCCAGACGGAGGGATCAACAACACCGTCACAGAGGTCTGTCGCCGCAACCTTTACCTGCCACTCGTGGGCCCAGACGTTGCCACCCTGGAGCATCGGCGTAAGGTCGAGGCTCAAGTCCGGCGACAGAGTGTCGGCGACTTCGATCACCGCCGAATCGCTGCCGGTAAGGCCAAGTACATCAGTCACGGTGAGCTCAACAGCATGAGAGCCCAGGTCGAGGGAACTCTCCACCGTCTCACCATCCCCTGCCGCATCGCCGTCTACCGCCCATGCATAGCTTGCAATATCGTCGTCGGTCCCCGGCGTTGAGTCGGGGTCGGAGGAGCCTGAGCCGTCCAGAAGGACCGGCGTGCCCGAGGCATCGTTGCATTCCACCACCTGGTCGGTGGCTGAGGCCACTGGTGGCCGGTTCATCTCCGGATCGCGAACAACGACAAGTTCTTCTCGATGCCGGACCGGAATTGTGGCGTGACCCGTAAGGAAACCATGACGCAAAGGCTTGGGACTGTTAACGGTAGTCGTTCCGTATCCACGGAAAATACCGTCGGGCAGGACAACCATCACATCCGATTCGAGTTTTCCGGACCACTCACGAAACTCATACGCCGACTTGCCGTCGGGGCGCGGTACACACCAAGGAGAGTCATAGTATTCTTCAGATTCAGGGAAGAGCTGCGGCGTATCGGTGCTAACGTTGTACAGGACCGATTTCCATCCGATCCATGTCCAGCGCCAGTACAACAGGCTGGAATCCCCATCATGCCCGAATGCACAGGACGGAGCGTAGTAATAAAACACTGCGGTCGGTCTCCCCGGCTCACCCAGTACCTCACCGGTATCGGCATCCAGCAGCAGTGGAGAGAACCCCCAGTACTCTCCGTTCTTGAGTGTCACCGCCACTGCCGCATCACCCCGGACGAAATCCACGAACTTGACCCCCGCACCGGCCACCCACAACGAGCGGGGATTCGAGGAGTCCGACAGGTCGACCATGTGCGCTTTGTGATTCTCACCGCCCCAGATCGAGTTGGCGCTCAGCACAGCACGCCCTCCGGTTTCGCTCAAGTCGATTCCCGAATACCCGCCGTCCAATTCGAGGTGTCCTGGCTGGCGTTCCGGACCGAATGTCAATAGCGCGTATGCCGTGAGCACGACCACGGTACCGTCCTGCCTTACTGCCACATCCCGCAGATTGCCGGTAGTGTCAGCTTCAACCGGCCGACTGATCCGCCGCACCAGGTGCTCGTCAACAACATCAAAAATGTTAAATCCGTAGCTATCCCCGACGACGAACGTGCTTCCGCCTGACGCGGCCCTCAAGTGGTTATCACTGATGGGAGGATGCTGATCGTATCCAATGGTATCGAGTACGGTTCCATCCGCAGTGTCCACAAGGAGGATTGCGTTGTTGGCCATATCCACCACACCGACCCATCGTCCGCCAAGTGGAAAAGCTGCCTGAATTACATTGGGAGTGACTTGGGAGATACGCGCAATCCGAGGGTCCTCTCCCGTGGACTCCAACAAGAGCGTATCCATGACGGTCTTTCCGCCCTGGGGCCGGATATCGTACTGCCGGTCGGTTGAGAAATACCCGAAGTAGACGATCGCCGGTTCGCCGGATTCGGTCTCCGTCCATTCCAGCCCCATTGCGGACGTCCCTTCGACCTGATGGCGCAGAACTTCCGATCCATCCCGCACATCGATCACGACCACGCCTCCTGGGTTTACGGTCGAAACGGCAATCCAGGGTTCGCCGGAATGAGCTCGTGCAGGAGGCCTGTACCCGGAGCGGATCGGTTCGATATCAAAGGACAGGGTGTAGCGTGGTTCTGCTGGATTCGAAAGGTCGAACAGGTCCACGGTCTCACGTCCGACCAGCGCCAGGGTACTCCCGACCTCGTCGTGAACGAGAACAGGCTTCGCGTACTCATTCGGCCATTCCAAGACCGAGAGGACCGCACCGGTCGGAAGGTCACGGACCTGAGTTTCCGCATCGGATGCTACGACCATGAACCGGAAATATCGATCCACGACAAGCCGTGATTCCTTGGGCGTCTCGATACTGTACAAAAAGGCCGGATTGTCGGGATCACCCAGGTCGAACATCGCGTAATAGTCCGCATCCCGTGCGTAGTATTGGCTTTTTAGGATCAACCCAGGCGACCCGTTGCTCAGAACGCCATGAGCTTCACTGGTTGTCCAACTGAACGTGTGGCGGATTTCGCCGGAATCCAGGTCCAGGATGCATGTCTTCCGGTAGTCCCCGAAAGTCACGCCGATCGCGGCGCCGGGCAGGATCGCAGCTTCTCTCCCGCATCGCCCTTCGGTCGGTATTTCACGAACGCGCCGGGGGTCGGTGATATCCAGGATCCGGGTCGGCCAGGAATCCCATGCTGAGGAACTGGTCGGGATGATCATTCTCCGACGGTGGCTGTCCCCTCCCACCGCATCGCCGAAACCGTATGGGCCATATGTGATCCACTCCAGGACAGTGCCTTCCGACGGGTTGACGGTGAATAGGTCACCAGCCCAACTGTATGCCATGACATACGGTGTACCGGGCAGCGCCTTGAAACCATAACCGACGCCCAAGGGCGGCTGGAAGCTCTTCCGGAACACTTCCTGGAGCCCGACTTCAGGATCATCGACGGCGAAGCCAAAATCGAACTCCCTCGCCTCTGTCGCCCTGGCTGCATGTTCCTGTTCGAATGCGGCCAGGTCATCAGGAGCCTCGTCGCCGGCCCGGGCACAGGGGAGGGCTACCAGGATCAGGCTGGATGCAAGGAATAGAGCTGACATCCGCTTCATGATCCGTTCTCCCCTGAAAGACATTCCAGATTGCCGGGAGCTTCAGCGCAAAACTCCAACCGGATCTCCCGCAGGGACAAACTCGCCTCAGATTCGTGGCCTGACCGGTCCTGGGCCCTGGAAATAATCCATAAATCCGCCCCTTCCCCGTACGCTGCGGCGCCGGCCAGCATCCCCGCATCATCCAGCCGGTAGACCGCCACCGTGTCCCGGTGAACACCACGGGGCGGAGCCGGGAGGGTGACCAGTCCCACGGCGAGCCCAGGCTCCACCGCCAGACCGCCGTCCTGCCGGCCCCGGGACAGGATTGAATCCAGGAACGCCCGATCCGGGCCGTATAGCAGCACCTCGGACCCCTTCCTGCCGCTGCGGAGTTCGATCGAGTTCGAACCGGCAGGCACGTAGGAGATTTCCCCATCAAGAACTGCCGACACCCAAACGCCGGGCTCCAGGTCGCCGTCGCACTGATCGGTGGCGGTGACGCTGATCTGCCACTCATTTGCCCAGACCGGGCCGGGTCGGAGCACCGGTTCGAGATAAAGGTTCAGTTCCGGCGGCAGGGTGTCTTCTACGTTCACCACGGCTTCGTCTATACCGATCAAACCGAGTTGATCGGTCACCATCAACGATATGGCATGAGAACCGAGACCCAGGGACACTTCCACTGTCTCCCCGTCCCCTGCCGGGTCGCCGTCCACGGTCCAGGCATACAGGGCGATGTCGTCATCGGTCCCCGGCGTGGAGTCGGGATCGCTGGATCCTGAGCCGTCCAGAAGCACCGGAACTCCGGAAGCGTCGCATTCCGCTACCTGATCCGGCCCGGCGGTAGCTGTGGGAGGCCGGTTCATCTCCGGGTCACGTACGAAGACCATGTCCCGCCATTCGTTGGGAGGAGTCCAGGACCTGCCGATCAGGAAGCCGTACCGGAGTTGCCTGGCTTGATCGGCATCCATGACCCCGTAGGGCCGGAAGGACCCGTCCGGCTGCGCCAGGTAGACGCTTCTGGAGCGAAATTCGTAGGCGGACTTCCCATCCGAACGGACGGTGTGATCCGACGAGCAGAAATACTCTTCGGAGAGGTTCAGCAGAGCGGGAGTCCCCGTGCCGACGTCATACACCGCCGAGCCCCATCCGATGGCGGTCCAGTACCAATACACCAGCCTGCTGCCGGCGCCGGTTCCGTAAGCGGCGCCGGGGGCATAGTAGTAAATGGTCGGCGCGGCCTCCCCCGCATCGCCCAACGGCTCTCCGGTTGCGGTATCCACCAGCCGGGGCGCGAAACCGTACCACCCTGCCGTAACGGTCAGGGCGGCCACCGATCCGTCCCGTACGAAGTCGGCGAAGTGGGCGCCGTCGGTCCGTTCCCAGAGGAGCCTGGGTGAGGAGCGATCGGCCAGGTCGATCATGGCCGTTGCATCATTCGAGCCGTACCAGACCTTGCCTGAACTGAGTGCGGCGCGGGTTCCGTCCCCGTTCACGCGCATCCGGAGATAGTCCCGATCCAGGCTCAGCCGACCGACCGCTCCATCCGGCGCCCGGGTTTCGATCCACTCCCGATGCAGGATCACCACGGTGCCGTCCGAAAGAGCTTCCACGGCGTTGATGCAGCAGTCCTCCCAGAGATACGACAGGCTTTCCCGGCGAATGAGATTCCCCTGAACGACATCGAATACATTCAGGCCGATGGCCGATCCGGCTACGAAAGCGTCGCCGCCGGATGCCGCGAGCACCTCGTATTCATCGGACACTCCGTAGTCATCGTACCCCGTCGCATCCGAGACCGATCCATCGCTCCCGTCCACCAGCAGGACCGCGTTCACCCCCAGATCCAACACGGCGGCGTACCGTCCCGCTACCGGCAATACCGCCTGGATTTTCTGTGGGACCACCGGCGCCATGCGTACCGCCGGTTCATCCCCCCCGGCTGGATCGATGCGAACCGTCTCGATTACGGAGTAGCCTCCTTCCGGCTGTTCTCCCGTCCTTGCCCCGCTGAGGTACCCGAACAGGGCGATCGCCGGAACTCCCTCCCCGGTTTCGGTCCAGGTCATTGTCCGGAGCACCAGGTCGGGTGTCTCGTGCCGCAGAAGGACCGACCCGTCCCGTGCGTCCAGAACGGTAACCCCGGACGGCTCCTCGGTCAGGACCGCCAGCCACGGTTCCGAGGGGTGGGCCTTCAGGGATCGGTAATCCCGGAGGATCTCCATTTCCACCGTAGCGATGGAGCGGGGAGCCGCAGGATCGGTCAGATCGAACAGTTCCACGCCATCCCGCCTGCCATGGGCCAGTACCCGGGCTCCGTCCCCCTCCACGATGGCGGCGCCGATGTCGGCCGCCGGCGGTGGGATGGAGGCGAGCAGCCTCCCGGAAGCCAGGTCGTGAATGCGGGCCCCGGATCCCGATGCCGCCACGAAAATCGTATAAGAACGGTCGAAATACAGGCGGGCGTCGCGAACCAGCTCTGCTGTGTACCACAGCACCGGACGGGCAGGGTTCTCCAGGCTGTACAGGGAATAGCTCAGATCATTCCAGGACTGCCCGTTCTGAATCAGGACTGCCGGAACTCCATTCCTGAGGGCACCGTACACCCTCCCACCTCGGGAACCCATGGACTTGAGGATCTCTCCTGTGTCCAGATCGATCAGATTCCGGCAGCCATCTCCGCTGACGATCCCCATTGCGGCTCCGGGAATCACGGCAGCCCACGTCCCGCACGGCTCGCTGTCGGCGATCTCGAAGACATTCGACGGATCGGTACCATCCAGGATCCGGGTCCGTTCGCGGCTCCACCATGAGGCCGACCCCGGTAGGATGATCCTGCGCCGGTTGTCATCCCCGCCGATCGCCTCCCGGAACCCTGAATTGCCATAGCTGTGCCAGTTCAGCAGTTCACCCGAAGTCGGGTTGAGGGAGAACATCTGTCCCCTGCCACCGTAAGCGACGACATACGGGCTTCCGGGAAACCCCTGAAATCCTTCGTAGGCGCTGAGAGGTGGCGGGAACCGGACCCGCTGAACTTCCCGGAGGCCGATGTCCGGATCGTCCACGGCAGGAACGGAGGAGACGGTCGCCGCCTCCGCCGCCCGGACGGAATGTTCCTCAATCGTCGGCCAGTCGGCGGGCGGCCCCTCCTCAGAGTGGGACAGGGGAAGCAGGGCGTGGCACAGGCAAAATGCGAATACGAAGAAGGAGAACCGCCGCATGGTCATATCCCCTCCGATAGACACTCAACAGTTCCGGGCAGTTCCCTGCAGCGCTCGGCCAGAACTTCAAGAAGCGAGAGCGCTTCCACGGCTTCGTGCCCGGAGCTGTCTCGGGATCTGGCCGGAATCCGGATATCAGCGCCCTCGCTGTAGGCATGGGCCGAAAGCACATTGCCGACGCCGTCCAACTCATAGGAGGCCACGGTGTCCCGATGCACGCCACGCGGCGGCGCCGGCAGGGTCACCAGACCAAGCGGCCTCTCAGCATCCAAGCGTAAACCGAGTTTCAGCCGGGCCTGCGCCCAGACCGACTCCATCAACGCCGTATCCGGGCCGTGGAGCAGCACCTCCACCCCCTTCCTCCCGCTGCGGATCTCGATCCGGTTGGAAGCGGCCGGGACGAATGAAGTTTCCGCATCCAAGGCAGAGGGCGGCACCGCGACCCAGGCGTCCGATTCCAGTTCGCCATCGCAGAGGTCCATCGCTGCAGCGTTCACCCACCACTCGTGAGCCCAGGCGGTCCCTTCCCGGAGCGCTGGCTCCATGGAGAGGCTCAAGTCCGGCGACAGAGTGTCGGCGACTTCGATCCCAGCCTCGTCCATACCTGCCAGGCCAAGCTTGTCGGTGACGGTCAGCACCACGACGTGGGCGCCGAGACCGAATGAAGCCTCCACGACTTCCCCGTCCCCTGCCGGGTCGCCGTTCACAGTCCAGGCGTACCCGGCGATGTCGTCCTCGGTCCCCGGCGTGGAATCGGGATCGGATGACCCGGCCCCGTCCAGGCGTACGATCGTCCCCGATGCATTGTTGCATTCGGCCCGCCGGTCCGGCCCGGCGGAGGAGACCGGCGGACGGTTCATTTCCGGATCCCTCAGGACAACGATTTCGCGCCGTTCCGTGTAATGCTGGCTGGCTGCTCCGCTGAGGAAGCCGTGTCGCAGAGGGGTCGGTTCGTCTGCCTGCACAGTGCCGTAATCCCGAAACGTGCCGTCAGCCTGGGCCAGAAGCACATCTTGTTCATAGGAATCCCAATAATCACGAAACTCGTAGGCTGACTTGCCATCGGCCCTGAGGGCGTGACTGGGTCCTGCAAAGTACTCCTGGGATGCCGGGAGCAGACCAGGCGTGTCGCCGCTCACATCGTAGAGCACCGTTTTCCATCCGATCCATGTCCAGTGCCAGTACAGCAGGCGGGAATCTCCGCCGGCGCCAAAGGCGGCTGTCGGTTCCCAATAATAAAACGCACCGGTAACAGGCCCCCTGGATCCGAGAGGCTCCCCGCTGATCGGATCAAACAGCTGCGGAGCAAAACTTCCGTCATCGCCATAGGTCAGCGCCACGGTTGTTCCGTTCCGGACGAAGTCGGCGAAAATAGCGCCATCGGTTTTCTTCCAGAGCAGCTTTGGCGAGATTGGATCCGACAGATCGACCGCCGCCGAAGGCGCATCCGGTGGCGACCAGATCACTTCGACGCTGAGAACCGCCAATCTGCCGGACGGATCGAGAACCAGACGTTCGTAGGCCTCGTCCAGGTCCAGCCGGCCCGGCACACCCTCTGGAGGATAAGTTTCAATGCGGTCATCCCAGAGCACGACGACGGTACCATCCGGACCGACCTGTGCATCCCTGATCCGGCTGCTTGCGGACCCGATGTCGATTACCGACCGGCGCACCAGTTCGCCGTCCAGGGCCTGGAAGATATTGAGCCCCTGGCTGCCCCCCACAACGAAACGATTCCCGCCTGAGGCGGACAGCAATTCGTATTCATCGTATAGGTTGTACAGGTTGAAGCCGATGGCGTCGACGGCCGCTCCATCGGCGGCATCCACCAGGTTGATGGCATTGTAAGGCAGGTCGATGGAAACCAGCCAGCGCCCTCCCACCGGCAGGACACTCTGGATCCTCTCGGGAACCACCGCCGCAGCACGGACCAATGGATCACTCCCAGGTTGCGAATCGATCAGGATCGAATCGGTGAAGGCATATCCACCTTCGGGCCGGGTGCCGAACCAGAGGTATCTCCACACGCCGTTGACCACGACCGCCGGCACGCCCTCGTTGTTCTCGGTCCACCCCACTGCCTTGACGCTATCGTTCTCTTCCAGTTCATGTCTGAGGACGGTGGAACCGTCCCGTACGTCCACGACGGTCACGCCTGGTGGTGACCCGGTCCCTACCGCCAACCAGGGGCGATCACGGTGGCCACGGAGAGGTTGCGCCGCCCTGGCATGGCCCTGGTAGAAAATGTCCTCCTCCAAAGTGGCGATATGCACCGGATCCGACGGATCTCCCAGATCGAACAGATCCACCATTTCGTGCCGGGCAAGGGCCAGTACCCGGCCGCCCCATCCATCGATGATCTCGGCGGCGGCAGGCTTCTCAGGCAACTCAATTCTCGAGAGCAACCGGCCGGTGGACAAGCTGCGAATTTCCGTTTCCGGACCTGTGATCAGGATCAGGAGTTCGGACGCATCGTCGGTGAGGAGTTGGGTGGAGCTTGGCGTTTCGAAAGAATAAACGTGGGCCGGGCGGTAGGGATCGTTTAGATCGTAGAACTCGCAGTACGCCGTCTGGCCGTATCTCTCCCTGAGAATTACGCCAGGTACACCTCCCGGTAAAACACCATACGCCTCATCCCAGAACTGTCCGAAGCGGTAAATGATCTCGCCGGTGTCCAGGTCCAACAGGTTCGTGCAGGGAAATCCGGCCGCCACACCCAGGATGGCGCCGGGAATGACGGTGGCGTTCCGGCCACACCCTTCCGAGGTGGCGATCTCGTACACATTCAGCGGATCCGTTGCATCCAGAATCCGGGTCACCTCATCACCGGATCCGGTTTCCGAATACGGAAGGATGATCCGCCGTCGATTGTCATCGCCTCCGATGGCGTCCCTGAAGCCGCTACCACGGTATGTAGCCCAGGATTCAACACTCCCATCCGTCGGGTTCAGGACGAAAAAGTGGCCCTGGCCGCCGGCGGCGAACATGTAGGGTGTGCCCGGCACCTCCGCCAACCCCCCTGTTGCTGTTACAGGCGGATGGAACCGGGCCCGCATGACTTCGGTCAGGCCCTCGCCGATGTTTGCAGGCGCCGAATCGGGAAAAATCGTCGCAGCACCCTCCGCCCGAGCGGCATGCTCCATCTCAATCGCTTGCAGATCATCGGGTGGCGCCTGAGCCGTCGCAGACGGCGAGGCCGCCAGGAGGGCGGTGAGACACGCTGCAGCGCAAAGGACCTGTCGTGCGTTCATGTTTCCCCCCAAAGAATCATGAACCCGTGCCACCGCCCTTAAGGGACGGCTCCCCTGTCAGGAAAGATACATCGTTTATTCTGAAGGAAACAGGGAAAATCCGGATAATGCTGGGACCGCATTGAACGGTGACGGGGCCTGTCCGGGTGTCGGGACAGACCCCGCGGCAAACGGTTACTCGGCCGGGGTGTAGGACAGGTCGGCCCGGTGCATGGCGGCGTAGTTCTCCTGCCACTTGATGGCGGAGGTGATCGCGTCCCTCAGGCTGTCGGATTCGGTGCGGCCCCTGGCCTCTTCCAGCATCTTCCACATGTTGACGCCGTCGTCCTTGAACGAGGCCCAATTCTCGTGAGGGATCGCCAGGATGGCGGTGGCGCCGTCATTGCCGGAGACGCCGTGGCCCCAGGCCCACTGCCAGTCGATCTCTGTCCCCCTACCCGAAATGATGGCCGGATATTAGCGAGAAATAGGTAGAGCAATTCGTTCCTCCACTGAAGCGGTAGAGAAGCCGCTAAAAGGAGGAATGATGGAAGAGTCTGGCTACCCGGTAAATGAAGAAAGCAACGGAGCAGGGAGTGGCAACTCTGTGGGGAAGAGCACCCCTGCCGGTGTCGGGGAGGAGGGCGTAGCCCGACGAGCCGATACCGGCGGCGCGCGCCGCCCCCACCCCCC
>JACXWD010000144.1 GCA_014764515.1 Candidatus Polarisedimenticola svalbardensis | reverse complement strand
GCCTGATTTTTCCTTCGCAGCCCGCCGCAAAAAACAGGCCGTTGATTTCCGCGGGGGAGTAGTCGTATTCGTCGCCGATGTCCTCGGCGTCCTCCAGAAGGTTCAGACCCAGGTAAAGACGGCCCGTCGCCTTGTCTTCGAGGTCGAAGGTGCCGTCGGGATGGAGTTCGGCGCGCAGATGCTCGTTTTCAAGGGTCGCGCCGTCGGCGGTTAGTTTGGAGGAAACAGGTTGGGCGACCGGTACTGCACCCTTGGCTGCGTCGTCGACCAGTCGGAACTGGGCGTGGCCCACCGCCGGCAGATTACGTGCCAGGAATCGGATATGCAGGAAACAGTCCTTGGTGCCGGCGTCTTTTTCGGTGCCGATGATGCGGTCGCCGAAACGCCTCAGATAGGTGTCCAGCAGATCCAACTGATCATCACAGAAAAGTTCGGCCCGGTAGTCGATCCCCCAGAACCGCTCCAGGAACCGGCGCCCGATGATTTCAAAGGGCACCTTGTTTCCTTGTTCATCCAGCAGGCTCAGGTTGTCAAGGTCGTAGCCCAGGGGCGGCAGAACGACCAGCCTTTCGACGACCTCGTCGCGAAGGCTGGGCAGGGGGTTGGCCACGCCAATCACGGTGGCGCGGTCGTCCGCTTCGTTCACCGCAAACATCGGGGTCAGCTTGTTCATCAGCCGGGACAGGGACTGCTCGCCCGTCTGCCGGACGGCGCCGAATCGGGTATCCATATCCTGATGGACGGCGTCGGTGCTGCAACCGCAGATTGAATCGTGGGGATGGTTCCGCAGCAGTTCTTTCCAGGCTGCGTCGAACAGACCGCCCGGCCAGGGGAAACCGTGGTGGAAAAAGGCGGCTGCCGCCAGGGGTTCCGCGTACCTGGCCAGCAGGTTCTGGCACTCCTCGTTCTGTTGCTTGAGCGGCATGCGGGTCGACCAGACACCGGACAGGATCAGGTGGTCCCGGCCCCCCAGAAGTTCTCCCGATACCTGAGGCCGCTCGCTGTCCGGTGTGTCCGCTCGCGCCGCCTTCAGGAAGTCCTCGAAGCGGCCGTGCACGAATTCGGTTTCGGGCCAGGCTTCCCGCAAGGCGCCGAGAATGAGGCCAAAATCCTGTTGGGGAGGGAAATGGTCACACCCGTTGTTCAGCAAGGCCGGATCCCCGCCGGTCCGCTGCGACATCATGGTGAAAAGTTCGTTCACCTTGGCCACGGCCCGCTCGGGTTCGACCGCCCGTTGGGTGTGCGCGTGCCAGTCCTCGGCGAAGCCCAACCCACCGGCGTTGCAATAGCCGCCGCACTGGTTGATGGCCAGAACCTCGGATCCGTCGGGGGCCGACCAGCGGAAAATCCAGCCGGGGTCTTCGGCTTCGGCGCCCATTCCGCGGGTGAAGATGAAGGAGTCGATGCCTGCGGACTGGAGGATCTGGGGGATCTGGGCGAGATGGCCGAAACTGTCGGGCATGTAGCCGACGTTTTGCACCCGGCGCAGCGGGGCGGCCTTGCGACCGAACATCAGGTTGCGCACGGTGGCTTCGCCGCTGACCAGGAATTCATCCGGCAGGATGTACCACGGACCCACGGCCAGCCGACCCTCGCGCACCAGTCGGTTCACGCGGTCCCGCTCATGGGGCGCCACCTCGAGGTAGTCTTCCAGCACCGCGCTCTGGCCATCGAGGACAAAATGTTTGAATTCGGGATCGCTGTCCAAAGCGTCGAGCACGCGATCGACGACCTCCACCAGGTTCACCCGGAAGCGGTTGAAGGTCTGGTACCACTCGCGGTCCCAGTGGGTGTGGGAAACCAGGAAGGCCTTACGCGGTGATGACGCCAACTCATTCCCCTTTTTCGCAGGCCGCGATGACCTCGGCGACCGTGGAAACGGCCAGGCCCACCGCGGTGTCCGCCGCCCCGTAATAGAGCTTCAATTCACTGGTCGTTTTGGCAAAGCCTTCGTCGTCGGTAGCGGCAACGGTCAGTCCACCGGGAAATACCACGTTGGGCACCTGGCCGGTCATTTCCCACATTTCACGAGGTTCGAGAATGTTGTTCACCGTCCGGCCCAGAACCTGTCCGGGGTCTTCCAGGTCCAGAAGGACCGCGCCGGCCTGGTAGATGTTGGCCCCCAGGAAGTGCGTGGCCACTCCGTGGTAGATGTGCAGCCATCCTTCCCGCGTCTTGACGGGGGGCGGACCCGAGCCGATCAGTTCATCCCAGAAGTGGGTGCGGCCAGCCATAACGGGGCCGAGGTCTTCCCAGTCGACGAGGTCATCGGAAGCCGAAAGAACGATGCCCCGGCCGGTCATGGGGCCGCCGCCGGACCTGCGGTCATTGGGCCTATCGAGCATCAGATAACGGCCGCCGATCTTTTCCGGGAAGAGGACGCCGTTGCGCGTATCCCGGTTGAGGTTGATGCTCACGAGTTCCAGCTGGTTGAGTCCCGCAAATCCGGCCTGGGATTTTCCGTTTGCCCGCCAGACGGCCAAACGGCAGCCCTGGTCGGTATCCACGGCGGTGACGACAAAAAGTCCGTCATCCAGCGGAGTGATGCGCGCGTCGTAGATGTGGTGGACGGTCAGGGGAGCCCCGGTTTCCGGGTCCTTCAAATCA
>JACXWD010000054.1:1580-20666 GCA_014764515.1 Candidatus Polarisedimenticola svalbardensis | reverse complement strand
TTTACGGGAGAAAGGCCCGCCGGTTAAGCGCTACTTTGTGTCGAAAGTGTTTGAAGAATCGAACTTGCCTTCTTTGACGCTCAACTGCTCTAATGCGTTTTCATGCAGTATGAGGAAGTTGCCCTCGAAAAAGCGTTCCATTTCAGGGTGCCAGGCCGGGTACAGCTCGACTCGTTCCGGGATAATCTTTCCAATACGGTACCTTGTGTTCTTTACCAGGTCGAAAACATCCTTCAGATAATGACGGGAATATATCCAGCGATGGTTATATTCGAACTGGAACGCAGTGAAACGCTCCTCTTTTAACAGTCCCTCGGCCCCACAAAGTACGCTGAAGTCATTGCCTTCCGTGTCGCACTTGATGAAATGAACATGTTCGATCTGATTGTCTCGGCAGTAACGGTCCAGTGTGTTTAGCCGGATTGTTTCCTTGTTAGATGCTGGTGCGAGTTCGTCGGGATACAGGGAATTGGTCCCCCCGGTTTCACCGAACACGAAGATCTCAGACTCGCCTTCCCTGTCTGACATCGCCACGTTTACAAGCTGGATATCGGTGATTGCCGGCAGTTTTGAGATGTTCGTTCCAAGAGCCTTGAATGTTGAATGCACCGGCTCAAACGCGTGGATTTGTGCCCGGTCCTCCATGGCGGCTCTGCTAATGCCTTCTGTAGCGGCAGAGGTCCACTCTCCTATGTTGGCTCCGACATCGAAGAGAACCACTTTGTCGGAATTATGAGATAGACTGGACAGCAGGTCTCGCAGCAGGCGCTCTTCGCCGTTTGTTTTCATGTCGTTCGGTACGTCCATCCTGGCGCTCATGTAGATCGCCCGACCGAGACGCCAGCGGGTACGGCGGTTGACCAGTCCCACAACTATAGAATTCAAGAAACGCTTGATCATCGCAATATCCTTCCCGGTTATTACAGCTTGACGCACACATTCTTCGGTTCGGTGAAGAAGCGGAGGGCCTCCTCGCCCCCCTCCCGGCCGACGCCGCTGTCCTTCATGCCGCCGAACGGCACCCGCAGGTCCCGAACCATCCAGCAGTTGATCCATACGGTGCCTGAATCGATCCGTTCCGCCATGCGATGGGCTCTCGCAAGGTCACGGGTCCAGATGGACGCCGCCAGCCCGTAGCGTGTGCAGTTGGCCATGGCGACCGCCTCGTCCTCATCTTTGAACGGTGTGATCGTTACCGCCGGTCCGAATATCTCTTCCTGGTTGACCCGGCAGTCCATAGGCAGGTCGGCGATCACCGTCGGTGTCACGAACCAGCCGTTCCTGCAGCGCTCATTGGCAGGTTCGGGAACGGAGCCGCCACAAAGAACTCGACCGCCTTCCTCCCGTGCAAGATCGATATACCCCAGGATCTTGTCCCGATGAGTTTTGGAAACCACCGCTCCCTGAGTCGTATCCGGGTCCTGCGGGTCGCCTGTCTTGAGTTTCTCCACCAGAGGGACGAACCTTTCCAGGAACCTCTCGTAAACACTGCGCTGCACCAGTATCCGGGAACCGCACAGGCAGATCTGGCCCTGGTTGGCGAATGAGGACCGCACGCTTTCGTTGAGTGCCCGGTCCAGGTCGGCGTCCTCGAAAATGATGTTCGGATTCTTCCCGCCCATTTCGAGGGATAGCTTCTTGAACATCGGTGCTGCAGTCCGTGCGATTTCGGCGCCGGTGGAGGTGCCGCCGGTGAAGGATATCGTCCCGATGCCCGGGTGGGCGGTCAGAGCGACGCCGGCTTCGCTTCCTCTGCCGTGAACGATATTGAGGACTCCAGGCGGCAGCCCGGCTGCTGCGCAGCTCTCTCCCAGAAGGGCGGCTGTCATAGGCGTGACTTCCGAAGGTTTGGCCACAGCAGTGTTCCCAGCCGCCAGAGCCGGTGCGATCTTCCAGGTCAGGAGGTAAAGGGGCAGGTTCCAGGGCGAGATCAGACCGGCCACGCCACGAGGCCGCCGCAACGTATAGTTCAGAGCTTCATGGTCGGTGGCATGTAGTTCCGAGGCGGTATGGAGTATCGCGGTGGCGAAGAACCGCAGGTTGCTTACCGCCCTGGGGATATCCACAGTGGCGGCCAGCCTCACCGGTTTGCCGGTGTCCCGGCTCTCCGCCTCTGCGTAGCGCTGTAGATTCGCCTCGATGGCGCCGGCGATGTCCAGAAGGATCGAGGACCGTTCGGAGGCGGGCGTTTTCGACCAGGCCGGGAAGGCATCTCGCGCCGCCAGATAGGCGGCATGGATATCGTCGGCGTCGCTGTCTGCAACCTGGGAATAGACTTCGCCGGTGGCCGGTTCGAAGTTGTCCAGTGTGCGGCCTGACGACGATTCGCGGGCATCGCCGTCGATGAAATTCAGGATCGTCCGCATCAATCCTCCTCAGTGAGATTCCGGGCCTGAACCTCGATCTGGATCCGTTCGCGGGAATGGGTGGGACCCTGGCCTATCCCGGGGCAGAATCCGGCAAGGCCATCCCACCTGGCACGTGATTTCAGGTTCTCCTTCCAGAACGGGAAGGTGCGGCATTGCACCGGACGGGCCTCGTAGACGGTGCAGCCGTTGTCTCCAAGGAAAAGGCAGGCCGGCTCGTCCATGCGCAGCAGAACGTAACCGTCCTCGCGGACGGTGTATCGTGCCAGGAAATCCTGCCGGTTCAGATCGAGGTGAGTCGACAACTTCCGCACGTCTTCCGGTTCCAGGTAGACATAGGCGTGCTCCCCATGGGTGACACAGCAATCGATGCACCCTTCCACGCAGGTGAACTGCAGACCGTCGGTATACCAGGCGTCCTTCATGGCGCGCGGATTATACCCCGGCGCCGGGCAGGGGGAGGAGTATGTGGAAACGGGAGCCTTCTCCAGGCCGGCTGTCTACCTCCATCCGGCCTCCATGAGCTTCCACCGATCGTTTGACGATGGCCAGGCCAAGACCGGTGCCGGACGACTTCGTGGAGAAGTACGGTTCAAACAACCGGTTTCGGACATCCGGATCCAGGCCGGTGCCGGTATCGCCGATGGTGATGCGAACGCCTCCATCGTCAGGTTCGGGAACGACCCGTGCGGTCAGGGTGCCGCTGCCGTCACCCATGGCCTGCAGCCCGTTTTCGATCAGGTTTACGATCGCCCTGGCCAGGACCTTGGCGTCGATGGAAATTACCGGACACGGGCGGTACTCTTCCACGATCTTCAGGCCGTCAGGGGGTACGGCGCGGTAGGGCGCCACCGTGTCCCGCAGGAAGCTCACCGGATCTACCGTCTCAGGCTGCAGGACCGGGAGTTTTGCATAGGTGGAGAATCCGGCGGCGATTTCTCGCAGGGCGCGGACCTGCTTCTTGATCGTATCGAGACAGGACGCCAGGTCTTCGGAGGGCAGGATGTTGCGGTCTTCCAGAATCCGTTCCAGGTGTTCGGTGGAAAGCTGGATCGGGGTCAGAGGGTTCTTGATTTCGTGGGCGATGGCTCTGGCCATTTCCGCCCAGGCTTCGAGCTGGCTGGAGCGCATCATGTCGGTGACGTCGTCCATGATGAGCAGGCCCCCCTGGGAGCGGCCTTCAAGCCCGGGAAGCGGAACCCGAACCAGGCTGAGCCGGCGCTTGTCGGGATGACCGCCGGCCGCTTCAAGATCGATCTCCTGGGGTTCGGTGGCATGGGCCGGTCGCGCCAGTGCAACGGACAGAGGTCCGAGGCGAGGAATGGACGACACGAATTCCGAAAGCAGATCCCCGTCGGCCGGCTTGTGTTCGGAGAAGCCCAGGAGGGTTCGTGCCGCCGGATTGATGGTGACGATCCGCCCGTCAGGGTCGGTTGAGATGACGCCGGCGGTCGCATGGGTTAGCAGCGCCTCGATGTAATCCTTGCGCCGGGTCAGGTTGGCCCTCTGGGCTTCCAGGGATGTCGCCATGCCGTTGAAGCCGTTCACAAGGTCGGCCAGTTCGTCCTGTGTGCGTGGGACCAGTCGGGTGTTGTACCGCCCGTCGGCGATCCTGATGGTGGCTGTCACCAGGTCTCTCACCGGCCGGGCAACGGTCCGGGCGGTGACGGTGGCGGCAATGGCCAGAAGGCCGACCAGGGCGACGGTGGTCAGGATCAGGAGTTCCACAACCCGGTTGATCGCTCGCCGGATCTCCGTCTGGGGGTATAACAGGGGAACGGCGACCACGATTTTTCGGGACGGATCGTCCAGTCGAACCGGTGCGTAGGCGACGGGGATCCGGCTCTGTCCGAGCCGGGACGATAGTACCCGGGCCGGTTTGTTTTCCTGCAGCAGCTCGCGGTAGATCGAACCGGGAAGGCGGGGGATCATCAGGCCTGCCTGGAACAGCTCCCGCTGGGAACTGGCGGTCAGGATGCCGTCCTCGAAAAGGTGGATATCCTGGCCGACGACCCGTTTCAGCCAGAACAGCAGGTTGTCGTCGAACACCGGCTGCTGATCCTCCTCGCCTGACAACTGGTTCGTGCCGTAATCCTCCACCACCCGGCGGGCCATCGCGCCGTAACGGCTGGCGGTGTCCAGCAGAGCCGTATCCATACGGTTCTCGATAGCCCTCATGAGGAACAGAGCCAGCACCATCAGGGGGATTACCGAAACCAGGAGGAGAGTCGTCATCAGTTTACGGTGGAAGGACCGCCTGACCATCCCCAGTACCCTGGTTGGTCCGGACCTCGAGAACAACAGCGGCAGGCCGTGGAGCAGCCCCAGGATCAGAATCGCCGCCAGTGCCAGGCGGACCACGGCGCCGGCCCATTCCAGCAAGCTCCGGGCGGGAGAAAGCAGCAGATGGAGGCGGTCCCTTTCAAGCAACGGCAGGGCGTGGTATTCGCCTGCTGCTGTCGAGATCCTGAGGGTCAGCCCATCGAAGGCCGCCTTGTCGTATTCCACCTTCCATGCCGGTGGCTGGACCAGGGTTGTGAACTGGACGATCCCGGCCGAGTCGTACAGGACGTAATCAGGATCGGGGGATGCCGATCCACCCTGGCTGGGCACGCGCTCCGGCGCCAGGGCCTCCAGGTAGGCCCTGTTGGCGGGCAGGAACGGAAGGTTGTCAGGTTCATCCAGAACATGGGCCACCACCCAGCCGGAAGATCCCCGGTCTCCGGCAACCGCCAGCTGGCTGTGGAGGAGGTTGTGCCGGACCGAGCCCAGGGACCCGATCGGCTCGAACAGTTCGGTCAGTACTTCTCCGTCCGGGCAATCCGATGCCAGTTCCGAAGGGTCCTCTTCCAGCAGCGGCAATCCGAAACCGAAGTGGCTGATCGCGACGCCTCCGGCGTCATGGATCGTCAGGGAGGAGCGGTAACCGGCCTCGAGCAGGTCGCCCTCGATCCAGATCCGGCTGGCGCCGCCGGAGTCGGGGAGATCGGAAGGATCGGACAATGCGGTTCGCACTTCAGGCGACGCGGCGGCCCGGCGCAGGGCGCTGCGGAGCGCGACAACCCTTCGGGAGGCCTGCTCCAGTACCTGGGGTGTGTACTCGGTTCTCAGCCGTTCCAGGTCGACCTGTTCCTTGCCCTTGAGAAGCAGGCTTGTTGCGATCAGCGCCATGACCAGGGTGGCCAGAACCCTTCTCCAGGCAACCGATTCGGAGCCGGCCAGCAGTGTTCCCAGGAGCCGCAGGAAACATTCGGCAGCCACCAGAACCGCAAGAGCCAGGGCAGCCACCAGAATTGTTCCGGGGATGTCGACCAGAAGGAATCGACTGTCCAGCAGACGGATGTCGCTGTTGCGGGCCAGGGAAACCGAAACGGTCCGGAGCCAGAACATGGATGCTGCTGTCAACAGAACCGCCACGGCAAGCGCCGCAAGGCGCCCCCCCGGGCGTACCGCCCCCAGGACGATGCGAATACCCAACCAGCAGGCGGCACAGGTCAAAAGCAGGTCTGCCGGCGAGGCCAGCAGTCCCCAGGCGTAACCGGAGCCGTAAATGGTGGCGGAGCCGATCTCGGGCGGCAGGAGTATGGACGGCACATGGGCTGCCGCCAGCGCCCAGCGTCCGGCTGCGAGTGCTGCCAGTGCGGCGCCGGACCGGCGGAGTCCTCCGGTCGCCGAGCCCCTTGAGAACAGGAACGCCAGCAACAGGGTGAACACCAGGGCGGCCGCGGCAGCCGCCAGGCGGCCGGGAGCGGGCCGGGGGCGTGTCGCCGGTGCAGGAGGATCCAGGGCCGGTAGATCGAAAGTAGCCGATGCCCTTCTACCGGTGTTGTCCCTGCCGGTCACAACCACGAGCCGGTCCTTGAATCCTGTCCGGATGGTAGTCCAGCTGGATGCCGCCGGGGACCTCAACGCATGGGGGACGGTCAGGGGAGTGCCTTCCCATTCGTAAAATTCTCCGTCGTTGAAGTAGATCCCCAGGCCGACCAGTCTGCCGTTCAGTGGCGGTCCGGCCGCTGTTGCTGTGGCGGCAGGCACCGAGGTCAGCAGGGCGGCCTCGGTCACGGCCACCGACGCCTCGAGGAAGGCGTCATCCACTTCCCGGGAGTAGTTGGGATCGTTCCCGCTGCTCTCAGGCTCACGAGGCAGGAGCAGTACCGTGGCGGCGTACACCGCAGCGGCAACCAGCAAAGGTCCCAGCAGCAGCGCCGCCAGCTGTCGTGGTGTGATCCCAGGTGGTGTCACACGGTTCAACGCCCGGATTCCCGTATCTCCCGCAGAACCCACCGGTCCTGTTCCGGTTGAAAGGCCAGGCGGAAAACGACAGCCGACACGGCGTCACCCGGTCCGGTGCGGTTCGCCGTCAGATCGATTCTGGAATAGCTGGATTCCTGGACTTCGATATGATCGATACGGCAGTCGCTGAAGTCGAATTCGGCAAGGTAGCCACTGAACAGTGCTTCAACCTGGGACCTTCCGAAGTAGCCGGCGCCCTGGCCGATATCGGATATGGAAACCAGGATTTTGCCGCTCTGGGGCAGGAGGGCCTGGAGCGCCTCCGACTCACCGGTGCTGAGTGCCCGGGCGAACCGCTCCGCCGCCTGCCCGGCCTCCTTGCGACCGGTCTCGGCCGGTATTGGGAGGCCCGTCAAGCCGATGGCAAGCGCCAGGAGTCCGGGAATGATCCATCGCAAGGTCAATTTCCTCCGGAAATTCAGGATATTCCCCGGCAGCAGCCTCTGTCAACCGGACCGGTCCCGTAAAAAGGAAACGCCCGGGCGCGTTGCAGCGATTCCGGGCGTTCCGCCTCGTAAGGATTTTCGTAAACATCTCCGAGACGGGGACTCAGGCCACCGAATCAGGGGAGGGGGTCCAAATCCGTAAAAACCACGGAACCTGATCCGGTTTCTCGAGCTGCTTGGGGGTTGGCAACCTGACCCCCCGTCTCGGAAACAGGCTGTCTGACCTAGGTATTGCAACCCCGATGCCAGAAATGAAATCCGCCTGCAGGAACAAAGAGTTATCCACTGGAGCCGATGGATTTCGTCAGCAGGGAGCCTGGATGCCCGTTGTCGGCCCGTTGCCCAGGCGTACGGATGCTGTTGCAAATAGTCCGGTTCGTCGCAGAATGCGACAGTCAATCCTTCAGCTCGAACCGCTTGAGCTTCCGGAACAGAGTGGCCCGGTTGATCCCCAGGATCTCCGCCGCCCGGGTCTTGTTCCCCCCGGCCTCCTCCAGCGCCTTCAGAATCTGCTTCCGCTCCATCTCCTCAAGGCTCTCGGTTCCACTGTCCTCCCCACCTGCGCCGGCCGGATCGGCTCTCTCGGGGACATCGCTGTAGCGCAGCACGTCTCTCAAGGTGATGGCTGTACCTTTGACGAATGTGGCGATGCGCAGGATCTGGTGCTGCAGCTCCCTGACATTGCCGGGCCAGGAGTAGTCCACCAGTTTGCGCAGGGCGTCCGCCTCGAACTCCTTACGGGGTTCCTGCTCCTCGTCGGCCATGGCGGCCAGGAAATGATCTGCCAGCAGGGGGATGTCCTCCCTGCGATCCCGGAGCGGCGGGATCTCGATCCTGCCGACGTTGATGCGGTAATACAGGTCCTCGCGGAACTCCTTGTTCCGAATCATTTCCTTCAGGTCCCGGTGGGTGGCGGATACGATGCGCACGTCCACCTGCACCATTTCCTTGCCGCCTACAGGCATGACTTCGCCCTGTTCGATAACACGGAGCAGCTTGGCCTGCATCGCCTGACCCATCTCGCCGATCTCATCCAGGAACAGGGTGCCGCAGTCGGCCAGTTCGAAATAACCGGGCTTGTTCCTGTCCGCTCCGGTGAATGCGCCCTTGCGGTGGCCGAACAGCTCGCTCTCAAGGAGTGATTCCGTCAGGGCGGCGCAATTCACGGTGAAGAACGGTCCGCGGTGCCGCCCGCTGCGCCTGTGGAGAGCTCGGGCGATCAGTTCCTTCCCGGCGCCCGACTCTCCCGTGATCAGGACCGGCAGTTTCTTTTCCGCCAGCCGTTCGATGAGGTGATACACCATCTGCATGCCTGCGGATCCGCCGATCATGTCCTCGAAGCGGTAGCGCAACTCGAAACTGGAGCGGCTGGAGAAGAGTTCCTCGCGGACGCTTTCCAGTTCCTCCTGCTGTGTATTGACCGTACGCTCCAGCCCCAGGTTGGCCTCCACCAGACTGGCCGCCTGTTCCTCGATCCTCCCCAGCAATGCAGCTGTTCCGAGAGCAATGCCGGCCTGGTCCGCCAGCATGGAGGCGTACTCCAGGTGCGCCGGTTCGAACAGTCTGCGGTCGATCCTGTTGTCCAGGTAGACGGCCCCTTCCGTTACATCACGGATCCTAAGAGGCACGGCGAGCACGGAGCGGATGTTCAGCGCGTGCACCGATTCAAACCCCTTGAACCGGCTGTCCTGTTCGGCGTCGGTGGACAGCATCGGCTCCCCATCGTCGATGACCTTGCGTGCGATGGAGCGGCTCAAATCGTTGGCCGGCGTCCCGGAGGATTGGTCTCCAGGTTTCCGGACGATGCGGGTGGTGATCTCCCGGCCGTCTTTGAGCAGGAGGAAACCCCGTTCGGCGCCGGTAATCTCACAGGCGGCATCCAGAATGACCTGGAGAAGGTCGTCCACATCCCGGGTGGAGTTCAGGGTCCGGTTTATTTCCAGGAGCCTGCGCAGGATGACGTTTTCCTCGCCGTTGCCTGCCCCCGACCGGGCGGGATCCCCGGTGGCGCCTGCCGGCCCATGGTCGCCCTTGCCGGAACGGGCCCCGGGTTCCATTTCCATTCGATGGAAATCTTCGTACAACTCGCGTCGCCGGCGATCTTCAAGAAAAGTCTGTTCCCAGGATCCGGTCAGCCGTGAACGGATCTTCTCAAGGTAGCGATGTCCTCTTCCGATCCGTTCCCGGCCCTGATCCGGCCTCCCGGATCGAACTGCGGCCCTGCCGGCCACATGCTCCGCCTGCCAGAGTCGTTCCGTTTCGCCCAGGGTTCGGTAGCGCTCCACCGCCTTCATGGCGTCTATCTCGGCCTGGACCGTATCTCCTCCGGGACGGGCCAGTTCCACCCGGGCGCGCAGCACCCATGCGTCGGCCTCTTCCCGGGGCAGCCCGCGATTTTCGACCAGTCGCGCCGCCTTGCGGCCGGCCACCGCCGCCCGGTCGATATCGCTGTCTTGCAGGAAGCTCTCCCCCAGTCGGATCATCGCCGCCGCCTCGAGTCGGGCATCTCCGATCCTCCGGGCCAGGAAGGCGGATTCCTGGAACGCCTGTCGGGCCGGAGCCTGCTGTTCCCGGGCAGCTCTCAGATCGCCCTGATCCAGCATCAGGCCGGCACGCCGCCTGAGGTTCAGTGAATCCCCGAGGAGCTTTTCGGCTTCCGTAAGAAGTCCATCGGCCTGCCCCGGATCGCCGGCCCGGATATGGACCGAGGCCCGGAGGGACAGGGCGGAGGCCAGGGTATCTTTTCGCCCAAGTCGCCTGGCCAGTCCCAGAGCTTCATCGACGTGATCGAGAGCTTCCTGAAAACGGCCCCGGAGCAGGTGCATCCGCCCCAGGCTCATCAGGCTGTCTATCATCCCTTCCATTGCGCCCAGCCGGCGGTGCAACTGAAGGGCCGTTTCGAAATCTCGAGAGGCGCTGGGATAGTCACCGGTCTTCATGCGGACCGCCCCAAGCCCGGCTGTCGCATCGGCAATCGCCTTGACGTCGCCTCGCCGGACGGCGCCGTCCCGTGCCCGGTTCAGGGCATCCAGCGCCTGGGCGTATTGTCCCTGCATCTCCAGCGCCCGTCCGGCGCCTTCCAGAATCGCAAGTTCCACTTCCGGCGACATGTGCTCGCCGGCAACCGCCTCGGCCTCCCGGAAGCTTTCAAGGGAGGCCACCGGATCTCCCTGGTCTCGCTCCAGGGCGCCCAGGGCCAGCAAGGCGGAAACCTGATGATCGGCCAGATCGTTTTCTGAAGAAAAACGGACCGCCTGGCGCAAGTGTTCCCGGCCCTGTTGCACATCTCCAAGAATGCCGTCAATCCTGCCAAGGGCGATCATCGCCTCGGCGGAAAGGTCGGGCAGCTCCAGCCGACCGGCGATCTCGAGGGCGAGCTCCAGATTTTCCTGGGCCTGGTCATAACGGGAACGGTCTTCAAACAACCTCCCCAGCAAGAGATGGGCCCGGGCCTTGAAACCATCGTCCCTGTCCTTTTCCGCCCGGGCCAGCATCCAGCGAAAGTCTTCTTCGGCCAGGCTGAACTCACCGGCACGTGTGCGGGCCCGGCCTCGTTGCCGGAACAGGCCGCACAGCAGTGCGACCGAGGACGACCGGTCTTTGCGGGCCAGGTCCAGGGCTCTGGTAAAGGCGTCGATGGCGTCCCGGTTGGCGAACAACCGTGCGGCCAGTTCGCCTGCCTTGGCCCATCCTTCCATCGCCCGTCCGGGGAGGCCTGCCGACTCGGCATGAGAGGCGAAGGCTGCCCATGCCGGGTACGTCCTGGGGATCCCCTTGCGGTCCAGAAAGGACACCGCGGCCCGGTGGATCTGTTTCAGTTCCTCCGGTCCGGAGCCGGCCAGCGCCAGTTCACCCAGGGCCGGCCTGGTCAGCCGGTAAACCGGCGATCCGGCGTCGTCCAGTTCCTGAATCAGGATTCCGTCGGCGCGCAGATCGATCATCCGGGCTGTTGCCGCCTCCCAACGCAATCCGGACACGGCGGAAACCGTTTCCGGGTCCACGGCTGAAGGCCCGAGGATCGTCGCGGTCCTGAGGATCAGGGCGGCATCGTCGTCAAGGCGATCCAGCCTGCGCTCCAGCAGGTTCCGAATCTGGCCGGGAAGGGGAGTGCCGTCCAGCACCTCCACATCAGGATGCCGCTCGCCGCCGGGCACCAGTAACCCTTCCTGGGCGAGGTGGGCGATCAACTCGGCGATGTGCAGAGGATTGCCGCGGGTCTCTTCGTAGACGCGGCTGTTGAAGCCGTCGTCGATTTCCCCGATTCCGGTCATGGCCCGGACCATGGAACGGGTCTCTTCCACCCCAAGGCCGCCGAGGACGATCTCTTCCAGGATAAAGTCCCGCCCCGGATCTGCCAGAAGCGCAAACAGCGGGCTGGAACGGGAGACCTGGTCGCCGCGGTACGTCCCGATCAGTAGCACGGGCAGGCCGCTCGTATCGCTTCCCAGTCTCTCCGACGCCGCGGTAGCCGCCAGGTGGGCCAGAAGCCTGCAGACCGTTTCGTCACTCTCGTGGAGATCTTCCACCGCCAGCACCATGGGACCGCGGCTGCCGGCCCTGGTCAGCATTTCATTGGCGGAGGCGAACAGCCCGTTGCGATCCAGGCCGCCCAGGTCGTCCCCGGCGTCGCTTTCGCCTGCAGCCTGGGTCAGGGCGTCCAGGAGAGCGCCACCACCACCCAGGTGATTGTTCGGCCGGCCGATGAAACTGCCATACCCTTCCATCTGGCAATGGACCTGGAACTCCCGAAGGAAACGGGATTTCCCGATCCCGGATTCACCTTCCACCAGAACAAGGCGTCCTCCGCCGTCACAGGTGTCGGCCATGAGCCGCTTCAGCCGGCCGAGTTCTTGTTCCCGGCCGGTGAATCCGGCCCCAAGAACCGACTGTCTTCTTGATTCAGGGGTTCTGAAAGTCGATCCATGTCCGGCCAGTTCCTCCAGCGCTTCCAGGAAGGCATCGACGCCGGAAGGCCTGAGGCCAGGATCTTTGGAGAGCATGCGCAGGATCAGTTTTTCGAACTTCCCGGGCAAGGTCCTGACGATGGTGGCCGGACGTATCGGTTCTTCCTGACGGTGACCACGGAGTACGGCAAGTGCGGATCCACCCTGGAACGGCGGGTGGCCGGTAACCATCTCGTAGATGACGCAACCGAGGCTGTAGAGGTCGGACCTGGGGTCGATCTGGCCACCGCCCGCCGCTTCCGGAGGGAGGTAGGCAACGGTTCCACGGATCATGCCGGCGTCGGTGGACATTCCGACGCTCCCCACCAGGCCAAGGTCGGTGAGGTGCACCTCTCCCGCGTCCCCTTCGCCTGGGGAGACCATTATGTTGCCCGGTTTGATGTCCTGGTGGACCAGGCCCCGGGCATGCAGGTAGCCGAGGGCCTGTCCGACCTGGGCCAGGATGCGGTATAGAGCCGGGTAATCATGACGGGCCTTGCGGATATGGCTGTCCAGGGTCTGGCCGTCGATGAACTCCATGGTGAAGAACGGCACGACAGCGCCGTCCGGCAGCTGGTGCCGCCCGTAATCGTAGACTTCAGTCAGGTTCGGGTGGGACAAGGCGGTGAGGGTCTTGAATTCCTGCTCGAAATGCTTGAGTGCGGATTCGGTGAATTTTTTGGAATCCAGGAGTTTCAACGCTACCGGCTGGTTCCTGCCTTCCTGAACCAGGTAGACCACTCCCATCCCGCCCCGGCCCAGTTCCCTGAGAACCTTGAAACGGCCGCCGATGATCTCCTGGTCCATGAGAGGCATTATGGTGCCGATCCGGGAGTGTTGCAATGTGCGACGACCTGTTGCGTCCGGCAACGGCCGGGAAGGCATGCAGGGAGGCCAAACGGAGGTGGGGGATCGGCTGAAACGAGAGATGTGCCCGACCCCGGGGCTATGGAGAAAGCCTTTGGGCAGGGTAGTTCCCGGCGGGCTTTCGCCCGCCGGGGTGGATCTTTTCTGCAGAGGAGTAAGGAGCCAAGGATTGTTTTCGTGACCATATAACTAGCAAGGTGCATACCAACTTTTAAATCATGGAGAAACGAGGGAAATCCGGAATGATCCGTGGCTGGGCACCCGTCGTGTCGCGTCAGGAGCGGCGATCACGCCAATGAGGCACACCGGGTTGAAGACGAAGCCCGTTATCTGTCAACAAGTTCCCGGGCGACGTTCCTCAGCAGCGGAACGCTGAAAGGCTTGGTGATATAGCGATCCACTGCTAATTCCGCCAGCTTGACCGGTTCTATGTCCTGTGTGCTGCTCATCCCCAGGACGGGGAACGGTTTTTCCGGATACAGATCCTGGATCTCCTCCAGGAGACTGCGCGTGCCGTCGGAGGCCATCATTTGGACATCCAGGATCAGCAGGTCGGGGACGCGGAAACGTAATGTCTCCATGGCGGATTTACCTGATTCCGCCAGGACTACGCGGTAGTCGTCCACGGAGAGGAGGTCCTCCGCCAGGTTCAGAAGAGAACGGTCCGGATCTGCAACCATCACGAGACGTCTGTCGCTGCGGATCACTCCTTCGTCGATGTAAATCCTGTTCCCACCCCGCTCCTTGGCTTCGGCCAGTGCGGTCTCGGCATGGTTCAGGAGGTCTTCCAGTTCCTTGATCCTCGCGTTGCCCGGCCAGGATGAGATGCCGGCGGAGAGCTTCAGGCTGAGTTCGTGGCCGTGGCCCGGGATGATCAGGGTTTCCGCCTCGGTTCTTGCCTTGTTGGCCAGGACTGCCGCTCCGCGATGGCGTGTTCCCGGCAGCACGGCGCCGAAGCACTCATCGCCGAAGCGACCGACAAGGTCCTCCTTGCGAACGCAGCGCAGGAGCAGATCGCCGACGCCACGGATAGCCGCATCGCCGGCGGTGTGGCCGAACCGCTCGTTGATGGACCGAAGATGGTCGATGTCGATGAGCACCAGGGAGACCGGGGTCCGGTACCGACGGGCTCTGCTGAACTCCTGCTCCAGCCGGGCCATGAAGTAGCGCCGGTTGTAGAGTCCGGTCATCGGGTCTTCAACGGTGGAACGGGCCACCTCCCGGCGAAGACGGCCCACCTCCCGCGCCAGTCGCACCCGTGCCTGGAACGCCCCTGCTTCCGGCGGGGAGACCATGGATACGGCAGCAAGTTCCGGGTTCCAGGCCAGGAGTTGGGTCCGGAAGGCGATGTCCCTGAGGAGATGCAGTTGGGGAACATCCGGGAACAGATCACCGGTGGCCAGCCGCCTCAGCAGAGCTCTGGCCCGGGGCTCGTCGGTGTCGAAGTCGGTGACCAGAAGGTCGATGCTCTCATCGCTACCTTCTCCCAGCAACAGGGACTCGGCCCCGGAGACGGAAACAGCCTCGGCGCCGGTGCCGTGAATCCAGCGCACCAGGCGGCTTGCAGTTTCATCCTCCCGGCACAGCACCAGGACATGTCCCTTCTTTCCGTGTTCGGCCATGGCTTGGGCGGCTCTCCATAATTCGCGGTTCAGCGCACGGTTTCAGGAATTAAAATTATACTCCAGATGGTCAGGGTCAAGCCGGACTGCTAGCCTGATGTCATGGGGCGCGAACTGGATACAACAGGGACCTTCTGTCCGGTCCCGATCCTGAAGACCGGCAGGATCATGAAAGAGCTTGCGCCCGGGGCGAAGCTGACCGTCCTCTCCGACGATTCGGGGATTCTCACCGACATGCCGGATTTCTGCGCCGCCCACGGCCATGCGTATCTGGGCTCGTCCGAGGAGGCTGCCGGCGTCTTTCGGGTCAGTATCCGCAAGAAGCGGGATGGAGGGCGAACCAGGGCCCTGGGCCTCCTGTCCGGCGGCCTGGACAGCACGCTGGCCGCCAGGCTTCTGCAGGACCAGGGGGTGGAGGTTCAGGGCGTCCACTTCTCCACAGGGTTCTGCATGGTGGACCATCGTCGCGCCCTAAGCCGGCCGGCGGATCTGGAGGAGCCGGAACGGGTGCGCAATCAGGCCCTGAAAGTGGCCGGAGAGCACACCATCCCGCTGGAAGTTATTGACGTGGCCGATGAGTATCTGGAAACGGTGGTCCTGAATCCAAAACACGGTTACGGCTCCGCGTTCAATCCTTGCATCGACTGCCGCATTTTCATGCTCAGGAAGGCGGATGAACTGGCCAGGGAACAGGGGATCGATGTGGTGTTTACCGGGGAGGTGGTTGGGCAACGGCCCAAAAGCCAGCAGCGCGCCACCCTGGACCTGATCGAACAGGAGGCCGGGATGGAGGGCCGGCTGTTGCGACCACTCTCCGCCCGGCACCTGACGGAAACCGAAGCGGAGGCTGACGGCCGGATTGACCGGGACCGGTTGTGGCATGCCCACGGCCGCTCTCGGAAGGAACAGTTCGACCTGGCCAACCGTTTTGGTGTTGATGATTTCCCCACCCCCGGTGGAGGGTGCTGCTATCTGGCCGACCACAATTTCGCCCGCCGCATCCGGGACCTGGTGGCCCACAGCCCGTCGGGGTCTATCGCCCGGCGCTCGATCCTGCTGCTCAAGGTCGGACGCCACCTGCGCCTCGGGTATAACGCCAAGGTGGTTTTCGGCCGTGACGAGGCTGAAAGCACCTTCCTGGCACGGGAGGTCCGGGACGAGGTCTGGGGCGTGCATGTAACCGACGGGCGGGGATCGTTCGGGATCATCGAGGGTGCGCCGGACCGGACCCGGTTGGAGACCGCCGCCGCCCTGGCCGCACGGTACAGCCGGCAGCGGGGCTGTGAGCGGGTCAAGGTAGACCTGATTCGGGAGAAATCCCGGGAATCCCTGGAGGTTGTGCCGGCCACGGAGGATGAGCTCAGGGAGTGGGTGATCTGATGGCCGCTGCTCTCACGTTGTGCTATAAAACCGTGGCTTATGTGGCCGTGCCGGGGCGTTAACTCAGTGGTAGAGTGCCACCTTCACACGGTGGAAGTCACTGGT
This sequence comes from Candidatus Polarisedimenticola svalbardensis, assembly GCA_014764515.1. GTDB lineage: Bacteria > Acidobacteriota > Polarisedimenticolia > Polarisedimenticolales > Polarisedimenticolaceae > Polarisedimenticola > Polarisedimenticola svalbardensis. Next base: position 4,644 of record JACXWD010000054.1, on the reverse strand, counting down.
TCAAATCCAGTACGCCCCACCAGTCACCAGGTCGTAACGGGCGGCTAGCTCAGATGGGAGAGCGCGGCGTTCGCAACGCCGAGGTCGAGGGTTCGATCCCCTTGCCGTCCACCACCTGGTCCCGGAATAATCCCCAGCCGGTCACCCAAGGGCCAGCCAGGCCACCACAAGTCCACCGGCCATCATGAGGAACCCGAGAAGCCTGAGGGCAGGGTTCCCCAGATCGGCCAGCTCTCGCAGGTAGCGTCGTGTGCCGGCCGGTGCGATGAAATAGGGCAGGCCCTCCACCACCATGGCGATAGCAAGACCGGCAAATATCAGGTTCCAAGTGTCCACTGGGAGCCGATGATACTACACGGCGTCATGGTATACTTCCGCGGCTTTAGGAGCCTGGAAGCCTGGCACGAAGCCGGGCCGGATGGTGTTGAATGCTCGTTCGGTGCCCTCAGTGCCGCAAGGAATTCCGGCTGGTTGATTTCACACCGGACCGCAGAGTCGTGCAGTATCTCTGCCCCGGTTGCGAGCAGATTGTCGGGATCGATCTCGAAATGGACGAGGTGGAGACATCCTCCTCTTCAGGTTCCTACAAGACCATGGACCGGCCCTGGACTATCCTGGTGGCCGACGACAGTCAGGAAGTGCTGGATCACATCGACGGGATTCTGACCGCCGAAGGTTTTCAGGTGCTGCAGGCCGGTGACGGCATCGAAACGCTGGAGGCGATCCGGTCGTCCCATCCGGACCTGGTCATCCTGGATCTCCTCATGCCCCGGCTTACCGGGTTCGAGGTTTTGCGACAGTTGAGGCAGGACGAGAGAATCCACGATACAAAGGTGCTGGCCATGAGCAGCGTCTACAAGGACAACGTGCTGGAGTTCCTTCATCAATTGGGTGCCGCCGGCCTCCTCGACAAGGAGTACCTGGCGGAAACCATCGTATTCCGGGTCCGTCAGATACTCGAGCCCGAGGATTAATCATGCGAAATCTTGCGGTGGTCGGTGCTCAGTGGGGAGACGAGGGCAAAGGCAAGGTCGTCGACCTGCTGTGCGAGCAGTTTGACGTCGTGGCCCGCTTCCAGGGCGGCCCGAACGCCGGGCACACGGTGAAGTTCGGTGAGACCTGCCACGCCCTGCACCATGTTCCGTCCGGAGTGTTCAGGCCTGACGTCCGGATCGTCATCGGCAACGGCACGGTCCTTGATCTGGAGCGCCTGCTGGAGGAACTGGCAGGTCTGCGCACGGCCGGAATCGATCTGGAGGGCAGGCTGTTCATCAGCGACCGGGCCCACGTCATCCTCCCGATGATGAAGGAACTGGACGCGATCCAGGAAGACGCCGCAGGAACCGGCGGCAAGATCGGTACCACACTCCGGGGTATCGGGCCGACCTACCAGGCCAAGGCGGCCAGGATCGGTCTCCGGCTGGGCGAAGCGCAGAAGGCCGATACGCTGGCCGAACGGATCTCCAACATCCTGAGCGGGCCGCTGGGCGCCCAGCTTCGCCAGGTGGAATCTGCCGATCCTGCCGATCCCGAGGCGATCGCCCGGGAGACCGCGGCCATGGCGTCCCAACTGGGGGCGTACATCGCCGACACGGCGCTCCTGCTGAACCAGTGGCATGACGAAGGCCTGGGGATCCTGTTCGAAGGAGCCCAGGGCACCCTGCTGGATGTGGACCACGGTTCCTACCCGTTTGTGACCTCATCCAATACGGTGACCGGCGGCCTGTGCGGTGGACTGGGAATCGCCCCGACCCTTCTTGGCGGGGCGCTGGGCGTATTCAAGGCGTATACGACCCGGGTCGGAAGCGGGTCGATGCCGACGGAGCTTGAGGACGGCCCCGAAGGGTTCGGCGAGAAGCTGAGGAAGACGGGGAACGAGTACGGCACCACCACCGGAAGACCCCGGCGGTGCGGCTGGTTCGACGGCGTCGCCGCCTGGTACGCCCACCGGCTGAACCGGTTCGAGTCGGCCTGTATCACCCTGCTGGACGTGCTGGACGATTTCGATGAGATCCAGGTCTGCACCGGCTACAGGCTCGACGGCATTGCCATCAAGGGCATCCCGTCCTGCGCCGCCGACGCCGACCGGATCGAACCGGTGTACGAGACCCTGCCTGGCTGGAAAGAGGATCTGACCGCTGTGCGACGCTGGGAAGACCTCCCTCCCAACGCCATCGCTTACCTGGACCGGCTCTCCCAGGTGATCGGGGTTGAGATCGGCATGGTCGGCGTAGGGCCGGACCGGACCCAAAGCATCATCCGGCCAGGCTCGTCCCTGGCGTCCAGGCTTGGTTAGGAGCAGTTCCTCCATGGAAGAGTGGAAGAAACGCCTCTACGACACTTACGTCACCAGCGGCCAGGCCGGCGCCGGGATGGCGGACTGGGACGCCTATGATCTATCCCGCTTTCCTTTCTATCGCAGCCTGATACGGACCCATGTTCCGTCCGGCCGTGACCTTGAGCTCATCGATCTGGCCTGCGGCCATGGCGGCCTGGTTTTCTGCCTGAACGAATCCGGGTACCGCAATGTCCACGGTGTGGATATTTCTCCCGAACAGGTGGAACTGGCCCACCGGTTCGGGCTGCCTGAAGTCGAGTGCGGCGGCATCGTTGAATACCTGGACCGCTCTTCACTACAGTACGATGTCGTGTTTCTGCTGGACATCCTGGAGCATCTGACCCGGGAGGAGCTGCTTGCCGTCCTTGATCGCGTCAGCAGCCGGCTGAATCCTCAAGGTCGGCTGATCATCACCGTCCCCAACGGCGCCGGGCTGTTCGGGATGCGGGTACGCTACGGAGACCTGACCCACGAAAACTGCTATACCCCTCAGTCCATGGAGCAGGCCTTGAGAACGACCGGCTTCGGAAACGTACGTGCCTATGAGATTCGGCCAGTACTCCACGGACTCAAGAGTGCCGTCCGCCATGGACTGTGGCGTCTCATGACCCTGCCCCACCGGCTGCTTCTTGCAGCAGAGACAGGCGAAATCCACCACATCCTGACCCAGAACATGCTGGTGACCGCCGGCAAACCGGCTGCCGCAGATTAACTAACGGCCGTTCT
>JACXWD010000054.1:1153-1570 GCA_014764515.1 Candidatus Polarisedimenticola svalbardensis | reverse complement strand
GGCCGTTCTGATACGGCGGTTGGCTGGCGACGCTGACCCGGGCGCCGTTTCCGAATGTAAGCTGCGAGGTGGCCCCACCGGAGCCGCCGGCGAACCCGCCGCCTCCCGGTCCAGTGCTCATGAGGAACGAGCTTGTCGGATCGAACAGCTTTTCGACGTCCAGCGAGATACGGCGTCTGTCGCAGCTTCCTCGTAGCCCATATCGGGGTGGGAGGCGCCCAGCACCTCCAGCTGTCCCAGAGATCCGTCTGCCAGGATCATCGCCGCCACCGTGACCGAACTTCCACCTGGGAACCGGTCGGCCCGGGACGGGTACCTTGGCGCGACGATCCGCGACCTCACCGCATAGGGCGCCTCAACGCCGTCCACCCCCGGATGCATCAACGTCACCGTCTCTCCGTTGGGGAGATCCACCGG
>JACXWD010000054.1:0-1077 GCA_014764515.1 Candidatus Polarisedimenticola svalbardensis | reverse complement strand
CGCAAAATGGGGTCCGGCCGGAATCTGCTGAAATCGACCCGCAGGCGGACTGAAAATTTGCGATTCGCGGGGCAGAGCGGTAGTATGACGGCCGCCACGAGGGCAGGATGGGCCGTTAGCTCAGGTGGTAGAGCACCAGCCTTTTAAGCTGAGGGTCGCTGGTTCAAGTCCAGCACGGCTCACCATCCTGGCAGGCGAACCGGGGTCCGGTTGAAGGATATTCCCGGTTCGGCTACACTTCGTGGCTGTTTGAGTCTGGTAATGCGACCCCATCGTCTAGTCTGGCCTAGGACACCACCCTTTCAAGGTGGCGACACGGGTTCAAATCCCGTTGGGGTCGCCAACCAGGTCTCGATAGCCGTTGGTTGTGTATGAATTGGCTGAAGTTATGCGGTGAGTAGGGGAGTCGCGTCCATTTAGTGACCAGGACACGACCCTCCGCTCAGGTTCTCTCCGGCCTTCTACTCAGACCACTGATTACAGTGAAGCAAAAGCCCCGTGTACGTCGTTGCGAACTCCTCACAATACTCCCGAAGTGTTTCGACGAAACTGATCTCCTCCCCATACTGGCAGCGGTACTTGTCCTTGGCGGAGACATCGATCATCAGGTCCACATCCGGACCCCAGGCGCGGGCCTCGGTCAGGACACCGTCTTCGGAAAAGTCATAGCGGTAGCGGATCGGAGCCCTCATCGGCCAGACGATCTCTCCCGGGGCGCCATTGATTGGGCTCCATTGCGGGGGGCTGGTCCCCTGAGTGCGAAATACCTTTAGGATCGCATCGCCGTAGGTGTGATCGTCGAGCCTCGGCATCTCACAACCGCCGCCGGCCATGATCTCCTTCCACAGCGTCTTGACCTGGGAGGGCTTATCCCCGATGAGAATGACCACTCCCGAGTCCGTTTGCGGTACAAGGTGAAGTTCGATTGCCATGCGGCCGGAGCCGTCCCCCGGCTCGAACCGCGTCTCAAGGTTAGATGGTAGTTCGGGGAGGATGAGTATTCCCTCGTGCCTGACTCTCGGTTCGAAGAAGTAATCATCGCCCTCTAGGGTCATCCTCCACAACACTGGCTCCCGG
>JACXWD010000143.1 GCA_014764515.1 Candidatus Polarisedimenticola svalbardensis | reverse complement strand
GACCGGCAGAGCGGAGAGCCGTTGACGCCGGTGATCAGCTGGCAGGACCGCCGCCAGGAACCATTCCTTCCGCCCCATCATGAAGCTCATCACGAGGTGCACCGCCGCACAGGCCTGAGGATTTCGCCGCATTACGGCGCCGGCAAACTGCGGTGGTGTCTGAACGAGAGCGACAGGGTCCGTTCAGCCATGAAGGATGGCCGCCTGGTCTGCGGCCCGCTGGCGAGCTTCCTCCTGTTCAGCCTGTTGCCGGAACGTCCGCTGGTAGTGGATCCGGCCAACGGCTGCCGTACCTTGCTGTGGAACCTGGTGGAAGAAGGTTGGGACACGGACCTGCTGGAGTGGGCCGCCGTCCCGCGGATCGTACTTCCGGATCCGGCACCCACCGGTCGTCGGTTCGGAAGCCTGCCGACCGCCATAGGGCCGGTGCCGTTGATGGTGCTCAACGGAGACCAGTCCTGTGTCCCGTACGCCCTGGGTCGGCCACGAGCCGATTCGGTCTATATCAACCTGGGGACCGGCGGGTTCCTGCAACGGATTCTGCCTGCAGGCAGAACAGAATCCCGAGGGCTGCTCCGGTCGGTGATCTTCAGAGATGGAAGCGGTTCGGTGCAGGTGGAGGAGGGAACGGTGAACGGCGCAGGCAGCGCCCTCAAGCAGACCGGTTATGGAGAACTGCCCGGCACCTGGCTGGAGTCGGACGATCCACCTCTTTACCTCAACGGGGTTTCCGGCCTTGGTTCGCCGTGGTGGGATCCTCATTTCAAATCCCGGTTTGTCGGTGAAGGGGATGCAGCCGCCAGCCGGGATGCGGTCCTGGAGAGCATCCTGTTCCTGATCCGGGCCAACCTGGACCGGATGGCGGAGTCATGCCCTGTAGAGCGGCTGGTGGTGACAGGGGGGCTGTCCCGGTCCACGCCGTTATGCCGGCGGCTGGCCGACCTGTGTGACGTTGAGGTGATCCGGTCGCCTGTGGACGAAGCTACATCTGCAGGCCTGGCCTTCCTGGTGGCCGGGTTGCCGGATCACTGGGGCGGCGGCGGGTCGCCGGACCGCTTCACGGCGGAGACCGACCACCCGGTTCGCCATCGCTACGGTCGTTGGCTCGCTGCTATGGAATCTGCCCTAGAGCGGTAGTTCAGCTGTATCGGCCCGGGGAGCCTGCTGCGGAAGAACCGGCCGCAGCAGCTTCATGACTTTCTGCGCCGATGCGCGGTAACCGGTGAGTTTGCCGCCGTACATTGTGACCAGGCGGGGCGGGGTGCCTGCGCCGGGCCGCAGGACCATCTCCCGGGGCCTGCGGAACAGGTCGCCTTGTCCGCGCAGAAGAACACGCAACCCGGAGAAACTGTCGATCACCCTGGAATTGAGTTTGGGGAAGTAGTGGGCGACGTTCTCCAGCAGATAGTCGATTTCATCCTGTCCCGGCGCCGTCATCTCCGGATCCCCGGTGAACACCTTTTCAGTGGTCCCCACCATGCCGTGGCCTTTCCAGGGCATCAGGAAAATCCCTCGCCGGTCCTGGATCGCCTCGGTGTAGTAGATCCCGCGGGTCGGGCCTTCCTCCAGCACCAGGTGGGTTCCCTGAACGAGGTCCATGCCGATTAGCGGAGGAGCGGAAGCCACCGTTCCCAACACCCGGTTGACCCATGGCCCGGCGGCGTTCACTAGGGTGCGGCATAACTCTTCCTGTTCGCCGTCCTCGGTGCGCAATCGTACCCTGAAACCTGATTTCGCCGGCGCTGCCGACACGAATTCGACCTGCTCCCGGATCACCGCTCCCAGGTCGGCGGCGGAGCGTGCAACCGCCTGTGTCAGCAGCAGGTCGTCGGTAGCGGCGTCCCAGTACTGGAAAACCTTGCGGAGACCCTGGATGTCCAACCCGTCCAGCTCGTCCCACCTGGACCGGGGGATGGAGCGGAAGCGATTCTCCTTCCCCAGCCCTCCCAGAACGGCGTAGAAGCCGAGACCGGCTCGCACCTGCCACGCAGGACGGGATGTCTTGTCGTAGATCGGGATGTAGAATCGCACCGGCTTTACGAGGTCCGGTGCAATGCGAAGCAGGGTTCTTCTTTCATGCAGCGATTCCCGCACCAGGCCGAAGTGACCCGATTCCAGGTAACGCAGGCCACCGTGGATCAGTTTGCTGGAACGACTCGAGGTTCCGTGGCCGAGGGTCTTCCGTTCCACCAGAACGGCTTCGAACCCGGCTGCTGCGGCGGCCTGGGCAACGCCGGCTCCATGGATGCCGCCGCCGATGATCAGGACGTCAATCACGATATCCGGTCCAGCATGCCCGGAAGGTCGAAGGTCTCCACCAGGTCCACGCCCCGCTCCAGCAGTCGGGCGCCCAGCCTGCGGTCGACGATGTCGTAGACTCCCAGCTTCGGTCCGTCCAGGCTGAGTGATCCATCGCAAGGCATACGGGAATTGTTGCAGAACAGGTACTCGTATCCGGCCGACTGCTTGCTCGATGTCTGCTCCCAGCTGTCAAGGATCCATCCTGTCCTGGACCAGCCTGTCTCGTCGGCCGCTTCCAGCAGGTCGGTCCGGTAGGAGATCAGGACCTCGTCGTTTCCCGGGCGGCCGACGGCTCCGCCGATCGCATCCAGC
>JACXWD010000053.1:13960-20724 GCA_014764515.1 Candidatus Polarisedimenticola svalbardensis | reverse complement strand
GCGCTGTTCATCCTGACCTTCCGGCGCAGCCTGGCTTCCGCTGAACTGATCCCCCGCGGCGACGCGTTTTTCGAGGAAAGCCTGCACCACCACCAGTAGCCCGGCGAGAGGACCGATCGATGAAAAAACCGGAACTGATTGATTTCAGCCAGGAACGGATCCGTACCCTGCACTACACCTGGATCGCGTTCTTCGTCACGTTTTATGTCTGGTTCAACATGGCGCCGCTGGCCACCACCATGCTTCGGGAGATGGACTGGTTGACCCGGGAGCACATCAAGGTCCTGGCGATCTGCAACGTCGCCCTGACCATTCCGGCCCGCATCGTCATCGGCGCCCTGATCGACCGGTACGGGCCCCGTATCGTATTCTCCATCCTGATGATCACCATGTCGGTGCCTGCGTTCACCTTCGCCTTCGGCAACACGTTCATTCAACTGCTGATCTCCCGGCTGGTGCTGGGTTCCATCGGTGCCGGGTTCGTCATCGGGATCCGGATGGTGGCCCAGTGGTTCCCCAAGAACATGGTCGGCCGGGCGGAAGGGTTCTACGCCGGGTGGGGCAATTTCGGTTCTGCATGGGCGGCCATGACCCTGCCCTGGATCGCCATCACCCTTTTCGGCGACTGGTTGAACCTGGGGCCTGATTCGTGGCGCTATGCCCTGGCGTTCAACGGGCTGGTCTCCCTGGTCTACGGGATCATGTACCTCTTCCTGGTGCGGGACATGCCTGGCGGTCAGAAATTCGAAGGCGCCAAGAAGATGGAGCCGATGACCGTTTCCTCCTGGGGCGATCTGGCCCAGTACCTGGCATGGTCGTTCCCCCTGGTAGGCGCCATGGGAGTCCTGACCTGGCGGCTCTCCAACGTCCGGATCTCCGGCGAGCCGCTGCTCTCCGGAGGCCTGCTGTACGGGATCTATGCTGTCCTGGCCCTCGTATATGTCGGTCACGTGATCAAGACCCTGCAGGTCAACGTCCCGGTTCTCAAGGCCGGGGTCCCCGAGTCCGAGAGATACCATTGGGGCAGTGTGGCCGCCCTGAACAGCACCTACTTCGCCAACTTCGGCGCCGAGCTGGCAGTGGTTTCCATGCTGCCGATGTTTTTCGAGACCACGTTCCGGAGCTTGCGATCCGAAGACGGCAATTACATCATGACCGCCACCCTGGCCGGCCTGATCGCCGCCTCGTTCGCCTTTGTGAACCTGTTCGCCAGGCCACTGGGCGGCCTGCTGTCGGACACCATGAAAAACCGCAAGAAAACCATGCTGATCTACATGGTCGGTATCGCCATCGGGTTCCTGGGCATGGCGAATATCGCTGCGTACGGTCCGGTGGGGGAGAACGGCGAAACGACCATCGTCCCGACCTTCGACGGGTTGTGGTGGCTGGGCGTTGCGGTGTTGATCACCATCGCCTGCTCCATGTTCGTTCAGGGTGCCGAAGGGGCCACCTTTGCCATCATTCCGATGATCAAAAAGAGAATGACCGGCCAGATCGCCGGTATGGCGGGAGCGTACGGTAATGTCGGCGCCGTGTGCTACCTGGTCCTGTTCTCCCTTGTGGATTCCAAGACGTTCTTCTACGTCATCGCGGCAGGAGCCGCCATCAGCTTCCTGTTCTGCTGGTGGACTCTGGAGGAACCGAAGGACGCTTTCGCCGAGGAAATATGAGGACCGCTTACTCCGCCACCACGGCTCTGTCCTGCAGGAACGCCACCAGGTCGCTTAGCTGCTGGACGGTGATGACGTCACTGTAGTCGGTCATGATTGAAATCGTCTCCGCGGTTTCCTCAACTGCTTCCTCATCCGGTATCTGTTGTCCGGGGCCGATCCAGACCCGCTGGGATGTGGACCAGTCCGACCACAACTCGGTATCCGAGGAAACGATGTGGGACGGCAGCACGATCGCCGTGGCGATGCTGTCCCGGGAGTGGCCGACCAGAACGACGCCCAGGTCCGGCACCGGCACCTGGGCCAGCGGTTCCGGGAGCCCTTCCACGCCGCTGACCGTATGGCAGGCGGTGCAGCGCAGGTCTTCGAACGCCTGCTTGCCGGCCTCGACGGTCCCGGAGGGCAGGGTCAGCGCAACCGTATCCGGATCGTCCTTGTCGCAGGGCGTACAGCCGGGGAGCATGAATACCAGGGCGAAGGCAGAAATCACGAGAACCGTCCTGAACATACCGGCCTCCTGTGGCGACCCGTCTACGAGCATGATCTCATGGTGAGTACGCCGCTTCAATTGAAACCGGTTTCGGCGTATATTTATGGGACAATCTGCCGGACCGTTCCAAGGCTGCCGTACTACGGGGGGATTCGATGCGTCACTTACTCAAGTCTTTTGTAATCTTTACGTTAGCCTGCATCATCGGTGTGCTTCCGGCAGGGGCGGCTGAGAATAAGCTCCAGGGAGAGCTTCCCCGGGTCATGGCGGAAGCCGGTCCGGACGAGCTGATCCCGGTGACGATCATCCTGGCAGACCAGCTCACCGGATCCAGGCTGACCGGTCTGGCCCAGGGTATCGAGGACCGCCACCAGCGCCGCAGGGTCCTGGTTGCTGCCCTGAAATCCCATGCCCAGGCGTCCCAGGTCCGTCTGCTGAACGCTCTTGAGGACGGCAGGCTGGCCGGGAAGGCCGCCAACATCCGGCCGTTGTGGATCGGCAACATTGTGGCCGCAGAGTTGACTTCCGAACTGATCCTGCAGGTGGCCGGCCGTACCGGTGTTTCCCGCATCAACTGGGCGCCTCCTGTGGACGTCTTCCTGGAGCGGCCCGGCATCCCGGCGGACAACTTCTCCCTGGACCACGGTAGCGACCCGTTCCTGGAGGATCCGGAGATCGCCGCCGTGGAATGCGGTACCGACCTCATGGGAGCGCCGCTGGTCTGGAACGATCTGGGCAACACTGGAGACGGCGCCGTCATCGCGGTCATCGACTCCGGGGTGTGCTGGTACCACCCGGACATCGCCAACCAGATCTGGGTCAACCCCGGAGAGGATCTGGACAGTGACGGTGTGGTCATGGACAACGACGACATGAACGGAGTGGATGACGACGGTAACGGTTACGTGGACGACCTGATCGGTTTTGACATCGAAAACGGCGACAACGACCCCAACGACGACAACAGCCACGGGTCCCACTGCGCCGGCTCCATCGCAGGGGACGGCACCGGCGGCACCGAATCCGGCCTGGCGCCGGACGCCCGGGTCATGCCGCTCCGCGTCGGCCTGACGTTCTCCGACGAGCCGGATGTCTGGGAGGCGATGCAGTACGCCGCCGACAATGGCGCCGATTCCATCTCCATGAGCCTGGGATGGCCTCACAGCCAGAATCCGGATCGGGCGACCTGGAGACAAAACTGCGAGAACACCATCGACCTGGGCACGGCGATGGTGATCGCCGCCGGCAACGAAGGCCAGGGCGCCGAACCGGACAACATCCGCACACCGGGAGACGTCCCCCGGATCATCAGCGTGGCGGCGGTGGACTGCAGTGACAACATCGCCTCGTTCAGCAGCCGAGGGCCGGTGACCTGGCAGGATGTTGCGCCGTTCAACGACTACCCGTACCCGCCCGGCCTGGTCAAGCCGGACGTGGCCGGACCCGGCGTCAACACCGTCAGCCACAATGTCTGCTCCGGTTACAGCACCAAGTCCGGCACCTCCATGGCCACGCCTCATGTGGCCGGCGCCGTGGCGCTCATGGTCTCGGCCAATCCCGGCCTGACCCACGACGACATCAAGCAGATTCTGGAAGACACCGCCATCGATCTGGGCGACCCAGGCAAAGACAACGTCTACGGCTCCGGCCGGGTGGACGCCTATGAGGCGGTGCTGGCCAGCCAGACCAGCAACGGCCGGATGTCGATCAAGGAGCAGGAGGTTCGTTGCGATGGAGGTGTCTTCAACCTGATCGTTTCCGACCAGGACCTCCAGGGGGCCGGTTCGTTGGCGGTGGACGTGCACTCCGGCACCGAGCCCACGCCTGAAACGGTCACCCTGACCGAGACCAGCGGCTCTTCCGGTGTGTTCAAGGGGACGATCCTGACCGCTGAAGGGGCACCGGCCTTCGACGGAATCATCCAGGTCGTGAACGGCGATCTCGTTACTGCGACCTATATCGACGCCGACGACGGAGAGGGCGGGATCAACGTGCCCAAGACCGACACCGGCACCACCGACTGCGGCTCGCCGTCCATATCCGGCGTCACCGCCACCGACTTCACCACCTCGTCGGCGATCGTCCGCTGGACCACCGACGAGCCGTCCAACAGCCGGGTGACCTACGGGGAGACAACGCCCCCGGCCCAGGGAGCGTCCGGCGGCGGCCTGACCACCCAGCATGCAGTGAACCTGAACGGCCTGTCTGAGTGCACCGTGTACTACTTCGAGGTGGCCAGCGCCGACGCATACGGCAACGACGCCACCGACGACAACGGTGGTGGCTACTACTACTTCGAGACCTACGGCAATTTCGGCCAGGGGCCCCAGCCATGCCACGCCGGCCAGATCACCCTGGACCGCCCGGTGCTGGCCTGTGACGGAAGCCTGGACGTCCAATTGGTGGACCTGGACCTGAACCTCGATGCCGGCGCCGTGGACACGGTGACGGTGTGGCTGACCTCCACTACAGAGCCGGAACCGGACCAGCTGGTGCTCACCGAAACCGGTGTGAACAGCTCCACATTCACCGGATCGTTCACCGTTCAGGGTGGTGCTCCGATTCCCGGGGACGGGGTTATCCAGACCTCTCCCGGCGACACCATCACAGCCTCCTACCTGGATGAGGACAACGGCACCGGGTCCGGCGCTACGTCCTACGCCACCGCGTACGCAGACTGCCTCGGGGCCGAGGCGGTGAGCATCGAGGTGGTGGGAGTGACCGACGAGTCGGCCCGGATCCGTGTGGTCACCTCCGAGCAGACCACTGTGGTGGTGGACTGGGGGATAACCGCCGGTCTCGGCTCCCAGGTGAGCTCATCCGGTTTGGCCACATCCCATGAACTGCAGATCGGTCCGTTCCTTGAATGCGGCCGTTTCCACTTCCAGGTCAGTACCACCGACACCTATGGCAACGGTTCGTTCTTCGACGCCGGAGGTGCGCCGTTCGCCGCTAACGTTTTCGAGATAGCAGGCGCGTTGTACAAGGACGGGTTCGAGTCGGACCTGGGCTGGACCCTGGACGACGAATGGGAACTCGGCGTTCCGGAGGGGCTGGGCAGCGGATCCGGCGATCCGGCGGCGGCCTTCGCCGGCAGCGGCGTGCTTGGACACGACCTCACCGGCCAGGGCGACTATCCCGGTGACTACGAACCGGGCGGGTTCGCGGAAACCTACGCCACCAGCCCGGTGATCGACGCCTCGGGCCTCACCAGTGTGGATCTCAAGCTCCGCCGCTGGCTGAACAGCGGGGGTGGCGGGATCGCCACCCTGGAAGTGAAGGACGCCGGCAACAACTGGATCTCGATCTTCACAACCGACAGCTTCGGGGAGCATAGCGAGTCGGCCTGGTCGATCAATGGCTACAACGTGACGGCCCAGGCTGCCGGCAACCCGAACTTCCAGGTGCGCTTCAAGCAGGCCCACGGTCTGTCGCTGAACGCCAACCGGGCCGGCTGGAACGTGGACCGGCTGGTGGTCCGGGACGGTCTCCTTCCCGATTTCGGCGCCTGTGACGGTTGCGGCGGCGGCCCGACCTTCGCCGGGGCGGTGGCCGCCACCGACAACGATCCGTGCGGAGCCGGAGGGGTGACCGTCTCCTGGAACCAGGCCCCGGCCTGGGGCACCGGTTCAGGCGGTACCTACACGGTCTACCGGGACACGGTCCCCGGCTTCAACCCTGGCCCGTCCAACCAGGTCGCTACCGGGATTGCCGGGCTGAATTACAACGACGCCACCGCACCTGACGGCCAGACGCTGTACTACGTTGTCCGGGCCGAAACAGGCGAAAGCTGCTCCACCGGCCCCAACAACGGAGGCCAGATGGACGCCAATACGGTCCAGGTCCAGGTGAACACCACCGCGACCCGGCCGGTCCCCGGTGCGGTTGCGCCGATCCAGGTCGACCTGGTGAACCACGCCCATGTCCGGCTGAGCTGGACCGCGGCGCCGGATGTGGCGACTTACCGGATCTATCATTCCACCGGCCCGGACCCGGCCACGTTCTCCCTGCTGAACGAAACGACCGAGCCGTTTTACGAGCACATCAACCAGGCCGGCAACGGCAACAACTGGCACTACCTGGTCCGTGCGGCCAACAGCTGCGGACAGGAGAGCCCCTGATTGTCGACTAAAAAGATAGAAATGCCTTGGACAATTGTATTTTTTTTGGCCGGCAGCCGATTTCCGGCGTAAATATATGGCTGCTTAATAATGATGCTGCTTTAGTCGCTCCGATCCTAATTCATGGGGAGAATCGAGCATGAGTCGTCGTGCGTCTGCGTTTGTCTGTACCGTCCTTTTCCTGACCCTGGCGCCTGCCGCCCTGGCCATCCAGCCGCCCCAGACCGAAACCGGCCAGGGTCTGGAACTCTCGGCCTATGAAAAAGTCCGCCCCGGCGGAGCAATCGGTGTTGGTACCCGGACAGCGGCCAGCCTTGCCGAGGGCCATGCCCTGCGGATCGGCTGGGAGGCGTTCAACGCTGAACAGGACGGCGGCTGGGCGATCCGGCTGGACACCCGCTCCGGCCTGCCTGCCCTGGCAAGCGGGAAAGGGATCCCCTGGTTTCCCGGTGCAGGCAATGACCTGTCCGGCCCGGAGCCGAC
>JACXWD010000053.1:0-13860 GCA_014764515.1 Candidatus Polarisedimenticola svalbardensis | reverse complement strand
GCTGGGGCCGGGTAAGAACCGATACCACGCCGGCGATATCGGCCGAAGCGGCCCGGGCGAACCTGAACTCCTATCTGGGGCTCGGTGGCCCGAGCTCCTATATCGACCTGGAAGAACCGACCCTGCACCTGGTAATGGTGGATCCGTCCGGGTGGTCCGGCGACATGAACACAGGGTACGGCCATGTCCTGGTCTACCGCTTCACATTTGCCGATCCCGAAAACGACCCGACCTGGGTTGGTGAAGTGGACGCCCGCACCGGGGCGATCGTTTCGTTCTACAACGACACCAAGTACGACCGGATCCGGGGCTGGATCAGCCCGTTTTCCGATGACGGCGATTGCGCCCAGGGCGGCTGTCTCACCGATGGCTACCCGATGCCGTTCGCCGATTACAGCATCAACGGCGGTCCGGACCTGACCGCCAATGACCAGGGCCAGTACGAGTGCACCAACCTGGGTGACACCATCGAAACCAACCTCCGCGGGCCGTACATCTACCTTAACGATCAGTGCGGGCCGGTCTCGGCAACGGTGACCTGCGACGGCGAGCTGGACCTCGGCATCTCCGACGGCATCAACTGCAACGTCGCCCCGGGCCAGTCCGCCGGTAACACCGATGCGGCCCGCTCATCGTTCTACAACATCGGCCGGGTGCTCCAGAAAGCCCAGTACTGGCTGCCGGCCAACAATTTTGTCCGTTCCGAGTTGGAAATCCGGACCAACGTCAACAACACCTGCAACGCCACCTGGGGCGGCACGCTGAACATGTACCGGGCCGGTAACGGTTGCGGCAACACCGGCCAGCTCCAGGGCGTGGTGGTCCACGAGTGGGGCCACGGCATGGACCAGAACGACGGCGGTGGTTACGACAACCCGTCGGAGGCCTATGCCGATGTGGTGGCGGTGTTCGAGAATAGGGAGTCCTGCGTCGGTCGCGGGTTCAGGCCGGCGATCCAGTGTTCCGGGTACGGCGACACCTGCTTCGACTGCACCGGCATCCGGGACATGGACTGGGACAAACGCCAGGACCACACCCCGGCCACACCGTCCGGATTCGAAACGACCTACTGCCCCGGCGGCGGCGGCCCGTGCGGGAGTGAAACCCACTGCGCAGCCTACGTCCCCGGGGAATCGATTTTCGACCTGGCCACCCGGGACCTGCCTGCCATGGGACTGGACGCCGACACCGCCTGGCAGTTGGCGGAACGGCTGTTCTACCAGTCCCGTCCCGGATCCGGCGGCCTGGTGTTCAACTGCTCCCTCCCGGACTCGGACAGCTGCGGCACCGGCTCGTGGTACCACCAGCTGCGCCTGCAGGATGACGACGACGGCAACCTCGCCAACGGCACGCCTCATGCCGCCGCCATCTTCGCCGCCTTCGACCGCCACGACATCGCCTGCGGATCGGCCGGCGACGCCGAGAACCAGAACTCCGGCACCTGCCCGTCGCTGGCGGCGCCGACGGTGACGACCATTTCGCTGAACAACGCGGTTGAGCTGAACTGGGACCCGGTGGCCGGCGCATCGTCCTACCGCGTCTACCGCAACGAGCACGGCTGTGACCGTGCCCAGGTGCCGCTGGCCGAGGTCACCGGCACCTCGTACCTGGACGAAGATCTCGTGAACGGCATGCAGGAGTACTACCGGGTGGAGCCGATCGACGCCAACCCGGCCTGCACCGGCGCCTTGTCGGTGTGTCAGGAAGCGATGGCCGAACCCCTGGCCGGCTCGGTGAAGTACAACCGGCAGTCTTACGCCTGCCAGGACATGGAGATCCTGATGCGGATTCAGGACTCCAACGACGGCGGCAGCAGCCTGTCGGTGACGGTCTGGTCCGACACCGAGTCGGCGCCGGAAACGGTAGTCCTGCCCGCCATCGAACCAGGCTCCGATACCTATGCCGGTTCGCTCTTCACCACCATGGCGGCGCCGGCTGCCGACGGGCTGATCTCGGTGTCCGACGGGGACGTCATCACCGCCGAGTACATTGACGCCGACGATGGCCAGGGCGGGATCAACGTGCCGGTTCAGACATCGGTTCGTGCGGACTGCTTCGGGCCGATCATATCGGCGGTGGGTGAGGACAACATCACTGACAATTCCGCCACCATCGTCTGGAATACGTCCGAACCTGCGGATACCAACCTGATGTGGGGCGAGACCACGCCTCCCGGCACCGCTGCCGGGGGATCCGGTGGCGTCATCAGCCACCAGGTCACCCTGGGCGGTCTTTCGGCCTGCACCGTGTACTTCTACGAGGTGCAGTCCACCGACCTGTCGGGGAACACGGTAGGGGACAACAACGGTGGCCGCTACTTCCACTTCGAAACGTTCGGCGATTTCGGCCAGGGTCTCCAACCCTGCCATGCCGGACGGATGTTCCTGGGAGCCGATATCTATACCTGCGGCGATACCCTGACCTTCGAAGTGATCGATCTGGATCTGAATACCGACCCGGGGCTGGTGGAGACTCTGAACGTCACCTTCAGCAGCAGCAGCGAAACGTCTCCCGAGACGGTCGTGGCCACCGAGATCAGCGCCGACAGCTCCACCTTCACCGGATCCATCAACCTGGCCACCGGGGCTCCGGCGCCGGACGGCGTTCTCCAGATCAACTCCGGTGACCTGGTTACCGGAACGTACCAGGATCTGGATGACGGCACCGGTTCCATCACCGCGTTTTTCGATTCCGCCAGGATGGATTGCGGCGGACCGGCGATCCTGAACCTGCAGGTTACCGGCATCACAGATCAGCGCTTCACCATCAGCTACGAAACCTCGGAGCCGGGCGATACCGTCATGGAGTGGGGCCCGACCACCGGCCTGGGGAACGTAGAGAGCAGCCCGGCGCTGACCACGTACCATTCGGTAGAAATCAACACGGCGGACATCTGCCAGCAGCTGTATTTCCGGGTCAGCTCCACCGATGTATACGGGAACACGGCTGTCGCCGATGCCGGTGGCTCACCCTACCCGTTCAGTACCTGGGATATTCCGGGGCTGTACTATCGGGAAACCTTTGAGAACGGTGACAACGGCTGGAATCTCGGCAGCGACTTTGAAATCGGCGCACCTCAAGGTCTGGGAGTCAGCGCCGGCAACAATGACCCGAGCGTGGCGTACAACGCCGCCGGTGTTCTCGGCAGCGACCTGTCCGGGCTGGGTGTTCATGCCGGGGACTACGAGCATGCGGTAACGACAACCGCCACCTCGCCCAGCTTTGCCGCCCAGAGCTGGACCAACGCCGAACTGAGGGTTTACCGTTACCTCAACGTCCGTGACGGCGATGATGCCATCATCGCCATCAACGGCAAGGGCCAGTCCGGCGGGCCGATATGGAACAGTCTCGGTTCCACCATTTCCGACAGCGGATACAGCCTGCAGGTGTTCGACGTTTCCGCTCTGGTGGACGGCGCTCGCTCCATCGGTGTGGAGTTCTCCATTGAAGCCGATGGGGAGTTGCCGTTCGGTGATGACGGTATCGCTTCCGGCTGGAACGTAGACGATGTCATCCTCAAGGACGGCAGCCTGCCTCCGTTCGGGGCCTGTGGTGGCTGCGCCACGGTGCCTTCGTTCAACGGGGTGACCTCGGCGGTTGACAACGATGCCTGCGGTGTGGGCGGGGTCACCGTATCCTGGAACGATGCAGTCGGATGGGGTTCCGGCGGTGCCGGGACCTATGCCGTTTACCGGGACACCGTACCCGGCTTCACCCCGTCCGCCGGCAACTTGGTCGCCTCCGGAATCGCGACTCTGTCCTACGTGGACACCGGCGCCCCTGACGGTCAGCCGCTGTACTACCTGGTTCGGGCGGAGAGCGACGAGACCTGCGGGGCCGGGCCGAACAACGGTGGCGGCATCGACGGCAACACCGCGTACCAGCCGGCATCCAACACCAGCACCCAGGAGGTTCCCGGGACGGTGACACCGGTGCAGGTAGATCTGGTCAACGACGCCCATGTCCGGTTGAGCTGGCCTGCAGTCTCCGACGCCACCCTGTACCGCATCTACCGTTCTCTTTCACCCGATCCGGCCAACTTCTTCCTCCTGGCGGAGACCGACACGTTGAGCCATGAGGATATCGGCGAGGGCGGCACCTTCAACAACTACTACTACCAGGTGAAAGGCGTCAACGCCTGCGACCAGCAAGGCAACTGATTGTAAGTTAGTGAGTTAATGGGGTCAGGCCCCTTTTCGCTGCAACCTGTTCAAGGCGGCGAAAAGGGGCCTGACCCCATTTTTTATTTAACGATGTAGAATGGAAGGGAAAGGGAATTCCCAAGGAGATACCCCCGATGAGAAAAGTGATTGTTCTGCTGGTGGTTTTCGCGTTGTGCATCCTCCCCGCTTCGTCGAAGGGGCTTAAAAAGGCAAGTCCGGAAGAGAAAAGAGCCCGGATCAATGAGATGGCCGACGCCACCATCCAGGAGCTGCTGGCCGATAATCCCGGGGCTGCGGAACTTTTCGCCAAGGCCTACGGCTACGCTGTGTTCGACAACCTGAAACTGTCCCTGATGATCTCCGGCGGCGGCGGCCAGGGTGTGGCGGTCAACAAGTCTTCCGGCGGCCGAACCTACATGAAAATGGGCACTGTCGGTCTGAACATCGGCCTCGGTGGGCAGAAGTACCAGCTGGTCTTCCTGTTCCAGGACTCCAAGAGGTTCAACGATTTCGTGGAGCATGGCTGGCAGGCCGACGCCCAGGCCAATGCCGTAGCCGGTACCGAGGGTGTGTCCAAAGGCACAACCTTCAAGAACGGCATGGCGGTGTACCAGATCACCGAGGCCGGCCTCATGCTGCAGGCCGACATCGCTGGTACCAAGTACTGGAAGAGCAAGCTCAACTAGGTACTAGATGCGCGCCTTTGAGGTGTAATGCTCGCTGCCAATGGCTCGGCGTGCCGCCAGCCTGCATGGCCGGATAAGCGCCACGTTGCACAGAATACGGCCGGCGATAAACGCGATTGCTGCCGCTGTCGCACCGACCAGGCTCAGCCAGGCAGTTCCGATCCAGAGCACCGTGACAATGCCCCCGATCTCAAGGGCGGTGGCCCAGGTGATCGGCGCCGTGTTCCGGCCGTGGACCAGGATCGCCCGCTGCATGGAAAGGGTTACCGACAGCGCCGGCAGCATCACCAGGATACGGGCCGGTGTGAGGGCGAAGGCGGTGAGTTCCGCCGAAAGGCCGGAAAGGGTACGGAACCAGACCGACGCCAGTGGTGTGAACACGATCAGGCCCATGGCTATCGAGGACAGCCCGGACAACCAGCCGGCGAACCGGGCCACCACCGGGTAGTTACGGCCGTCCCGGGCGAGTACGGTGATCGCCACTTCCTGGTATGAGATCCCGACCGCCCGAAAAATGAACGACAGCGAATTCACTACCGGCAACACCGCCAGCGACTCCAGCGGGAAGCGGGCATGCCCCATGAAAAATGTCACCACCGGGTGGGCGGCCAGGCCGATCACCGAGGTCATGGCCAGCGGCCAGTAAAACACGGCGATGCGCTGGTACGAGATGGAGTCCGCCGCCGCCTCTTTGAACTCCCGTACTGCCGACCGGGCCATAAATCGGCTGGCCACTGCTTCGGCGGAAACTCCCAGGGTCAACCCCCAGGCGCCGATCAGGGCTCCGGGAAGATCGGAGAACAGGAACATCAGAACCACCGTCGAGGTAACCGAGACCATCCGGATCACCGTGCCGTAGGCCACCAGGCGGGTGCGGCCCTGCCGGATAAGCAGGCCCTGGTAGAACCGCCGGTAGCCGATGGCCGCCGGCCAGGGCACCAGGATCCAGAGGGCGGTCTGGGTCAGCGCAGCCACGTTCCCGGGGAGGCGCAGCAGGTCGATGGCGACCGATCTCCACAACGGAGTCGCCAGCAGGAGGATCATGGCGATAGTGAGAATCCCATTGATGGCGTAGGTGAAGTTACGCAACCTGCGGTACGACACCGACCCCTGCACCAGGGCGGTGGAAGCGCTCAGGATCATGATGATCGGCGATTCCACCAGGATCGCTATGGCGAAGGAGACGCCGAACGCTGCCAGGTTTTCCTTCGGCTCCGCCAGTCGGGCGATAATCGCCGCCAGGAACGGAGGCTCCAGGGACATCATCAGCCAGGTGCCGGCCATCGGCACCCAGAGCCGGAAGATACCTCTCAGGCCAACTCGCACAATCGCTCGGCCAGCAGGGCGCCGCTGAGAAACGCGCCTTCGACCCGGGGGCCTCCGCACCAGTCGCCGCAAGCCCCGATCCGCAGCTTCTCATCCAGCATGAACGGGCCGGGGTGAGGCTCCGGCGGAACTGCGTAGCGCCACAGGTGGGCCGTAGAGAACGACGGCTCCGCCGATCCGCACCCGGTCGCTTCCCGGAACGCCTCGAGCAGGCGCCGGGTTACCCGGGAGGGTTCTTTCTCAATCTGTTCTGCGGTCCAGGCCGGCGTCGCCTGCAGCACCCAGGTCTCGGGACTGGTGGGCCGTCCCGGTTTTCCACTGTTCTTCGCGATCCAGGTCAGTGGTGACTGGTGGATGAAGGCGGCGTCATAGGCAGGACCCAGCGGTTCCTGGAATGCGGCCATGACCGCCCACGAAGGGGCCATGCGGACACGTTCCGCCCGTTTCACAAGCAGCGGCGCCGCCTTGAGCAATGCAGTGGTCTGAGGCGCCGGCGCCGAGATCAGTACAGCCTGGAACCGGCCCAGCTCTCCACCGTCCTGGTCGCGAATCAGCCAGCCGTCACCGTCCCGCTCCGGAGGGGCGACCGTCGTATTGAAACGGACGTCCAGCCCCTGTGCAAGGCTGTGACAGATCCCGTTCATTCCAGGCACCGCCACAAACCGCTCCACCGGCCGGCCTTCCTTGTCGGCCCGGCCCTGGTAAAGCTCCACGATGTTCACTTCCCAGGGAACAACGACGCCGTCGTCGATCCAGCGCTCCACCTGGGACCGGAACCGTTCGCCCTGGACGGTGAAATACGGTGCGCCGTGATCGAACAGGGTGCCGTCGTCGGTTCGCCGTGTGGACATACGGCCTCCGACCCCGCGGCTCTTTTCGAATACGGTGACCGGGTATCCCCGATCCGCCAGGTTCCGGGCACAGGTCAGCCCGGAGATACCGGCCCCGATAATACAGACAGCTCCCTTTTCCATCCGGGCATTGTACTCGAAGAGAACGGGTCAGGCAGTCGGTTCGGACCGTGACGGAACTTCCTGGAGCGTGGGATCGAAATGGACGTCGACCTGGGGGAAAGCGATGGTGATACCTGCGTCCTTGAGCGCCCACCAGATCGCCTCGTGGAGCTCGGACGATCGCTTAACGCTGGACCAGGGGTCATCCACCCAGACCGCAGCGGAAAAGACCACTGCCGAGTCACCGAATTCCCGCATCAGGACCGATGGCGCCACCTTCTTGGATTTCCACGGGATCTCACCGACCACACCCTCGAGCACCTCCCGAACGACCCGCATGTCCGACCCGTAGGACACCCCGACCATGGCCCGGACCCGATGCAGGTTGTCCCGCAAGGTGTAGTTTTTCACCGTATCCTTGACCAGGACCGAATTCGGTACGATCAGGTCCTCATCGGCAAAGGTCCGCACCACGGTGGAGCGGATCCCCATCTCCAACACCCGAACCATCTGATCGTTGATCTGCAGGATGTCTCCCGGTTTGATGGTCCGCTCCAGCAGCAGGATCAGCCCGGCGAAAAAGTTCTCCGAAATCGTCTGCAGGGCGAATCCGATCCCTACCGCCACCAGGGCGCCTGCTGCGAACAGCGCCGTCATGTCGATGCCGGCGATCTGCAGCCCGATGCCGAGCCCGATAGCCAGCACCAGGTAGTGCAGCAGCCGTGAAGCCGCCGCAACCGACCCCTGCCGACGGGCGTCGTCGGACCGCAACATGATTTTCATGGACCGCTGCAGCAGGCGGGACACGATGTACGAAGCGACCAGCACCAGGATGAACAGGACAATGGAGGACACGGTTACCGTGGTCCCGCCGATTTCGAACAACCGCAGATCCAGCACCGCCTTGCCGTCGGCGACCAGCTCGGATTTATTCATCGGCGGATCCTCCGTTCCGTACCGGTCCGCCTGTTCCCGGTTTCCCTTCCTCGGTGTTGAGGTACCGTCGCATGGTCGGGTAGGCGAAGTCGATGTCCGGGCAGGCGGCAAACTCGTTCAGGACGTCCTCCCAGATCGTCTCGGCGGTGCTGCGCCGCTGTCGTGGGTCGCACAGGTACCGCATGGTCAGCACAACGCCGCAGTCGGCCACACTGGTCCAGACCTTCGGGCCGAACTTGGCGTACATGATCATCTGGGACCGGGCCGCCCTTGCGACCGCCCGCTTGGCAAGACC
The DNA here is from genome assembly GCA_014764515.1 of Candidatus Polarisedimenticola svalbardensis. Classification (GTDB taxonomy): domain Bacteria; phylum Acidobacteriota; class Polarisedimenticolia; order Polarisedimenticolales; family Polarisedimenticolaceae; genus Polarisedimenticola; species Polarisedimenticola svalbardensis. The sequence goes on along the minus strand of JACXWD010000053.1, from coordinate 5,501 downwards.
ACCGGCCTCCTCGCCGTGCTTCTCACCGATCCTGGTCAGGATCTCCTTCGCCTTCTGCCAGTTGCTTTCGAATGTGACCATAACCGGAAGCTCATTCCAGATATAATTGAAGCCGGACGTGTAGTTGGCGATGGTAGTGGTGAATACCAGGCTGTTGGGGATGTGGATCAAGCGGCCGGTGCTCTGGTCTGCGGCGACCCAGTTGCCGATCTCGAGGATGGTGAACCGGAACAGGCGCTGGTCGATGACGTCACCGGCGTGGTCCCCGATGGCGATGCGGTCCCCGACCTCGAACGGCCTCCTGGCCAGGATGTAGAACCAGCCGGCGATGCTGGCCAGCATGTCCTTGAGAGCGATGGCCAGACCGGCGGACACCAGACCCAGGTAGGTGCTGACGTTGCTGAAACCGGAGAACCAGATCGACGCCAGGACAAACAGACCGAGGATTGTAATGGTGTAGGTGGCGATCTTGCCGGTGCGGTACCGGGCCTTGACGTTTTCGATCCGCTTGTGGGCGACCCAGCCGGCGATGGAACGCAGCAGGGCGAAAATGATGATCACCACCGCCGACAGGATCAGCTTCTCCAACATCTCGGGGGAGATGCTGGTTTCGCCTCCCAACCATGTTTGCAGCCTGGAAATGGTGGTCTCCTTTCCCGATGGCGGAAGAATACCAGATGGGGCCCCCGCCGGTCACGCCAGGGGTTCCGGGCCGCCTGAGGCTTGACGGAGATTAGTACCGATCTTATAGAACGGTCGTTCCCGGGACCAGCGGGGCATAATGATTGTGCCTGGCAGCGAAAGAAGAAAAGAGGAGCAAACCATGAAATATAGAGTGGCGGTACTGATCTTGATGATGGCGATGATCGCCGGCCCGGCCCAGGCCGGCCTGTTCAAGGATTCGGTGGATCTGGCTGATCTGGGCCAGGTCGATCCGGCGGCTCTGCAGTCCCTGAAGGAGACCGAGTTTGGCGTTTTCCTCGCCCAGGTCCGACTGAACGCCGCCAAGGCTGGGGAGCGCAGGGCCGGGGGCGGCGTCAAGACAGCTAAGCGGATGCTTGATGCGGAAGATCTGGATCTCAAGGCGGCAACAGCCGAGGTCAAGGCGGCGGAGGCCAACGAAGACGCTGCGCGCCGGGAAGCGGCGGCCGCGGTGCTGTCAGGCGCCAGGGAAGACCTGCGGACTGCCAAGCTGCTGATTACCTGGCAGGAACAGGAAAAGGAATCGGCCCAGGCCCGGGTCAGGATGGCGAAAGCCGGTGTTGATCTGGCGGAGTCACGGCGCGATGCAGCCCGGGTGCGGCTGATGCAACAGGAAAAGGCTCCCGGAGCCGGCAAGTACGCTCTCGCCGATTTCGAGAAAAACGTTTCCTCCCGGGAGAAGGACCACGGCAAGGCGGTCCGGAAGTCGGAAACCGAAACCGGTAAGGCTACGAAAGCCAAAGCGGCCTGGGAGCAGGTTGCCCAAAACGAGTTCGTGCACGACGAGGAATGAACCGGTCTGTTCTGATGATCGTGGCTGGAGCGGCGCTGGTATTGGCTTTTTTTGATCCGGTAGTGGCGCCGTTCTTCCCGGCCTGTCCGTTCCACACCCTGACCGGCCTGCATTGCCCGGGGTGCGGGTCCACCCGGGCGCTCCACGCCCTGTTCACCGGGCATCCGTTGCAGGCCGCCGGTTTCAACCTTCTGGCGGTGGCGGCGGTACCGGCTGTGCTGTTCGTTCTGATCCGCAGGCCGCCCACTGACAAGCTTCGGCAGGGCTGGATCATCGCCTTCCTCGCCGTGGTAATCTTGTTCGGGGTTTTGCGCAACATCCCCTGGTACCCTTTTTCCATCCTGGCGCCCTGATCCCTGGAGGGAACAGTCATGAAACGCACCGCCGTCTGCCTGATCGCCCTGGCGCTGTTCCTCTCCCCTGCAGCCGCCGGTGACGACGACCGTATCGATGCCCTTGAGAAGAAGCTGGAGTCCCTTTCATTTTCCCTGAACGCCGTGGGCAAGAAGGTCGATGACCTGCTGTGGTTCCAGCGCGTCGGCGACGTGGCGGAGATCGACAAGGTGTTCATCCCCACCGTGGTCGATCCTGACGGCGAGGTCGGCTACGGCATCGACCCGGAGCGGCACCCGTTCAAGATGTGGGCATACACGTTTGTGCCGAAAGGGATCGACAGGTCGAAAAAGCACCCGATGCTGATGCTGCCTCACGGCGGCGTCCATTCCGACTTCGGCACCTATTACACCCACGTGGTCCGGGAACTGATGGCGGAAGGGTACGTGGTGGTGGCTCCGGAGTACCGTGGTTCCACCGGGTACGGCAAGGACTACTACGAGTCCATCGACTACGGCGGCCTGGAAGTGGACGACACGGTGGCGGCCCGGGACTGGGCGCTGTCGGTGATGCCGTTCGCCGATCCGAAACGGGTTGGCATCCTGGGTTGGTCCCACGGTGGACTGATCGCCCTGATGGCGGTGTTCGATCACCCGGAGAAATTCCAGGTGGCGTACGCCGGTGTGCCGGTGTCCGACCTGGTGGCTCGCATGGGGTACCAGACCCAGGAGTACCGCGATCTGTACTCGGCGGAATACCACATCGGCAAGACTGCCTTCGAAGACGTGGATGAGTACCGCCGCCGATCACCGGCCTGGAACGCCCACAAGCTGCAAACACCGCTGATGATCCACACCAACACCAACGACAACGATGTCCATGTTCTGGAAGTGGAACACCTCATCGCCCAGCTCAAGGCGGCGGACAAGAAGTTCGAATACAAGATCTACAAAGACGTTCCCGGCGGCCACAGTTTCAACCGCATGGACACCCCGGTCGCCCACGAATCCCGCCGGGGAATCCACGCCTTCCTGGCCAAGCATCTGAAGTAAAAGGGGACAGATCTATTTTTTCGCAACAACCCATGGTCGTTGCGAAAAAATAGATCTGTCCCCTTTCTGCTCAGCTTTCCAGCTTGTCGGCGATCAGTGCGATCAGTTCCGGGCCCCGGCCCCGGTACTCCTTGAAGCTGTAATCCATTTCGAACCAGCGGCTGATCGGATCCTGCTCTCCGATTTTGCAGTTCCGGATGATGGCCGGATCTTTGGACGTCATGGCCACCACCCGTTCCAGGACCGGCGTGGCCGCCGGATCGGAAGCCGGATAGGTCGCCCTCAAAAAGCTGACGATGACATAGATCATCACCGGGTCCAGCTCCTCGGCGATAGCCTGCGCCGTACCGGTGTCCATCGCTCCGCTTTCCAGGCCTGCCAGCAGCCGCTCCGCTTCCTGTTGCTCGTGGCTCATCTGATCACCGTTTGCGTTCTGTTTGAATGATCTGGATTGTAACCGGTAAATGGCCGTATCATTAATGATGAGGTTGCAATGAGAAGACTGACCCTGAAGATATTGCCGGACAAGCTGTCGGTCTGCCGTTTACCGGCGGACCAGCCGGCGCCCACCCTGGAGCCTGCCGGGAGCTTCTTCTCCATGACCCGGACGGCGGACGAATGGTCCATGGTGGTGCCGTCGGCTCATGTCCAGCCTGGCTGGGAAGCCGAGCCGGGATGGCGCTGCCTGGAACTGGTGGGAACCTTTGACTTCAGCCTCACCGGGATCATGTCCGCCCTGGCCGGACCTCTGGCCACCGCCGGGATCAGCATCTTCCCCATGGCGACCTGGTCCACCGATTTCCTCCTGGTCCGGGACGGCGATCTGGACGAAGCCTGCCTGGTCCTGCAGCGCGCCGGCCACCATATCACCCGCTAAATGGGGCCAGGCCCCTTTTCGCCCCACCTACAAAGCCCGTAATTTCAACGGTTTTAATTTTTTGTTGACGATCCTTGTGTTCAAGTGTACTAGTTGTACAGAACAATAATACAAAACACGAGGGCAGCGTGAAACCGGTCATCGACAACCAAAGCGGCGTTCCGTTCTACCGGCAGATCATCGAGCAGGTGAAATACGCCATCTCCCGGGGGGAGCTCTCACCTGGAGACCGCCTGCCTACGGTCCGGCAACTGGCGGTGGACCTGTCCATCAATCCGAATACGGTCGTCCGAGCCTACCGCCAGCTTGAAATCGAAGGAGTCCTGGAGACCCAGCAGGGTTCCGGCACCTTCGTGGGAACCAAGGTTCCGGAGATCGACCAACTGGAACGCCAGCGCATGCTGGACCAGATCCTCACCGACATGATCGCCCGAGCTTCATCTTACGGATTTACCCCGACCGATCTGCTGGACGGTCTGCGCCAGCTGAAGGAGGAGTCGTCATGAGAACCCAATCCACACCATCAGGAGGCGTTGGCGCCCTGGCCGCGTTTTCCCTGGAGAAATTCTCCACATCCCTTCGAGCCGATTTCCGGTTCGCCCCGATTAACGTCCTGTTGCTGGTAACGATTTTCGTCATCGGCCTGTTCATCCATCTCGCCATGCATCCGTTCAGCGTTCAGGCAGTGACCCTGGCACTGGGGTCGGCGCTGACCCTGGCCTTCCTCCTGCGTCTGACCCAGGTCTGGGAAGCGATGGTGATCCTGGGCGCCGCCGACTGCCTGATAATCTACCTCCAGCTCCGTCCCGAGAGCGAGGTTCTGCTGATCACGGCTGTGGTTGCGCTGATCCTCTCCACCTGCCTCCAGATCGCCTACCAGTGGGAGCGGGCGGTGGTGCTGCGGTTCGGCAAGTTCAAGGCGTTGCGAAAGTCCGGTCTGTTCATCGTGCTGCCGGTTGTGGACAAGGTCGCCCAGTTCGTGGACCAGCGCATCCGGGTCAGCGACTTCTCTGCCGAGACCACCCTGACAGCCGACACCGTGCCGGTAAGCGTGGACGCCATCGGCTTCTGGATGGTCTGGGATGCTGAGAAGTCTGTACTGGAAGTGGAAAACTTCCAGAACGCCGTGGTGTTGTCGGCGCAAACGGCTCTCCGGAACGCCATCGGCAAACACAACCTGGCCGAGCTGCTGTCGGAACGGGACCGGCTGGGCAGCGAGATCCAGAAGGTCCTGGACGAGAAAACCAGCGCCTGGGGCGTCACCACCCAGGCGGTTGAGATCCGGGACATCATCATCCCCAAAGGTCTGGAAGACGCCATGTCGAGACAGGCCCAGGCGGAACGGGAACGGCAGAGCCGGATCATCCTCGGCACGGCGGAGACCGAGATCGCCGAGAAGTTCGCCAAGGCGTCGGAACAGTACATCGACAACCCGGTCGCCCTGCACCTGCGGGCGATGAACATGGTCTACGAAGGGCTGCGGCAGAAAGGCTCCATGATCATCGTGCCGTCATCTGCCCTGGATTCCATGAGCCTGGGCGCCCTGGGAGGTTTGACCTCCCTGGCCCACACCGCCAAGGACGGTGCGGCGCCGAATCTGCCTGAGAAGGAAGAGCCTCCTGAAGGAGAATAGCAGAGGATTTCCAATAAAGGGGTCAGGCACCTTTTCGCCTGTTTGCTAGAATGCAACCGAAGCTTACGGGCCTATAGCTCAGTTGGTTAGAGCAACGGACTCATAATCCGT
>JACXWD010000142.1 GCA_014764515.1 Candidatus Polarisedimenticola svalbardensis | reverse complement strand
CATCCCGTAAATCCTGTTAATCCTGTCAAAAAACGCCTTGGCCTTTTCGCCTTTCACCGGGAGACACCGCCCGGACTCTCGCGAGCATGAGGAGCAGAGATGGGTAATTCTGAACCCAGCCGTGGAGCCACAGGCATCGCCGCCCTGGAAGCGATGACCAAGGAAGAACTGATCCAGGTCTGCCTGGACGACGCCAAGAACTGGCTGGCTCACGATGGGTTGTGGTTCCTGGCCGTGGAGAAGGACCACGGCATGGACGCCGCGATCGAAGCCGACCGGGCGGCGTGGGAGATGTTCACGGTGATCGAGGCGCGCCGCATCCTGGCGCGGCTGGGTTTGGAGCCCGGCGGCGGTATCCCGGCCCTGGTGCGCTGCCTGGAACACCGCCTCTACGCGCGGCTCAACCTGCAGGAGACCGTTGAGGTGAGCAGAACCCGGGCCGTGTTCCGCATGAACGATTGCCGGGTCCAGTCGGCCCGCAACCGCAAGGGTCTGCCCGACTTCCCCTGCAAGAGCGTGGGACTGGTGGAGTACGCCGGGTTCGCCCGCACCGTGGATCCGCGGATCAAGACCCGTTGCATTGCCTGCCCGCCGGACGAACACCCCGAGGAGTACTGCTGCGCCTGGGAGTTCACCCTGGAGCAGGGCTGAGGGCGCTCGGCCTCCCGGGCTCCGGTTGATGAGGACGCTGCCAGGGCGCGAACCACCAGAGCTTTCGACACCGGGGCGGCGACGTGTCTTCCCCCCCTTCGCCAGTCCGCCGATCCGGCCCTTTCTTCCACGAAGCGCACCCGCGGTCCACCGGCCACCGGTTCCCTCGGACCGGAGCGGCAGTTGCGAACCCCCTGGTCGTCCCCAACCCCCGGCGCTCCAGTCTCTTTCTATATATTTCCAGATTGCGAGGTGGGCACCGACCTATTGCCAGCAAGGTCAGAAGGGACCGGTGCGAACTGGGAGAAACCGATGGAAGTCCTCCCTCGCCAATCATGACTCCTACGTCGTCTTCAGAACGCGTTTCTGGCCTTCACCAGTTGCAGCACGTTTTCTAGCGGTGCGTTGGGTGCGACGCCGCAACCCGGCGTCAGGAAGTCCGTGCCATTTTCAAGCGATTTGATAGCCTCCTGATAGCAGTCCTCCGGTGAGCCCATGAACAATGTTGTAGCGGTCGCCACGTTCCCGAACACCTTGACGCCGTACTGGTGGGCCACTTGCACCGCTGCTTTCAGATCCGCCTTTTCCTCGATGCTGATGCCGGCCACCCCGGTCTGGCACATGAACGGGATGAGCTTGTCGGTATTGGCGCAGATGTGGAGGACCACGGGTCCTTTTGCTTTCTTGACCACATCTGTGAGCATCGGTTGAACCAGTTTTTGCCAGAATTTCGGGCTCATCAGCGCGGGGCTGGAGGAAGGCTCGGCGATGCAGTAGTAATCCGCGCCCTGGTCAAAAGCCCAATTGATGACGTCGATCACGACCGCCGCGGTGACCTCCAGGACTTTGGCCACCTGGTCCGGCGACTTCATCGTCCACTTCATGAAGGTCTCGGTCCCCACCAGGTTGCAGGCCGCGGTCCACGGCCCCTCGGACTCACCGAAGACCGCCACCTCGTCGCCGAGTTTGTCCTTCAAGATCCGAAACTGCTCCTCGAAGGCTGGGAATCGCCCCTTCTCGAAGAGGCCCTCGGGGTAAGCCAGTCCGTCCAGACTGTCGGCCAGCGGGTGTTCCTCGATGTGGTAGGGATGATCAATCGTAGGCTTGCCCAGCGTGCAGCCCAACACCTCGCTCACCGGCACGATGTCCCATCCCATGGCCTTGACCCATTCGAAGCCGGCGATCGTATGCCCGGCGATGGCCAGCGCCGCCATGGTCTCGGGGTCCGTGTCAGCCGCCGGCCGCTCCGCCCCGCATTTTCTCATCAACTCCACGATGCCATAGGTTGTGGTGCAACCCACCGGCGTCATGTCCACGTCCTTGCCTTCCAGGCGTCTCATGAAACGCTCTTTTAGATTCATCCGACTGCTCCTTTCTCGCCCTAGCCGGCCGGCGATGCTCTCCGGCCTTCACAGCCCCCTGCACGGACTTGGGGCCCGGGTTCTCGATTCCGCAGCGTGTCCGTGTCCGGGCTCCCCGGTTCGGACTTCCTGGTCCGACGGTGCCGGCCACCGGACCGGAGATGGGGCGTGGCTTCCGCAAGATGGAGAATGGGTCTGCGACACGCGGAGGTCGTCACAATCCCTCGGGCAGGCATGTTCAGCACCTCGACCCGGCTGTGTCGGTCTGGCCATCCAGTGCCCTGGCCTGCTGGCGAAGCAGGAATTTCTGAATCTTTCCGGTCGAGGTCTTGGGGAAAGGACCGAAGATGACGGTCTTCGGCACTTTGAACTTGGCGAGATTGGCGCGGCAGTGGGCAACAATATCCTCTTCGGTTACCCCGTCGGCGCCACCCCTGAGGGTGACGAACGCGCAGGGCGTTTCCCCCCACTTCTGGTCTGGACGGGCGACGACCGCCGCTTCGAGGATATCCGGGTGCTTGTAGAGGGCGTCTTCCACTTCCACGGAGGAAATGGTCTCGCCGCCGGAGATGATGATGTCCTTCGAACGGTCTTTCAGCTGGATGTACCCATCCGGGTAGGTC
>JACXWD010000094.1 GCA_014764515.1 Candidatus Polarisedimenticola svalbardensis | reverse complement strand
TCTCCGGGTTGATCGGATCGGTGACCTTCTTCGGGAGCTACGTCGCCTTCGGAAAGCTGGCCGAGTTCCTGGCGGTGAAGTGGAAACTCCACACATGGCAGAAGATCATCAAGTACGGCTTCTCCCTGGCCTGCATCGCCGGAGCTGCCTGGTACGCATTCCCCAACACCATCCTGTCCGATGGGGCGACCGGGAACGACAAACTGCTGGGCGCCGGTATTTTCCTCTGCGGACTGATCATCGGTCTGGTCCTCCTGATCAAGAAAGACCGCTTCCCGGGCATGGATCTCCTGAAAGGGCTGTCCGCCATCGGGTCCGTCGCGTTGGGCGTTCTGGTAGTGCTCAACCCCGAGAACTTCCTGTTGTTCTGGCTGCTGGTAGCGGTCGCCGGCGTTCTCGGAGTGATCCTGACCCTTTCCATCGGCGGCGCCGACATGCCGGTGGTCATCGCACTTCTGAACTCCTACTCGGGATTGGCCGCAGCAGCCACAGGGTTCGTCATCAGCAACTCGGTTCTGATCGTATCCGGCTCCCTGGTCGGTGCGTCGGGGATCATCCTGACCATGATCATGTGCAAGGCGATGAACCGTTCCCTGACCAACGTGCTGTTCGGCACCATGGGGCCGACTGGCGACACCCCCGATGCCGACGAGGTCTACAAGAAGGTGAAGGTGACTTCCGCCGAAGAGATCGCCATGATGCTGGACGGCGTCCAGCGCGTCATCATCGTGCCCGGTTACGGCATGGCGGTGGCCCAGGCCCAGCACACCGTGCGCAGCCTGGCCAACCTGCTGGAAGAGAAGGGGGTCGAGGTTGACTTCGCCATCCACCCGGTGGCCGGCCGCATGCCGGGACACATGAACGTGCTCCTGGCGGAGGCCGATGTTCCGTACGAAAAGCTCCGGGAGATGGACGACATCAACCAGGAGATGGAACAGATCGACGTGGCGATCGTCCTGGGGGCCAACGACGTGGTCAACCCGGTGGCCCGCACCGACCCGAATAGCCCGATCGCCGGCATGCCGATCATCGACGTGGACAAGGCCCGAACCGTGATCGTGATCAAGCGCAGCCTGTCGCCGGGCTTCGCAGGCATCCCGAACCCGCTGTTCTCCGCCGACAACTGCATGATGTTCTTCAACGACGGCAAAAAGGCGATCCAGGACATCATCCAGGCGGTGAAGGAAGGCTAGACGACAGCAACGCAGATCCTCACTCCCGGCGCCCCGCTGCCTCAGGCGGCGTGGCGCCGCCTGCGTTGCTCCGGGCCGCTTCCGCCCGGACGTTGCGTCCGGCCGGCGCGTACCCATGTTGCCGGGGAACGAGATGTGCGCCGCTGCCGGATACCCTGCCGTGAGGTGAATCTCGGCTTCCCGGCGTCGATCTGGACGATTGCGCCGATCTGCCCTAGAGCCACACTGGAACAGTTTCTAGACTGAGCACTTGGGTGAATCGACGGTACTTCACAGACAGCATGTTGTCTTATGTCTTAGTAGCATGGTTTGCTGGAGTATGTACATCCTCATTACAACTTGACCCATGGCAATGTCTTGGCGTAAAAACACCAGGTCGCAAAAACGAGCGAAAACGCCAACACCTACCATGCGTATTATCTTTGACGCAGAGTCCTTTTAGGCGTATGTGGTTCATACATGTGCTCTAAGCCCCATACGTTTTTCGCCGTTGGGGAAAGGAGTCAAGTCTATGAGACAGTCTAAATTGAAAAGCTGGGGGGCAGTACTTTGCTGCGCATCTCTTCTCGTTACCACGGTTGCCTGGGCGCAAAATCCGGCGCTCGGCCGTGACTACGAACCGGTGGTTGTTCCAGGCTGGCATCTTGCCGATTGGAACGGCGTAGAGGACCTGACCCTCCTCAACCTGTACAAGTACGTCGGGAACGGTCAGTTCGAGACGATACCTTTCCAGATCGACAAGCGCCGTAACATCAACCTGCGCTGGAACCGCCATAATCTGGCGAATGGAAAATTCCCGACCACAAATGTCTGTGAGTACGGCTATTTCGCGGAGAAAAATGTTCCGGCCGAACCCGACGATCCGCTCTATCAAGGTACCTATCTTGATCCATTCTTGAGCGACATACTCCACGATAAAGACGAGATTGTTTTCCTGTTTAAGGATTCGGGCGTACTGCGCGCCGACAACACCGAGTGGGTGTCCCCTTCCTCAACCAGTATCAAGAGATATGAGTTCATCCTCTCGGACCTGCGGACTCACGCAGTGCGGTACGTTTACGCGTTCCTCTGGAATCAAACTCCGGTTCCCAAATCCACAACCAATTATGTATCCTGGACGCCGGAACTCAATCCGCTGGCCTGTACGTCCGACGAACCGTTAGAGGCTTGCGGCGTCATTGAAAGCCAGGCAAGCCAATTGCCTGGCCTCAATACATTCGCCGCACACTTCGGCGGCAACTGGATCACCGACCGGTTCAACGTCAAAGAGGGGGGGCACAGCCTATTCGAACATTATCGAGCGCTTTGAGTACAAGATGAACGTCGAAACGGAGGAGAGCTGGTCGAAACAGGGAAACGGCCGCCGCTTTCTCGGCATTATCGAGGGTCTGGTTCGAATAGTGCGCGGAGTGCAAGGTGCGCAGAGCGGCGTGCATACGACCAAGTATGAATATGGATACCCGACGCAGATGGTGACCCGCATCAACCACCGTGTTCACCCGGTGGAGGATGGAGAGCTCGAGGCGTTTATAAATCACGACGCGGGAATAGTTTCAGAAGGTCAAAGTTCCAATTCGACAGAAACCTGGATATGGACGGCGTCGCACGCGGCAGTATTTGACAAAATCGACGGGGATAAATGCAACGGCAGCAATTGTTCAGGTAATGACTTTGAGGACTGGACCGAGACCGCGTCCGAGGTGCGCGGTTCCGTCGTATGGCTCCGAGATGAAGTCAGGACATTCAACTCCGGTCAACGGGATTACATCTATACCGATGACCAGAATCGCATCAAAATCGGTGAGTTCGGACAGTTTTGGCAGGATTTAGGCAGCACTCAGGATGGTGTCAATAATTCCGGGGCCTGCAATCCGGGTGAGGACGCCGACGGCTTGAACATCGACCTGAGTTTCGCCAGGTTCGAATTGACGGCCATTCCACAACCGGTACGTGGTGATGCGGAATTCCCCCCTTCCGGACTCACCCCGTTGGAATTCCAAACGAACATATTGTTGCCGGTCCGAGCCTATGCCAAGCGCCAGATCAAGGACGAACAGTTCTATCCGCCGCCACCCCCTTGCGGTCCGGCGGTGTCCGCCGGCAACACCGGGACCGGCTCGGTGAACCTGAGCCTGAACACCCCCGGCTGCGACAGCACCATGGGGTATCGGATCTATGGCGCCGAGGGAAGCAAGCCACTGGCCTTCCTTTACAATCTGGGCTCATCCACAAGCTGGACCGACCGGAACACGATGCCGGGCACGACCAACCGGTATGCCGCGAGTGCCTACAACCAGGACAATGATGAGGGATCGATTTCCCAGGAAGTTTCGATTCTGGTCACGGATACGACGCCTCCCGCAATTCCGGGCGGAGTGATCGGTCTGCCGGGCGATACCATGGCCACTCTCGAATGGAACGAGAACTGGGAAAGCGACATCTACGGGTTCAACGTCTATATCAGCGAATCGTTCTCGGGCCCATACACTAAAAAGAACGGGGTTCCGATTCCGGCGGGACTTGATCCGGACTGGGCCCAGATCGGTCTCAACAACAGCCAGACCTACTATTTCAAGGTATCGGCCCAAGACCTGTACGGCAACGAAAGCGCCATGTCCGATGCGGTGGAGGTGACGCCGAGTCCATAATGGGTACTGCAACTCTAAAGCGTCTGGCGCTGTACCACATTTCCATTCTAATCGCGGGGGTCTGCCTATTGGCAGGCCCCCGGACGGCCGCCCAGGCGCCTACTGCTTGGCAACTGCTGGACCCTGGAGACCCGCCGTCCTCCAGTTCCAACAATCCGTCATTCGTATTCGATTCGGTGCGGGGAGTTGCCGTGCAGACTCGCGGGTCCTCCGATTCTTCCGTTACGTGGGAACTGGATGGCGAATCGTGGAACCGGAAGGTGATCCCGGGGCCGACAACGAATGTGGCCTGCGCAGCCTTCGATCCGGACCGAGGGGTGACTGTCCTGTTCGGAGGGTACCAGGACGGCGTGTACCTGAACGACACTTGGGAGTATGACGGAGTGGCCTGGGTGCTGCGCACGCCGACCACGGCACCTCCGCCTCGCTCCGATTGCGGACTGGTCTACGATTCGGATGCACAACGGATGGTCCTGTTCGGAGGGTACCAGGCGGCTGGTTTCGTCGGTCTCAACGACACCTGGGAGTATGACGGTGTCGACTGGACGCAAGTAACGACTCGGGACGCTCCCGATCCGCGGGGGTCCATGGGGATGGCCTACGATTCGGGCCGTGACGAGACGGTTGTATTCAGCGGCCGCCATATAGGCGCTTTTCATGACAACACCTGGGTTTATAACGGTCGGAACTGGCGGCTCAAAAATGTGGGAACAGCACCGCCTCCACGGCAGAGAAGCGGGATGATCTACGATCCCGGGCTCGGGAAGACGATTCTGTTCAGCGGCAATACCGACGCCGGGACTATCGCCGATACCTGGGAGTGGGATGGTCAAGGTTGGACGGAGTTGTTCCTGCCGGTCTCGCCTCCGGCTCGGAATTGCACCCTGGCCTACGACACGGTGAGGCAGAAGGTTCTGCTGCACGGTGGAACGGATCGGAACGACACATGGCTGTTCGACGGGAATACCTGGGGTGAGATCGCAATATCAGGTCTCCCTGATAACAGATACCGGCATGCCTTAACCTATGATCGATCCAGTGAAATGACAGTACTCTACGGTGGCTTCCGCTCGTCTATCTTTTTCCGGGACACCTGGCATCTAACTGAGATCGGCTGGAGCTTGCAGGCAAGCACGGCGACTCCTTCCGCCAGCAACTCATTCCAACTCGCCCATGATCCCTCCGCACAGGAAACGATCGGGTTCTCAGGCTATGCCGAAGGTTTCGTACATATGCCCGATGTCCACCATTATGAAGGCGAGCCGCCGGACTGGGTCTCGTTACCGGTTTCGACCCCTCTCCCGAGACAGTTGCATGGGTGGACCTACGCCCAGCCACTAGGAGGTTTCGTTTTATTCGGCGGAAGCGTATGCTGCTTTCTCGACTCGGCATATCTTGATAACGACATGTGGGTCTATAATGGTTCCAGTTGGACCCGATTGCTCACTTCGACCAACCCGGAGCCGCGAAACGATTTCTCAATGTCATTCGACAAGACCAATGGCAATCTCGTTCTTTACGGCGGAATGGTCAGTGCTTCCATGTTTGATGCCTCCGACGATACCTGGCTTTATGACGGCTCGACCTGGACACACTATCAGGACGGCAGTCCGCCAGGGCAACGGTTCGGACACGGAATGGCTTATGACGAAAGCCGTGGCGTTACGGTGCTGTTCGGCGGCGCCCCGGACAATCAGGAAGGCGTCACCTGGGAGTTCGACGGTACAGCGTGGAACGCACGTCCGACGCCTTTTCAGCCTGAAACCGGTCGTCGTTGGACCCCCCTCACTTACGATTCGATTCGCAAGGTTGTGCTGATGTTCGGAGGGGAGAAAGGTTACTCCTACAACGACACATGGGCATACGGCGCCGATCCTGATCTGGACGGGATCGTGGGGCTGTTGGATAACTGCGTCGACACCGTCAACCCAGAGCAGGTTGACGAAGACGGTGATGCCGCCGGTGATGTTTGTGATTGTGCCGTAACGGACCCGGGAGCGTTCAGCCTTCCCGTCGAGGTCAACGGCTTGCAAGTGAATGGCGCACAGGTGAGTTGGGAGGATCAGGCCGGAATTATCGGCCTCGACGCCCGGTACGACCTGGTGAGCGGTGGGATTTCCGACCTGCTGAGCACTGGAGATTTCTCCCTGTCGTCTTGCCTCGGTCCCGATTGGGCGACTCCGTCCTTCACCGACAACCGCGTTCCGGCGCTTGGCGACGGCTTCTACTACCTGGTTCGTTCAAAAAACGTGTGCGGGGTGGGCACCTACGGTGATCACGGCGGCCTGGACGCCGGATCGCCCTGCCCCTGAAGTACGGCTCCCGGCAGCCCACAACTACCAGTCGTAGAATCCCCGGCCGGTCTTCTTGCCAAGGCTACCGTCGGCGACCATCTGGCGGAGGATCTTCGGCGGATTAAAGGCGTCGGATTTCAACTCGGCGTACAGATGCTCTGCGATGTGCAGGCGGACGTCCAGGCCGACCAGGTCGGTGAGCCGCAGCGGCCCCATGGGGTGGCGGTAACCGAGGGTCATCGCCTTGTCGATATCGGAGGCTGAGGCGACCCCCTGCTCCAGCATCCGCATCGCCTCGAGACCGAGGACCACCCCGAGGCGGCTGGTGGCGAAACCGGGCATGTCCCGGACCACGATCGGGTCCTTGCCCATACGTCGGGCGACCTCAAGAGCCGCTTCCAGGGTCTCGTCCGAGGTTCCATCACCACGGACCAGTTCCAGCAGCGGCATGATGTGCACCGGGTTGAAGAAGTGCATGCCGATGACCCGGTCGGGACGTCCGGTGGCGGCTGCGATCTTCCCGATCGGGAGGGATGAGGTATTGCTGGCCAGGATCGCTTCAGGCGGAGCCGAACCGTCCAGCCGTTTGAAGATCGACTCCTTCAGCTCCAGCTTCTCCGGAGCCGCTTCGATCACCAGATCGGCGACCCTGGCGGCGGCCTCGAGATTTGCAGCCACTTCGATCCGGCCCAGCGTCGCGTCCCGCTCCTCAGCGCTGACCTTCCCTTTCTGGATCCCTTTTTCCAGGTTTTTTCCTATGGACGCGATCCCGGTCCGGATCAGGTCCTCCGAAACATCGTTAAGCAGGACCCGGTACCCGGCGGCAGCCGCCGTCTGGGCGATGCCGTGGCCCATGGTCCCTGCTCCGATCACCAGGATCCAGTTGATTTCCGCCATATAGACCTCCCGTCCCGACAGATTAGAAGCTGGACCCGGTTCGGTCAATCGGGTTCGGTACTGCTAAACTGTCGGTTCCGTGTCCTGCTGAACCCTGAACCCTGTTGGAGGCAACGATCCGATGAGCACCAAGAACCGACCCGTACAGAAACTCGCCGTGATCGGCGCCGGCAACATGGGCTCGGGCATAGCCCAGAAAATGGCAACCGAAGGTTACCCGGTGATCCTGGTGGATATCGACGACGGCAAAGTCGCCCGTGGGATGGAGA
>JACXWD010000093.1 GCA_014764515.1 Candidatus Polarisedimenticola svalbardensis | reverse complement strand
GAACTAGAACTGCACGCCGAGGGTCAGGAGCATCGTTCTCGGGGTCTGGTAGTTGCCCTGGGAACTGATCCGGCCGAAGGAGCTACAGTCCACGGAGGGTGAATCGCCGGGACCACAGCTGCCCGACGGGTTCCACGCCAGGGTGCCGGCGCCGTTGTCGTCGGCGAAGCCGGTGGTGCCGTACGAGGTCAACTCGTCCTGGTCCAGCACGTTCAGGGCGTCGATCTTCAGCCAGCCGGAAACATCTTCCCGGAAGATCGGGAAGGTGTACCGGGCGGAGAAGTCGAGGCGCCACGAGCCGTTGAAGCGGTTGTTGCCACGGCCGTCGAAGTAATGGGTGTAGTTGCCGATATCGCTGATGTAGTCCGGGTCGTTGTTCAGCGGCACGGAGGCGGTCCGGCTCCAGACGTCGCCGGACTGGTACTTGAAGATCGCGCCGAGGTTCAGACCGCCGGCCTTGTCGAAGTCGAACCGGTAGTTGCCCCAACTGATGAAGCGGTGGGTCAGATCTTCGTCCAGGAAGCCGTACGGAACGGCCGCTTCGAACGGGTACGACCGCTCGTAGTCGCCGATACGGGAGCCGGAGGACGGAGTGTTCCGGCCTTCGCCTTCGTAGTTGCCCCGGGTCTGGGAGTAGGTGTAGTTGCCGCCGATGTTCCAGCGCACGCCGGGACGGAAGTCCCAGGTTGCGGTAACCGCTTCGTACTCACGGGTGGCGACGTCGGAATTGTCCCACAAGGAGAGATCGAAGGTGCCGATGAGGTCGCCCGGGTTGTTGGGATCGAACACGTCCACTGTTCCGTTGTCGCCCACGAAGTCGTCCAGCAGGTTGTTGAAGTCCCGGCGGGAGTAGGTCAGGGTGAAGGAACCGGAATTCCTCGGAAGGGCTCGTTTCACGGAGAGGTTGAAGTCGCTGGCCGTGGGCGCTTCGATACCGTCCGCCAGCAGCACGGTAGGCTGGGACGGATCGTATACGGCGCTGGTGAAGCCCCAGTTGGCATCGTCCCGCAGCACATTCTGCAGGTCATCGTAGGACAGGCCTGTCATGGGGGCGCCGGTGTAGATCGTCTCGATCCGCGGGGCGGAGGAGACGCCGGTGACGTTGCCGGCCACGCTGTCGTTGAAGCGGCTGGAGTACTGGCCGAAGGTCGCCTGGAGTTGCCAGTTGTCGTCGATATTGTAGGTCACGCCGAGACGCGGGACGAACGAGGTGAAGCTCAGGTCCATGGTCGGCAGCGGGCCGGATCCGGACCAGTCGTCGTAACGCAGGCCGACGTCGAAGCGCCACTTGTCGATCTGCCAGGTGTCCTGGAGGAAGATCGCGGCGCTTTCCACCGCCTGGGTGCCGCCGAGGGGCAGGGCATCCCAGCGATAGGCGATCTGGTTGTAGTTGCCGAAGAACGTCTCCATGGAGAAGGTCGGCTCCGGACCGGACATGTCCACGCCGTAGAAACCCGCTGCTATGTCGTAGAACAGCAGGTTATAGCCGGTGGAGGACTGGCGGTTCTCACCGCCGGTAGTGGATTCAACGAACTGCACGCCGTATTCCAGGGTGTGATCACCCCAGTCGCCAGCGCTGAGCACCTGGGTGGCGCTCAGACCGTAGGTCTCGTTGTCACGGACCGAGGCGTCGTTGAAATCCCACCAGTGGTTGTGGAACAGGCCCCAACCGGGGAGGGCGTTGCCGGCGTACAGGAACGGGTCGCCGTTGGCCGGATCGCCGCCGGACTGGATGGAGACGCTCTTCTCGGTGTACAGGAACTCCACGAACATGCTGGAGGTCACCACGCCCTGGTAGGACAGGGTGGTGGTTTCCTGGGGATCGGCGCGGGTGCCGGTGGCGGCGAACAGGTCGTACGCCGGGAGGCCGGCGCGGCCTGTAATGTCCCTGGTTTTATCCAGATGACTGAGTTCCACGATGTGGTTCGGGTTGATGGCGCCACGCAGTTTCAGCTGCCAGCGGTCCTCGGAGGAGTTGGTCACATACGCCTCACTCGTACCGCGGGTGGTGCCGGAAGTGGCGGTGTCCGGGATGTAGCGCATGCCGCCGAAGAACCACAGGCGATCCTTCATGATGTACCCGCCGACGGTGCCCTGGTAAACCTTGTTCAGCTCGTCGGTAGTCGTCTCGTCGAACGGGGTGGTGGAGTCCCAGTCCTCGTTGTCGAACTCGGCACGGATGGTGCCGTCAAAGGTGTTGCCACCGCTCTTGGTGATGGCGTTGATGACGCCACCCTGGAACCGGCCGTAGCGGGCCGACACGCCGGAGGTCATGACCTGGACCTCTTCGATGGCGTCCGTCAGGAATACGGTCGGGGCGGAACCGAAGTACGGGTCGGAGATCTCGGCGCCGTCCAGCAGCACCACGGTGTCAAATGACGGGGCGCCGGAAATGGCCAGAGTTCCGGGGGTCGGGCCGAACCCGACGTTCGGAGCGAGGGAGGCAACCGCCTCGATGTTCCGGTTCTGGACCGGCAGCCCTTCAACCGCCGTATCGTAGCTAAAGTTTTCGCCCACGGTGGTGGTCTCGAGGGCGGTGGCGGTACCGTATACGGTCACTTCTTCCACCAGCTCTTCGCCGGCTTTGAGGGTGACGTCCAGAGGCTGGGTCTGTCCAACCTGGACACGGAACGAGTAGGTCAGGCTCTGCATGTTCGGCGCGGAAATCGTCATTGCGTACGCGCCGACCGGAAGCAGGCCAACAAGGTATTTGCCGTTGTCGTCCGTCTTGAGGACACGGTCACCCTGCATGGCGGGGGAGATCAGTTCGATCCGGGCCCCTGCGATGCCGTTGCCTTCCTCGTCGGTAACCGTACCCGAAACACGACCGGTCAGGTCGGCCTGGGCAAGGACGAGGGAGGGCACCAGCAGAAGCAGTAGACCTGCCAATAGTGCCTTTCGTAACATTTTCACTCTCCTCCTGAGTCAAGTGCCTCGAGATCCATTCTTCCTCGACGGGTTGAACGGCCCCGGAGCAAAGTCAGAAACATAGATAAACAAAGATCCGGCCGTTAAGTAGCAAGAAGCGCACCAGAATGTACGATTCGGGTAAAGTTCGCAAACTCGCTGTAAACAAAGGTGTTTAGCTGGGTGGATATAGGTGCCGCAACCGGTGATCCGGAATATCTGATCCAAAATCATGGATGAATCCATTTTTCCGGATCGCCGGTGCGGCTTCTCGCCGGGAACTATCCTGCTTTCAGAGCCTCGATCAGTTTTCTTTCCGTCTCTGCAGAAGGATCCCCCGGGGCCAGTTCAAGGAACTTCTCAAGGGCCTGAACCGCCCCTTCCTTTTCCCCCAGGGACATCTTGGCCCGGCCCAGGAGGCGGTACCCGGCCGCCATGTAAGGGTTGACCTGAAGTGCCTTTTCCACTGTCATGACGGCGGTTTCCAGTTCTCCGTCGTTGTAGAACTTCACCGCCACGTTGAACAGGGTGCTGGCAACAACCGGGTCGTCAGAATCCAGCTCTTCCATCAGCGCCAGAGCTTCTTCGCCGTTGCCTGATTTGGTCAGGATGTCCGCCAGGCGCAGGCGGACCTGGACCTGGTCCGGATCGAGAGCTAGGATGCCGCGCAGAGCTTCCGCCAGGCGTTCGTTGTCTCCCAGGCGATCCAGGGCGGCCGCACGACTGGTCAGGATCGCCATGTTGTCCGGAGTTTCCTCAACCGCAACATCGAACATTCCCACCGCCTCCCTGTACAGGTCGGCGGTGCCTTCCTCGTTACCGGATTCGGCCTGCTGCTCCGCCTGCTGCAGCAACGCCAAGGCCAGGTTCGCCGGCACGCCGGGCTGTTCCTTGTCCAGTTCCATGGTCGTGCGATACTCCTCCACCGCCTCTTCGTACCGCTCCATCCGCAGCAGGGTCTGACCACGGAGATAGTGGGCCGCACCCAGGTCCGGCTTTTTCTCCAATATGCCGTCCAGCTTGGACAAGGCCTGGTCGTACTGTTTGTTCTCCACCATCTTGAGGGTGTCCTTCAGGTCACCGGAGGCGCTTTGGAGGCTGAACTGCTGGGCCAGCTTCTGCTTCTCCTCGCCGCTCACCGCCACCAGGTCGACGTAGACCTTCAAGCCGCCGCTGACCACCACCGTCAGCAGCCCTTCAGCCGGGTGGACGTCCCCTTCCGTGGAATCCACAGTGCGGCCGGTGGGATCCTTGACCGTCATCTTGATGTGCTTCAGGAACAGCTCCGGGTCCAGGGACGTGACCTTGTACTGGCCTGTGGGGAAGAACAGGACCTTGAATGTTCCGTTTTTCTTGATCTTGACGTTGCGGGAGATGGAACTGTTGCTCCCTTCCGTCGGTGTAAATTTGACGCTGAACTCACCTACCGGATTGCCGTCGGCATCCACAACGGTGCCGTGGACCTGTCCGGTCACCAGGGCCTGGGCCTCGCCGCTGAAGGTGAAGACCAGGATACATCCGACTACAGCCGCCAGGGCCCACTTCAGGTATCTCGCTCGGTAGCCTCTCATAGCTCTCGCCTCCAAAAATCCGGCATGACCACCGGACATTGTTTGCTAATCGGTTTTTTTGCCGTTTACACGGAACTGAACGAACACGGGGGATTCCAGCTCCGGAGCGCTCATGAACAATTCGAATCGCCGGCCCTGGGTGCCGTTCTCGGGCCGGGGAAAATAGATCAGGTCGTATATCATGGTGTAGCGGTTCAGAACCGGCTTGAGCAGAGCCGTGGGGAAATCGAAGCTGGGGGTAAAATTGCTCGGCACGATGGAATAGATCTGAAACTTCCCCCGCATGACCGGGAAGATCTCCCCCAACCGTCGGTCCACATCCACCCGGCGATATTCCCGGTACAGTTCTTCGGAGCTCACGGCCGGGTAACGGTTGCCGGCTTCATCCACCAGGACGAACGATTCCGGTGTGATGGTCAGAACACTCATCCCCTTGTTGGCTACACCGATCTCCAGCGGCATGTATTCGGCATCCTTGACGATACCGGCCGGCCGGGTTCCGACGATGAACGCCACGGAGGCCCCTTCCTCGATGTAGGAAGACAGGGAAAACTTGGGATCCAGCGGCGGCCCGTCGGTGCGGGCGGCATAGGACCCGGCGGCGCACCCGGAGAGCAGCACAAGCGCCGCCAGGGAAACAACCGCCACGATCTGTGATCTGCGCATACTCACCTCTTTTCCCCCTGTCGTATTGATTATTTTAACTCACATCTCCGCCCAATGCCGGTCACCCGGGCTCAGCTATTCCGTCGCCATGATGATTTCACCGGATCGATCCCGAACTCTGGGTTGCAGCTTCAGGAACGCGATCAGGTGCCGGACCTCTTCGGACTCCGGATTCAGGTCCAGGGCTCTTCCAAGGGAAGAGACCGCCGCCCCGGTACGACGCAGGTACAACTCGGCCCGGGCCCTTGCCAGCATGGGGCCGACGGCATCGCGGCTCAGCCGGATCGCCCGGTTGTAAAACTCCATGGCGCGCTGGGGCCGGCCTCGAGCCATCCAGCCGCTCCCCAGCCTCATCAGTTCCGGTACTGGCTCACCGGAACCAACCTCATCCGCTAGCGGCAGAGCATCATCCGGCCCGTACCCGGACTCCATCTGGTACAGCAGGACCATGTTGTTCAGGCTCTTCGGTGTGGCGCCCCATCCATTGAGGGCCAGCACGTAGGCATTGAGCGCCTTGCCGTGGTCCCCCAGCCTGCGGTACACCACGCCCAGATTGTTGAATGCCATGGCGAAATCGCCGGCCATGGCCGCCGCCATCTCAAGACGCTCCCGGGCCCGCTCCAGTCGCCCGGCGAGGAGGTCGTCCACGCCCAGATTGTTGAGATAAATAGCCGTGATCCAGCGGTCGTTCAGCAATCGCATCCCGACCGGGGCACTCTCCCGGGAGCGTGCGAAATCGTACATCAGCACGCCCTTTGCCTTCTTGTAGACCGCCACCACGTGGTTGTTCACCACGATCAATTCACCTTCCCGTTCACGCTCGTGGACCGTGTTCAGAAGAGCAGGCTGCACGTTGACGCCGGCACTGCGCCCCAGGGCGATGAACAGCATGGTAAACGCGACACAGTTGCCTCTCTTGCGGTCGAACGCTTCAATCGCGGTGTAAGTCCCGCCGCGCTCGTACTCGAACGGGAACAGATCGGGATCGAACAGGTAGTCCTGCAACGCCTGCAGTTGTTGCGCCGGTGTGCCGCTGCCGGCCGCTTCCCTTGCCAGCTGAACCATTTCAGGTGTGACGTCCAGGGGGTAATCGGGGGATACGGATACTCCCGGAACGCCTGCCACAACTTCCTTCCAGCGCTCGGTGGTAGGGGCCGCCACACCGGCGATACGCGAGGATGCGCAGCCCGTACCCAGAACGGCCAGCAACAGCAACAATAAACGG
This sequence comes from Candidatus Polarisedimenticola svalbardensis, assembly GCA_014764515.1. Classification (GTDB taxonomy): domain Bacteria; phylum Acidobacteriota; class Polarisedimenticolia; order Polarisedimenticolales; family Polarisedimenticolaceae; genus Polarisedimenticola; species Polarisedimenticola svalbardensis. The sequence continues at coordinate 980 of JACXWD010000093.1, read as the reverse complement.
GCCAACGTCATGGAGCCGCTTTTCCGATCTCCCCTCCTCAAAATATGCCGAAGTATCTCACGACGGTTCGACCGGCACAACGGCGGTATACTCTGCGGCATGATGCGAACCGGGCAGCGCTGGTCCCTGATCCTTGCAGTGGTCGTTCTGCTGACACTGCCATGCGGGGCCGGGAAGGATGAAGGCTCCCCGCCCTACCGTTGGGACGGTGTGGAGCGCGTGGTGGCGCTGGGAGATGTCCACGGCGCTCTTGATGCTCTGGTGTCCGTTTTACAGAGCACCGGTCTCGCGGATCCTGCACTGCACTGGTCCGGAGGCCGGACACACCTGGTTTCCCTGGGAGACCTGACCGATCGCGGCCCGGATTCGCGAGAGGTAATGGACCTCCTGATCCGGCTCCAGCCGGAGGCGGAAGTCGCAGGCGGGCGGGTCCATGTTCTCCTTTCCAACCATGAGGTCATGGGTGCGGCCGGCGACCTGCGATATACCACCCGGGAGGATTTTGCGACCTGGAAGGACCTGGAGGACGCCGGCATGCGGGACCGGGCGTGGAGCCGGTTCAGGACCAGAGCGGAAGGGGCCGCCCTGAAACAGCGCGGCGCAAAAAAACTGTTCGAAGAACTTTTCCCGCCGGGATTTTTCGGCCGAACCGCTGCTTTCTCCAGCAGTGGACGATACGGGCGATGGATCCGGGACCTGCCGGCGGTGATCGTGATCAACCGGACCGCGTTCGTTCACGCCGGAATTTCCGCCGAGTCGGCGAAACTCACCGGCGAGGAACTCAACAGGCTGCATTCGGATGCTCTGGGTGCGTTGATGGAGGACCGTGAGAGCCTGATCCGGAACGGCACACTGGCCCCTGAAACCGCTTTTGCCTTTCAGACCTCCGCTCTGTTCGAAAAACTGGAAGAAAGCGTTCCGGAGATCCGGCGCATCGGGTTCCGCTACCTGGAGCTTCTGAACTCGATCCTGTTCCGGCC
>JACXWD010000141.1 GCA_014764515.1 Candidatus Polarisedimenticola svalbardensis | reverse complement strand
AGGTTCGGTCTGCAGCGGAGGCGGTCCACGCCGACCGTTTCATCAAGCGGCTGCCCGGCGGCTACGACGAACCGTTGCGGGAGCGCGGAGTCAATCTGTCGGCAGGGGAGAAGCAGCTCCTGGCGTTCGCACGGGCCCTGGCCTTCGATCCGGCGGTGCTGATCCTGGACGAGGCTACGTCATCGGTGGATCCGGCAACCGAGGAACGGATCGAAACGGCGCTGAACACCTTGATGGAGGGCAGGACATCCATCGTCATCGCCCACCGCCTGGCCACGGTGCGTAGTGCCGACACGATCCTGGTGCTGCATCGAGGTGAAGTGAGGGAGCAGGGGTCGCACCGGGAGCTGATGGAGATCGAGGACGGCATCTACCGGACGCTTTACTCGCTGCAGACGGCGCAGTAGATCAGGTGCAGGTTCGCTCCAGCGGCTCGATCACGTCCTGAATGAACCGTCGGCCGGTTGCGCGGAGCTGTTCCATGCCGACTTTGTTCCTCGCCAGCAGGCCGGTATTGAGGATGTGTTGGGCCTCTTCCAGGTCATCGTCGCTTGCAAGCAGTTCGCGAAGACCGCTGCCTGTACGCTGCGCCAGATCGGGGTAGCGGGTGGGGAAGGCGGCTTTTAATCCTTCCAGCATGGAATCACCCCATCCCGCCATGCCCGGGTCCCGATCCAGACGGGCGATGGCCAGAACCCTCCCCAGGTCCTTGTTGCTGCGCCTGATGGACCGGCCTTCATACTCGGTGGTCATGTACTCCGGCCCGATATGAGGATGGGAGAGCAGGTTGGCCAGGGCCATCATCTCAGGTCGGGCGTAACGGATGCCGAACTCCGTTTCCATCGGTCGAAATGCCGCCAGCGAGAGGAACTCGAAGCTTGGCAGGCCGTAGTAGCCGTCTCCGACCTCCACCGGCACCCAGTTCTTGCCTGTATCGTATTCGGATTCCGGCACTCCGATCAGTTCGACGAACCAGTCCTCGTGCCCCGGCGGTGTGAGTCGGACAGCCGATAACGCCTCGCGAGGTTCGGGCTCGGCCTGCGGCTCACCGAAGCCTCCGATCCTGCGGGGCTGCCAGCCCTGCTCCAACAGGCGTACCGTCATATCCGATCCCGCCACCGCCATTTCGCTATTGGGCGCCAGCAGGCAGTCCACATCCTTGGTGCGGACATCCCCTTCATCATCCTTGAAGTAGTGATAGGCGACGGCAAGGCTGCCGATGATGATCACATTCTTCAATCGCTCTCTGGGGAGGGCCTCAGCCACCTTTGCCAGCACGGTTCGCGGTGAGAGCGGCTTCATGGGTCGCTCCTGCCTTCCTTGAGATACTGCCGGAATTCCACCGCCTGTCGCTGCAGCCCGAGTGCATGCAGATCCAGCAGGCATTCAACTGCATCGGCCCAGGAGATCGTGTCCGGCTCAAACAACGCCTGATTCCTCCGCAGGGCGTGAACCACCAGCGAGGCTTCCGTCGTTTTCCTCTCTACCTGTTCAAGTGCGGGGTCCAGTTCCCGCACGAACCCCAGATCCATCTGGTTGTCGGGACAGTGCACGATCAGGTCCAGCCTGGGATCGGCAGAGAGATCCAGCCCGGGATACCGATGCCGGACGCCGGCGGTTCCTCCTACGGCGATCCGAGTCCGATGATGCTCCCCCAGCCGTTTCAGCAACTCACTCGGAGACCGGGGCTGCCCCGACCGGTCCACAAAGAAGACGGTTGAGCGTGACGAGCGGGCGGTGATCAATAGCTCGTCCCAGGCCTCACGAGGGAATCGAGACAGTTCCACCCGGCGGTCCGACTTCCTGTGGATGAACGGTGACAGGCGGCTCAATGCTTTGGCCGCAGTGGGATAGGAGCACCCGGCGGTTTCCATAAGCCACCGGGTGGTGACCGGTCCCGACCGGAGCAGATGCTGGAGCAACAGCAGCTTGGTGATCTCGAACTCGTAGTCCGGTCGCCGGAGAGGGATGGTGCCCGATGGGTCAGGCAGTGGCTCCGGTCCGCCGTACACGATTTCGATCCTGTCGATCAAATCCGGGTGGAAGAGCTGCGCCGCGATTTTCCGTTCGTCCTCAACCCGTTCTTCGGAGATCCTAGGCTCCGCCAGTACCAGCCGAGCCTGCAGGGTTGGGTCCTGGGAGATCTCCTCGGCCAGGGCATAGAGATCGGAACGAAGCGTCCGGACCGACCGAATCCGCTTCCGGGTTCGGGTTGTGATTGTTTTCTTCACGGATCGATCCACGTATTAAGTTGCGACTTCAATATTTAGTATATACTTAAATATATAAGTTGCAACTATAAACTGAAGATAGGAAGAAACGTTAAAAATCAGGGACAGCCGGCTAGGTAGCCGTCCTGGTCCAGATCTTCACAGGGTTCGGATTGGGCTGAAGCAGACCCGGCGAGAGCGAATGAAAGAAGCGCTGTGGCAATCCGGCTTCCCATGACTGCACCCCCCGGAACTGTGGTCAATGTAGGGTGATTGGGGAGGAGAGTCAACGTAGTAGGACGCCTACATCTTCCTGCTGCGCTCCAGAATCCCTTTCAACGGCTCTACGGTGGTATCTCTTTGGTTCTAAATTAGACCACCGGTTATTGGCAATTCCGAACCGTATCGTCACGATTCAAATCTCCCCAGGATCCTACGAGACAGGTGCGGGCGTGCCCGCGCACCA
>JACXWD010000092.1 GCA_014764515.1 Candidatus Polarisedimenticola svalbardensis | reverse complement strand
GCGGTGCACCGCAGGTGCGCCCACCGCTGACCTGCTGATTACGAAGCGGCCGGTTGTGGCGCGTTAAGTGTTGAAGGTGGAGGAGTTAGGAATCGGTCTGGGCGCAATTTGGGCAGATTCAGACAATGAATGGCAACAGGGAGTCTTTCTCTCTGGCGCTTTCGGTACAATGAACTCGGTCAGGTGGTGGCAGCGCAGGAACCGGCTGTCTATCGAGGGAACCGTGCTGGGGCAGCTTATAGTACTCAAGGATGTCGCGAATCGGCTCGAAAAGGCCGGTATTCCCTACATGATCACAGGTTCGCTGGCCATGAACTACTACGCGCAGCCTCGCATGACGCGGGATGTCGATCTGGTGGTTGACCTGGATAACGCGGGCGCTGAGCTCTTCGTGGAACTGTTCTCGGAGGATTATTACATCAGTCGCGAGGCGGTGGCGGCAGCGATCGCAAATCGAAGCATGTTCAACGTGATCCACCTGGGAGAAACACTGAAAGTCGATATGATCGTCCGCAAGGACACTCCGTACCGTTGCCTTGAGTTTAAGAGACGTAAGTTGGTGAATCTTGAAGGATCGAACCTTTATATCGTCTCGGCAGAAGATCTGGTGCTCTCCAAGCTTGAATGGTTGAAGGACAGTCGGTCCGAAGTGCAACAGCGGGACGTTCGGAATCTCCTGGACAGCGTGCCCGGGATTGACGAGACGTATCTCGGAGAGTGGGCAGAGAAGCTCGGCCTGGACGAACTGCTGGACGAGGCTCGGTCATGAACGACACGCTCCCCGAAATCGAAATAATGTATCGAGAGATGCTGATGGCTCGATCCGGGGAAGAGCGGTTCCGGATGGGCCTTGAGATGTTTGAGATGGCCAGGGCGATGATGCTGGCCGGATTAAAAAACGACAGAGGGAAAGACAGCCGGGAGCGTGCTTTCCTACGGCTCTACGGAGACGATTTCTCGAAGGAAGAATTGAGTCGGATTATTCCTAGAATCAACGCCGACTAACTATCCAGGGAATGGGGTCCACCTCTCACGGCTGGCTTAAGCAACTCTGTACCTTGGAGCCGACGAGCGGAGTCGACCGTTGCGGCGGTGCACCGCAGGTGCGCCCACCGTTGACCTGCTGATTACGAAGCGGCCTGGGCGTAATTTGGGCCCAATCGCGCCCCAAACTGAAAAGGTTTAGTCAACCGGAGTAAATCCTGCGAAAGGATCGTCTATAGGGTCGGAACAGTTGCATCCATGCACTATTGAAAGTATTAAAAGGCTGAAGGAGGCTCAGGATGATTATTGCGCCGAACCGATCTCACGCTCGTCTGCCCGGTTTGGTTGCTTCCGTCTTGTTCCTTTTTGGGTGGGGTACGGCGATCGCTGTTGAGATTCCTTTCGGCGCCGAACAGGTTCTGACTGGAACTACCCTGGGGGCTCGGTCGGTTCGGCTGGCGGACCTGGATCATGATGGTGACCTCGATTTCCTGTTTGCGTCGTCCGATGACGACAAAATCGGCTGGTATGAAAACATTGATGGGGCCGGGACATTCGGGGCTCAGCAGTTGATCTCTTCTCCTGGTGATCATGACGCGCCCCAGGTCGTGCGGGCAGCGGATATGGACGGTGATGGGGATTGCGACATCCTGGTTGTTTCCGAACTCGACCACCGGATCGGCTGGTACGCCAACACCGGCGGTGCCTTCGGGTCGCAGCAGTTGATCACTTCCTCGGCCACCGGAGCTACCGATGCCATGCCTTTCGATCTGGATAATGATGGCGACCTGGACATTGCTGCCGTCTCCTCCGGTGACCAGATCGTCGGGTGGTATCCCAACACGGATGGAGCGGGGACCTTCGGCGCGCGTGCTCTCATCGACACCGGGGCCAACGGCCTGACTTCCGTGTTCGTAGCCGACCTGGACGGGGACAACGACGGCGACATCCTGGCAACCGCAAGCCTGGCCAACGGCGTGTACTGGTACGAAAACCTGGGCGGCGCGTTCGGACTCCGGCAGGTTATCAGCGATACGGCCACAGGAGCGGCAGCCGTGCATGCGGGTGATATCGACAGGGACGGCGATCAGGATGTGGTTTATGTTTCTGCGGATGACGATACGGTGATCTGGCGGGAGAACCTGGACGGAAAAATGCTCCTGGGTGGGGTGCAGATCGTCTCCGTTACCAGTGACGGACCTCAGTCCGTGGATGGAGTCGATCTGGATGCCGACGGCGACCTGGACCTCATCGTAGCCTCGTCTGCAGACAATACGGTGAGTTGGTACGAGAACCTGAACGGCTCCGGCTTGTTCGGCAGTGAGATGGTGGTCAGCTCCACCGCTACCGGAGCCCAGGATGCGGCCGCTGGAGATCTGGACAGTGACGGAGATATGGATGTGGCCTCTGCCGCCGGGACGGCGGGGCGGATCGCCTGGTCGGATAACCAAACGACCCATCGCAGCGGGGGGTATGTTTTCCATGCCACCATCAGCAATACCGCTCCGGTGCCTGAGGATGTGCATGCCGCCGACCTGGACGGTGACGGAGATGACGACCTGATCACCGCCACGTTCGATGACGACACCGTTGGCTGGTACAAGAATCTGGATGGTGCCGGTTCTTTTGGTCCCCTCCAGGTTATTACCACCGCCGGGGACGGCCCGAGCGGAGTTCATGCAGCCGATTTTGACAATGACGGCGACCTGGATCTCATGACGGTCGCCTTCAATGACGGCTGGGTGGCTTGGCATGAAAACCTGGACGGATCAGGCACTTTCGGAGAACGGCAATTGATCTCAGGCTCCAGTGGGGCAAGCGATGTCATGGTAGGCGATCTGGATAACGACGGGGATATGGATGCCGTAGTCTCTTACGAGATTGCGGGGGCCCTTGTTTGGATCCGGAACAATCCTCCCGGAACGTTTGACTTGTCAAGCCAATTCAACGGCTCGGCAGGTGGGGCTCGCTCCTTGGGTCTGGCTGATATCGATCTGGATGGTGATCTGGATGTGATCTCGGCGTTGTACGGTCTCGACCAGGTGATCTGGCAGGAAAATGTCGGCGGTGTGGGGATGTTCGGAGCAACCCGAGTCCTCGCCAATGTCAACAACCCGACTGGCGCTGTTCCTGCCGACCTGGACGGTGATGGGGATCCGGACGTTGTCATCCTGTCCGAGACCGATGGGGTTCGGTGGCATGAGAACCGGCGGTGGCCGAACTGGTTTGATCTGTGGCACTGGACCGACGCCTCGATTGTTGGCGGGTACGGTTTGGCTACAGCGGATATGGATGCTGATGGCGATCTTGATTTTCTGGGTGCACTGATCAGTCCTCCCCGGTTCGCGAGTATGGAGAACACGGACGGCAGCGGTACTTTCGGTCCGGTCACGACCATCGACACAACTACCGGAACGCCGAGAACGATGGTGACTGCGGATCTGGACAGGAACGGGGCCGTGGATTTTGCCGGAGGGTCGAATCCGGACCGGATCCAGTGGTATTCCAACGCAGGGGGCCAGTTCTCACTGGTTACGACGCCGACAGCGCCCCCGAACCCGCCCGCGGGGGAAGATGACATCCTGGCGATCGAATTCCAGCATCTCGGCAGTCCCGGGGATGGCGACATCGAACTGACCAGCCTGGAGCTGCTGTTCGAGTCGGCTCCGGGCCAGGCCTTGACGACTACAGAGGTCAACGATCGCGTGGAACGGTTGCGCGTGTGGCTTGATGACGGTTCGGGTGAGTTCGAATCCGGGACGGACACCATGGTTGTCGATCTCGATACCCTGGCCCTGGCGGCGGGTGTCCAGACCGTTCCGTTCGTTGACGGCGATCCAAACGTTCAGGTCTCCCAGGCATCCTCAAGGACCTACTTCGTCACCCTGTCCTCCGGGACTGTTTACGAGGAACTCCGCGTGACCCATCTCACCGATCCGGGTAGCACCGCGGAGGATCGGGACCATGACATGCCGTTGACCATGGCTGACAGCCCGGAAGTGTCGGTGGAGGTCTTGCTGGGCGCCGACCTGTGCGGGGCCGTGGAGGGGATCCTCAATGCAGTGGACAGCCCACTGGTAGTCGGCTGCACCATCACCGTCGCCGCAGGCAAAACCTTGACACTGGAGCCGGGGCTGGAGCTGCGTTTCCACGATGGAACCAGCCTGGAGGTCGCCGGAACCCTGACGGCCCTGGGGAGTCAGGCTCAGCCGACCCGTTTGGTTGGAAACGGGGGAGTACCTGCGGTGGGGGACTGGGGAGGAGTAGTCCTAAATCTCGGTAGCGGTAGCGGCCACCAGATCTCCTATTTGGAAGTAGCGCAGGCGGATGTAGGCATCGTGTTCCAGGGAGGCAACGGGGGTGTCCTGTCCAATACCACATTCTCCGAAGTCAATACGCCGGTTTTCCTCGGCGTGAACAGCAATCCTGTATTATCCGGCCTGGTGTCCACCGGGGCCGCAGTCCTGGATGGTGTGCAGGTTTCAGGAGGAAGCTGGACCATCAACCGCACCTGGACCCAGGCCGGGTTGCCCTATGTCCAAAACCCTTTCGAGACCAGCAGTATCGAGTTTACGGTGGGAACGATCCAGGCCGTGGATCCGGGGGTCGCTTTCAAGCTGGCTGTCGGCATGGATCTCTTCGGTGCGTTCACGGTAAATGGAACCGCTTCCCAGCCGGTGGTCTTCACCGCCGTCAATGATGACACGGTGGACAGGGACAGCACTCCCAACGACCCTGCACAACCTTCGGCAGGCTCCTGGCAGGGGTTGTTGATCGGCGCCGGAAGTTCTGTCCAGATCGATCATGCGGAGGTAGCCTTCGGGGAGATCGGAGTGCGGCTCACCGCTCCCAGCACTCTCAACAACGTCCACTTCCGGAACAATGCGACCTTGGCCATCCTCTGGCCGGACATTGCGGTTTCCCTGTCCGACCTTTCGTCGTCGGGAAGCACCCTCACCGACGGCATAGAACTGACTGCTTCTTCCGGTTGGACCGTGGATCACACCTGGACCAATGCCGGTGTCCCGTATGTAGATCTGACCGATTCATGGTTGACTTTTTCCCCAGTGACCACCCATACCATCGAGGCCGGGGCGATTTTTAAACTGAGCGCGGGGCTTACGGTACAGGGAACCGTTCTGGCTCTGGGTACGGCGTCGGAGCCAATTGTCTTCACCCACCCCAACGACGACGCGGTGGGAGGTGTGACAACGCCGGGTGACCCGGCGCCAGCTTCGCCAGGAGATTGGACCACCTTCCTCCTGGAGGCCGGGAGTTCCGGGCACCAGATCGAGCATGCGGAATTCCGGTATGCTCAGTTCGGAACCATGATCCATCCCGGAGTCGCAGCGACCATCACCGATTCCCACTACCAGAATAACGTGACCTCGGTGAAGCTGGAAACAGATGCAGAAGCGATTTTGACAGGGTTATCGTCCGGCGGGTCCCAACTCCTCAATGGCATTGAACTGGATCTGCTGAACCCCTGGACCATCGACCGAACCTGGACCGCAGCCGGGATACCATACGTGGGAGACCCGGCATCTACCGATTCCCTGGTTTTCCAGGCAGGCACCACCCAAACCATCGAGCCGGGTGCCATCTTCAAGTTGCCGAACGGCATCACCGCCAACGGCAGGATGGTGGCCAACGGTACGCCGGACCGGCTGATCATATTTACCGAGATCAATGATGATGCCACTGCCGGGGACAGCACGCCGTCGGACCCGAGTCCTCCTGAAAGTGGCGGTTGGACCGCTTTGTCGCTGTCCACTGTTGCAGGGGGGCATGAGATCAGCCATGCGGAAGTGGCCTACGCACAGGTCGGTACATTTGTAAGCGGGCCGATTACGATCCGGGATGTTCACTATCGCAACAATCAGACCCCCTTGAGTGTCACCGAAAATGTCTATCCGGTGCTTTCCGGTCTGACTCAGGCAGGCAGCACAATCCGGGGAGGCATATTGCTGGGGAGCAGCGCCGATTGGACCACACCCGGAACCTTGACCAACGCCGGGATCCCGTACGTCAGCGATGCCGGCTTTTCTTTCCAGGCGCCGTTGACCATCGAAGCAGGGGCGGTTTTCAAGGTGCCGGCGAACAACCTCATGGTTTTCATGGATACCTTGACAGTCACGGGAAGCGGGCCACCGGCAAGGTTTACATCGTTGCGGGACGATTCCATCGGTGGAGACACCAACGCCGACGGATCCTCCTCCGTGCCGGCTATGGGGGACTGGGATGGCCTGGTGTTGAACGGTGGGACCGGTCATCTGCTGGAGAATTTCCAGGTCCACTACGCCAGCATGGGGCTCAGGGTCGGTCTGGGAGGGGTGGCTATGAACGCCCGGGTGGACCGCGGGTATTTCGTCAACAACTTCATGGCGCTGGTGGTGAACGACCTCGCCGGCGCCACGGTGACAGATTCGAGCTTCGTCGCAAATAACCTGGCGGTGGAGATCAACAACGCCACGGCTGCCGAGCTTGGAGACTTGAGCGACCCCGATCCCAATAACGACGGCCGAAACAACTTCGCTTGTAACACGTCGATTGTAGCCGCCACAGGGACGTCAGTTATGGCGGAGAATAACTGGTGGGGCGCATTTCCACCTCCTGCAGGATTGATAACCGGAACGGTGGATGTGGACCCGGCCTTGAACGAAGAGTCCCGGACGAATCCGGTGATCCGGGATGTTCGCCTCGCACTTGTGAATGGTGGACAGGATGTCCGCTTGGACTGGGTCGACCTGACCCCTGTCTGCGGGTACCGTGTGCTCCGCAGCACCAGTCCGATATCGGGCTTCGGCGACATAAGTGGGGCTCTGGCCACCCCAGGCTTCGATGACACAGGCACAGGGTCCACAGCCGTTTCGCAGTATTACCTGGTCCACGTGGACTGACCGGCGGTGTGCTGGTCCAGCGACTTTTCAAAGCAGTCGCAGGGCTCCAATCAGAGGAAAACGCCCTTCGGATTTGAGGTGCGCTCCCCGGAATCCGATACCAACATGACCGGATGGTTAAGGAATCGATTGTTTATCCCTGCAGCGGGCACACTGCTCCCACTCCGCCATCAATACTGTTTCCGAGAAATGTTGAAGCTATGCGGCTCGCTGCAGTCTCACAATCGGTAGATGCTTGCGGCCCGAGAGGTAGCTGACCTCGAGATCAACTCTTGCTCCGCGTCGTCCTTCGATTGGAGCCTGCGGTCCGGCACAAGGCGAGCCACGGGGCCATCGTTGCCGGGGCTCGAAGCGCGACCTGATGCAGGCAGCGGGACGCTTGAAGTAGACCTCATCCGGCGTGAGCATTCCAAGAACAGTGTGAGGCCGCTCGCCGTTGTACCAGGCAACGAACAGAGAGAGCTCATTGAGGAAGTCCTCACGAATGTATGGAACCAGGAGCCGCCGGGTACATTCATCCTTCAGAGTGCGGATGCACCTCTCGA
>JACXWD010000091.1 GCA_014764515.1 Candidatus Polarisedimenticola svalbardensis | reverse complement strand
GAAACCCCGGTTTCGGTTGCTGTCCCCGATTCCTCTCCGCTGACATAGCATTCTGATCGGTTCGCTGGAATATGAAATCGCCGCAATCCGGCTCCCATGGCCGGATTGGGGGACCTCTGTCTCTGAACAGGTATAGGGGCTGTGTAGAGGAATATAGAAGGACACGAATCCTTGAAATTGTTTAATTCAAAGAACCGATCATTCCCGTTCCCAGCGGGATGCTCCGCCATTGCCCATTGTTCCCCTCGAAGGGACCACGGTCTATTCCGTGGCAACAGGCGCTATCGCGACCTCGCTACAACACCACAATTCAAGGGGGGTCGTCGTGGATTCGACAGCGGAGACTGTCCGGGTACCGGATTCGTTCCGGACCTGTACATGCTCCCAGGCCTTCATCCGAGTATTGCCAGATTGTTCTCTCCGTCACGACTTCCGGCCCTGTGTGCCGGAATCGAGGAGGCCGGGTCATGAATCGTCGAAGCTGGATCGTTCTCGCAATCGCCCTGTGCGCTGCCATCGTGGGAGGGATTGTCATCTCCTCCACGCCGGAAGCGGAGGTCAATGTCTCCGCCACAGCCGGCTACCAGGGACAAGCCGAGGTCGTCGTCAATCCGGCGGATCCCCTGGCGCTGGTCGTTGCCGGGGCCGACGACACCGGCGCCACAGCCTGGTCCTCCGTTGACGGTGGAGCAAGCTACGTTTCAGTCTCCCTGCCTTTGCTCTTCGACGGACACACCTTCGCAGAGGGCAAGGAACCTGCGGTTGCCGTAGACAACGACGGCATCTGGTACGCGGCCTATGAAGTCCACGACCTGGATGGCGGGCTCAACCCGATCGACAGTTCCCTCGTAGTGGCCCGTTCCTTCGACGGCCTGGTCTGGGAGGCGGCGGCGATCGTGGAAGACAACCGGGGGGCAGGGGCCAGCCCGGCGGTGGAAACTCCCCACCTGGCCGCCGATACGGCGCCGGTCGGCTGTACCTCCTATTCCGACAGGCTTTTCATGGTATGGATCCGCAAGACCGGCGGCGACCGGGCGGTGTACCGTAACTACTCCACCACCGACGCCACAACCTGGACCAGTTCCACCAAAATAAACGACGGCGTTTCCGGCGCCGAAGACGTCTGGCGGCCCCGGGTGGCGGTCGGCCCGGACGGCCGCACGTATGTTGCCTGGCTGGACGACCTGCTCGGCGCAATCATGATAGACACCGCCACCAACGGCGGGCACACCTATGGCCTCGACGTCGCCGCCGCAACCGTGACGGTCGGCTGCGACAGTGGCGATTGCGGACGGGCCCTGACCTGCAGTGGCGGAGCGCTTCATGGCTCAACCCCCGCCCTCGCGGTCGACAACAGCTGGACGGCATCGCGGGGTACGGTCTACATCGGGTTCGCCGACGAGATCGTCCCTGCCGACGGGCTGGACGTGCTGGTGACCGCCTCCACCGACAGCGGAGCGAACTGGTCGGCGCCGGTGCAGGTTTCCAGCGTCGCAACTCGCCAGCAGTATGGCCCCGCACTGGCCGTGCATCCGATCGACGGATCGCTGCATGCGGCCTGGTACGACCGCAGGAACGACAGCATCAACCCGGACTGTGAAACCGAGACATGGCACGCCGTCTCCACCGACGGCGGAGCGGTCTGGAGTGATGAAACCGTCGCCTCTTCCGCACCCTCCGACTACACCGGGGACATCCGGGGCGAAGGGGCCAACCTGTCCATCGCAGCAGGCAGCGGCAAGGTTTACCCGGCCTGGACCGACAACCGGGCGGCCAATCACGAGATCTACCTGGGACGGATCGCCCAGGCCGGCGGCACCTGGATCCAGGGCGGCAACATCAGCGCCAACACCACCTGGTTTGCCGCCGATGGTCCGTACATCGTTATCGGTGACGTCACTGTCGATGTGGGAGCAACACTCACAATCGAGGCCGGCACGGAACTGCGCATGGCAACCTGCGACAGCCTGCGATCAGGTGTCGACGCCAGCCGCATCGAGTTCATCGTCGAAGGCGTCCTGGACGCCGCCGGTACATTCGGCAACGAAGTACAGTTCCACAGCGGCGATCCTGCACCGGCCAAGAGCGACTGGTACGGCATCCGTTTCCAGAACACTGCCGACAGCAGCGACTCCACTTTGACGTTCACCACCATCGAGCACACCCGGTACGGTATGAGACTCACCAGCTCTTCACCGACCCTGGAAGACCTCACCATCGAACTGGCGGCCACCAACGGTATCCAGGGCTCGGCCCGTACGGCGTTCCCCTTCTCGCCGACCCGCGTGACCGTCTCCGACGCCGGTATTCCGGTCGTCCTGACCGGCATCAACGGAACCTGGACCGACGTTACCTTGCAGAACTCCAGCGGTGACGCCGGCACCATCACCGGCAACAGCCTCGACATCCGCATGGTCGGCCTCCGCGTTCTGAACAATAACCTCGGCGGCCTCGACGTCCACACCTCCGGCGGTGGTCTGGAAGTGATCCTGTCAGAGTTCAACGGTAACGGCGCCGGCGAAGCTGGTTTGACCATCAACGGCTCCGGTCCACGCACCCTGGTAGCCAACGACTTCAACGGTAACAGCGATGATGGCCTGGAGCTCAGCAGCACCACGTCGGGCTGGCCGGCAGTTGCGGTCTACGGTTCCAACCTGGACGGCAACAGCGGCGCGGCGATCCGCGTCGTCACCAGTTCCCTCCCTGGCGACGCCCGGCACAACTACTGGGGCGCCCTGAACGCAGAGATGACCGAATACCCGAAAAATATTTCCGGCATCGTCGATATTCATGACAATCCGGTCCTGCGGCATGTCGACTTCCGCGAGAACGAAAGCGTGGCGGTAGCCAACGACACCGACCTGGAAACGTACCTGGCACTCCCCCCCGCCATGAACGACAACGAAACGGTGATCTACGGCGGCGCCGTAGCCCGTGCCGGAGTTCTGAAGGTCGAGGTCTCTACCGATGGCGGCACGATCTGGTCCGATGCCACCATCGAAGGGGCGGCGTTCTCCATGTTCTGGGCACCCACACCAGGTGTTTACACGGTAATGAGTCGCGTCACCGACACGCTTCTGAATGTTGAACTGGTACCGGACCAGGTCACCGTCACCGTCAGTGCCGGGCCGACACTTGCCGGCACACTCCTGGCAGACGAAACATGGACCGGGCCGACGCCGATCGTGCTGGAAGGCGACGTAGTTGTGCCTTCCGGGACAACCCTGACCATCGATCCCGGCACGACCGTACACTCCCAGTACCTGACCGATAGCGCCTTTGGCGGGCTCGACCCTTCCCGGATCGAAATCATCGTGGAAGGTGTGATGACCTCAGATGGCGCACCAGGCAACGTGGTGGTCTGGGACTCTTCCCGTGTAGTGGCCGGCGCCTCCAAGGGTGACTGGTACGGTATTCGTTACACAGACACCACCACCGACGAACTGTCGATCATCACCTCGACGGAGATCGGCCACGGCGTCAACGGCGTCAAACTGGAAAACGCCGCGCCGGACATCCTTGCCAGCACCATCGCCAACTGCTCGGTGGATGGCCTGACCGGAACCAGCGGCGCTTTAGCGAAACCGCTCTGGCTGTTGAACGACAACACCTTTGCCGATAACGACGACGACGGAGTCGACGTGACCGGCTCGACTGAAGTACAGGTACGAAACGCAACGATTACAGGCAACGTTGATTTCGGCATGCGGCTCGACGCCAGCCCGAACGTGGTCACCGTCACCGACTCCACCATTTCAGGCAACGGAGATGACGGGCTGTGGATCAGCTCCGGAAACTCCGGCTTCATTCTCATGGACTCCATCATCCAGAACAACGGCGGCGAAGGCGTCTTTGTCAGTAGTGGTGGCACCGATATCCGACTGGAGCGGTTGACAGTTACCGGCAACACCGACAACGGCATCTACGTTTCATCAGGAACTAACGTGGCGGTGCTAAAAAGCACGATTACCGGCAACCGGCGTGGCCTGCAGATCGGTTCCCCTCGACTGGTGGCAGCCTACAACACCATTACCGGAAACACCGGCGACCTGGTACCCGACTACCAGGGCTCGGGAGTTTATTACTCCAGCGGCACCGGAGTGCCTGCAGTACTGGAAATGAACGACGTCGACAACAGTGTCGACTACGAAGTCTACATGACCGCATCCCGGGCGCTGAAGGCCCGTCGCAACTACTGGGGCGTTACCACAACTACCAACATGAACGGTGCCGGATTCCCTGCTGACCTCGGGGAGTTCCGGGATATCAACGAAGACCGCACCCGTGGCGTGGTCGATTACGACAACTGGGCGGCGGCTTCCGTGGCAGGCTCTGCCCCTGGCGACCTGGCCGCTCACATCACCTGGCCAGGCAGTGGCACTTCGCTGGACATTACCAGCGTTGTTCTGACCGGCGTGGCCTACGCGACCGACGGTATCGACCGTGTGGAAGTCTGCGTGCGGGAACAGGGGATCGATCCGGTCTGCGGCGACGGCGCAGGGGAAACTCCGTTCGGCGTTGTCACCGACAAGGAAGCCTGGACCTTTGAATGGTTCCCGCCAGGCAGCGGCACTTTCGATCTTCAGGTCCGTGTGGTCGATACCGGCGACATCAAGTCGGTGCCGTCCGAAACCGTCACCTACATCGTGAACGTTCTGGGTGCCACGGTCAACGGACCGATCGCCCTGTCCGGGCCGATCATCGCCGACCAGACCTGGTCCGGTGCTATCGAACTGACCGGCGACGTCATTGTAGAGGCAGGCAGTACACTTACACTGGCTGCTGGAACCACCGTCAAGGCCAGGGCTCTTGTGGACGACCGCCTCGACGGGGAAGACACTTCCCGGATTGAGTTGATCGTGAGAGGCAACCTGGTAACACAGGGAACTGGAGGCGCGCCGGTCAGCCTGAGCTCCACGCGAATCGTTCCGGAAAAACGGGACTGGCGCGGCATGCGGTTCGAAGCGACCAGTGACGCGGCGTTCAACGACCTGGACTGGACCACGGTTGACGCCGGCTGGCACGGCATCGAGTTCCGGGACACCTGGTCCACCCTGGACGAGGTCTCCTGCAACAACAACCACGAGATAGGACTGTACCTGCCCAGTTCCGCGACGTTCCCGGCCAGCACCACTATCGCCGGTGGGTCGTTCCTGAACAACGGCACCTACGGAATGCGTGTCAACGCCATCGACGGAACCTGGGTGCTGGACGGCGTGGAGTTCGGCAACAACGGCTCCATCGGGCTGTTTGTCTGGAGCTGTAACGGAGACGGTCCGATCACCATGAACGGCATCAACAGCCACGACAACGGTTCGTACGGCGCCTATCTATATAATTGCATCCGTCCCGTGGAGCTACTGGCTTCGACGATCGACGGCAATACCAGCACCGGATTCTATTCCGTCTCTGCCACCACAGTGGTCGCCCGGGCCAATACGTTCACGAACCAGGGCGGGGTCGCAATGAACCTGAGCAGTCCAGGCGAGCTGATCGCTTCCAAGAACAGCTTCAGCGGCAATCGCTACAACGCCCTGATCAGTGACGGCAGCGGACAGACGAAAGTCGTGTTCAACGATTTCGGTCCCTGGACCAACCTGACCGATGAAAACGTCGTATTTTCCGGCGGGTCGGCCGCCACTTTCAAGAGTGTGCACTTCAACAACTTCCGGGAGTTCGCGCCGGCAACCGGCGACGTCATCCTGCGAAACGCCGTCGCCTCGAGCATCAACGGCCGGGCCAACTATTGGGACCCTGACACCACCGCCGAGATGAATTCCAACCCGTTCCCGTCCAACATCACCAGCATCGACGATGTGGAGGACACCGGAACGTGGGGCCGTGTGGACTGGCGCGCTCATCGCTCGGCGGCAGTCGACCTTTCACCGCTGCAGGTGTGTGGTTTTATCAATCCGGTGGATGGCGACACACTGACCGGCACGACTTTCAACCTGCAGGGCGCCGCCGCGGCGGATGCCGGCATCCAGGTCGTGGAGATTTCCACAGACGGTGGTTCAAGCTGGAACCCGGCCATCGGTGAAGAGCTGTGGAGCTTTGAATGGACTCCACCTATGTCGAACCCCTATACCTTGCAGTGCCGGGTGACCGATGTCGATGCTGGAGTCCAGGCGGCTCCCGCTGCCATCAATGTCACCGTCAACGCGGCGGCCATCACTACCTCCGGCGTCCTGACCACCGACGAGACCTGGTCCGGCGTGATCGTGCTGACAGGTGACGTTATCGTACCGAACGGTCTGACCCTGACTATCGAGGAAGGAACCATCGTCAAGGCGACTCCCCAATCCGACGACCAGTTCGGCGGACTGGACGCGTCCAAAATTGAGTTGATCATCGAAGGCACCTTCAACCTCCAGAGCAGCCCGGCCCTGCCGGCGACGTTTACGTCCGACCGGACCCTGCCGGCGGTACCGACAGCCGGAGACTGGTACGGCATTCGCCTGCTGGACACGGCAGACAGCGCCGTCACGATCCACGACATACTCGTAGAGGCGGCGGTTCGCGGTATCTGGGGCTATCCGGGATCTCACCACGACGTTGTGGACTGCATCGTGCAGGACATGACCCAGGACGGTATCTACATGCAGTTCGGCAATCTCAACCGCGATCTCGCCGATCCGGGCATCCTAATCTCGGGGAATACGGTGCAGCGGACCGGTTCGAGCACCAACGGCATCTATCTGGCACGTTCGGGCAGCAACACGACCTGGAATGACGCCGTACATCAGGTAACAGGCAACACTACCGACGACACCGGCACTCGAGGACTGTATCTGCTCCCCGGGAACGCCGAGCGGCTCGAGGCAACCGGCAACGTGATCTCCAATACCGGCTACGGTCTTCGGATCAACGCCGGAACTTCCGCAACCTACACCAACCGCCTGGAGGTTACCGGCAATCAGGTGACCAATGGAACCACTTACGGCATGTTCATGTGGACCGCCCGGGAATTACTGCTGGAAAGCAATACCATTACCGGCGGAACCCATGGGCTGTATACCCGCTCCATCACCAATGGACGCATCGCCAGAAACAGTTTCAGTGCCGGGTCGGGCGACGGTATTATTCTGCAGTCCAGCGGCAGCTCCAACATGACCCTCCACCGCAACTCGGTTACCGGGTATGGTGACGACAGCCTGGTCGCCAGTTCGCTTGTCAGCTTCACTGCCCTTTACAACACATTCGACAGTGCCGGCGGTGATGCGATCGAGGTCAGCACCCTGAACGCAGCGGGAGTTCCCCGTATTCACTGGAACAACATCCAGGGCAGCATCGGCTACGACCTCAATCACACCAGCGCTCACGGCGCCGACCTGAAGCACAATTACTGGGATGCCACCAATGGTGAGTTGATAGGGGAAGGCTACCCGTCGGAGATCAGTGAAATCTTCGATATCGACGACATCAATACCCGCGGCAGAATCGACTATCGCGGCGTGGAGAATCTGGCGA
>JACXWD010000090.1 GCA_014764515.1 Candidatus Polarisedimenticola svalbardensis | reverse complement strand
GCCGATCCACCAGCCATGAACACGCAGCCGAGAATGCAGGCTATTACCAGTCCGTTTCGACGTTTCATGAATGCCCCCGTTTTGGGGATTCCCGGTGCCGCACAATGGCAAGGAATCCGATAAACACAATTCCAACGATCCGCATCCTTATACTGTGGAAAGGGTGGTTGAACATGTAGAATATGCAGTCTTAAAAGGAGCTTCGAGGTCCAGTTTCCATTCAGCTGTTATGGAGTTTGGGAAAAACATGAAAAGGTCTCAATATTTCGGCATTATTCTGATCATCGGCGTATGTGCCGGTTCCCTTGCCGTAGCGGCGGCGGATCCGGCCACCGGCTCCGGGATCGCCTGGCGGCTCAACGTGCCGGAGGCGATCGCAGCGTCGTCTTCGTCCTCCAGGCCGGTGCTTGTGGACGTCTGGGCGGTCTGGTGCGCTCCCTGCAAAGTAATGGAAGAGAAGACCTGGTCCAACCGGTCGGTGCAGGAACGGGTGGAACAGTTCGTAGCGTTGAAAGTGGATGCGGACGCCAACGAAGTTTTCACTTCCCGGTACGATGCCGAGGTTCTGCCGGCGACGCTTTTTCTGGACGGGGAAGGTCGGATGATCACGCGACTCACCGGCTATGTCGATCCGGCGATGCTGAACCGGACCATGGACGCCGTGCTTTCCGGCTACCAGGACTACCTTCCGCTGGCAGGAGGCAAGAACGATCTGGACGGCATGGAACAGCTGGCTGCGTATTACAACGCCTGCGG
Organism: Candidatus Polarisedimenticola svalbardensis; assembly: GCA_014764515.1. Taxonomy (GTDB): domain Bacteria; phylum Acidobacteriota; class Polarisedimenticolia; order Polarisedimenticolales; family Polarisedimenticolaceae; genus Polarisedimenticola; species Polarisedimenticola svalbardensis. The sequence goes on along the minus strand of JACXWD010000090.1, from coordinate 6,723 downwards.
CAATCCGTTCACCGCCGTCAAGGTTCTGCGCAAGGCGATCAAGCAGGCGAAAAGGGAAAACCCCGGGCAGATCCCGAGCCTGGAATTACAGCTGGCCGAAACCCTGCTTCTGACCGACCGGCGGGAGCAGGGGGTGAAGAGCCTGGAACGGCTGGGGCAGGAAGGTTCTGACCCGGTGATCCGCAGCCGCGCCCAGGCTGCCCTGGACGGTTACCTGGCCGGACTGGAGTAACGGCAAATTGCACAAGATTGCCGCCGCAGTCCTGCTGCTGATCTTCGCCGCGACGGCGCTGATCTCCCTGAGGCTGGAATCGATCACTTTCGATGAAACCGCCCATGTCCCTGCCGGCCTGACCTACCTCCAGAAAAATGACCTGAGGATGAACGCGGAACACCCGCCGCTGGTGAAGGCCTGGTCCGCCCTGCCGGTCTGGCTGGCAGGCGGGGAGCAACCGGATTACGGTTCGGGTTCCTGGAACAGGGGCGACCAGTGGACCTTCGGGTTTGAACTGCTCAACGGCCGGCTGGGAAACCAGGTGCGGCTGGACCCATCGAGGCTGCTGACGCCGGCCCGTTCCATGATGGTGCTGTTCGGCCTCGCCCTGGGCCTGGCGATACGGGGCTGGGCACGGGAAATGTACGGTGATCCCGGCGGCCTGCTGGCCCTGGCCCTGTTCGCCATCTCTCCCACCATGCTGGCCCATACGCGCCTGGTCACAACCGATATCCCGGCGGCGCTCGGTTACACACTGACCCTGTGGATGTTCTACCGCTACACCTGCCGTCCATCTTCCGGCAGGGCGGCGCTGGTTGGTGCTGCTCTTGGCTTCGCCCTGATCACCAAATATTCCACGGTCCTCCTGCCGCCGATCCTTATCCTGCTCCTGTTGGTCTGGCGGTTTCTGCCCGATGAAGAGACGGAACCGGTAGGATGGAAAACTCTCGCAGGCCACGCCGTCCTGACAGCGCTGATGGCGTGGGGATTGTTGTGGGCCGGTTACGGCTTTCGGTACGTGGCGGTTCCAGGCGGCGGGTTCTCCCTCCCCTGGGATGCGATCATGGCGCAGGAGTTCGGCGGCAGGGATCTGATCGCGTGGGTGAATCGCCACCGCCTGATGCCGGAAGGATACCTGTACGGTCTCGCTTACGCCCTGGGAGGCGCTGCCCGGAGGTTGAGCTATTTCCATGGCGAACTGGCGGTCACCGGTCGAGCCCTGTTCTTCCCGGCGGCGTTCCTTCTCAAAACACCGCCGGCCATGATCGGGCTTCTTCTTTGGGCCGTGGTTGCCGGGCTGCGCCGATCCGGCTGGAGGGAGTGGACCGGCTGGCTCCTGGCGCTGCCTGCCGTGTTCTACCTGCTGGTGGCGCTTATGGGGAACCTGAACATCGGCCACCGTCATCTGGCGCCGTTGTACCCGCTGATGTTCGTGGCCACAGGCTCACTGGCGTCCCTCTGGGTCCGCCGGTCCGGCACGCCCCTGGCCCGCAGAGTGCTGGCCGCCCTGCTCGTTCTGACGGCGGCATCCTCGATGCTGGCCGCACCACGGTACCTGTCGTATTTCAACCTGCTGGCCGGCGGCGGGAAAGGCGGTCAGCGATATTTCGTCGACTCCAGCCTGGACTGGGGCCAGGACCTTCCCAGATTGAAGCGTTGGATGGATGACCAGGATGTTGACCGGGTCGATCTGGCCTACTTCGGCACCGCCGACCCGAAAGCGTACGGCATCGACTACCGCAAGGTGGTGATGGTTCATGATTTCCGGCCGGATGATTCCCCGGTTCGTCCAGGGTCCGGCAACTGGTTCGCCGTGAGCAAAACACTGCTGCAGGGGGTGTACCTGGAGCCGGACCGTGAGTTCGCCATGGAAGGGCTGCGGTCCGGCGCAGTTCGCCGGAACTGGGTGGAAGACTGGGCCGATCATTGCGAGCGGCTCCGGGAGGAAGGGGAACGAACCCCCGGGCTTGCCGACTGGCTGATAGGGGAGGGCCTTATCGACCGGTCCGTTCGTCACCGGACCGAGGCGCCGCTCCTGACCACCTGGATCTTTCATCTAAGGGACAGCCGGGAGCCGGATGCACGCATCGGCGACTCCATGCTGGTCTACAAGGTCCCCTGACTACTCCTCGGCCCGCACCGATACGGTCAGTGTTCCGACCTTTTCAAGCTCCGCCGTCAGGCTGTCTCCCGGGCTGACCGGGCCGACGCCGGCCGGTGTGCCGGTGAACAGCAGGTCGCCTCGCTCCAGGGTCACGGTACGTGAGGCGAAGGCGACCAGTTCGGCCACCGAGCGCATCATGTGATCTGTATTGGACGCTTGCCGTTCCTCGCCGTTGATGGTCAGCCGGATGTCGAGACCGGAACCGTCGCCGACCTGGTCCCGGGGCATGACCCGGGAAACCGGCGCCGAACTGTCGAACCCTTTGGCCAGGGACCAGGGCGTTCCTTTCTCCTTCGCTTTGGCCTGGATGTCCCGCAGGGTCATGTCCAGGCCGACGGCGAAGCCGAGGACGTGGTCCAGGGCATCTTTCTCGGGGATCTTTTTCCCGCGGGTTCCGATGACCGCCACCAGCTCCACTTCGTGGTGCACCTCACCGGCGTCTGTCGGAAGCACGATGGCGTCGCCGTGGTGGATCACCGCAGAGGCCGGTTTGAAGAACAGAACAGGCGGGCCGGCTTTGGGAGCGTTCATCTCCGCTACGTGATCGGCGTAGTTCCGGCCGATGGCCAGGATCTTGCCGACCTCCACCGTTTCACCGGTTCCTTCCACCTGCACGTACGGTTTCCGGGGGGCAGGGGAACTGCCCGGTTTCCGGGTCCACAGGTGCCAGGAACCTTCGGCCGTGGCCAGGAGCCGCCCGGACTCGTCCTTGACCTCACCGGCGGCGAAGGCAACCCGGGCGCCCCGGCGGGTGACCCGCCCTGCGCCTATCAGACGGCCGGCCCGGGGGCCGTCCAGGTAGTTGATGGACAGGTGGATGGTGGCGCACCACCACTCCTTCGGGATCGCCGCGATCACCGCCCCTCCAAGAGCGGTGTCCAGCAGGGCGGAGATGACGCCGCCATGGGCTACACCCCGCATGTTCAGGTGATGGGGTTTGAGGTCCAGGACCACCCGGGCTTCGCCGGCCTCCCGCAGCTCCACTTTCGTTCCCAGGTATTCGTTGAAAGGCGGTAGTTGCATTTTATTGTCTCCGAGGGAGGAGTGTAGCAGCGATTGCAGTAGTATTATCGGGCAGGCCGTCGCTGGCCGCAGAAAGGATTCCACCATGCCCTTGAAGATCCGGACCCTGGCCATCCTTGGCGTCGCCGTCCTGCTGTGCGGAATCGCCATGGCGGACGAACTGGAAGAAGGTACGAAGGAACTGCAGTTCGATTTTTCACTGGTGGATTCCAGCGCCGGATCCAACGTGACCATTTCCGGCTCGCTGGGCTGGGTCCTGACCACCCACCACCAGGCCGGCCCGGTCATTTCCTTCAGCCGGGACGATCCGGATGAAGGCGCTACGGTGGACGGAATCGCCTTTGGCGGTTTCTACAATTACAACTTCTCCATCATCTCCGACATGCTTGTGCCGTACGTCGGCGGGCGGCTGGAACTCTATGCAGGCGACCTGGGGGATCTGTACGATTCCGGCGTGGCGGTGTACGGCGGGCTCCGGTTGATGACGGGAAACAGGGCTGCGTTGAACGTGCGCCTGTTCCACGAGCAGAAGGCCGGCTCCGGAAACATCGAAGACCTGGACAGCACCGGCCTGACCGCCGGGATCTCGATCTTCTTCTGATCTAGATGAACTGGGCGGCGATCCTGTAGAAGGCGTATACCACTGCAAGAACGCAGACGACGGCTGCGCCGTCCCAGAACAGCTTCGCTCCCCGGCTCTTCAAAACGCCGTACGGGATCACCCACCCCAGGGCGAAGCCGCTGACCAACCCTCCGATATGGGCGGCGTGGTCAATGCCCCGGAACAACAGGCTGATCAGAAAGATATAGCCGACGTAGTACAGGATCTGTCCCCGGATCCTCTTCCCCGCCGGACCGCCGCGACGGATGCCGTATGCGATGAGGGCGCCCATCAGCCCCATGATCGCCCCGGAGGCTCCCAGCGAAAATGCGCCACCCTGGGTCACAGCCTTCCAGGTCAGGGTGGCGACGTAGCCCAGCACGCCGGTCCCGAAGTAAATCACCCAGAATCTTTCCCGGCCGTACTCTTCTTCCACGAACGGCCCGATCTGGAGCAGCACATAGGAGTTGAAGAAAAAGTGCATCAGCCCGCCGTGGAGGAACACCGGTGGGATCAGTCTCCAGAAGTCACCAAAACCTGAAATCAGGGGTGAATAGAGCGCTCCGAACCGGACCACGGACTCGTTGAACTCCCCGGGGAACATCAGGACCGAGCCGAAACCGCCGTGCCCTTCCTGGATCAGCCGCACCGCCATGAGGATGAACCAGAACCCGTTCACCAGCAGGATCAGGGAAGTTACCTTGACGCCTCCCGGGAACATGCCGGCCATCGCACGTCCCGCACCTGGACCGGCGACTCCCGAAGTTCGCTCGCTGCACTCGGGGCAGGTGGAGGCGCCTTTCGGGATCAGCGCACCGCAGGCAGGGCACATCTTGTGTTTCCCACGCACGCCCCGGGTCGCCATGTCCACGGCAGCCTTGCCCTCACCTACGGAGCGATGGCGCTGGCTCCACTTCCAGCGCAGCCGGGAGCCACGCATGCCGATGGAGTCCATAAACGAGGCGATCCAGTCGATGAATCGGTCCATCTAGGTCAGCACCCCTTGAACTCGGGCCGCTTCCGTCCCAGAGTTGACAGGCCTTCATAGGCGTCTGCGGTGGAGAAGATCTCGAGGAGGTGAGCCAGTTCCATGGCAAGGCCGTCGGAGAGGCTCCCTTTCGCCCCTTCACGGATCATTTTCACGGACAGCCGAACCGCCACCGGCGCCTTGGTCCCGACCTTCTTCACCGCTTTGGCCAGGGATTCGTCGTCTCCGGTGTCTACGCTGCCGGCGAGAAGATCGTCTGCAGTTGCCTGATCGAACAGAGCTGCCGTGGCTGCGAACTTGTCCGGTACGGCGCCGGGAGTTCGCTCATGGACAGGACCTTCCTCGATGGCGGCCAGGACAGCTTCGTCCAGGTCACCGTGGGGGACGACCCGGTCTACCAGGCCGATGGCCGCCGCCTTCGATGCCGGCACCATCTGGCCGGTGAGCACCAGCCAGGAAGCGAGGCCGGTGCCGACCCGCCGGGCCGAGCGCTGGGTGCCGCCCAGGCCGGGGCAGATGCCGATGCCGGTTTCAGGGAACGCCATCATCGCTTTCTCGGAGGCGATGATCTTGTGGCAGGCCAGGGCCAGCTCCAGGCCGCCGCCCAGGGCCAGTCCGTGCATTCGTGCGATCACCGGCTTGGGGCAGGCGGCGAAATCGTTCAGGAGGTCATGCCCGGCCTGGGTGAAGGTCACGATCCGGTCCAGCGTCTTCGCCTTGATGTTTTTCACGAAGAACCGGATGTCGGCTCCTGCAATGAACCCTTTCCCGGCGCCTGCGATGACGATCCCCCGGACCGAATCGTCGCCGGCCACCTTGCGGAACGCGTCGTGAAGTTGCCCTACAAGATCCTCGTTCAGGGCGTTCATGGCGTCAGGCCGGTTCAGGGTCAGGGTGGCGACGCCGTCCCGGACCTCGCTCTTGACCAGTTGGAAGGTGAATGGGGTATCTCCCTGTGCCGAAAGGGTTTTCGGCAGGGCCAGATCCCATTTTGCCGCGATCTTGCCGGCCAGTCCGGCTGCCTTCGACACACCGATCCGGTTCATGAGCTGGAACGGGCCGATCGGCCAGCGCAGGCCGACCCGGGCGCCGATATCGGTGTCCTCGATGGTGCTGACCTTCTCGTCCACCAGCTGGGCCGCCACGTAGCAGATCGCTCCCAGCATGCGCTCCTCGATGGCGGCGAATTTCGACTCGTCCGGGCTGCCTTCCAGCTCCCAGTTCTCCCCGAGCGCGACCTGGTCACACAACGCCTTGGTCGGGGCGTAGAACGGGCCGAACTTTTCACCCAGCGTTTCGGCGGCATGCATGGCGATCTGGACGCCGGTGACGTTCATCAACTGGAACGGACCCATGCCGACCCGGAACGTCTTGATGGCGGCAGCTTCGATGGTCGGGATGTCGGCCACACCTTCCTCCATCAGCCGAACCGCTTCGTTCAGCCACGGCACGAAGTAGCGGTTGACCACGAATCCGGAAGCGTCGGCGGAGGCGATCGGGGTCTTGCCGATCTGCTCCTGCAGTGACCAGGCCCGCTGGGTCACATCGTCCGATGTCGCCTGGCCGGGAATGACCTCCACCAGCCGGTTTTTGGCCGGATGGTAGAAGTAGTGCAGGCCGACGAACCGTTCCGGATGTTCCATCCCTTCCGCCAGCTCGGTGACCAGGAACGACGAGGTGTTGGTTGCAAGAATCGCCTCCGGCGAACAGTGCTCTTCAAGGCGTGCGAACACTTTTTTCTTGACCGACTCGTCCTCGAACACCGCTTCCACAGCCAGGTCCACATCGGCCAGGTCGGACCAGTCGGAGGTGCCGGTGATCCTGCTCTGTATCTGCTCCGCCTGCTCGGGGCGGAAGATCCTGCGCTCCACCCCTTCCTTGAGGGTAGTGGCGATGATCTCCATCCCACGGGCGACTTTGCCGTCGTCGATATCCACCAGGATCACCGGGTA
>JACXWD010000140.1 GCA_014764515.1 Candidatus Polarisedimenticola svalbardensis | reverse complement strand
TCGACCCAAAAAAACCGGCGTCCCCCATAGGAGGACGCCGGCATTTTTTTTCGAGTCTGGGATCAGCCCTCGTCGGGAGTCGTCACTTCAACCGCCTTCACATCCACGGTGATTTCGTCCAGACGCGCCTGAGTTTCGGGCAGGACATCCTCCTGAACACGACCGTGCAGATGCTTGGCCAGGAACCGCTCCATGGCCACGGCCAGGGCCTTGCGATTGTTCGGCGCGCGGAATCCGTGCCCCTCGTCGGGAGCGACCACGTATTCCACCGGTTTGTCCTTCTGCCGCAGGGCCACGACGATCTGGTCGGACTCGTGCTGCTTGACCCGGGGGTCGTTGGCGCCGTGCACCACCAGCAGGGGAGCCTTGATCTGCTCGCAGTGGAACAGGGGGGAGCGGGCGATCAGGTCCTGCCGGTCGGCTTCGATCTCAGGGTTGCCGACCTTCTTGTACCAGGATCCCTCCAGGAAGGGCTTCCAGTACTCGGGGAAACTGTCGATCAGGGTGATCAGGTTCGATGGCCCGACATAGGGCACTCCGCAGGCGTACAGGTCCGGAGTAAAGGTCACGCCGGCCAGGGTGGCGTACCCGCCGTAGCTGCCGCCGAAAATCCCCACCCGGGCAGGGTCGGCGATTCCTTCATCCTTGAGCCATTGCACTGCATCGGAAATATCGTGCTGCATGGAGCCGATGCCCCACTCACGGTTGCCGGCGTTCATGTAGTTCTTGCCGTAGCCGGTGGAGCTGCGGTAGTTGACCTGCATCACGGCGTAGCCGCGGTTGGCAAGGAACTGCGCGTAGGGATCGTATCCCCAGTAGTCACGAGCCCAGGGGCCGCCGTGGATGTACATGACCACCGGCAGGTTCTTGGCTTCCATCCCCTTGGGCACCGTCAGGTAGCCGTGGATCTTCATGCCGTCGCGGGCAGAGAAGCTGACGGGCTTCATGTGGGCCAGGTCACCGGCGGGCAGTTCGGGGCGGGACCGGTACTGCAGTTCCGCCTTGCCTGTGGCCGTATCAAAGAGATAGACCGATCCGGGATCGACATCGCTGGAAACCGAAACCAGCATCTTGCTCATGTCCCGGGCCATGCTGCTGACCCCGATTTCCCCTTCGGGCAGGGCCTTCTGGAGGCTGGCCCAGAGTTTCTCGGCTTCTTTGGTCTTGGGATAGACCCGCACGCGGTCGCCCACGTAGGTGGTGGCCATCAGCTCGTCGGTGTCGGGATGGAAGATGGGGTTGCCGAAATCGACCTCGTTTTCGGGGTCCTTTTCGATGAAGGTCAGTTCTCCAGTTTCCACGTCCATCATCATGAATTCGCTCAGGTCGCGTTCGCCCTTGTTGGTCTGGATGTAGACATGCCGGCGGTCCTTGTGGAATCCGACCGGGGTGATGTCCTCTTCATAGGTGCAGGTGATGATCTGCTCGAGGCCCTGCATGTCGACCCGCAGCAGCTCGGTGCCGCCATCGGGAAGCTGGCGGTAGGCCAGGCGGAGCTCGCCCTCGAGATCGAACATCCAGTATCCCACACCCTCGTCGTTCTGCCTGATGAGAACCCTTTCGCCCGAGGCGATGTCCACCTTGTAAATGTCATGGAAGCGCGGATCGCGGTCGTTCATGCCGACCAGCATCACTTCGGGGACGTTCTTGGGAACGGAATAGATCTGGGCCCGAACGCCGTCGACGGGCGTCAGGTTGCGGGCGGCCGGGACGCCCTTATCGGCGGCTTCGCCGGCGGGGTCGACGGCCCAAACGTGGTAGTTCTCGTCGCCGTCCTTGTCCTGGACATAGAGGATGTAGGCGCTATCCCGGCTCCAAAAATAGCCCGGGACCGGCCGGTCGTCGGCGGTCACGGGTTTGGCGCTGTCGAAGGGCGCGTCGGCGGCCTTGACCCAGATGTTGCGCGTACCCTCATAGGGCTTGATGAAGCTCATCCACTTGCCGTCGGGGGAGAGCTGGGAACCCGAGATTTCCGGGTCGCCGAAAAAGAGTTCACGATCCAGCAGGGGCGCCGGTTCCATGGCCACCTCCGCGGATTCTTTCGTCGTGTCGCCGCATCCGGCGGCCGCCAGCAGGGCCAGGCCCAGTACGAATATGCTCAATCGCTTCATGTTCAGGTCTCCTTGAAGAAAAGAGGCTCGGAATTGTCCGGACTCTACGGACTCGGGGAGAAAAAGTTCGGGCCAGGAAATCCGGCCCGAATTTCTAGGGATCGGTCGTTGCCGCCAGGACGGAGGCCGCTTCATCAGCGTCTTCTTCATCCTCCGTGCCGGCGCGCTTGGCCTTGGTGAACCGGGCCAGGATGGAATAGACCACCGGCACCAGCATCAGGGTCAGGAAGGTGGAAAACAGCACGCCGCCCACCACCACGATGCCCAGGGGACGCCGTGATTCTGCGCCTGCGCCGAAGCCGATGGCGATGGGCAGGATTCCGAACACCGTGGAGAACGAGGTCATCAGGATCGGCCGCAGCCGGATGCTGGCCGCCTCGATCACCGCCTCGGAGATCTCCATGCCGCGTGCCCTTAGCTGGTTGGCGAACTCCACGATCAGGATGGCGTTTTTTGTCACCAGGCCGATCAGCATGATCAGCCCGATTCTGGAGAAGATGTTCAGAGTCTGATCGAAGAGCCACAGCGACAGCAGGGCCCCGAACACGGCCAGGGGCACGGACAAAAGAATCGTCAACGGGTCGACGAAACTCTCGAACTGGGCCGA
>JACXWD010000089.1 GCA_014764515.1 Candidatus Polarisedimenticola svalbardensis | reverse complement strand
AGGGCGCCGCCCGGGAAGCGCTCCCGCACTCCTCTGACCTCGAGAGGGGAGCAGACCGCGCCGCCGGCGCCGGCTGCACATGCCATGGCGGCCAGCTTCAGGACCGCATCCCCGCAGTTCCCTTCCACGCCGACCGCCCGGAGATCGTCGTCGCTGTGGCTGGTGAGGATCGTTACCGCCAGCAGTGTCGGGGGTTCCAGTCCTTCCGCCTCGGCGGCGGCCGAGGCGGCAACCACGCCTCTCCGGATCATTTCGGGGCCACCCAGTGCGTGGACCGTAATGAAGGAGACGCCGTACCGGGCGGCAGCGCCTGCGGCGCCGGCCACCGTGTTGGGGATGTCGTGGAGTTTCAGATCCAGGAACACCTTGCCGCCACCGTCCAGAACCTCCCGGACGAAGGCCGGACCGTGGGAGATGAACATTTCCAGGCCGATCTTGAATCCACCGACCCGCCCGGTAAGGCCCTGGACGAGTTCCCTGGCCCTCTCCAGGTCCGGAGTGTCAACCGCCACCAGGATCCTGTCTTTCCCTGTCATGAGTTCAGCCTCGCGGCGGCAATTCCAGTCCGCCAATCAGTTCCCGGACCGATGTGATTTTCCGTTCCGAGAGCCAGTCCTCGAGTTCGGTGACGATATTTGCAGAAGCGGAGGGCGTCACGAAACTGGCGGTGCCTACCTGTACGGCGGAGGCGCCGGCCAGGAGAAATTCCACCACGTCCCGTGCGTTCATGATCCCGCCGATGCCGATGATCGGGATCTCCACCGCCTGGTGAACCTGCCACGTCATCCAGACCGCCAGGGGACGGATCGCCGGCCCGGACAGGCCGCCGCAGACGTTGGCAAGCACCGGGCGCCTGCGCTCCACATCGATGGCCATACCGACGAAGGTGTTCACCAGGGAGATGGCGTCGGCGCCGGCGTCCCGGGCGCAGCGTGCCATGAGCTGGATGTCGGTCACGTTGGGGGACAGCTTCACGATCAGGGGGAGTTTCGTCGCCTCGCGGCAGATCCGTATTACATGGCCCAGGGCGGCCGGGTCGGTCCCGAAGATCATCCCGCCTTCTTCGGTGTTGGGGCAGGATACGTTCAGTTCGATACCGGCCACACCCTCTGCTTCTCCCAGCATCTCGCAGGCTTCCACATAGGCGACCTCGGTGGCGCCGAATACGTTGGCGATCACCTTCGTGTCGTACGCTCGCAGCTTCGGGAGCTTCTCTTCCAGGAAAACCGGGACGCCGATGTTCTGCAGGCCGATGGCGTTGAGCATGCCGGCAGGGGTCTCCACCACCCGGGCCGGCGGATTGCCCTTCCTGGGCTTCGCCGACAACCCCTTGGTCACCAGGCCGCCCAGCCGGTTCAGGTCCAGGAAATCAGTGAACTCCAGCCCGTAACCGAAGGTGCCGGATGCGGTCAGGATCGGATTCTTGAAGTCGATCCCGGCCACCGAGGTTGTCAGGTCCGGGGTTACCATGCCAGCTTCTCCGCCGGGAGAACCGGACCGTCCACACAGATCCTGGTGTAGTCCACCGCGCCGTCTTCCCCGTGGGTCGGGACGACGCAGCCGATGCAGACTCCGAAGCCGCAGGCCATGTGGGCTTCCAGGGACAACTGGCAGCGCAGGCCGGCGGGGACGGCGATATTCCGGATGGCGTGGAGCATCGGGTCCGGTCCGCAGGCGATCAGTTCGTACGTTGTCGGATCCCGGCCTTCCAGCCAGCGCAGCAGGGGTCCGGTCACAAGCCCCTGCTCCCCGGCACTGCCGTCCTCGGTGGCGGTGTGCAGCTCGCCGCAGTGATCGTCGAACCAGTCCAGCAGCGGGAGGTCGGCTGCCGAACGGGCGCCGTAGAACATCACCGGGTCCGGGCAGCCGGCGGCGGCACAGGCCCGGGTCAGGGCCGGGTACGGCGCCGAACCGATGCCTCCGGCGACGAACACCGGGGTGACCTCCGGTCCGGGGACGGTGAAGCCGTTGCCGAGGGGTCCCAGAACGGTCAGGGCGGCGCCGGTCCCCAGGCCGGAAAGCACCTGGGTGCCCTGGCCCATGACTTTGTACAAGACCTGCAGGGAGTCACCGGGGCTGTCGTCGAAGGTGCCGGGCAGGCCGCAGACGCTGAACGGCCGCCTCAGAAGGATGCCGCTCCCCGGCATGCCGACCATGAAGAACTGCCCCGGGAGCATTTCCCCGGCTATGGTTTCCTCGGCGAATGTCAGGAGGAAGTTCCCGTTTCCGAGAGCTTCATTGGCGACGACGTTGACTGTCTTGTCCAGGATCATGATCGGGAGGCAGAATAGTCGATCCAAACGGTCCGGGCAAACCGAACACCGTCCTTGACGGTCCACCCCACCCTTTTATAGGATGGCTTGCGGTCATCCTTTAAGTCGGCACCGAGAGGCCCCAAGGAGATCAGATGAGCCCTCCCGAGAAAAGCATCCGGGTCATGGATGCGGACTACATCACACGCACCCTCAGTCGTATCGCCTACGAAATCCTGGAAAAGAATCGGACACTGGACGACCTGGCGCTGGTCGGTATCCGCTCCCGGGGGGTGCCGCTGGCACGCCGCCTGGCCGAAAAGCTCAAGGAGATCACCGGGAGCGAGCCGCCGGTAGGGGAACTGGACATCAACCTGTACCGGGACGATCTCTCGCGGATCGCCTACCACCCGGTGCTCAAGACGACCGAAATCCCTTTCGAGATCGACGACAAGACCGTGGTGCTGGTTGACGACGTCCTGTTCACCGGAAGGACGATCCGGTCCGCCCTGAACGCCATCATGGATCTGGGAAGGCCGTCCTGGGTGCAGCTGGGAGTTCTGGTGGACCGGGGCCATCGGGAGCTGCCGGTCAGGGCCGACTACATAGGCAAGAACGTGGCCACATCAAAAACCCAGGACGTCATCGTTCGTCTGACGGAGATCGATGACGCCGACGAGGTGGTCATCACCGACCCGCCGGAGGTGGCCTCATGAAGTTGAGCAGCCGGCACCTTCTTGGGATCGACGGCATGACGGCGGAAGAGATCGCCCTGATCCTGGACACCGCCGAAGGGTTCGTTCAGATATCCGAGCGGGAGATCAAGAAGGTGCCGACCCTGCGGGGTAAAACGGTGGTGAACTTCTTCGTGGAACCGTCCACCCGGACCCGGTCCTCCTTCGAACTGGCGGAGAAAAGACTCTCCGCAGACGCTTTGAATTTCTCCGCCAACACTTCCAGTTTCAGCAAGGGCGAGTCTCTGCTGGACACCGCCAAGAACCTGGAGGCGATGTCGCCGGACTTCATCATCATCCGGCACTCGGAGCCTGGTTCACCCCACTTCCTGGCCCGGCACATCGATGCCGCCATCGTCAACGCCGGCGACGGCGCCCACGAGCATCCGACCCAGGCACTGCTGGATGCGTTCACGATCCGAAAGCACAAGGGCAGGCTGGACGGGCTCCGGGTCGCCATTGTCGGCGACATCAACCACAGCCGGGTGGTTCGCTCCAACGTCCTGCTCCTGACCCTGATGGGGGCGGACGTGGTCGTCAGCGGACCTCCGACGCTGTTGCCCAGGGAGTTCGACGCCATGGGCTGCCGGATGACCTGGAAGGTGGAAGAAGCGCTGGAGGGGGCCGACGTGGTCATGGCCCTGCGGGTGCAGCACGAACGGATGAACGCCGGATATTTCCCGACGACCCGGGAGTATGCACTGCAGTTCGGCATCAACAGCACCCGCCTCAAGCTGGCGAAGGACGATGCGATCGTCATGCACCCGGGACCGATGAACCGGGGTGTGGAACTTTCCGGAGATCTGGCCGACGGCAACCGGTCGGTGATCCTTGAACAGGTGGCGAACGGGGTCGCAGTCCGGATGGCCGTGCTGTACCTCCTCGCCGGGGAGCCCGCCCGTGAAACGACTGCTTAAAAACGGAAGGGTCGTGGACCCGGCCAGCGCAACCGACGCCACACTCGACATCCTGATCGAAGACGGCCGCATTGCCGCCATCGAGGAATCTATCGAGCCCGGCAAGAGCGAGGTCATCGAACTCGAGGGCCTGACCGTCTGCCCCGGATTCATCGATATGCACGTCCATTTCAGAGAGCCGGGTCAGGAGTGGAAGGAGTCGGTGGCAACCGGAGCCGCCGCCGCCGCATCCGGCGGGTTCACCGCCGTGGCCTGCATGCCGAACACGGTGCCGGTTATGGACAACCGAGCCCTTGTGGAGTTTGTGCAGGCCCAGGCCCGGGAGGCCGGCATGTCCAGGGTCTGGCCGATCGGCGCCGTCACCAAGGGGCAGGACGGCAAGGAACTGGCGGAGATCGGAGACATGAACGCAGCCGGAGCCGTGGCGTTTTCCGACGACGGCAGGCCGATCCGGTCCAGCCAGATGATGCGGATGGCCCTGGAATATTCCAAGATCTTCGGAGTGCCGATCATCGATCATTGCGAAGATCCGGACCTGGTGGCCGGGGGTGTGGTTCACGAGGGTTGGGTCTCCAGCCGGCTCGGGTTCAAGGGCTGGCCCGGGGTGGCCGAGGACGTCATAGTCGCCAGGAACATCCTGCTGTCCGATTACACCGGTGGCCATGTCCATATCGCCCACATGTCCACCGCCGGGTCGATGCGGCTGGTCCGGGAGGCGAAAGCCCGGGGAAGCAGGGTGACCTGTGAAGTCACGCCCCATCACCTGGTGCTGGATCACGAAGCGGTGATGGAGTTCGATACCTACACCAAGATGAACCCTCCTCTCCGGGCGGCCGAGGACCTCGACGGGCTTCTTGAAGGGCTGGCCGACGGTACGGTAGACGCCATCGCCACCGACCACGCCCCCCATCACTGTGACGAAAAATGTGTTGAATTCAGCCGTGCGCCGTTCGGGGTCGTCGGCCTGGAAACGGCGGTGTCGATCTGCCTCGACAGGCTGGTTCACCGGGATATCATCTCCCTGTCCCGGATGGTGGAACTGTTCAGCACCGGTCCGGCAGGCGTCCTGGGGATGGACAAGGGTAAACTGGCGGTCGGCGCCGAGGCCGACATCACGGTCCTGGACCTGGACCGGGAGGTCACCGTCGATGCCGACGATTTTGAATCCAAAAGCGAAAACAGCCCGTTCCTGAAGTGGAAGCTCCGGGGCGGGCCGGTGATGACCATGGTGGATGGCAGGATCATCCACGACCGGCGCTAGCGCCGGACATTCGGACAGGGAGTAGCCGTTTCATGAGCACTGTAAAAGCGATATATCAGACCGAGCTGGAAGGGGTGCCGCTGGTCAGCCGCGGCAAGGTCCGGGACATTTACGACCTGGGGGAACACCTTCTGATCGTGGCCACCGACCGGCTGTCGGCGTTCGACTACATCCTGCCGAACCCGATCCCGGACAAGGGCAAGGTCCTGAATCAGATCGCCGAGTTCTGGTTCCTAAGATCCGAGCGCATCTGCCTGCACCACGTGATTGAAACCGACGTGGAGCATTTCCCCGAGGTTCTCAAGCCGTACGCCGACCAGCTGCGAGGCCGGTCCACGCTGGCTCAGAAGCTGGACATGCTTCCGGTGGAGTGCGTCGCACGTGGGTACCTGGCCGGCTCAGGCTGGAAGGAGTACCAGGAGAGCCGGACGGTGTGCGGCATCGCCCTGCCCGACGGGCTGAAGGAGTCGGACAAGCTCCCCGAGCCGATCTTCACCCCGGCAACCAAGGCCGAGGAAGGCCACGACATCAACATCCCCTTTGAAGAGGTGGAACGGATGATCGGCAAGGACCGGGCCGCGGAGGTCCGGGACATGACCCTGAACCTGTACCAGGCCGGTTCCGAGTACGCGGCAAGCCGCGGCATCCTCATCGCCGACACCAAGTTCGAATTCGGTTACGACGGCGACCAGCTGATCATCGCCGACGAAATGCTCACACCGGACTCGTCCCGATTCTGGCCGGCGGACAAGTACGAGCCGGGAAAAGGCCAGCCTTCCTTCGACAAGCAGTTCGTCAGGGACTACCTGCTTTCCATCGGATGGGACAAACAGCCGCCGGTCCCCGAGCTGCCGGACGAGATTGTCCAGGGCGCAAGGGAACGGTATCTGGAGATCTTCCGGATCCTCACCGGGCGGGATATCGTCTGAGAAGACCGAAAGAAAAGATCCCTGTTCTTCGCCCGCTACAGCTTGACGCTGCGGACAGGGGCCTGTTCTTCCTTCGCGCTATCCACTCCGGCCTCACGCTGCGGCCAGGGATCTGATTCACCACCATCATCGTCGGATTGGCGCAGCAGCATACCCCCACCCTTCCATTCATTGACGCAGCTGGCTGTGGACGAATTTCGTCCTGTTGTGCTTTTAGGCTCACGTGAATTTCGTTGTATAGATCTACCAAGTTGATTCATTGGGGAATCGCTGTATATATATGCCAATGCTCAAAGGGGAAGCCAATGAGACACCCCGCAGGATGGAACCAGTTCCGTCGGGTTGGATCTCGATCAGTCCTCGTCGTTCTCTCTCTCTCTCTCTAACGACCCTTGCAGGTATTGACGCACGTAAGCGCGAGCCGGTTGTTGTCAAGGTAGACTCCAGTCAATTCTCTCAATGGATCGACACGGTAGACGCCGCCGCCGTCGAAGCTTGGGTGTACGACTCGATTGCGGGTTGGTCCATTATTCCCTTTCAAGTCGATGAAATGTCTAATGAACCTGTAAGCGTTCTCGGGTTCATTACAGAAGAAAGCCCAAGCCGCGAATGCGAGAGTGAGCCGTCAGGTTCTCTACCTCCCAATACAATCGGACCTTGTGAAGTAATCTACGAGTTGACTGGCGAAGGGCCACCGGCAGGAGTTCTGTCCAAAAATGATGAGATGGTGTTTCTCGCGGGATATGCCGGCTCTTGCATTTCGCCGACAAACTGGGTGCCTGGACAGCAGGGCGAGTTTGCTGACTATCGGTACCGCATATTGGTGGCTGATCAAGAAAACGCTGAGATGGGCTGTGTATATCTATATCGGCGCACCGGAGGAACGAGTTCGACCATTTCTGACCTTATCGATTACCATCCGACTGGTGATGGCGTTCCCGCGAATTGTCGACCTGTCGGTACTGATGCCTGTGGAGCCATCATATCAGGAGCATTGGACATTGATGGTGATGCTGTAATCGATTCGCCAGCCTACCAATTGGACTTTTACGGGAATTGGACGATCGACAAATGGATGATCGGTGAAACCTGCCAGGGGCAGCCATGCCCATCGCAGGATATGATCGATTTGTTCAAATATCGGATCGAAAGCCCCGGCGAGACAGAGCGCAATTGGGATCTGCAGGACCCAGATGGTGGGCAATGCACAAATTTCCGTGGCTACATCGACGGCCCGGTTCGTGTTGTTCGGGATGTGCAGGGATCTGCAAGTGGAGGTACGACCCGCAAAATCGAATTCGCTTATCCTGGCGAATTTGCCCGCCGTGTATACCTGAGAGTACATCCGGTACAGGGGCCCATCTATACGTATCCGGATTTGCTGGAGCAAAACGTGAACACCAGTCTCTCAGCAAAGATCTTCAAAGCTGGGTATACCGGATC
>JACXWD010000139.1 GCA_014764515.1 Candidatus Polarisedimenticola svalbardensis | reverse complement strand
GGATCTCGACGAGCAACGCCCCGTCCCTGGCGCGCCAGTATTCCAGGTAACCCTGGAGGTTCCTGTCCAGCGCAAGCAAGCCAGTCGGCGCCGGGGCAGTTGACGCCAGGTTCAGGACATCGAGCCGATCTTCGGCAATATCACCCTCGGTGACCGTTACCCTGCTCTTGGCGGTGCGGCCGGAAAAGTCCCGCACGCTGACTTCCACCTCACCGGCCGGGACATTGGCCAGCAAAAGCGGGGGATCTTCAGCTGTTCGGCCCACGAAATCGCCGTTGAGCATGACCTCAGCACCCGCCGTGTCGGACTGAACCCGCAGGCTTCCAAACGACGACGGTGCGCCGGCCCCGACAAGCACGGCCTCCATTCGGACCAGCACCTCGTGGACGCCCAACCGGTCGGTATCCTGTTCCCCCGTAATCAACAGCGGCAGGACCCATTCCGCTTGTTTCTCAAAATGGTACGACCGGTTTCGGGTAGCCCGGTCGTACTGTGCCTGCCCTTCCGAATCGAAGCCCGAAAACCTCCGGCGTTCCATCCGCACTTCGAGATTCACTCGCCCGCCGGGAGATTTCCGGGCGGCAATCGCGAGGTCCGCCACGGTGTGGGGTGTTCCGACGATCTGCTCTAAATCGGCCTGTGCTGCACGGAATGAGCCATGTCCGCAGTAGCTCGCAGGCAGCAGGGTTGGCGATGGCTGCCCTTCGGCAGCCTGGACAAGGCCGAATACCAACCACCAGTGTTTCTCGTTTCCGGGCTCCACCTGGTCGTTCAACCGGCAGCCACAGGCCACACAGCCATCGGGCGTGTTGGCCTGGCTCTCCAGTTGCAACGCGATCAATGCGTTGCTGTCGGGTGTTGTGCTGCAGCCGCAAACGGCCACTGCTGCTGACAACAGCAACAGGATTCTGATTCCAGCCCGTCTCATCCGGTGCGCCCGATGTTGATCGTCAGGATCATGATTCCAGAAAAAACGGGGCCGGACCCGCAGGCGGATCCGGCTGTGTTCCGAAGGGTTGGTAAGCGCCCGGGCCCCTGTGACGGCCATCCCGGGCGCGTTGTTCCGCTACTAATTCTTTTTACGGCCCTTGCCATAGACGACCGAGGAATTCCAAACGGAATCCGTATCACAGTCCGTGGCCCAGAAACCCACATTGGCCCATCCGTTACCCTGCAGTTCGACCGTTGTCGAGGTGACCAGGGTATCGAACGTGGCGTCGGAATATACCTCCACCAGGTAGTCCGTCGGCTTGCCCTTGTGCTTGTAAGTGAGGGCATAGTACCCGTCTTCGTCGGCCTGGGCACTTTGAACAACGCCTTTCGTCGGATGAACCAACTGCAGGTAGTACTCGTACCCGTCACCGTCGTCGGCACACCAGATCCGCCCGAACGCGCCGGCGACCTGCTTGAACATGTTCAGGTTCTGGAGCTGGTCCTCGAACAGCGGATCGGTGAACCCGTCGGTGTGTTCAAACCAGAAGGCTCGGCAGTCAGCCAGGCCCAGCGACCCGTCATCGGTTTCCGTATTGACCAGTGCGTCCGAACTGCTCCATGGTGAGACGTAGGGATGCCGGTCATAGCGATCTTCCAGCATTCCGGTGGGATCAGCCCCGACCGGATTCGCGTCCACGAACTGGCCTTTCAGACCGAAGTCCAGGTGCACATTCAGGTAGATCAGGCCACCGAGCGGGATATCGCCGTTTAGGACCGTCACGTCGAATGTACAGGAGCCGTCGCCGTTGGGCCCCAGCACCTGGGTGCAGGAGAGATGATAATCGCCTGCATCTACGGCGGGGTCAATCCAGTCATCCAGCGTGATGGAGAACGGAGCCCCGGCCGTAATCGGCACCGAGTCCGCATTCTCCGGATCCAGGCAGCCCATTCCGTTGCTGCCGACGGTGTCCGCGTCGTACACGTGCAGCGGGTTTCCGCCCACCGTGATGTAAGGATACGGAATCGTCACGCTCAGGGTCACGTCATCGACGCCCACGCCGGACGCGTCGTAAATTACGTTGTAGAACGTCTGGCCCGGGTTGCTGGCGTTCAGCCTGAAGGCGGTCCAGTTCTGGACATCCGGGCTGAACAGCAGGCGGAACTGGTCGCTCTGCTCGCAAGCTTCGTCGCAGAGGCTGTCGGGCAAGCAGGACCCGATGTCCGCTCCGTCGGTGTCCAGGCAGGTGCCGGCGCTGGTGCAGGCGACCCCGCCAAGTTCGGCGCAGGCCAGGTCGAACATGCAGGCTGAACCATCGAGCGCGCAATCACCCTTGGCCGGCTCCATGTCGTATTCGCACAGGGCCGAATTGGTTGCGGATCCGCAGGGCTTGTTGTTGGGCTCGCAGATTCCTTCACCATCGCAAGTGTCGGGGTCACTGCATTCCGTGCTGGACCCGTCGCCACAGGGCGTTTCCGGCGGAGCAATGATATCGGGCGGGCATTCAACATCGGCTTCACCCGTACAGGACTCGGAAGGATCACAGGTCTCATCACCCGTGCCGCTTGGGCGGCAGACGGTGGTGGGTGGTGTGATCCGGTCGTCCGGGCAGGTCTCGTCGGCAATGCCGGTGCAGGATTCGTCCGGGTCGCACAGATCGCCGGAGCCCGGGTTACAGATGGTGGTCGGCGGGGCGACGTTGTCGTCCGGGCAAGCCTCGTCGGGATTGCCGCTGCAACTTTCATCGGGATCACACAGATCGCCGGAGCCCGGGTTACAGATGGTGGTCGGCGGGGCGACGTTGTCGT
>JACXWD010000138.1 GCA_014764515.1 Candidatus Polarisedimenticola svalbardensis | reverse complement strand
CAACTGGTAATACCGGTCATCCTCTTCTTCGTTTCCATTGCCTCTGCCCAGTTCCGGGACGACGTGATGATCGTCGTGAACGACAACTCCCTCGATTCTCCGCAGGTGGGTCAGTATTTCGCCGATCAGCGTCAGATCGATCCGGCGAACACCTGCCACGTGAACGTGCCGGCTGGATACTTCATCACCTGGGATGAGTTCCGGTCCTTGCGGGACCAGATCATCGATTGCATGCAGCAGGACACCATCGGAGGCATGACGCCGGCAACCTGCGCCGACGGCGACCCACCTTATTACTGCCAGGCCTCGGTAGACCAACTCCGCGAGAACACTTCGATCCGGTACCTGGTCACTACCCGCGGTGTACCGACCCGCATGGTGGTGGACGGATCGTCCCTGTCGTCTCCCTCCGCGCCGACCTCCGTGGACAACTACCTCAAATACTGGCTGGTGCGGTACTTCGCATCCGACGTCACCCTGAATTTCACCCAGCGCCGCAACGCCTTTGGAGACGGCCGGAGCATGCGGACGGTGGACACCGCCTTCGACGGAGAACTGATCGTGTCCCGCCTCGAAGGGGTCGACCTGGCTTCGGCCAAGACCTTGGTGGACCGGGCGATCGACGCCGAGGGCCGTGGGATCTACGGCAAGCTGTACGGCTCGAAATACGGCAACATCGGCGGCAAGGCCCAATGGCGAGATTACGCCGCCAACTCGTACGTCTACGGAGACCTCACCACCGGCTGGCGCTACCAGCTTGGACTGTTCGGGGAGAGCCGGGCCGAGTGCATCGATTACCTGGACCAGCCGGCCTCCAACGCCTCCGGCAAGGCGCCGGACACCTGCCTTGCCCGGATGACTTCCGGCGACGATCCTCCTCCAGGGCGTTCCTCTTCCCGGGAGCCGAACCCGTTCGACGCCATGTTCTGGCTCGGCTCCCTGGACGGCCAGCCGACCATCGGCAGCTTTAACGATTTCATGAACTGGCGGAAGGACGAAAGTTGCGCCGTGACACTGTGCCGGAACGCTCCGGACCCCGGCGCCTGCCGGGCGGCATCGACGGATGCGTTCCGGGAGATCAACACCGATTGCATGGGAGTCGCCGACGGGTTCTGGGGGTACAACTTCCAGTCGTTCCCGGTGTCGTATTTCACCGCCTGGCCGACGGCCTGGTACCACAACTCGGGTGACAGCTTCACCAGCCTGGGTGGTGGCGACAACAACCGGCTGGCGTTCCCCGACGTCCGGGATGACTTCGGAAGAACCGATTCCACCAGTCTGTGGTTCGGGAACCGGGACCAGGTGGCCGAGCCCCTCTGCTTCGCCGGCGCCGATTTTGCGGGTCCTCCCGATGTGAGTTGCCCTGACGTCGAGCGCATGATGATCAACCAGCGGATCTACCTTCCCCAGCAGGCGGTGAACGAGGCCGACCCGCAACAGTACCGCATCGGACTGTGGTACCGGTCGGCCGACCTGGCGTCGCGCACCCTGCGTGCACGTTTCTGGGTGCGGGAGGTCGGCGGCGGCGCAACCGCCCTCAATTACGGGACCCTGAACTTCGCAACGGTGGCGGGGGACAATGACTGGACCTACGCCGAAGTGATTTTCACCCTGGATCCGGCCGTGCACACCCACGCCGACAAGCTGTACGACGGCATCAGGGTGCGACTTGAGATGAGCAACACCCACGCAGGGGAAATCGGGATCGACGACGTTACGATCCAGGAGGTTGGCAGCGGAGTTGAACTGGCCGTGAACCGGTCGTTCGACCAGGGCCACGAGCAGGTCAGCGCCGGTGATCACGCCTCCAATTTCCTGTCCCGGCTGAACGGTACCGCCTTCTTCGGAAGTCTCAGCCACCACCAGTCCGGCGGCCATTCTTTCGATCAACACCCGATGGAGACCTTGTTGTACTTTCTGAGGGGACTGCCTCTGGGTGATGCGGTCTGGTGGGCGGAAAATTACAACAGCGGCGTACTTTACGGCGATCCGCTGTACTCTCCGACTTCCGTGATGCTGCATTACCTCAACGATCAGGACCGTGTGCTTGATGACATGCAGGCTCTGCTCGGCAATACGGTCAACGGCCGGGATCCGGCCCGGGTCGATACGTTGTTCGAGGTCGATTATTGTCCCGGGAGCGATTTCTTCGATTGTGACGCCGCCGGATCCTGGGTCCCCACCGCATTGGCCGGTGGCGGCGGGTTGGTCGATCAGCCGCTGGGCAACTGGGATGTTACGACTTTGCCATACGGCCAGTACACAATCCGGCTTAAGGTGATTTCCACCGATCTGGCCACCGGCAGGAACCAGGCCCTGTTCGACTACTACCCGGTTACGGTCGGTTATCCGTTGCCGGAGGTCAGCGGTCTTCTCGTGGACGGGAACGACCCGACCACCCTGACCTGGGACGACCAGACCATGGTCCTCTACGATATCGCTGGCGGCATGATCTCGGACCTCGGAAACGACCAGGGGTACGCACAGTCGGTCTGCCTGCACACCAACAACGTCCGGAACGAGTATTTCGACCAGCGCACGCCGCCTGGTTCCGGAGATGCCTACTATTACCTGGTGAGGGCGAAGGCTGCCGGGGCCGGATCGTACGGCAACGCAAAAACCGATGGGCCGGACCCCAGGAATGAACTGGACCTGGCCAACCTCTGCCCGTGATCCGGACCATGCGGTTTTTTCATCAGGTTCTCCCGATCAGAACTCCCAGACCAGCCCGGCGATGAATTGCA
>JACXWD010000137.1 GCA_014764515.1 Candidatus Polarisedimenticola svalbardensis | reverse complement strand
CGGACGCGTTGCGGGCGGGGCTGCATGTCGATTCCGGCCTGCACGACTTCCTGTCCGAAAACCGGGAGCTGCAGAATCTGGCGGCAACGTCCGGCGTCCGGATCCGGGACGTGCGCCGGCCTCCGGACCGCTCCCGGCTGCACTTCTTCACCGGGGAGATCGAGCGGGCGGGTTCTTTCCGCGTGGCGGTGCTGGGCACCGATTCGGCGGTGGGAAAGCGCACTACCGCCTGGAAGATTGTCGAGGAACTGGAGAGCCGTTCCCGGTCGGTGGAAATGATAGGCACCGGCCAGACCGCGTGGATGCAGGGTGTGCGCTTCGGCATCATCCTCGATTCCCTGGTGAACGATTTCGTCTCCGGGGAGATCGAGCATGCCGTCTGTTCCGCCTGGGCCGAGGTCAAGCCGGATTTCATGCTTCTGGAGGGCCAGGGCAGCCTGATGAACCCGGCATATCCGGGTGGATTTGAGCTCCTGGCCGCCGGAAGGCCTCACGCCGTGGTGCTGCAGCATGCTCCGGCACGGGTCGATTACGACGGCTTCCCCGGGTATCGCCTCCACGATCTGCCGACCCAGATCCAGGCTGTGGAGTTGCTCTCCGGGCGGCCGGTAGTGGCGGTGACCTTGAACCACGAAAACATGGAGCGGGAGGAACTGCCCGCAGTGTGCGCCCGAATCCGTGAGCAGACCGGGCTGCCGTGCGTGGATGTTCTGCTGGACGGAGCGAGTACCGTGGCGGAACTGCTGGAGCAGCTGGCTTCGGACCGGGAGGCGGGGTCATGAACCGAAAAACCCCAGCCGATCCGCTGCAGGTACTGGTAACCATCGATCGCCTGACCATCGGTCCGGTGCAGTTGGAACCTACCCGGCTGATCATGCCGTACGAAGTCACTCGGAACGGGGAGACGGAGCGGTTGGAGTTGATCTACCGCTATGAGGAACCTGTGTTCGATCCCTCGTCAGTGGCCGACAGGAACCTGGCCTCCATGATCGGATCCCAGGTGGCGCTGAACTACGGCCTGTTTTGCAGGGAGATTGTGTTCCGCGGCCCGTTCGACCGGCAGGACCGCAGGTTCCTCGAGGAGTACGCCGCCCATACCGCCCGGGAAATATTCGCCGTCAAGTTCCTGGAGCCGAACCCGTTTTTGGGCGACAGTGCTCGTAACCTGCCGAACACACGAAGGGACAGTTGGTTGAAGGCCAGGCTGTCGTTTGAGGATGATCCGCTCGATGCCGGGGAGGCCGAGTGGGCAGCACCGGTCGCCGGGCGGCATGCCGTACTGTCCAGTGGGGGCAAGGATAGCCTGCTGACCTACGGAATGCTGAAGGAGATCGGCCAGGAGGTGCACTCGATCTTCGTTAACGAGTCGGGGCGGCACTGGTTCACGGCACTGAACGCCTACCGTCATTTCGAGAAGCATGTGCCCCATACCGGGCGGGTGTGGACCAATTCCGACCGCGTATTCAGTTCCATGCTGAATCATCTGACCTTCATGAAGCGGGATTGGCACCGGGTCCGGGCCGACATTTACCCGGTGCGGTTGTGGACCGTACCGGTGTTCCTCTTCGGAGCCCTGCCGCTGATGCGCAAGCGGGGGATCGGCGCCGTCAGCCTGGGTTGTGAATACGACACCACGGTACGCTCCACCCGCGGCGGTGTGACCCATTACGGCGGCCTGTACGACCAGAGCCGCTGGTTCGACCAGGCCATGACCCGTTGGTTCCGCAGCAAAGGCTGGAATGTGCTGCAGTATTCGGTGCTGCGGCCTCTTTCCGAACTGTTGATCATGAAAATGCTCACCGAAAGGTACCCGGAGCTGCAACGCCTGCAGGTATCCTGCCACGCCGCCCATGTGGAAGGTGACATCGTCCGGCCATGCGGCAAATGCGAAAAATGCCGCCGGATAGTCGGCATGCTGGAAGCACTGGGCGCCGACGCCGGACGCTGCGGTTACACGCCGGAGCAGATCCGGAGATGCCTCGGCGAATTGAAGGAAAAGGGGATTCACCAGGAGAGCGCCGGCGCCAGGCATCTGGAACATCTTCTGGCGGAGCGTGGCGTTCTGCCGTCGGACACACCGACCCATCCACGGCCGGAAATCCTGCAGGTCCGCATCGATCCGGAAAGATCGCCGGTGGATACGATTCCCCGGCCCCTGCGGGCACGCCTGTACCCGATCTACATGGAGCATGCCGCAGGGGCGGTGCAGAGAGCCGGCCGTCGCTGGGCGGAGGTGGACCTGCTGACCGATGAAATGCTGGCCCGTCCACACCAGCATGAGACACTTCCTCCCGACGGATCCGGCGACCGGGACGAGGTGTTGTGGGGATCGTTGACCTGGCCGGACGCCCGCGCCCGGCTCGGCCCCACGTCGGTTGCGTTGCTGCCTGTGGGCGCCATCGAACAGCACGGCCCGCATCTGCCGCTGGATGTGGATGCGTACGACGCCGAGCGTCTGGCCGTCGAGGTGGCGGAGCGTTGTTCCAATCCACGTCCTCTGGTCCTGCCGGTAATCCCTTACGGGGTCAGCTACCATCACGACGACTTCCCGGGGACGATCAGTGTAGGCCCGGACACACTGGCAGCCATGGTCCGTGAGATCGGCGTCAACGTGGCCCGGCAGGGGATCGATAAACTGATCATCGTCAACGGCCACGGTGGCAACGGTCCGGCGTTGCATTTCGCCGCGCAGCTGATCAACCGTGATGCACACATCTTCACCTGTGTCGATACAGGGGAGAGTTCCGACGCCGATGTAGATGCACT
>JACXWD010000018.1 GCA_014764515.1 Candidatus Polarisedimenticola svalbardensis | reverse complement strand
GGAACGAGAACACCATCAACACCCCGGCGATCGCTACCGAGGAGGTGATGACGAAGGCGAAGGTCAGGTAGAACAGGAAATCCCACAATCGCACCCGGCGGCCTTCCGAGTACGCCTCCTCCGGCCGGAACGAGATCTGGAAGAAACGTTTGCGGAACAGGATGTGCCACACGCCGATTCCGGCATAAATCAGGGCTGTTTTTCCGATGGTCGGCCAGGTCACCCACAGGATGGTTCCGGCCAGGGTCTCCTTGATGTGTTCCGCCCCCTCCGGGGCCCGGTCCGCCACCAGGATTGCCGCCGCCAGGGCGACGGCGTACACGATCCCGATAATCGCTTCCTGGGGAACCCGGGCATGACGCATGCGGGTCATGGCGAAGATCGCCGCCCCGACCAGGGCGAACCCCAGGCTGAACAGGTAGGCGCCGGGACCCTGATGCCCGGCGCCGATCAGGAAGCCGAAGGTCGCCCCCAGGGCGGCCAGTTGGGCCAGGGCCAGGTCGACAAAGATGACCTTGCGCTGGATGACGTGCATCCCCAGGTAGGCGTGGATGCCGACCAGGACGACGCAGGCGGCGAACGGCGCCGCCATGAGGCTGAGCATGTCGGTCACGGCTGTACTCCGAAACCGCCGAGGAGGCTCTCGATCCAGAATTCGACGAGAGCATCATACCCTTCAATGCCTGCTGTTCCGGACCCCATCGGAACGATGACCGCCGAGGCCCCGGTACGCTTCGCGATGGACTCCGGTTTCACCGGATCGAAGTAGCTGGCGGCCAGGATGACCTTTATCTCCTCGTTCCGGATCAGTCGCATGACTTCCTCCACATGCCTGGGGGTCGGCGGAATTCCAGGCTTGGGCTCGATGTATCCCCGGATGTCCAGGTCCAGGAGTTCGGCCAGGTAGATCCAGTTCTTGTGGTACCCGATGATCTTCCTGCCCCGGAGCGGCTCGGCCTTTTTCAGCCATCCTCCCAGGCGGTCCAGCAGCATCCGTCCGCTGCCCCTGGGGTATTCCTTGCCTCCCAGGTAGCTCCAGAGCTTGCGGTTTCTGGAAAGGTTGGCCAGGGTTTCTCCGCCCAGAAGACCGACCAGTTCGTCGCCGAAGCATTGGCGGTACAGCCTGTCCTGAAGCGCGGCGGCGTTGGACTCGTAGTACGGGGAGGATTCCGGGTCGATCCTCTGAAGCCCCGCCATGATGTTCCGTACAACGTCGATCATGTTCAGCGGGCTGGTCTGGATGTGCGGGTTGCCGTACAGGTGGACGTCCCCTTCGGTCCGGGAGGCCATGGTGGGGATATCCCGCAGGGGAACGCCGGGCCAGGCGGCCACGTACCCCGGCGAGCCTTCCAGGATGCTGCGGTTGCCCGCCGAATCCAGCAGGGTCGGGACCCACAGTTCCAGATCCAGACCGGTGGAAATGAACAGATCGGCCTTGCGCATCAGGGCGCTGTAGGACGGCCGGGGCCGGATGAAGTGCACGTCCTGGTTCCCGGCGGCGATGGAATGCACTTCCACACGGTTGCCGCCGATAGCCTCGGCCAGCCAGGCGTAATCGGGCATGGACGTGACCACCATAAGCTTGTCATCGGCGGCCAGGGGAGTTGCGGCCAGGGCGGTGAGCAGCAGCAGCGTGATGATTCTCATGATCGCCTCCCTAGTAGCTTTCGTGTTTGTGAGGGCCGCCGGCGAAGGTGACCTGGAACCAGGCCCGGGTATCGTCCATCGGGCCGGCGGCCAGATCGACGTCCCGGTCGGCGTTCTGTACCTGGAAGCGCAATCGTACGAACTCGCTTTGCCAGAAGGTCACGAACCCGGTCCAGGCGGTTTCGCCCATTCCCGGAACGAACGGCACATCCGGATCCCTGGCAACCCGGTCCGACATCAGTTCTGTATCGTCGTATCGCATCCCGACGAACCAGTTCCGGGCCAACTGCCATTTCGCGTAGGCGTACCAGGAGTTGGCGCCGACGATACTGCGGTCCTCCTCCTCGAACAGGGACCGGATGAACTCTCCCCGGAGCTCCAGGCCCCGGTACTTGCCCTTGCCTTGAGGTTCCCACAGGTAATTGAAGTCGACGCTTCCGATCCGGGTGTCCCGGTTGCCGTCTTCGTTGTTGGGGCCGGTGACACCGTTGAGCCCGAGTTCCAGGTAGGACCACTTGCCCAGGTCGAAGAACCCGGTGTGACGCACGAGATACGACGGATCGCTGAAGTGTGCGCCGGCGAAAGCCAGGCTGTTGTCCGCGTTGGTGATCTCCACGGTCAGCCCGTTGCTGGTGGCCCACAGGGAAGGGAGCTGGAAGTCGACCCCGACTCCCAGTCCCTGCAAACCACCGTGTCCGAAGACGTTCCGAAGAGCAAACGGGCTGTCGACGCTGGGCAGGGAGTGGCGGTGCCAGCGGTTCAGGGTGCCGAACTGCTGCCGGAACTTCCCGAGGCGCACCCGGGTATGGAGGGGGAGGCCGATCCACTCCATGTACGCCTCCTCCACGTTCACGGAGATCGGTTCACCGTGGCCATGGGCGTCCGGCAGCTCTCCTCCGTCTTCTCCAAATTCCAGTTCGGTCGGTTCCTGGTGCCCGACCAGGAACGCCTTAAACCGGGTGTACGGGTCCAGCGGCGCCTGCAGCGACAGCTCGGCGCCGCGCAGGAAGAATTCGTCCCTTTGGTCGCCGTCGGTCCAGTCGTAGGAAACGTCACCGAGGAAGCTGATCTCCGGGTTCATGGCCGAGAGGTTGCGCTGTCCCGAACTCCCCCGGGCCGGTCCTGCGGTTTCCCCGGGATCGGATCCGGTGCCTGCCGCCTCCTGAGCGTCCTTGAGCAGGTCATCCAGTTCGGCGGGCTCACCTTCCTGGTTGCGTTTTTCAAGTGCTTCCAGGCGTTTCTGCAGTTCCTCGATCTGCTCCCTCAGGCGCCGCAGTTCCTCGTCCCGGTCATCGTCCTGGGCGACTGCAGCTCCGGGCAGGAGCAGGGCGGCCGCCAGCAGGATGGCGGCGCCAACGATTCTGTAGGTACTCATAGGATTGCCCTCCTGTCATCGATTCAAATTGCCCGGCTCCTGCGGAGCCGATTTCCGGATCAGACGTTCCAGTTTGAATCGTAAACAGGAGGGGCCCGGGGGGCGGTATCCGCCGGCACCGGCCTGGAGGGGGGAATGTAGCCGCCCGGCGAACTGACCGCGGTTGCCTCGCAGTGGCAGCTGTCAGGCACTCCGCCGGGGACGACCTGGCCCGGGTTGCGGCTCAGGGTGCAGAACGGACATTCGGTGCCGCCGCCGGCGCCCTCCGAGGCGGCAGGCAGATCCGTATCGGAGCAAACGAGAGGATGGGTGTGGAACCCGGGGATACTGCCGAGCACTGCCGGCAGCAGGAGAGCCGCCAGTGCCAGCACCTGGATCCAGGGCTGCTTCCATGAGCGAGGCCGGTTCATGAGCCTATCCTACTACCAGTCGCCCTCGTCGCCACCGGAGACCGGCACCACCGAGTAGAACCGGGTCACCGGATCCTTCGGGTCGGTGAAGGTCAGACCGGTGGTTTCCGTCAGCAAGGTCCAGGATTCTCGCGGCAGATCCGCGGTGTCGGAAGCATAGACCCGGTAGGCCTCTGCGCCGTTCACGGCGGGCCAGCTCTGGGTGACCTGGATCGGTCCGTCGGTGTTGAGCAGGTTCCGGATCGGTCCCAGGGTCCGCCACTGGGGGCTGACCGCGGTGATGAACGGGTTGTCCCACAGGTTCCGGAAGCCGGCCCCTGCGGCGGCGTCGCCGGTATCGGAGCAGAGGGGGTAGACTCGAAAGCGGGTGACGACCCCGGTGGATTCGTCACCGGTGAAGTTGACCCCCTGGAGCCCGAAATTGCCGAAGGCGCTGTCGTCTTCATCGATATAGGTCTCGTCCGGTGCGTCGTCGAAGCGGTCGTCGTCCCTGTAATACCGGTTCATCTCGTCGACGTATGGCGAGGGGACCGGGTTCGCCATCAGGGCGAGCCCGCCGTAGGATCCCCGGATGATTTCCCAGGAGGGCCGCTCCAGCGACACCTCCGAGTCGTCGTCACCGTCCACCGCCACACCGCCGGAAACGTTGCTGGCCAGGTAGGTCATGTTCGGCTGGGGGAGCCAGTCCAGGTACAGGGTGATCCTGCCGATCGGGTGGACCCGGAGGGTGACCTCCCGTTCCCACATGCTGTGGTAGATGATGTCGTGGTGGAAGGTGTTCAGGGCGCTGGCGGCGCCCCGGACCGAGCGGATCGCCCGCACCGGGCCGACGATTCCTCCCAGGTAGATCGCCGTATTGTTCCAGTCCTCTTCGGTTTCCGTCAGTGGATTGCCGACCACGCCGGTGCGGGCCTTCACCCGGTCGATCAGGTCGACGCCGGTGCCGCACGGCGAATTGACCCGATACCCCTCCAGCACCCAGCGGTCGACGTAGTCCAGTTCGAACAGGGTGGAACTGATATCCGAGAACTGGCTGGCGTCCCAGGTGACGTAACCGGCCGGCGGTTGCCAGCCGGTCAGGTTGAACAGGTACACCCAGCGGACATCCGATAGCTGGTCCGGGTTGGTGACGGCGATCTCGTGCCGGATCAGTCCGGTCCCCAGGGGCCATTCCGCTTCGGCGGGTGCCTGCGGGCCGCTGTCCTGGAAAAGGAACACCAGTTCATCGTCGCCGTCGAGGATGCCGCCTTCGTCACCGGCTACGTCATAGAGCGTCTGGGAGAATTCCCAGGGCGAGCCCAGCCAGAAGACCTTGACCTTCTTTTCGTCGATCTGGAACCGGATCAACTCGAACGATTCCAGCACCGCATCCCATCGGAACGCCGCCATACGGGAGATGTCGTCACCGGCCACGTCGGGGAACATCGATCCGGTCAGGACGACCGGCTCGGTTTCCCGCGACGGTCCGGTACCGGCCTGCGCCTGTGCAGGCTCTGCGGACCAGAACGCCGCAACCGCGAACAGAAGCATGGTGCAACAGAGCCATGACTTTGTGGCCGGAACATTTTTATGCAATTCCATTCGCTATCTCCCACAAATACTGGGGGGATCGGGTGGTCTATGTCGATGTGACAATTATACGAGTGGTTTTGCCCGTGAGTCATCGGAATAGCACCTAAATAAGTTAAATGGATAGGGAAAGTAGTTTATATATATTATAAAATTATAGGAAATCGGCAATTCATGTGGATACGCGCCGACTTCCCGATCCGATGTAAGATGTTCGGGCTCAGGGGAGGGCCCGTCCGGGAGCCGGACGGCGCCTGACCCGCAAAGGAGAAAAAAATGGATTCGAAGCCTGTGCGCTACCTGTTTGTTCTGCTGTTGTCCGCCCTGATCACCATCACCCTGACCGGTTGCGGTGGCGGCGAGACCACCGATCTCGAATCAGCCGCAGAGGACATGGCCGCAGAAGCCGACGAAGCGGTGGAAGGTGCGATGGAAAACGCCGGTGATGCGGCTGAAGGCGCCATGGACATGGCCGGTGAAAAGCTGAACGCAGCGGCGGTGATGGTGCTGGCCAAGGCCGACGGCATGGACGGCGCCGAAGACATGGTGGTTTCCAAGTGCCCCGGCTGCGCCCTGGCCATGGAAGGCGACGCAGCTCACGCCGCCAACATGGGTGACTATGAACTGCACTTCTGCTCTGCAGACTGCAAGGACAAGTTCAATGAAGCCCCGGTAAAGTCGCTCATGGCGATGCAGCTCCCCGAGGTCGATCCGTCCAAGCTTCTCGAGTAGGCGCGCACCTTAGCATGTCGAAGGCCGGGAACCGTTGATTCCTATCGCGGTTCCCGGCCACCCTACCGCATCGTATGAAGGTCGATCATCCGGTTGATCGCCTGCCGGCAGACCGGGCAGAAACCGACCTCGTCCCGGGTGAACATGATGCAGTCGGCTGAAGGCCGGTACAGCCCCCGGGGCTGATACCCGGCGCCCTCGAATGCGCCGACCTTGCCGGCGTACTTCTCATCCCCAAGCTGTTTTGTGAACCGTACCTGTTCCTTTACGAACAGCTCTTCCAGCTTTTCTTCGGCGGCGCCGGATGCCCGAAGTTCGGCCCGCACCTTCTGGGAAGCCCGGGATGCGGAATCGTAAGCTTCCTTGCCCCAGGGAGTCGGCACCGGAGCACCGCCGGAAGCCAGGTCGCCCCACTTGAGGGCGGTGGGATCGAGGAGGGCGGTCACGTTCGGTTCCCAGGGTTCGACGGTGACGTCGGGGTCGGACTCGTAAGAGACCGGCGAAGTGTAGTACTCGTCGCCCAGACCGGCGAAATGGTGGCCGAACTCATGGACATAGAGGTAAGGCGCGAACGCCGATCCGGCGGATGCGGTGGAGTAAAGGTTGAAGATGCCCCCGCCGCCGTACTTGCGCTCGTTCACCAGCATGATCACCGTATCGTAGGGCGCCGCCGCCGCTGCATCTCTCCATGCCCGGTCTTCAAGGCTCAGGATGTACCGCTCCGAGTCGAGCGAGTTGTACCGGGCGCCCAGCGGTGAGTTGCGGAACACCCCAGCGCGGGGGCGTGAGACACCGGAGCGGTCCGCCGGGGTTTCGATGATCCAGACGTTGAAATCGGACTTCCGGGACCGGAACGGCTCTTCGGCGAACAGGGCAGTCACCACCCCTTCGGCCGCTTTGCGGTAGTCAGCCATCTCCCCGGACGTGAAACCGTCGCCCAGGACCAGGAGGTCCACCTTGGTCGCCGGGTCGCCGTTCTCAAGCAGAGCCACGACCCTGGCGTCGGGGAGGGGAGCCCGGTCCACGAATCGGGACGACGGATCGATTTTGACCTGCCACACTTCCTGGAAAGAGCCCTCATCGGTCCGTTTCCGCAGCCGCAGCTGGGCCGGACGTTTCGGTTCCGGAATGCGAACCGCCTCCTCCAGGGTGCGGAACGTGCCGGAGGCCGCTTCACCTGTGGTTTCCCATTCTCCATAGATGCTGGCGAAACCCCTGCTGAACATCACCCGGTGAGTGGCCAGGTCGGCGAGCTCCACCCGGTACTTGCCCAGATCGGTGCCATCCAGGAGCCAGACCCTGCTGCCCGGCCAGTCACCTTCGATCCGCATGCGGTCCAGGCTGTAGATCTCTTCCGCGGCGGTGCCGGTATGGAAGTAATCGACCCGGAGCGTTTTTCCGGTGAAATCGTCGTCGAAGGCGGCCTGGGCAACCGAGGTGACGGCGATCAGGACAAGCAGGACAACCGCGGGCCGGCTCCAAGATTTGCACATTTCAGAAGCTCCTCAGAATGTGGATATTGGTTGGCGTTCTCCGGTCTCCACCCGCAAGTAGACCTCGTTGGTCATCCTGGCGCAAACCTTCCCATTCGGGTCCAGTGCTTCCACGGCGAAAGTGCGGGTGTAGCGGCCGTCCCGTTCCAGTGTGGTCTTTGCGCCCTCAATATCCTCTTCCGTCAGGGCGAACTCAAGGGTCAGATCACCCGCCGCCGGCCTCAGGTATTCGATGGAAGCGCTCTTGAGCCAGGATTGTACCCGCATACCCTGCCTGGCGAAGATCTGCCAGAACATGACGGCGTAGAACGGATCGGCGGCGGAGAAGATCGTCCCACCGAAAATCGTTCCGTTCAGGTTCCGGGTCAGCAGGCTGGGCCGGACGCGGACGCTGCATGACCGGAAGCCGTCTCCTACCGATACGATCCGGATACGATTGAAGATAAATGGGGGGAAGAGGTTCAGGAGAAGCCGGCCGTAACGCTGACTCAAAACTCGGGGGCGGTGTTTTTTCTTCATAGAACTCTCTTGGCCCGGCAGGGTAGC
Source organism: Candidatus Polarisedimenticola svalbardensis (assembly GCA_014764515.1). GTDB lineage: Bacteria > Acidobacteriota > Polarisedimenticolia > Polarisedimenticolales > Polarisedimenticolaceae > Polarisedimenticola > Polarisedimenticola svalbardensis. The sequence continues at coordinate 56,236 of JACXWD010000018.1, read as the reverse complement.
ACAGCATATGCATGCGGACCGGTTTACAATGGGGTCGGTTCAGGGGGGGCCGAAGGAGCTGAATATGGAGAAAAAAGGGTCAAGCTGGATCCGGTTCCTGCCGCTGGTGGTTGCTGCAGTGGTGATCCTCGGCACCGTGACCTGGATGAACCGGGAGAGCTGGTTCGGCGCCTCCGGCCCCGGACTCCCGGAGCAGGCCTCCACCCTGGATGGTGGTGCCGAAGCGGATGCGCCGGGTCAGGCTCCATCCATGACCGACCGGGAGCGGACCTGGGCCGGGGTGACCGGCTCTCCCCCGGTATGGCCGTCGGACCTGCAGTCGCCGTCGGATTGTGACCAGGTTGTCGCGGAACTGAAAGCTCTCGCCGGCCGGCTGGACCGGCACGGGTATGTCCAGAACTGGTCTCTCCCTGACGGGGTTTACGGCCTGCTGACCGGATCGGCCCTGGACCTTGCGGACAACCGGCCCCAGGTCATCGGAGAGTTGAGCCGGCTCGACGCCGTGCTCGCCAACGTCTCCCATGGGTACCTGGTATTGGGGAGGCAACGGCTGGAGCGAATCCTGCGGCTGATCCAGGAAGAACCGGACATGGTGGAACCGATGGCGATGGCCCTGTTCCGGTGGATGAGGGTTCGGGATCGTTGTGGCGATCCCGGTGACCGTGGGCCAGCTGTCCATGCTCAGTACGACTATGCCGCCTTCGCGTTGAACTCCCTGGGTGGCCAGGCCTATCTGCGGCGCCGGCCGGCCAGGATCGAAGCGCTGGCCGGGTTCTACGCCCTGTTGATCCTGGACAGCTCCATTGAAGAGGGATACAACCCGTACGGGCTGGACCCGGCCAGGGAGATCCGCCGCTACGACCAGATGCTCGCCGGCCAGGAGCTGCTGTTCGGGGGGCGTTATCGTGAGCTCCTTGGCGAACTGGCCGCCCGTCACGCGCCTGGCGGAGGCTGAGCCCGGTGCGGTTCGAGTCCAGGATCCTGGTTCGTGTTCTGGCACTGGTCGGTGCGGTCTGGCTGTTGGGAGGATTGCCCAAGCCGGCAGACACCCTGCTCTGGAACGCTGTTTACGATGCCGGGCACGCTCCATTGTTCGGATTTGTGGCGCTGTGCATCCTCTCCCTCATCCGTATCGTGTTGCCGAACATGCCGGCGCCGAAGTCGTACCTGTTCGCCTTCGCCACCACAACGGCCCTCGGCGCCGCAACCGAACTGGCCCAGTTCTTCAGTGTTCGTGATGCGGATGCAGGCGACTTCATCCGGAACGCGGCAGGGGCCGCCGTGTTCCTGACCTTCCGGGCGGTGCTGGAAAAGCGACCTGACGGCAGGCCGGCAGTCAGCAGCCGCGGTGTCCGGGTCGGAATGTCCGCTCTGGCCGCGCTCCTGCTGCTGGCGGTGTTTGTTCCGGTGGCGTTGCGGGTGTCCGAATACCGCGCCAGGGACCGCAGCTTTCCGGTGTTGTGCGAGTTCGAGTCGCGATGGGAGCGGACCTTCGTTCAGCCGGTATCAGCCGGGCTGGAACCTCTGGAACTTCCGGCCGTTTTCGGCGAACAGGCCGGGCGGCGTTGCGGACGCTGGACGTTCTACTCCCGGCCATGGCCTGGTCTGGCGCTCCGGGAACCGTTTCCCGACTGGAGCGATTACCGCACCCTGCGGTTCGAAGTCTGGTCCGATCTGAAACTCCCGGTTCGGTTGACGTTGATGGCGGAGGACCGCCGCCACGATCCCGGCTCGGACGACCGCGCCAGGGTCCGGTTCATCGTTGAGCCGGGGTGGAACGAGATCAGGATCGAACTGAACGAAATCCGGGATGCACCGCCCAGCCGGCCACTGGACATGGATCAGATCGCCCTGGTGATGCTGTATGCAAAGAGCCCCGAGGAGCCGTTCACCCTCTGGGTTGATTCGATCCGTCTGGAATAGGGTGGGGCGTATGGGACAGGTCGCCTCCCAGTTCCCGGGCCTCCTCTTCCGTGTCGATATCCTTGGCCAGGGACAGGGCGTCCATGATCGGAAGGTGGACCCTGCGGTCGGGGAATTCCCTTTGATGGCGGTAACGGATGAAAATCCGGCGGATGGAGTTTTCAAGTCCAACCAGGGTGCTGGTGCCGCTCTTCATCTCCCGGGCGACCTTGAGTCCGTTGCTGATCACCGTCCAGGTCAATCGGGGCACACGCATGCTGAAAATGTGCCTGACGTCTTCGAACAGCAGATCCTTCAGCGTATCCCGGACCATCTCCTTGCGGCGCACCGGGATCGGGCGGTTCCGGGTGCGGTAGGCGATCTGCATGAGACGGTAGGCGAACCGCAGCCGAAACGCTTCCGGATTGATCACCATCAAATGGCCGGGGAGGGTCGATACCGGTTCCCGGCCCTCCTGGGGAATGACCTGGTAAGTCGGTTTCCAGGAGGAGGCTCCCAGCTGCTCCCGGTCGTCCGGAATCCGGATCATCGGGAACCAGGCGTCGAACGGCATGTGGTCCCGGGACTCCTGAAGGAATGTCTGGAGGCACTCCGGCTCCGGCAGGATGTCGCAGGTGGTGATCGCCAGGTAGCTGCCGGGATGGAGCAGTCGCAACCGCTCCAGGCCGGTTCGCAGGTTCTTCCCCAGGGAGCCGGCGGTGTCGACGATCTCCAGGCCGGGGATGCCCTGGTAGACCTCCTGGGGGCCGGCGACGTAGATCGGATCAAATCCGCCTGATTCCTTCAGTCGTTCTACCACCACCTGGATCATCGGCCGGTCGCCGATCAACAGATCCCTGCCCTTGTATCCCCGGAGAGCGTGCTTGTCACGGCCGGCGTCCGGGAGGGATGCCGGTTTCGGATCACTGCCGCCCAAAATGAGGATCGGGATAGGGTTATTCATCAGGTCTATGATAGCAGGGACCCTGCAACCCGGGAGGCGATGTATGCGCCTGAAAGTATTGAGCTACAATATCCACCGCGCCATCGGGGTGGACCGCAGGTTCCGGCCTGAGCGGATTGTCGATATCCTGGCCCATCATGACGCCGACCTGGTTTTGCTTCAGGAGGTGGACGACGGGGTTCCCAGATCCCGGGGCATGAACCTGGGGCGGGAGCTGGCGCTCGCCCTGGGCTACCCCCACCTGGCCCTGGGCCACAACGTGCAATTGCGACGGGGCATGTACGGCAACGCAACCATGAGCCGCTATCCGATCGTCCGGGAATCGAACATCGACCTCACGATCCAGACCCGCAAGCGGCGGGGATGCCTGCATACCAGCATCCAGGCCGAGGCCAGGACCGGCTACAGCTATCTTGTGGATGTCTTCAACACCCACCTGGGACTTTCGGCCCAGGAGAGGGTGCGGCAGGTCGGCCGGCTGGTGCGTTCATCGGAGTTCGCAGCTCTCGGCCATCACAGAACCTGCCTGGTGGGAGGCGACTTCAACGACTGGCGCTCGTTGCTGGAGCCGATTTTTACCGAGATCCTCGAGTTCAAATCTGCAACCGATCGCAAGTACGGATCGGAGAAGGCGATCAGGACCTACCCGTCGTTCTCGCCCACAGGCGCACTGGACCGCATCTATTACCGCGGCGGCCTGCGGTTGACCGCTTCCCGCAGCTGCCGTATGAACGCCTCCCGGGTTGCCAGTGACCATCTGCCGGTGATCGCCGAGTTCGAGCTGTACTGAATGAGGCGGGTCCTGCACGTTCTTTCGCAACGCCCCTCCCAGACCGGCAGCGGCATCACCCTGGACGCCCTGGTGCGGTTCGGGGCCGCCGCCGGATGGGACCAGGAAGTGGTTGCAGGTGTGCCGGCGACCGACCCGGAACCGGAAGTGGGCGGGCTGGCTCGCGAGAGGATCCACACCCTGGTGTTCCAACGGGGCGAGCTGCCGTTCCCGGTTCCCGGCATGAGTGATGTCATGCCGTACGAGAGCACTCGATTTTCCGATCTGAGTCCCGCCATGGTGGCGTCCTACCGTGCCGCCTGGGCGGCCCACCTTGCGCCGTTGCTGCAACGGTTCCGTCCCGATCTGGTCCATGTCCACCATCTCTGGATCGTCGGGTCGATGATCAAGGATCTGGCGCCCGGGATACCGGTGGTGAACCACTGCCATGCCACCGGGTTCCGACAGATGGACCTCTGCCCGGGGCTTGCCGGGGAAGTGCAGGCCGGCTGCTCCCGGAACGACCGTTTCGCCGTGCTTCACCAGGGCCATGCCACCGAACTGGTCCGCCGGCTCGAAGTGCCGCCTGAGCGTGTGGAGGTTGTCGGCGCCGGTTACCGCACCGACCTGTTCCATGCCCGGGGACGCCGGTCCGGTCCTGCCCACAGTTTGTTGTACATCGGAAAGTACAGCGAGGCCAAAGGTCTGCCATGGCTCCTCGACGCTTTCGAGCAACTGTCCGATGGAGACGCTCCCATGGAACTCCACGTTGCCGGCAGCGGGGCGGGGGAGGAGGCGGATCACCTGCGGCGACGGATGGAGCGTATGGCCCCCCGAGTAGTGCTCCACGGCCAGCTGTCCCAGCAGGAACTGGCGGAATTGATGCGGACGTCGGACGTCTGCGTCCTGCCTTCGTTCTATGAAGGGGTTCCGCTGGTGCTGGTGGAAGCGCTGGCCTGCGGTTGCCGGCTGGTAGCCACCGACCTTCCCGGGGTTCGGAGCGAGATTGCACCCCATGTAGGGGCAGCGCTGGAACGGGTGGACCTCCCGCGTCTTCAAAGCATAGACCGGCCGGTACAGGCGGACCTGCCGGCGTTTGTGGAACGGCTCGGGGCGGCTATCCGGTCGGCGCTGGCGAAGCGTCCGTTGGGAGACCCGGCGGAAATCATGCCTGCTGCTTTGAAACAGTTTTCGTGGGAGCAGGTGTTCGAACGTGTAGAGACGATCTGGAGAGCGCTCTAGAGGGCCTCCCGCCACGCCTCGAACATCAGCACGTCCCACAGGTAGTATTGCCAGTCCCGCTCGCCCGACAGATGCTCCGCCCACTTCCGGCGGATCGGCGCCGGATCGAACCAGCCGTCACGGCGGAGACGATCCTCGTCCAGGTACGCCTCGGCCCAGTCCCTGAGTGGCCCCCGGAGCCAGTGATCGATCGGGATGCCGAACCCCATTTTCGGGCGGTCCATCAGCTCCCGCGGCACGTATTTGTACAGCACCTGGCGCAGCGCCCATTTCTGCCCGCCGTCCCGGAGCTTCATGGATGTCGGCAGCCGCCAGGCCAGTTCCACGACCCGGTGGTCCAGCACCGGAACACGGGCTTCCAGGCTGACATGCATGCTGGCGCGATCCACTTTGGTCAGGATGTCGTCCGGCAGGTAGGTCCGGCTGTCCAGGTACATCATCCACGACGTGCGGTCGGAAAAATCGGGAACCGGTTCATCGCCCCATAGGATGTTGGGCCGCTCGACCGATCCGGGCACCAGTTCCGCAGGTTGTTTCCAGTGCGACAAGAGGTCCAGGTACAGGTGGGCAGGAGACCGGAACTTCAGCATCTCCGCAAGCTTGTGCAGCTTGTCTCCCGGCTTGCCCCCGCTGCCGTATCGCTCGAACTTCAACGGCAGCCATCCCAGGGCGCCGTCAAGAAGCTTGCCGGGTATGGCCGCCAGGGTCTTCCCCGCCAACTGCCGGAGAGGGCCCGGGCACCAGCCGATCATTTTGTACAGGTCACGGAACGTGCCGTAGCGGAGGTAGCCGGCGAACAGCTCGTCACCGCCGTCGCCGGACAGGGAGACGGTGACCGATCGCCGGGCCAGGTCGCTGACCAGCCAGGTGGGGATCTGGGAAGAATCTGCGAACGGCTCGTCGAACATGGCCGGCAGGAGGGGGATCACGTTTCGGGCCTGTTCCGGGGTCACCGTCAGCTCGGTGTGGTCGGTTCCCAGATGATGCGCAATCCTGCGGGCATGATCGGCCTCGTTGTAACCCTGCTCCTCGAACCCGATGGTGAATGTCTTCACCGGTGTACTGCTCTGGGCCTGCATCAGTGCAACAACAGCCGATGAATCGATGCCTCCGGAGAGGAACGCTCCCAGCGGCACGTCGGCGATCATGCGGCAGCCTACCGCCTCGTGCAGAGTCCGATCCAGTGCTTCCACCGCCTCGTCGGAAGAGCCGGTGAACGGATCGGACATGCCCTGTTCGGCCACCGTTTCCAGGGACCAGTACACGGTCTCCCGGACAGAGTCACGATCCTCGAACCGGTCACCTCCGAAGGTGAGGATGGTGCCGGGTTGCTGCTTGCAAATCCCTTCGTGGATCGACCACGGGGCTGGGATGTAGTTGTGCCGCAGGAAGGCGGCGACCGAGTTGCGGTCGATGGGGTTCGTAAACCGCGGATGGGCGCGCAACGCCTTCAACTCGGATCCGAACAGCAGGGAATGGCCGCACCAGCCGTAGTACAGCGGTTTGATCCCCATGCGGTCCCGGACCAGGTGCAGTTCCCTGTCCCGGCGGTCCCAGAGGGCGAAGGCGAACATCCCCACGGCACGTCTCAGGGTTTCGGGCAGTCCCCAGGTTTCCACCGCCGCCAGCAAGACCTCGGTATCGGAATGGCCGCGCCACGGAATGTTTTCGCCGGCCAGGTCGGCCCGCAGCGCCTCGAAGTTGTAGATCTCGCCGTTGAAGGCGATGACGAACCGCCCGGAACAGCTGACCATCGGTTGATGTCCCAGGGGGCTGACGTCGATGACGGCCAGCCGTCGATGGGCCAGTCCGATCCCGGCGGCAGGATCGAACCAGTTGCCCGCATCGTCGGGACCGCGGTGGATGAGCCGGTCGCCCATGGCAGTCAGTTGCTCCTGCCAGCGGTCGGCAGAAGTGTCCCGTTCCAGCGCTCCGGCAAAGCCGCACATCGGTTACCGTCTATCCTCCCGATTCCGGCGACTGGTAGAGTTTCTCAAAGCTGGAGATCATCCGGGTGAGGCCGTAGCGATCCTGAATCCTTGCACGGCCGGCGTCACCCAGGGTTCGGCGGGCCTCCTCCGGCATGTCCAGCAGTTCACTCCAGGACGCCGCCATGCCCTCCGGGTCGCCGCAGGGTACCACGGTGCCGATCCCGGCCAGAATCTCCGGCGTTTCCCCGGCGGAGGTGGCGGCAACCGGCACGCCGCAGGCCATTGCTTCGCCTATGACGTTGGGGAACCCCTCACTGAGAGAAGTCAGGGCGGCGACATCCAGGGCGGCGGTGACCGCCGGGATATCATCCCGCTCGCCCAGGAGGTGGCAACGGCCGGCAAGTTCACGGGAGTGCACCTGGTCGAGCAGTTCCCGGTTGTCGTCGCCGGCTCCGGCTCCGGCCAGCAGGAAATGAACGCCGGGCTGCAGGCGTGCCAGCAGTGCAGCCGCTCTCAGGAACCCGTCATGGTCCTTGACCGGGTGGTAGCGGGCGACCATGCCGATCAGGGGCGTGTCCCGCGGCAAACCGAGTTCGTCCCGGATACGATCCCGCGCTTCCGGATCCGGCCGGAAGCGCTCGGTATTGAATCCGTTGGGGATGACCTGGCGGCAATGTTCCGGATAGCCCAGTTCCTCGTGATGGAGGGCGGCGGCGCTGGAGTTATACACGATCCGTTCCGGCCGGCGACGGAGATGCACGGCACGGTGGATGAGGCGGGAGGTGCCGGTCTGTTCGGTTTCCGGCGCCTCGAGAGACTGCCGGATGGACCAGAACACGCGGCTGCCGGGCATGGCCAGCCCGGTCAGGGAAGCGGCGGCGTTGCCGTGGTACATCCAGCCCTGCAGGATGTCCGGGCGGACCGCCCGGGCGAACCGGACAAGGCGGATCATGCCGGCGGCCCGCCCTGCTCCGCCCTGCTCCATGTCCAGTTCCATGAACGGCAGGTCGAGTCCCGCCGCCTCGGACGCCAGGGATCCGCCGGAGCGAAGTGCGGCCAGCGCAGGCCGGACCGGTCCGTTTCCCAGCCCTCTCAGGAGCCGGATAAGGGCCTGCTCGGCGCCGCCGGCCCCAAGGCCGGTTGCAATGAAAAGGACGGTCGGTTCAACCATGATCGACCAGACCGGCCAGCAGGCGCTCGGTTGCATCCACCATCCTGTCCAGGGAGTACCTGTCTTCGATGGAATGCCTCAACAGGGTCGGCGCCGGCGGGTCGTTCAGCACCCGCAACCAGGCGGCGGCCATGGCGTTGGGCTCGCTGGTTTGCAGCACCTCGCCCAGGCCTCCCACGATCTCCGCCGAATCGCCGACATCGGTGACGACGGCAGGTGTTCCGCAGGACATCGCCTCCGCCACCACGTTGGGGAACCCTTCGCCGGAGGAGCAGGAGATCAGGAGATCGATGGCGTTGTAAACCGGTACCATCTCGGCGCGGAACGGAACCCAGAACAGGCGCTCGTGCACCCCCAGCTCCTCGGCACGCCCTTTCATTTCCCGTTCACAGCCTGCCGGACCGCTTCCGATACAGACGAACCGGGTCGGATCTTCCGGCGGTAAAACGGCTGCGGCCTCAAGGAACCGTTCGTGACCTTTCATCGGATCGATCCGGCCGACCAGTCCGACCAGTCTTGCCGAAGGGTCGAGGCCCCATTCCCGGCGCAGGGCGGCGCCGGCGTCGGGATCGGGCCGGAACCGTTTCGTGTCCACACCGTTGGGAACGAGGCGCATCCTGGATTGGGGATAGCCCTCCCTGATGTGGTGTTCGTATCCGGCCCGGGAGTTCACCAACACCATGTCGGCGCTGCGGCAGAAGAACCGGCCGGCCTGAAAGGACCATCTTTCGTGACGGGGGTAACGGTCGAAATCGATGAACGAGGCCCGGACCCCCCATACGATCCGCGCCGGACGCAGGAACGGCTTCAGAATCGCCGACGCCAGGTTCGGTGCGATCAGATAGCCGTGAACGATATCGGGGCCGAACTCGCGGAGCCAGCGTCTCACCCTCAGGAGGAACCGCAGAATTTCGTAGCGCCCTCTCTTGTGGAAGTGGTGAACAGGGATCGAACGCTCGGTCAGGAGTTGTTCCAGCGGGCCACCGGGATAGAACGCGCCGACCCGGACCTCATGCCCCCTGGCGGCGAGTCCGGACGCCAACTCCACAAGCTGCCGTTCGGAGCCTCCGTATTCCAGCGAACGTGCGAGGAAGGCGATTTTCATTGTGTTAAGATCGCCTTTCAATGATGTTGCCGAGTCTCACTGCACGCATATCGGTTCGTCCCACTTTCCATCGGTTCCGTACCGGCTTCGATTGTACTCCAGTCGTCCGGCACGCTGCCCTGAGTCGTGACCTGGCATGGTGAAGCCGAACTTCTTTGTGGTCGGAGCGTTGAAGAGCGGGACCACCGCCATGTGCGAGTACCTCGGCCGCCACCCTGAAATATTCATCCCCTCCTCCAAGGAAATCAACTACTTCGGGTCGGACATGGGAGTTCGGCTGCCCCGGTTGACCGAGGCGCAGTACCTGGAATGGCATTATTCCGAGGCGACCGGGGAAAAGCGGGTGGGGGACGGATCGGTCTGGTACCTGTATACGCAGTTCGCCGCCGCCGAGATCCGGGAGTTCGCCCCGGACGCCAGGATCGTGATCATGCTCAGGAACCCGGTAGCCGCCTTGTATTCCCTTCACAGCCAGTTCCTCTATACCGGCGATGAAGATCTCCAGGACTTCGGCGAGGCCATGGCGGCGGAGCCGGATCGCAAGGCCGGCCGCCGGATGCCGCCGGGAACCTCCTTTCCGGAGATGCTGTATTACCGGGAGGTGGCCTCCTATACCGACCAGGTCCGGCGGTTCCACGATCAGTTCGGCCCAGACCAGGTCGAAGTGCACCTGTTCGACGACTTCGTTCGGGATACAGGGGCCGTCTACCGTTCGATCCTCCGGTTCCTGGGTGTGGACCCCGGGTTCACCACCCGGTTCCAGGTCGTCAATCCGAACAAGGAGATCCGTAACCGTGGAATCCAGGATTTCCTGAAAACGCCTCCTGCCTGGATCCGGAAGATGGCCCGGTCGGTGATGCCGGGATACGAGCGTCGGGAACGACTCCGAAGGCGGATGATCGGATGGAACACGCGGAATCCGGCCCGGCCTGCCATGGACCCGTCGCTCAAGGAACGGTTGACCCTGGAGTTCGCTCCGGAAGTCAAACGGCTGGAGACATTGCTGGGTCGGGACCTGTCCCGGTGGCGATCGCCATGAGTTCAGGGGACCGGCCGTCGCTGATGCTGTCGATCATGTCTCTGGGCGGAGGGGGAGCGGAACGGAACTGCACCCTGCTGGCCGGTGGGCTGGCGGAGCGGGGGTATCCGGTATCACTGGCCACCCTGGCGGACCCGGCCACCGATTTCTACCCGGTTCCCCAGGGGGTCGAACGTTTTTCATTGAACCTGGGGCAGGGATCCACCGGCCTGTTGTCGGCGGTGCGGAACAACCGGGCCAGAATCCGGGCCCTGCGGGAACTGTTCCGCCGGGAGAGGCCGCAGGGGATCATCTCGTTCATTGACGAGGTCAACATCCTTGCCACCCTGGCCGCCGCTCCGCTGGGAATCCCGGTGATCATTTCCCAGCGGGCCGATACGGACCTGTACGATTCAGGCAGGATCTGGTCGATGTTGCGGCGCTACGCCTACCCGAAAGCGGCGCGGCTGGTCAGCGTCAGCCACGGTGTCGATGACTACTTCGACTGGATACCGGCAGGCCGGAGGACGGTGATCCAGAACCCGGTTTCCACTGCAGTGCTCAAGGCGATTGAACAACCGGCGCCGCCTCCGCCTGCCCGGCCGTACGTGGTCGCCATGGGCCGCCTGGCGAAGCAAAAAGGGTTCGACATCCTGCTGCAGGCGTTCGCCCGGCTGGCGGGGAAGCATTCCGGTATCGATCTGAAGATACTGGGCGAAGGTGAGCTGCGCTCCGATCTTGAGCGGCTGGGATCCGAATTGGGGTTGGCCGGAAGGGTCGAGTTTCCCGGAAGGCTTGAAGATCCGTTCCCGACCCTGCGGGCGGCAACGGTCTTCGTCCTGTCGTCGCGCTACGAGGGGTTCCCCAACGTGCTCACCGAGGCGATGGCCTGCGGGCTGCCGGTGGTGGCCACCGATTGTCCCGCCGGACCGTCGGAGATCATTCGTCATGGAGAGGACGGACTGCTGGTTCCGGTGGAAGACCCGGACGCCCTGGCGTCGGCCATGGACCGCTTGCTCTCCGATGCCGGCGAAAGGCAGAGGTTCGGCGCGGAAGCGGCCAGGATCGCAACCCGACGGACCCTGTCCAATCACCTGGACCAGTGGGAAGCTGTTATTGGGGATACTTTAAATGGGGACATTGCACATTAAATCGTAATTCTTAAACGTTGAGCCGAGCGGCGGGGTTAGGCTTAAAGAATTGTTATTTAATGTGCAATGTCCCCATTTATTAAAGAACGGTGGATCGGATACCGATCCGCTTCCGGACCAGGAACACCAGGGTGATGTTCCAGAACGCGGTGCTGACCGCCGTGCTGACCGCAGCCCCTTCAAGGCCGAATCGCGGGATCAGGACGGCGTTCAGGACGATGTTCAGCACTGCCGCCATGCCGATGATCTTGCCGGCGGCGTTCTCCCGGCCGGTCATGGTCATCAGCAGGCCGACGGAGCCGCACAGCACATGGATGATCTGGCCTGCGGCCAGGATCGCCAGTGCAGTCCATGCGACGGTGAATTCGCTGCTGAAGATCGCAAGCACCTGTCGTCCGAAGAACACCAGGCCGAAGGCCAGCGGCACCGTGACCAGGAATGCCGCCCGGGCAGCGTAGGTCGCCGCTTCCTGCAACCGCTCCTTCTTCCCGCCATGGTGGAGTTCGGAGAACATCGGCGCCGCAATGGCGTTGACCGCCCACTGGCCGAGGAAAATCAACTGGGTGACCCGGCTGGCAACGGCGTAGGCGCCGGCCTCGCCGGTGGAACGGATCATCCCCAGCATCAGTGTGTCGGTCTGGTTCAGGACCAGATGGAACCCGGAGATCAGAAGCAGCGGCATCGCCGTTTTGACCCACAACCCGGTTTCGTATTCCGGAGGCGCGGCCGTCTCCACGCCACTGAGGGCGGACCGGTTCCAGTATTCCACCACCACCAGGGCCAGGATGCCGGCAGCCAGGTAAGCGCCCAAGGTTTCGTCGGATCGGGGAGCCCGGCCGAGGATCCGGAACAGCAGCCAGGCGCCGGCCAGGGTCAGGGCCGGACGTGCCACCGATTGAGGCAGCTCGGCGCGGATGACCTGCTTCATCGCCTGCAGGCAGGCGGACCGGATCGCCAGCAGTCCGTTCACCGGCAGCGCTAGACAGGAAACGAGGAACGCCGAGTAAAGCACCGGGTCCAGCCGTCCTGATAGTGCAGTCACCACCGCTCCGGCTGTCGCCGCCACCAGAACCGACACGGTGAACCCGATCGACCTGGACTTCCTCAGGAACCCGCGGAGCCTGCCCGCCTCCCCGCTGCTGCGATAGGCGGCCACGAATCGCAGGGTGGCGGTGTCCAGGCCGGCCTTGCCCAGGAGAACGAGGACGTTCAGCCAGGTCAGGACATAGATGTACCGGCTGTACTCCTCCGCCTGCAGCAGCCGGGCCAGGAGCACGTGGGACAGGAAGCCGATGCCGACTCCGGCGGACCGGGCCAGAAGGCCGCCGCCTGTTCCCCGAGCGAGGGTGGATTTGATCTCAGTTCGCATGAGCGGCAATCTTAAGGAGTTCCGGGTTGTCGTGGCAAATGAATACGGTTTTGAACCTTTGTCAACTCAGGGTTGGGTGGATTCCGGAAACCCTCTTTTGATTGTGGAGCAAATCGCTCCATAGGGTCGCCCTGGATAGGTGTATCGGCACTGTTCGCGGCGGTATATTCAATCGGAATAATTAATAACGATGGGGTTGCCTCCGGTGTCGCGGCTGGAGGGATCGGGGTTCGATATGAAGACGATGTCACGCATCTCCGAGCGATGCACGCAGCGTAAGCTGTGCCCGTCGGCCGTACGGTTGGTGCTACTGCTGTGGTTCGTTTCGTTCCCTGCAGCATCACTCGCCAACGTAGCCCCCGTGGTGGACAGCCTGACTGCATCCACAACCGCCATAGCCCCAGGCGAAGTGGTGTTCCTGCAGGTCGACGCCCACGATCCGGATTGTCCTGATGTTTGTACAACCGGGTGCGGGACGTACATACGATCCGATGCCACCAGTTGGACAGCGGATGGCGGCACCTTCGAAAACACGGATTTAGGCGTCGATGGTTCGCCGTACACCAGTACAACCGACTGGCGTGCGCCGATGACCGAGGGACTCTACACCATCTCGATTTACCTGCCCGATAGCGGGGGTTTCGTGTGCGGTGGCCGAGAGTCCACCACCCAGGACATCCAGATCCAGGTCACCCTCAACCCGAACAGCCCGCCGGTGATCGAATCCCTTACCGCCCAGCCGGTGGCCATGTACCCCGGTGAAACGTCCAACCTGACCTGTACGGCCACCGATCCGGAAAACGACCCGCTGACCTATGTGTGGTCCGCCGATTCCGGCACGCTGACTCCCGGCGTCAATGGGGCTGCGGTCTTCACCGCCGATACCCCGGGGATCGTCCCGGTGACCTGCTCCGTTAACGACACATCAGGCGCCCCCGCATCGGCAAACGTCAACCTGTCGGTCATCGGAGCGCAGGCGGAAAAGTGGATGGAGCAGGGTCTGGAGCAACCACAGCGGGTGGCGGCCGACGCCACGGGTAGCCTGTTCGTGGTGGACGGCGCCGGCAGCATCGTCGTCCTGAACCTGTTCGACGGCCAGGTCCTGTATCGTATCCCGGCAGCCGGTCTGATCGGTCTGGACGTGGACTGGAACGGCAATCTGCTGGTCGGTCTGGAATCCGGTGCCCAGGTCTGGGACCGGGCCGGCCGGCCGATGCTCACGCTGCAGGCGGCGGGCAGCGACGTCATCGATGTGGCGGTAGATCATGCCAACCGACGCTACGGCGTTCTGGACCGCAGGTCCAGCAAGGTCAAGGTCTACGATGAGTTCGGGTCCGAGGTGGCAGCGTTCGGTTCCAACGGAGACGGCGCCGACCAGTGCCGCACACCCCTGGCACTGGCAACAACGTCGGCCGGCGGGTACTGGACCGACACCCACTGGGTGGTGGGGGACACCGGGCACGGCCTGATCAAAATTTTCAATGGTGCAGGCGCCATGATCTCCTCCTTCGGAGGGTCCGGCGGCGGCGTCGGTGAGTTCATCAACCTGGCGGGACTGGATGTCGGCCCGGACGATCTCATCTACGCCAGCGACAGCTTCCAGTCCTGGGTCCAGAGCTTCAACCCCGACGGCACGATCCGGGAGACTTTCGGGTCGTATGGAGCAGGCCTGGGACAGTTCGAAACCCCGGCCGGTCTGGTGGTAGCTGATGGATATGACCGCCTGGTGGTGGCGTCGGTCAACTCGTCCCGCCTCCAGGTTTTCGCAACCACCAGCAACCCGGTAATCCAGGGGCCGCTACCGGCCCCGGTTCTGGAGCCTGCCTCCCTGACCTTCCCCATGCAGGAACTGGGCAGCACCAGCAACCCGATAGGTGCTGTCCTGCGGAACGATGGCGGGGCGCCGTTCGGCATTGCGCAGGTCTCGATAACAGGAGATTTTTCCCAGACCAACGGTTGTGACGATTTCGTCGATCCGGCAGGATCCTGCACGTTCCAGGTCCTGTTTGCCCCGACCGGTACCGGTGAACTCACCGGTGAACTCCGGGTCGAAACCTCTGCACGGGAAGGAACGGTGGTCGCCGCCCTGGCCGGAACCGGCGTTCAGTCGCCCTCCCTGACCCTGACTCCGCAGTCCCTGTACTTCCAGGACCAGACGGTGGGGACCACAAGCGTTCCCCAGTTCGTTACCGTCACCAACCTGGGTCCTGGCGATCTGGCAATCCACGGCATCGACACCGCAGCGCCGTACCTGCAGAGCAATGATTGCCCCGCCACCATGCCCGAAGGAACCTGGTGCACGGTGCAGGTCCGTTTCGCACCGGACACGGTGGGCGACACGTTCCCCGGCAACCTGACGGTGGACAGCACCGGCCTGAACGGGCCCCACACCGTTGCCCTGGACGGCAGCAGCGTCCTTGCCGGTATCGATGTAGCCGACATCCGGATCATCGAAGGGGATGCCGATCCTGTACAGGTCGGGTTCGATGTCACGTTGGAAGCGGCATCCTCCACGGCGATCACGGTGGATTACGCCACCGCTGACGATACCGCCGTCGCAGGTCAGGATTACGATGCCGTCTCCGGCACCCTGTTGTTCGCACCGGGAGAGACCCTCAAGATTATCTCGGTCAGCATCCTCCCGGATCTGATCCTGGAGCCGGATGAGGAAACTTTCGACCTCACGCTGATTAACCCGACGGGAGCGGTTCTGGGTGACTCGCATGCGGTCGGCGTCATCGAGGACAACGAGGTCTGCGCCGGCCCGAACCTGCTGGTGAATCCCGGGGCGGAACAGTTCAACGAGGGCTCGGGTATCCCGGGCTGGACCGAAGTCAGCGGGTTCGACTGGCAGTCGGTCGCCGGACTTCCGGATCCATTCGAAGGCGAACGGTTCTTCTCGCCCGGCACCACCGCAGCAGCCGAACTGGAGCAGATGGTCGATCTGTCGGCGTTCGCCGACCTGATCCTGGCAGGCGGACAGAAGTTCGAGTTCGAAGGCTATGTCCGAAGCGGCGACGAGATCCCGGCAGACGGGGCGCGGATTGTGGTGGAGTACCTCCACGCGGTTACCGGCCTGGTCCTGGATAGTTACGATTCCGGTGAATTCACCGATATTACCGGCTGGAGCCGGTTGCACGATATCCGTGAGGCGCCGATCGACACCGGCTGGATCCGGGTGCGCCTCCTGGCAACCCGTTACACCGGGGAGGGTAATGACGCCTGGTTCGACGGCCTGGTCCTGCGGTCTCATCGTGCGGCAGTCCTGGTGGTGGATGACAACACCGACTACGAGGGTGATCCGGGCGCTACGTTCGGCTTGCCTTTTGCGATCCGTCTGAGTTGTGCCTACGGCGAAGCGGTCTCCCTGGACTTTTCAACCGTTGCCGGTACCGCCACCGAGAACCTGGATTATGCCTACGCCGGTGGCAGCACAGGAATCCCATCCGGAAGCACCGGGTCCGATGTTCCGGTGACGATCTATGGTGACGGCGAGGACGAACCCCATGAGACCTTCTTCCTCAACCTGGCGAATACGTTACCGCAGAAGGTGGTGCTCCAGGACGGCAGCGGCCTGGGAACGATCACCAACGACGATTTCTGCCCCGAAACGCCTTCGTACTGGCTGAAGCACGACTGGCTGTGGCCGGTCTACAGCCTTGCCATTGGCGGGGTGACGTACGACCAGCAGGGAATCACCAGCCTGTTGTCCTACAAGGGCAATGACGTGGCGTCGGAGGTCGCCCGGGAGCAGGCGGCGGCCAAGCTGAATCTGGCCCAGGGCTCGCCGCCGAGTATTCGTCCGATCGTCGTGGAGGCGGACGAATTCCTCACGCTTCATCCACCTGGAAGCGATCCCCAGGGGGCCGATGCTACCTGGGGTCTCAGGATCCTGGCTGACCTGACCAGTTACAACAAGAGCAAGTGCCAGTCCGGCTCATCTGCGGAAAGGAGTACGGTCGATGAACAACCGACGACCCAGAACCTGCAGTCCCGCTAGACTGCCGGCTGTCGCGGTTGCCGTGTTGGGCTTCCACCTTCTGGTGGCGCCGGCCGTGCTGGCTGCAGATCCTCCGCACTGGTACAGCACATCACTGGTGATCGGGTGCACCGAGCAGTGTCACTCGCTGCACAACGCCGCCGGCGGCGGTCTCACGCGGGCCGCCGGCAACGCCAACCTGTGCCAGTCCTGCCATAACCCGTCCGGACTGGCCGACCAGGCTCCGATTCCCAGCTCTGCAAGCGCAATACCCGGGTTCAGCGGTTCTTCCCATGCCTTCGGTGTTCCGGCGGTCAACGGCGCCTATTCCACCGAGCGACCACTGAACACCGAGATGGATCTCCGGATCATGGGCGACAACGTGGTCTGTTCCACCTGTCATGATCAGCACGCCGGAACGTCCACACAAGGCGGCACACCGAAGATCAGCACTCCGGAGAAGGTGACCAGCCTCGGGGCCGGCACAGCATCGTCTCAGGGAACCTTCAATGGGGCTTTGGGTGTCTGGTACCTGTTGGAGATCGACGGCGGTGGCACCCAGGTAGACGCCACCTTCCGGTGGTCCAAGGACAATGGCACCAGCTGGATGGTCCAGACGGTTCCGGTTGGAAACGGCTCGCCGGTAGTCCTGGACAGCGGTGTAGAGGTGGTGTTCTCCGGTGTGAACCCCGGCGATTTCGTGGTCGGCGAGCAGTGGGAGTTTTTCGGCACCTGGCCGTTCCTGCGGACCAACCTGGATTCGGGGGACATCAACTCGGTCGATAAGTTCTGCCGGGACTGTCACCGGAACTGGGTCATGACCCACGACACCGATCTGGTAGCCGGAGGCGGAGTCCGCAACTGGGACGGCAACTTCAAGAGCCATCCGGTGGGGGTCACGCTCAACGCCAACGGGTTGGCCTATGACCGGGCGCAACCGCTGGACGGCAACGGGCAAGCCCAGACCGCAGGCGCCTCTCCGGACGTGGATGGCAACCCGACCAACGATCTGGCCTTCGACAGTTCCGGGAACGTACAGTGCCTGAGTTGCCACGGCGTGCACTACGCCGACAGCAACACGGCGACGGTGGACGCGCCATGAGTCAAGTGGTGAATGGAATCCTGCAACGCCGGATGACAATCGCAGTTGTTTTCCTGCTGCTCACGATCACGCCGGTAATAGCGGTAGACGTGGTCACCGAGGGGAACATGGAGGTTCCCGGCACAGATAACTGGTTGCCGGGGGTCGATACTCTCGGAACCAATACGCACTCCGAAACCGCCACCGACCAGGTCGGAGGCGGCACCTACAGCTTGAAGGGTATATCGGACTCGGGCACAAAAAAACTCCCGGTCGGTTGGTACTACGATCAGACCGTCGGGGTAATCGACCTGAATGCCAGTGTCTCCCTGAGCCTGTGGTACGGCTTTCAATTCAATGCCAACATCGGGCAGGCGAACGGCACGGTTTTCTTCGATATCAAACCGACTGCCAGCGGTACCTGGACCAATGTCTGGAGCCAGGCCCTGACTCCGGTACTGAACACCTTCGGTCCGGGTACTGTCACGAGTTTACCCGTTGGTGGTTCGTTCACCACAACGGAAAGCTACGATGTCCGCATGCGGTTTGAGGGGCAAACAGGAAACGACACCGCCGCGACTATAGATATCTGGTGGGACAACATCGTTCTGGACGTGACCTCGACAAATGTGCCGCCCACGGTGACGATCAACAACCCGGCCGACACCGGCTCCATCGGCGGTGGGGCTTCGTACGTCATTGACGGGACGTCGTCCGACTCCGACGGCACGGTGCAGTCGGTTACTCTGACCATCGCCCGGCCTTCCGGCTCGCCCACCGAATGGTGGAACGGCACCGTCTGGCAGGGGACGACAACCACGGTTTCCGCAGTGAACACCGGCACCAATTACTCCACCTGGAACTACACGTGGAACTGGACCACCGACATGGACGGAACGGCGGTGGACTTCACCGCCGAGGCGACCGACGACCTGGTGGCCACCGGCACCGACATTAATACCGCCAGCGTGGATACCGAGGCGCCCAGGATCCTGACCGGCGTCCGGTTCTCCACCGATCCCACCAGCGGCGACGCCAACTTCACCCTGGCCAGCGACTGGACCGAGACGAACGCGGGGACCCCGCAATTCCAGTACAACCTCAACAACACCGGGCTCAGCGGCTGGGCCAACGGCTCCACAGGCAACACCTCCAGCTATAGCCCCTCCCCTGCGGAGCCGCTGACCGGCAGCGACTACTTCACCGGGATCGAGAGCCAGCATACGGACACCTTCGCAAACGGCCCGACCCCGTCCACGGACGCAGGCCCGTTCTATGTACTGCCCCTGACTCCGCTCGCTCCGACGGTTGCGAACAACGGCACCACCGACTCCCTGAACGTGACCATCAATGTCAACCCCGGCGAGACCGGCACCGGGATGCTGTACGCCATCCAGTGCAACACTGCCGGTGGATTTGTGCAGGTGGACCATACCTGCAACGTCACCGAGGTCTGGCAGGACGCGACGACCTGGGGCTCGCCGGTCACCGTCACCGGTTTGAGCCAGGGTACCCTGTACGCCTTCAGCGTGGCCGCCGGCAACCCGAAGGACGGCACACCGACCACCGGCGAGCGTTCGGCTTCGGCTTACAGCGGCACCGGCAGTGACAGCACCAGCGCCGGGAACCAGAACCCGGCCGTCACCATCAACAACCCGGCGGATGCAGGCTCCATCGGCGGCGGGGCTTCGTACGTCATTGACGGGACGTCGTCCGACTCCGACGGCACGGTGCAGTCGGTTACTCTGACCATCGCCCGGCCTTCCGGCTCGCCCACCGAATGGTGGAACGGCACCGTCTGGCAGGGGACGACAACCACGGTTTCCGCAGTGAACACCGGCACCAATTACTCCACCTGGAACTACACGTGGAACTGGACCACCGACATGGACGGAACGGCGGTGGACTTCACCGCCGAGGCGACCGACGACCTGGTGGCCACCGGCACCGACATTAATACCGCCAGCGTGGATACCGAGGCGCCCAGGATCCTGACCGGCGTCCGGTTCTCCACCGATCCCACCAGCGGCGACGCCAACTTCACCCTGGCCAGCGACTGGACCGAGACGAACGCGGGGACCCCGCAATTCCAGTACAACCTCAACAACACCGGGCTCAGCGGCTGGGCCAACGGCTCCACAGGCAACACCTCCAGCTATAGCCCCTCCCCTGCGGAGCCGCTGACCGGCAGCGACTACTTCACCGGGATCGAGAGCCAGCATACGGACACCTTCGCAAACGGCCCGACCCCGTCCACGGACGCAGGCCCGTTCTATGTACTGCCCCTGACTCCGCTCGCTCCGACGGTTGCGAACAACGGCACCACCGACTCCCTGAACGTGACCATCAATGTCAACCCCGGCGAGACCGGCACCGGGATGCTGTACGCCATCCAGTGCAACACTGCCGGTGGATTTGTGCAGGTGGACCATACCTGCAACGTCACCGAGGTCTGGCAGACGGCATCGGTCTGGGGCGCTCCCGTGACCGTCACCGGCCTGAGTTCCGGCACGTCGTATCAGTTCAGCGTTGCCGCCGGCAACCCTAATGACGGCACGCCAACCACCGGTGAACGCTCGGCATCGGCCTACAGCGGGATCGGCAGCGGCACCACCAGTACGCCGCCGGCCAATAACGTCACGGTCAACCCGCCAACGGCGGTGATCGACAACTGCAACCAGATTACGGTAACCGTCACGTTCACCGGCGACGACAACAGCAACAGCTCTACAGTATTCCAGCGCAGCCCCAACGGGGTCGATACATGGACCCAGGTGGCGACCTGTGGCGCGGTGGGCGGCCCCAGCCCGCGCAGCTGTGTGGACACCACCGTGGTCGACAGCACGGTGTACTACTACCGCACCGATTTCACCGACACCGACGGCGTGGTGGGGACTGATCCCAGCGACCCGATCGGGCCGTACGACAACAGCCCGTACTGCAGCGTGGACGGCACGACCATCGACGCCAACAGCGCCGAGGCGACGACCTGCAACCTGATCACCACTACCAGCCGGTTCACCGGCGACGACAATGGTGACGGCTATACCGAAGTACAGTACAACACTGTCAACTCGTTCCCCGGCACCATCGGATGCGCCCGGAACGGCGGCGCCTCACCCAGGCAATGCCGCATCCCGGAATTGACCGCCAGCCAGGACTACTGGCTGAGGTTCCACTATGTCGATCCGGACGGAGTGGTTGCCGGGGCGACAGCCAATGACGAGATCATTGGCCCGGTGAACACCGGCGCCTGCGCCGGCGACGGCCAGGCCGCCACAATTCTCATCCTGTCGCCGGCCCGAAACGGAATCATCGGCGGTACCGACACCGTCAAGGTTCAGGTATTCGATAGTCCGATCGGCAGTGTCAGCGTTGCCTGGTCGGTGGACGGTGGCGGGACGGCCGCAGCCAGCCAGAACGTGAACTACGATTGCGGTACCGATTGTGCCGTGTTCGAGTTCGATCTGAATACCACCACCATCGGGACCAACCCCCAAAGTCTGTCCAACGGCAGTCATTATTTGACTATTGAGGCCACCGACGGTGACGGGCATGTGGCGCGGATCGGCCATGCCGTCCGGGTCAGCAACACTGGAGACAAGGCAGCCGGCAGCGGCATGCTGCTGCGGCGGACCCATGGCTCCCAGTTGTGCAGGGATTGTCACAACCTGCAGACCCATTCCAGCCAGAGCACCAGTGCCAAATACGGCAACTGGGCGATGGATTGCGTCACCTGTCATACCCCTCACCGCACCACCAACATCTACCTGATCGACGGCACCATCGAAACGCCCAACAGTGGCAGCCGGACGGTCCGGTTTGAGAACACTGCAGGAGCGGTGGCCGACAGTTCCGCCGGCGGCACTGCTACCTACGCAAACGAGGATAACGGCACCCAGGCTGACGGTATCTGCCAGGCCTGTCATACCCGCACCGAGAACGCCACAGGCGATGCCCGTTGGCGGAACTCGGACAGCGGCGGGAACGTGGACACTCATTACGATAGTGCTTCCACCAGCCAGTGTACCGGCTGTCATACCCACGATACCGGGTTCAGTGGCGCCGGCGCCGGCTGCGACAGCTGTCATGATGCGCCGCCGCCGAACGCGGATGACGGTGTTCACGAGGCCCACTACGCCATCGCCCTGGGCGTTCCGGACTCCTACAGCAACCTGACCTCAGCGACCACTGCAGCCGACTACGGGTTCACCTGCGCCAAGTGCCACAGCGGTTCCCATTTCAACGACAGCAACGCCGGAACTCCGGTGGATCCCCACGTGGTTGAAGTGGCGTTCGACGCCACCGTCGATCCGCAGAACCCGGGCGCGTCCTACACCCCCGCCGCCGGGCAGAACGACACCGGGCCGGGAGGGGAGACCTGGCAGTGGTCCGACGGCAGTTGCTCCACCCTGTACTGCCATTCCAACGCCACCCCGCTGGACGGCGGTGCCCCGGTATACGCATCCCCGACCTGGAACCAGGCGGCCGCCCTCACCTGCACCTCGTGCCACGACGGGGCAGGCGCCGCCACCGGGCTCTCCAACGCCCACCGGCTCCATACCGATCCTGCGAAATACGACTTCGAATGCCTGCGATGCCACATCAACACCATCACGGCGCCCACCAATGACGCCGTCGCCGACAAACGAGAGCATGTGGACGGCCAGAAAGACGTGTTCTTCGATTCCGGCGGCGTGAACAACTCAGGCGGCGGTTACAACGGTTCCCCCGGGTACACCTGCTCCGATACCTATTGCCATTCCAGCGGCACCGATCAGACCGCGCCGTACACGTCCACCTCCATCGCCTGGAACGCAACGGCTAGCTGCCGATCCTGTCATGATGGTGACGCCGGGACGGCGCCGACCATGAGTAGCGGCAAGCATGAGAACCACATCAATAATGCCGGGATCCTGGGCGCCAACTACGAATGCGCCACCTGCCACAGCAGCACGGTCACGGCAGGCAATAACGAAGTGGTCACCGGTTTCGGCAACCACGTCAACGGTGTCAGCAACGTGACCGGCACCCTGGTGGACGCAACCTACTCCAGCCCGACCTGCACCACTAGTTACTGCCACTCTTCCGGTCAGAACCCTACGGGGACATCCTTCGAGTATGAGCCGACTCCAAGCTGGTTCACGGCAACGGGTGACGCTCTGGACTGTACCGGTTGCCACGGGAATCACTCCACCGCCACCGTACCGTCCAGTTTCGGCGAGCCGGACTACCCCAACGCCGGCGCAGGACTGGCCAACGCCAACAGCCATGACCGCCATGTGACGGCGGCCACCGACTGTTCCAACTGCCATAGTACGACCACCACCACCGGTACGGTGATCCTGGCCGGAGCGCCTCACGCCGACCAGGTACGTGACGTGGTGATCCACGGGGACTACGACCTCAATGGCGGTACCGGCAACTACACTTCCGTGACCAAGACCTGCAACAGCGTCGAGTGCCACGGAGCGGCCAACACGCCCCAGTGGGGCGATGATCTGTCCTGCCTGAACTGCCATACCGGCACCGAAGGCGATCCCTTGGGCAACGGCGCTCCCAACGCGGTGGACGACGAGTGGTCTACCGACGGCCACGGATCGGCAGCCGGCGGTTCGTTCAGTTCCGCCGAGGACGGTTGCGACTACTGCCACCAGCTGGATGCGGGCCATACCCCCACCGCAGGGATCAACCCTTACAGGCTGCGAGTCGGCGTCCAGGACACCGGCGGCAACCCGAGTTACGACTATGGGTCCACTCCCGGGACCGCGGTCTGCCTGGTCTGCCACGAAACCGGCGACACCGGGGTATCCCGGAACTCCGCCGGCAGCGCTCTCGGAGTGGAAGACAGCAGCCTGGACGTGGACACCGCCCACTTTGGCACGAAGCACCAGCAGCCGGAAGGTGGCGAGCTGTGCTGGGATTGCCACGATCCCCACGGTGTGGCCAACAACATCCTGATGGTCAAGGATCAGGTCTCCCAGGCCAGCGATCAGTACGGCATTCCGTCGTCCACCGTTCTGGTGGAGTTCACCGACCGGACCACCATCGGGCCGACGTCAGGCGGCTTCGTGGAAGGCACCAACAGCCCTCGCCGCGGCATGTGCCAAGCCTGTCACGCTATCAAGGCCGGCGATCCGGGAACCGACCCGACCGCTTCCACCAAGTGGTGGCGGAACGACGGCACCGACTTCGATACAGGTGCAGGGGACAGCGACCACAACATCGGTACGCTGTGCACCGATTGTCACTTCCATACCGACAACTTCAAGGGTGCCGGCGGCGATTGCCTCGGCTGCCACGGCGACGCGTCCGGCGCTCCGGCACGCCGGGCGGTGGATGGGGACTTCAGCAAGAACTCCCACCATGTGGGCGCCAGCGTCGACAGCACCGGCACCGCCCTGTACTCGCAACCGAACATGGGTGGCGCCCTGACCAACTACGACTGCGTGGTTTGCCACGCGGAGGGGAAGGTTGTTGGTGGCTTGACCGACACCACCGGCCAGCCCCACATGGACGGCATCATCGACCTGCGGAACACAGACAGCGCAACCACGTACTGGAGCTACGACAAGGACAGCATCACCGGAGCATCCAACACCTGGATGAGCGGCAACACCGGCTGGGAGACCGAAACCAGCACCGCCCTCGACCCGTTCTGCCTCAGCTGCCACGACGTGGACGGTGCTGCATCGACCTTCAACAGCGGCGCCAACGAAGGACTCGGGTTCACCGGGTCCGCCACCAATCCGTTCGCCGACAGCGCCATCACCAACGAGTACGACCAGCGCAGTCGGGGCGCCGTGGTAAACATCCGCAACAAGGTCGATGCCTATGTGGACAACTCCAACAACCCGATCACTCCGGTGGACCGGGAAGGTGGCGCTGAGCCTCGCACCGCCGACAGCCGGCCGGATCCAACAGACGGGATCTACTCCCGCCACGCCATCCGGGGCGATGGCACGTTCGGTTCCGGATCGGTCTACGGCACCAGCCAGATGCCGACCAATCGCTGGGAGGCGAGGCCTTCCGGTGGTTCCTGGAACGATACCTCCCTCATGGGTTGCGCCGACTGCCACACCACCGATGGCGCCAATGGCGCTAGCGGGAACGCTCACGGCGCCGGTACCGAGTACCTGCTGAAAAACAAGGACGGCTCATCGGCAACCGAACCGACGTTTGATATCCGCAGCGCCGACGTCAGCCAGATCAACTGCTACAAGTGCCACTCTTGGACCTGGTACTCGCGGGAGAGGAACTCCGAGCATACCGACAGCAACAGCGACTGGGTGTTCCTGGCCGATCAGGATTTCCCCCAGCGGGTCGCCAGCAACGGCAACGTCTACGGGCTGCCCTGCACCAACTGCCACGGCGGTTTCGGCTGGGGCGCAATCCACGGCACCAGCGACATGTTCAATATTAATGACGGAACCGGAACTCCTTCCCAGAGACAGGCGTACCGGTTCACCAACGGTGCCAGCCTACGGTTCTACGACCCTAACGGCTGGAACACGACTTCATTTACGTGTTACACGCTTTCCGCCCCGGACAGCTTCGGCGCCTGCACCCAGCATGGACCGGGGAACGGCAAGACATTCAACCGGCCGCTGGTGCGTGACATCCAGTACTGATCGGACCAGGTCGCTCCACACGGGCGGGGGTATCTACTCCCGCCCGTTTTCTGTAAGCTGAGCCTGATGGGTAGAAAGTGGTTCACAATCCTGCGATGGGTGGCATTGGCTGTGGCCGTCCTGGACCTGGCGGCGCTGAAGGCCGGCGTCTTCCACCATCCCCATATCGTTTTGGCTGTGCTCATGACCACGGTGATCCTGCTGTTCGTGGCGCGCCTGGTCCAACTGGCGATTCTCGCCCTGACCGGCCGAAAGAGATCCTTGTCTGCAGGAGCCGGAATGGTTCTGGCCGCCGGAATCGCCCTGGCCGTTGCGGGGGGATTGGCCAACTGGCTGTTTGGCCTGCAAGGTTATGTCATCCTCGCCGAACAGGAGAAGGCCCAACTCCGGGACGGAGCGGAGCTGCAGGTTTTCGATCCCGGCCCACTGGCCGACATCGAAGAGATCGGTGTCCTTGTAGGTCTAGAGGAACTGGAGCTGGTTCCCCGGGAAGGAGATACGTTCCTGCCGGTGAGCAGGATTACGGTCTGGAGAGGCCATGAGCAACCGGCCCTGCTGGAGATCACTCCCAGCACCAATGGCGCAGCGGGCCCCCTCCGGTTTTACCAGGGCGCATTCGGGTTCGCGCCCAGGATCGTCATTCTGAGGTCGGGAGAGACCGAGGAGACGGTGTTCGATCAGGTCGTTCCCTTCCTCACCGAGCGGTCCGGTCCCGACGGCATCCGGTTCAGCGGCTCTTTCGCCAAGGAGGATCAGGACCTCAGGGTTGAAGGGACGATACGCCTGGACAGCCTGGACGAGAACCTGCGGGGCCATGCCACCCTGGATTTGACGGTGTCGTCCAGTGCGAAGCTGCTGGGAAGCGGCAGCCTCCTCCCGGGCCACTTTGCCGAACTGGACGAGGGCTACCGTATCGGTTTCGCCGACCTGAAGATGTGGTCGGAAATCGTGGTCTCGCGGCGCAGCTACGGCCCGGCGGTTTTGACCGGAACTTTTCTGGCGCTGTTCGGCGGAATCCTGATGCAGGCGGCCAGGTGGAGGCGGAGGTGAAGAACCTGTTCAAGATCCTGATCGCCGGTCTGGTGCTGTTCATCGCTGCGGCCATCGTCCAGGAATGGAGTTATTTCAGCACGGCCTGGTTCGGCGCTGGTGGTGAGAGGGCCGAGGCTGCAGGTGTAAAGGAGGAGGCGGCGGCCAGTACGCTCCGGAATGCGCTGGCGTTGATGTCCCACTTGTATACCAGCGCCGGCGACCCCCGGTTCGCAGAGCGGATGCCGGTGACGGGCGAGATACTCGCCGAGATCCGGGATGACATTGAGTACCTTTCCAGGAACCGGCGGGTGCAGGAACCGAGGCTGCAGAAGCTGGAGATCGTTTCGGCCCTGCCTGCCGGAGAGAACCGGCTGGAGCTCCGGACCCGCGAGTTCTGGATCCATCGCACGTTCTGGGTGGATGGCAGCGGTGAGTCGGATCCGCCCAGGTCGGTAATCCTGTACCCCACATATCGTATGATTCGGGAGAACGCCGGATGGCGGATCTACGGGTGGGACTTTCATCGGTCTGAAACGGAGTAAGGAGCGATGCCGCGGATCCAGCCACTCCGTTTCCTGGCCTCCTTGAAGACCACCATCTTCCTGTTGCTGGTCCTTGCCGTCCTGCTCTTTTTGAACGTCGCCCTCCCGCAGGAGAGCACCCTGGGGAAAGAAGCGTTCGATGCGCTGATTCGGCAGGCCGGCCCGGTCTACCGCTTCGTTCTCGGCGATCTCGGCCTGGGGCATATGGCTACCAGCCCTGTGTTTCTTGCGGCGCTGGGACTGTTCTTCCTGAACCTTGGCGTAGTGATCGCCGGCCGGATCGGACCGACGATCCGCCGTGTACGGCTCAAGCCGAGGGCCGAATCGGGCCTCAGGGCCTGGACCGGTATGGAGGAAAGTCTTTCGGGAGAACTGCCTGCCGTCTGGTCCGCAGACCACGCCGTTGAAACCTTGAAGGGGTTCGGGTACCAGGTGCGGAAGGTTGGCGAGAAGACCGTCTGGGCGGTGCGGCACCGTACGGCGCCCCTGGGTTTCCTGGCCTTTCATTTTAGTTTCTTCCTGATCTGCGCCGGCGGCGCGCTGCTGTACTACAGCCGGTTTGTAGGCGACGTGATCCTGGTGGAGGGCCAGCAGTTTCAGGGTGAATACCAACAGGTGGTGCGCGAGCCGCCGCTGTTTCCGCCTCCGGACCTTCGGTTCGCGCTTCAAAAGGTAGTCCCGCTCTACGAGGACGGCTTCCCGTTGCAACTGGGAGCGGTCTTCCGGTTCATGACCGGGGGAGGGGCGATTGACCGGGAGTCGTGGATCAACCGGCCGGCTGCAGTCGGTAGCGCCAAGCTGCTGGTGCACCGCGCCGGGCTTGCGCCGGTATTCTGGTTGCAGGACGGTGACGGCTTTACGCTGGACCGTGTTTCAGTGGTGGCGGCCACCCTGGGGAAGGCTCCCACGCTGGCGCCGATCGGAGACGGAGCGATCTCAATCGAAATCGAACCGCTGGAGCCGGACGCCCGGTTCCCCGAACTGGCCGACCTGCCCGACACCGGGGTGAGCCTGCGCATCGTTTCCGAGGGAATGGAGCTGTTTCGCGGCGTCTTGCGCCCAGGCGAGGCTGCTTCATGGTCCGGTGGTCGGTTGGTGCTGGAGGAACTGCGTTACTGGGTGGCGTTTCAGGTCATCGCCGAGCGTGGAGGCGGCCTGCTGATAGCCGGCTTCGTGCTGGGCATCACTGGCCTGATCTGGAGACTGCTGTGGTACCGTCGGGAGGTGGCGCTGTCGTGGGATGCCAGCGAGTTCCGACTGACTGGCCGGGGCGAATATTTCAGCCAACGCTTCCACGAAGAACTGGGGTCGATCCGGGACTACCTGGCCGCAGGCCCGGAGAAGGGGGAGGAGGTGTCATGAGTAGCTTGTTCGGCATCCTGTTCTGGGTTGTACTGGTTGTTTACGCCCTGGCGGTGGCCCTGCAGATCCACGGTCAGGTATTCAAGCGGGACAAGGTAGTCGGACTGGGATTCAGGCTGGTGGCCATCGGTCTTGCCGCTCACACGCTGCTGTTCGCCTGGCGCTGGGTCGAAACCGGCCATATCCCCACCATCGGCAATTTCGAGAACGCCCTGGTAGGTGGCTGGTTCATCGTCGTCATGACGTTGTGGGCCGGCTGGAAGAAGCGTTACCCGCTCCTGGCCGCCGGCGCATTGCCGTTCGCCCTGGTGATCATGGGCGGAGGGGCGATGTCCGATACCTCCGCACAGCCGATGGTGGCCGCCCTGCAGTCGTTCTGGCTGTACATCCACATCTTCTTCGCCTGGCTGGCCTATGGCGCCTACACCGTGGCGTGTGGGGCCGGCATCCTGTACCTCAGCCGCTCGAAGAAATCCGGCGGAGAGGACCCGGACGGCGCCCTGGCCCGGCTGGACGAACTGATGTTCCGATCCACCGTGTTCGGGTTCATCACCGACGCCATCATGATCGCCGCCGGCTCGATCTGGGCCAAGGACCTGTGGGGCTCGTACTGGAGTTGGGACCCGGTGGAAACCTGGTCCCTGCTGTCCTGGCTGATCTATGGCCTGGCGCTCCATCTCCGGATTACCATGGGCTGGCGGGGACGGAAGCTGGCCTGGCTGCTTGTTTTCGCCATCATTGGCGTTCTGGTTTCGTTCTGGGGCGTGAACCTGGTCATGGAAGGGAGCGAGCACGTCTTCAATGTTGGATAAGACCCTGTTCGCTGTAAGGCGGTTTCGCCAGGACATCTGGCTCTGGCTCGGTTCCTGGAAGCTGTCCATCGTCCTGATTGTCCTGGCGGTGTTGTACTACCTCCTGCTGGCGATCTGGGCCGCATCGTCCCCGCCCCACGTGGTCCGGAACATCGCCTCTCTAATGCCGTTCTGGCTGTTGTACCTGTTGCTCCTGGTGAACACCGGTACCTGTCTCTGGCGCCGCCTTGCGATCCTTAAACATGACCTGTCGCCCCGATCGGCATTCTGCGACCGTCCTCCGGAGTGGACCGTACCGGTTGGTCCGGAGATGGTCGAAATCGACCTGAAACGGGCCGGATACAAAGCCCGGCAGGATGGGCCTGATACAGGACTTACCGGCTCCAGAGGCCGCTGGTCGGCCCTGGGGACCTACCTGTTCCACGGTTCCTTCTTCCTGATCGCCACCGCTTTCCTGCTCACGCTGGCCGGCCGCAACGAGACCACCTTCCAGGTCGCCGAGGGTGAGATCTTCCGGTCCGGACCGGAATTCGTGGTCCGGCGGATCACGCCTGAGTTCTGGCAGGACCAGTTGCTGTTCACCCAGCTGGAGGCCGATCTGGGATGGGAAGACGGCAGCCGGTCGATCACCCGGATCAACAAGCCTGTGATGACCGGCCCGGCCTCGTTCCTGCGGCTGTCCGGGTTCGGGTACGTACCCCGGTACGAACTGCTGGACAAACAAGGCCAGATTTTGGATTCGGCCTGGGTGAAGATGAACCTGTTCCCGCCCGGTTTGCGGGACTGGTTCCAGGTCGAAGGCTATCCTCACCGCTTCTACTTGACAGTGATCCCCGACCCGGAAGAGCAGGACGGACGGCTGGTGACCCGTTCACTGAACCTGAACGAGCCGGTGATCGACCTGGAGGTCTATCGCGGCCATCTGAGCCTCGGTACGGCTTCGTTATCCGCGAACCAGGGATTCGACTTCGAAGGGCTGACCATCCGGATCGCCGAGATCCGCTACTGGGGCGAGTTCACCCTGGTTCGGGACCCGGGGGTCCTGCCGCTGTTCGCCGGGTTCGCCCTGGGCCTGATCGGGCTGATGCTGCGCCTTCCGGGTAAGCGTTCCGAGGTAGTATTCAGGCTGGCGGTGGAAGGGGAGCCGGCCCGGATCCTGGGTTGGGGTGAAATGCCGGCAGGACTGGAGGAGGACCTGTGAACGTCACGCCTGCATTGATGCTGGCCGCAGGATTCATTGCCCTCCTAGCCGGTGTCCTGGGGGTTGTTTCCTGGCGACGGCCGAATGCGCCGCATCTGGCCCGAATGGCTGGTGGCGCAGCCTGGTTATCACTGTTGTTCGTACTCGGCTTGTGGATCGCCCGGTGGATCGAGGCCGGCCACTTGCCGATCTTCGGCACCTTCGAGAGTGCACTGTCAATCGCGGCAGCTGTTCTTCTGATTCCCACTCTGTTCCGGTTCCTGGACCGTATCCCCGCGTCCGCCACCCCGGGAGCCTGCCTGGTAGCGGCGGCGGTGCTGTTCCACGGCCGGTTGTACGACCCGACCCCGTACGCCCTGACCATCTCGGAACGGTCCTGGGTGGTGGACATCCACGCGATCGTCGCCTGGTTCGCATTCGGGATGCTGGCGGTCAATGCAGGTTACGCAGCTTGGCTGCTGCTTCGGAAGGGGAACCCCGGTCCGGCCCGCCCTCTGACCGGTACCCTCACCGCCGGCTTCCTCTTGCACTCGGCGATGCTGGCCACCGGTTCCCTGTACAAGTTCCTGCTGTTCGGAGTCGCATGGTCGTTCGACCCGATCGAGACCCTCGGCTTTGCCGCCTGGTGCGCCTACGGAACCCTGTTGCACATGCACCTTTTTGCTAAATGGGATGGCCGGAAACTGGCCGGATGGTGCCTGACGATTTTTGTTCTGCTGGTCGTGTCGTACCGGGGGATCGTCTGGTTCCCGGTCTGGAGCACATACCATATATTCGACATGGACATGCGCATCCATCTCACCGGTAGTGAACAGTACGAGGAGGGCGAGAGGGTTGATTGAAGCGCTGCTGGTCATGATGAACAACTACTTCCACGATCTGGCGGTGGCGTTCCTGTTCGCCTCCTGCCTCCTGTCCCATGTGGTGGTCGGGCACTGGCCGGGGAAGATCCCGGACCGGGTTGCCGCCATCCTGTTGCGAACCGCCTGGGGATCGCTGATCTGGGTGCTGGCTGGTGGCGCAGTCCGGGTCTGGTTCTACAGGGAATACGAGTGGCTTCCGAAAGCCGGCACGGCCCAGATTCCGGCTCTTGGAGTGAAGCACATGGTGCTGTTCGCCCTGACGGCGTGGGGCTTTTACGGTGTGTTAAAGTTGAAGCGGATGACGAAGGAGGACAGGGGAGCCGGTGAAAAAGTCTGAGCTGATGCTGGTCACGCCGCCGTACCACTGCGGCGTGGTGGAGGTTGCGGGCCGCTGGGTCCCGCTGAACCTGCTGTACATCGCCGATGCCGCCCGGAAGGCCGGCGTTACGCCCCGGCTGTACGATGCCATGTCGCTGTTTACCGGCTGGAAGGAGATCCGGCAGCAGCTCCGGGAGCACAAGCCGAAGTACGTCGCCTCCTACGCCATCACCGCCACCATCAATACCTGCATGGAGTTGGGGAAGGTCGTCAAGGAAGAATTGCCCGACTCGCTTTACATACTGGGCGGGGTGCATCCAACCTTCATGTGGAAGGAGATCCTGGAAGCTCCCGATTCGCCGGTGGACATCGTGGTCAAGGGGGAAGGGGAGAGAACGGTTCAGGAGATGCTGGAGGCACTGGAGAACGGCGGGGATCTTGCCTCCATACCCGGGCTGGTGTACCGGAACGGTACCGGTGAAACCCAGCTCACGCCACCGCGGCAGTTCCTTGAAGACATGGAAGAGTACAAGGCTGCTTTCGATATCCTGAACTGGGATACGTACAGATACTTCGCCGTGCCCAACGGCAAGCTGGGGGCTGTGGCGACCTCACGTGGATGCAACTACACCTGCACGTTCTGTTCCCAGCAACAGTTCTGGGAGAAAACGTGGCGCGCCAGGGCGCCTGAGATGGTGGCCGAAGAGATCCGGATGCAGCATGACGACCATGGCGTCAACGTCATCCTGTTCACCGACGAGTATCCGACCCACGACCAGGACCGCTGGGAAGAGCTGCTGGACCGCATCATCTCCATGGACCTGGACATGCTGCTGCTCATGGAGACCCGGGCGGCGGACATCGTCAGGGACAAGGCGTTCCTGCCCAAGTACCGCAAGGCCGGCATCGTCCACGTCTATGTCGGCCTGGAAGCGACCGACCAGGAGACCCTGGACAGGATCGACAAGGGCTCGTCGGTGGAGGAAGGCAGGGAGTCGCTGGAGCTGATCCGGGAGTACGGCATGCTCAGCGAGACCTCGTTCGTACTCGGGTTTCCCGACGAGACCGAGGAGCATGTCCGGGAGACCCTGAAAATGTCCCGGTACCTGAATCCGGATATGGCGCACTACCTTGCGATCACCCCTTGGCCGTATTCTCCTCTGTACCAGGAGTGCAAGGACCATATCGCGGTCCACGACTACTCAAAGTACAACCTCATTGAGCCGATCATCAAGCCCGAGAGCATGAGCCTCCGTGACATCGACGAGGCGATCATCCGTTGCTACCGGGACTTCTACATGCCGAAGATGGCCGACTTCATGAAGTATCCGGACCAGTTCCGCCGGGACTACATGCTGTCGTCCATGAAGCTGATCATGAAAAGCTCCTTCATCGTGAAGAAACTCGGCCGCCTGGGTATGCCGGAAGCGATGAAGAAGATCATCGATGCGACCGGGAAAAAGAAAAAGGGCGGGATTGAGGCCTGATCGTGCGCCCAAGCCGAGTTATTAATAGCTCTACGGTTTCGCTCGAAACGTATGCGATGAAAACGTGAGCTGTTTGATTCGGCTAGACGGTATTCTTCTCTTAAGCAGTGCTGACTTGATCGAGCTCAATAACGGATATCGCCATGGGAGAAGAGCGGGATGCCGGTTGGCGATGTACTGCGTTGAAACGATATCCCGTTCGAGCAGGTGCTTGCCGTTTTCCAGCGCTTCGAGGGAGCCGGAGTCGTCGGGGGCGAACAGTTTGCGAAGGGCCTTAATCATGAGAGGCAGCTCTTCGGGGCTTATATCGCCCAGGCCATCAAGTGAAATATCGAAGGTGATGGCAAGTAGGCCGCCGGGTCGGAGTAGGCGGTGGAATTCCTGGAGGATGTCTTCTCGTGCGGAGATGTGTTCCAGGACCGAGATGCAGTAGATCGCATCGATGGAGTGGTCCTGAAGGCCTGTGTCTGCAAGGTTTCTGTTGATGAAGCCGACCTTGCGGTTCCCATTCTCGGTGATGGTCGAGAAGCTGGTGGCAAGTGCAGGATCCAGATCGCAGCAGGTAATGTGATTCACCGGGTCGGATTCACTCAGGTAAAAAGGGAAGAATGTGATTCCGCTTCCTGCATCCAGAACGCGGATTGGGTGCTCTTGTGTCGCGGCGTACTTGTTGATGGCTTCATGGCAGAACGGATATTCCCACTGTCGGCTCCACTGGTTGAACGGGTTGGCCACCCATTTTTTGGAGAAGGGAGCAAGACTGGTCCGGTGCATTTCGAGGAACTCTTCCGCGAATGCCCGCATTGGACTGGTACGGTTCGTGCCAAGTTGCTCGAGATATTGAGGAATGGATACAGGTCCTTGCTTCATCCGGGATTCCACCCTTACGCGTCCGGATCGGCCTGAAAGCAGATAAATTCGTTATTGGGCAGGCGAGATCCGCATCGAAGCAGCACGCGATCAAGGCCCAGCAAGCTTCTACCCGCGAATCGGCCGAAAGATTCACTTGAAATTGTCATTTGGCCTGCCAGCTTGTAAATGCCTGCGATCGGAACGTCAAGCAGCTGTGTACCAAACAGAGGTGGAACAAGAAGTTGGAACAAATGCCTGCTGTGAACGACGGAAAGCCTGCTGGCAGTGAAGCCGTCTGAATACGCAGATCTGTTCCTGAACTTGACATGGGCGGAAGGTGAGTAGCTCTGTCTGGAGAATTGTTCGAAAGCCAGAAAATACCCGCCGGGTTTAATCAGCCTGCCGATGTTCGCGACGGACTTCTCGAATAACTGGTCGTTGACGATATGGTAGAGCACGTCAAAGCAGGTGACGATGTCGTATGGCCGGGCCAGCATACTGTCGGGCAGTGCATGCGAAATGTCCTGCACCTGGAACCTGTAGTATGGGTGCCTGTCTTGGAGGCGGGTAATGGCAGCAGGCGAAACGTCAACGCCGGTATAGTGTTCTATATCGTAGTTTTTCCAAAAGTCAGCATAAAAGCCGCTGCCGCAGCCAATGTCGAGGACGCGAGCTTTCCGTGGGGCCACCTTGAAGAGTTGGATGAATTCGGTGAGATATTCCATTCTTTTTCGGTAAATGCATCGGTTGTATTCGAGCCCGAATGAGCGGTGACCTACCGTCGAGAGGTCGGTTTGGGACCTCAATCTACTCCGCCAATAGTCGGTGGAGTTGAATGTGTCACGAGCTTTCGACATTGCCCTGTACCTTGGCTCGAAGCATCAGGCGCGCCAGCCCGGCGAAAGCCAATTCACCTGAAGTCGCCCATAGCCGCGCCAGCAGAGTGACGCCTGCTGCGAGCGGAGCCGGCATAATGGCTTGGAGCGCTACAAAGAGGACTCCTTCGCGAACACCCAGCCCGCCAGGTGTAATGAGACTGAAGATACCGATCCAGCTTGCAAGCAGAAAGCTGGAAGTCAGATAAAGAAAGCGGTCGAGATCAACAGGGTAAACGGAGCGGACGAGCAGAAGGAAGGCGGCACCAAGAAGCAGGCAATTCAAGATGTACGCAAGAAAAAGTGTCAAGAGGTGTTTGTGCTTCACGGTGATCGCTATCGGTTCCTTCTTGAGAACTTGCAGGATAGCATTCGAAATTCTCTCCAGAATACGCGGGTTGGAAAGCACGAGAAGCACGGTTGCCGTAGCAGCAAACCCCGTCATTCCAAGTCCACTGATGCTATCTCCACGCAGAAGAGGCAGGGTGGCGGCGAAGATTGCTGTAGCTGCCAGTAACTGAAGAAGAAGTTCCAGAAAACAACAAACCGCAATACTTGCTGAAGGAATACCGTGACGTGAGTAATGGCCTGCTCTGGCGATCACCAGGAAGATCTTACCCGGGACGTACTTGCCGAGTATGGAATAAGCCCATGCCGAAATGGCGTCCGGTAAAGGAATGCTGGCGTGGTTGAGGACTGTAAGGCGGTGCCACAACGTTGCTGAGGCGAGAAAATGGAGGCCAAGAACAGCAGCGGAGTAAAGTAAATAATCTACCCTGATGGAGAGGTTGAGTGCAGATAATTCATTCCAGTTGATGAACAATACTCTCGCAACAAAGAAAAGAATTGCGAAAGCAACAGACCACCGAAAGAATGTCCTCCAGGGAAATGCTCGGGGCGAGGGCGGCATTCTAAACCTCCAGAGTCATCGGTAGGTGTCGACCTCGTCTGCGATAGCCTCAGAGGGGGCGATGTCACAGGATAGAGCCGGACAGCGATGTTCTGAGTAATTCTCGATGAAATTGCGAATAGTGCGGCTGTCCAGTCGAGATAAACACACATTACCGCCCAGACCTTCCTGGCGTTCGGTCGCTTTTCGCATCAGGAGGCAGGGGATGCCCAGATAAGAAGATTCCTCCTGTAGGCTGCCGCCATCAGTCACTACGAATTCTGCCTTGCGCAATAGAGCGGCAAAGTCCAGATAGGAATAACGCGGGCGTAGCTCGATACGCGGATTGTCCTCAAGGCGAGTGTAAAGCTTATAGCGGTGCAGCTGTTGTTCTGTAGGTGGATGCAGAATAAAAACCAGAGGTGTTGAATTAGCAATCTGCTCCAGATGCGCGATCAGTTCTCTGAAAGTGGACTGGTTGAAGATGTTTTCAAAGCGGTGGATGCTTGCCAGGCAAAAAATACCTTTCGGAACATGATCTGTGCGTGCACTTAAATCCTTGCTGAGAGCAGCGATTTCAATCATTGTATTGCAGCCCGTATCGATGATGGTTTTCTTCATGTGAGAGACATTCTTGACGGCCCACTCTCCGGGACAGAACAGAATGTGGCTCAATCGAAACGTGATGCGTCTAGTTAGCTCCTCGGGGAAAGGATGAAACATTCGGAAGGAGCGGAGTCCGGACTCGACGTGCCCAACCTTGAGCCCGGCCAGCCTGCCAATCAAAGCGCCGAGCACGGTCGATAAAGTGTCTCCATGGACCAGCACTATGCCGTTGTGGTCGTTCCCGAAAATCTGCTTTCTAGATGTCAGGCTGCGAAAAAGAATACGAGCAGCCCAGGCGAACATTCGAAGAGGAGAGGTAATATCCGGGCCAGAATACAGCGTGATATCAGGCTGTGGCAGGTTGAAATCCTTGAGCAATCCGGTCATGGTTTCCTTGTGCTGCCCGGTCGCAATGAAGTTGTACGGTATGTTTCTACGCCGAAACAGCCTCATGACCGGCGCCATCTTGATTAGTTGCGCTTTGGTGCCTAACACAATGTGAATCATAGTTGTTGGCTGAGCACTCTTCTGGACTCCCGTGAACTAGAGATAAAGAGCCAAGCGGTGTAAGCAGCATGGCAGGCCGTGGCGTAGAGAAGCGGTTTCAGTGGAATGGCGTATCTCGGAAGTGGTGTCAGGGCCGCGTGCAGCAGTGTGAAGTAGAGTATGGCAAGGTAGGGAATAGCAGGAGCAAAATATGTCCCGGCACCTGATTTGGGTCGTCGTATGATGGTTGGAATCATGGCCAGTAATCCCAGAGCTGTCAGCGACAGCAGAATGGGGTGAAGCAGTTCCATGATTCGAGAGCTTGCTCTGGCTAGAACGTTTTCGGTGTAAGGCGAAGTAATGACCGGATATATGTGAATCCCGCCTGCGCCGACTAGAATGTCCCACGCCCAGAACATGGCCGGTTTTCCCAGCGTATACCACTTCAGGTATTTTGATGGGGCCTCCGATGCCCTCACCCTGAGAACCTGTAAGGTGTAGGTGAAGCTCGATGACATCTTTTGGTATTCGGAATCTTCATAATACGGGTAGCCGCGATAGCGTGGATCCTTGTAGATCAGGTCCGGGTAGGTCCCCATGGCGAAGGCTGCCGATGCCAGGCCGGCCTTGGCCGAATCGGGAGGTACAGTGAGCCGGCTGTAGAGGGTCCACGGCATCCAACAGATCAGGACACCGCATATCAGGATGAGGCATGTAAGAACACGGTTGCGGTGGGGCCATCGAAGCAGAACAAGCGGGATAATAAACACCGGGAACAGCAGCATGGAGGGGCGCACCAGGGCGGCGATACCAAAGCACACAGAGGCAGTTATTAGGATGCCCACTTTGCCGGACTTTGCCGCCATGACAAGAGCGAGAAGGGCCCCCAGCAGTAGTGTTGTGAACAGTGTTTCCGTAAGAAGATAGCCTCCGGTTGTGATCAGATGAGGGGAGATGGCGGTCAATCCTGCCGCTATGCCAGCCGGGCCGGTCGGAAGGAACGAGCGGGCCAGCGCAAATGCCATCGCTACAGTCAGGGCTCCCAGCAAGGCCTGGACGAACAGGATTCTTCGGTAGGCCTCATCAAAGGAATCCGATGTGGCGATCATCGCCGCCAGAAACAGCGGGTATCCCGGTGTTACCTGGCAGTCGGGAGCCGGATTTTGGGTGTAATCCTGCGAATAGATTCCCAAATGGGTCAGGTTCATGGCGTATGTGACGTACTTCCTAGCATCGGCACGTACTGGATTGTCGACGACTGTATTAGAGTTGTACGCCAGCCTGATTACCAGCGCGAAGACGAAGATCAGCACCACTACCGCCGTATCGATTGGACGGTGGGAGATTCCGCTCGTCATGCTCGTAAAAACGGTTCTCATCAGAGGGAAGTATACGCAGGAATCCTGTTGTGGTAAAAGCATATTTCACTTACAAGTAGACAGCCGGCAATGGAGCACAGGCCGGCTTGATCGATCCGGGGACGCGGATGAGTACCTTGATGAGGACCGAGACGAAAATGACACGCCGGAAGACCGTCCTGGGTCCAGGATACCGGGAGCAATACCTTGCCCTGTTCCGAGAGGCGCTTTCCTGCGCTGCTCGTGGGGAGCTCGACGAGGTGGCTATTCCCTCCTATACCCATCCGAATCCGCTAATACGCTGGTTATTCTGGCGACGCATCGAAATGGCCCTCCGCATGATCTCCGGAGCAAGTGGCAAGGCTGTGCTGGATTTCGGTTGCGGGGGAGGAGTGACCTTCTCGTATCTGGCGTCGAAGGGACACGCCATTACCGGAGTGGACCCTCTTGCGGTTCCGTTGGCCAGAAAATCCTGCGATTTCATGGAGTTGGAGTCAAATCTGACGGAATCGATCGAGACCATACCGGAGCAGAGCCAGGACATTATCCTTGCTCTGGACGTTCTGGAGCATATCGACGATTTGGACGGAACTCTTGCCTCCCTGGCTCGTGTAGCACGCAGGCCATGTCTTCTGGTGATTTCTGGTCCCACCGAGAATCTGCTGTACCGTGCGGGGCGCCGGCTGGCCGGTTTTTCCGGTCACTACCATGTTTCGAACATTTACGACATCGAGACTGCCGTACACCGGCGCGGTTGGCTACTGGATCGGTCCGTATCGCTGTACAATCCGATACCACTCTTCCGTGTAACCCGGTGGTGGATGGGGTGACGTCATGGTGCAGAAAGACAGCAAAGCGATCGCCGTTGTCATTCCGGCTTTCATGGTGCGCGATTCGATCCAGAAGGTAATCCGGTCGCTCTCGGAGGACATCGCCGTCATTGTTGTGGTTGATGATTGTTGCCCCGAGAAATCGGGAGATCAGGCTGCGGCATTGCGGGATCCGCGGGTCGTCATTGTCCACCATGAGTTCAACCGTGGTGTTGGTGGCGCCATGGTAAGCGGTTATCGCAAAGCCCTTGAATTGGGAAGCGATCTGATCGTGAAAATGGATGGTGACGGTCAAATGGACGCGGACCGGATTCCGGATCTGCTCAAGCCCCTGCAAGAGGGCAGGGCGGACTATGCCAAGGGAAACCGGCTCAGGCATTATGAACACTTGAGAAGCATGCCGAAAATGCGTCTATTCGGAAACAGTATTCTTTCTTTCGCCGTAAAAATGGTTTCTGGCTACTGGAATGTCATGGATCCTACAAACGGTTTTACGGTAATCAAAGCTGAGATGCTCCGACAATTGCCTCTGCATAAGCTCTCCACCGGGTATTACTTCGAGACCGATATGCTGGCGCGATTGCATGTGCTCAGGGCAGTTGTCAGAGATGTGGAAATGCCTGCTGTGTACGGCAGCGAATCAAGCAATCTTCGGATTCGCAACATCCTTTTTAGATTTCCACTCAAGTTGACCAGATCCATTCTCAGGCGATTGTTCTTGAAGTATTACATTTATGATTTCAATATGGCGTCGATTTACTTGATGGCAGGACTGCCGCTGTTCCTTTTTGGTGGGTGTTTTGGCCTCGTGCAGTGGATCCTTTCGGTCGCTACCGGTATTCCGCGAACGGCAGGAACCATCATGCTGTCAGCTGTGTGTTTTGTCGTCGGTCTTCAAATGTTGCTTTCAGCCATACAGTTAGATATCGCTAATGTACCGGATCGGGTTGAGTCTTCGCCGCGAACAAACTAATGGCTACCGGAACCGATAATCAGTCCGCCAGATGGCAAAACTATGGTCTCGCTCTGGTTCTCCTGATAATTGTGGCCTGGACGTTTCGCCAGGTTCCTGCGAACAGTTTCCACTACGATGACAGGACAAATATCATCGACTGGGAGGCCGTGCATGCCGAGGAACTGACACTTGAGAGTGTACTCAGGGCGGCGCGTGGAGGCTATCTGCCGAGAAGAGTGGTGTCCAATGTCACTTTCGCCATCGATTGGTATCGGGGGGGTGGGGCACCAGCGCCATTCCAAACAACCAACCTTGTAATCCACGCACTATCTGCTCTGGCCGTGTTTGTTCTGTTCCTCTCTGTTTTCGGTCACACCCTGGGGCGGAGCCGGCCTGCGGTTTCCGCAGGTGCGTTTCTGGGGGCATTGGTTTGGGCCGTCCATCCGATCCAGTTGCAGGCTGTAAGCTATATCGTTCAAAGAATGACCTCGTTGGCGGCCCTGTTCTCTGTCCTGGCGGTGTTCGCCTATGTCAGATGCCGTCTGGGAACCGGTTGGAGACGAACGGGTTGGTGCCTAGTAGCGATGCTTGCTGTCTTGCTGGGTATTCTGTCCAAGGAAAACGCCTGGATCATATTCATGCTTTTGCCGCTGGCCGAACTGGGCGTTCTCAGGCATAGCCGGCCGGTGCGCAGGGAGAGCCTAGTATATACCTGCTCAGGATTGACCGGCATTGCTGCACTCGTTCTGATTGTGGATCGGGCGGCGAGACTCGGGCTTTGGGAAACTCTTGTACAGGGATATTGGCGGGTCGACTTCACGATGTGGGAAAGGTTGTTGACGCAACCGAGGGTGATCGGCTTTCACCTGTCCCAGCTGTTCTGGCCCATGCCGGCCCGCTTCTCGGTCGTGCATGACTTTCGATTGTCTCACACGCTACTTGACCCCTGGACGACCTTGTTGGCGTGGGTAGTTGCTCTCTTGGTGGCAGCTGTCGGAATATGGTTGTTGCAGGCAAGGAATCGGCGTGTGTATGGATTTCTGCTGCTATGGTTTCCGGTCTGCCTTTTGATCGAGAGCACCATCATGCCTTTGGTAATGGTTTTTGAGCATCGCATGTATCTGCCTTCGATAGGCTTGGCTGGACTGCTCGGCGCAGGTGGGTGCCTGCTGTGGGGTCGATTGCCACCGAGGCTGTTGGCAGCGGTGACCCTGCTGGCGCTTGGATGCGTAGTGCTGTTGTCGTGGGCTACGTATAGTCGCAGCCTGGTTTGGGCAACCGATCTATCGCTGTGGCAGGATGCTTTGAGAAAATATCCGCACAATGTGGTTGCGAACGTTAATCTTGGCTGGAACTACTGGAAGCAGGGTGATATTGGCCGTGCCGTGCCGCACTATGAAGCGGCTGTCGAAAGAGAGCCGGGGCATTACAACGCCAACTTCAACCTGGGTCTGTCGTACCGCCAATTGGGGCGTATCGAAGAAGCGGATCGCTACTTCGAACGAGCCAGAAAGATCGCGCTGAGAAAGGTTCAACTCAGGTTGGACGCTCAATTGAACTCAGGGGCAGTGGATGCGCGTGAATGGTTCGAGTTGGGGAATGCGTTGCTGCAACGCTCAGATCCTCGAGGGGCTGTGACTGCTTTCGAAAACGCTCTTATGCAAAATCCAGGTAATCCGGAGATATTGACCAACCTTGCATTCAGCTACCTGGATGCAGGAGATCCTAGCAGGGCTGTTCTGATGTTCCGGGAGATATTGCAGCAAAGACCTCACGAATTCAATGCACTCTATGGACTCGGGCAGGCGTCTGAAGCTGTGGGCGATCCGGATGGTGCCAGGGAGGTTTGGGAGCGATATGTCCGAGAGGCGCCCGAGTCAGTATGGAAGGAGCGTGCCAGAAAACGGTTGCAGGAGTGACAGGTCGATATCGTCGAGATGCCTGTGGCTCGCCATCGTGCAACAGCCGCATAATGTTATCTGCTCTGTTCGGCCCGGTTCCCGTCTGAGAGCGTTTGCTCCAGCTTCAATTCCGTTCCTTGGCCAACCAGGCTGCAAAGCCTTGATAGCGTGGATCCTCGCGACAGTGGGCTGGCACCTGCGCAAACGAGGCAGCAAGAGCCGGGTAGTGCCCCAGCGAGCGCTGGATCGCCAGCAGTTCCATCTGTCCCTCGCAGTAGGCCGGGGCCAGTCTGACGGCTGCTTCCAGGTAGGGGAGAGCTGCCTCGGGATTGCCCAACTCGTGAAGCAGGCTGCCCAGGTTGTTGAGGATCTCGGGAGAGTAGTGGTTCAGCGCGTACGCCCTGTTGAAATGGTCCAGCGCCTTTTCCCTGTTCCCCATGTGGTACCAGCAAATTCCCAGGTTATCCTGGACAACGTGACCCTGGCGCATCGGAAGTGCTGCTGCTCTTTCCAGTTCATCAATCGCCGCCTTCCAGTTCTGCTCCCGGATGTACGCCGTCGCCAGGCCGGTGTAAGCCTCTGCGCTGTTGGGTGAAGCTGCTATAGCAGCATTCCACAGCCTGTATTCCGAAGCCCACGTCCAGGACGTCCGCCAGTCACGGGCCACCATCAAAAGCAGGATCATGGTGACGGCAATCGTAACGATCCGCATGGGTTTGGAGGAGGAGAAGCGGCTCAGCAAGGCGGCGTGGATTTGAGCCGCCAGCATTGCGATCCCCAGCAGCGCCGCGTACAGTCTGTTCTCGTTGATCAGCAGGTTCAAGGTGATGAACAGGTACGGGGCCAAGGCGCCGAAATAGATCACAAGGCCCAGTCCGGTCAGTCGATTCCTCGCCCGGAGCAACAGGACTGCGCCGATGACCAGGCCCGCGAGCAGTACCACCAGGGCTACGGCGGCTGATAGCGCTGCCCAATCGGAGCGATCCAGTTCACGAAACGGCGCCAGCCGGACAGGCCAGACGGTTGCTTCGTAGTAGGCCCACAGCGCCCGTGCCCGGGACAGGAACGACAGATCCACACCATCGACGGCGTTCCAGGCCGGTGGCGGCGCCGTGACTCGAATCCATCCGGGGCTGAAAACGATCCAGACGTATGCAAGGCAGCTACCCACCGGTACCAGCATCCGGCCGACTCGGTTTTTGATGTCTTCAAAACTCCAACCCGGCTTCACGGCGAGGTCGGTGGCCACCAGGAAGGGGGCTGCCAGTACGGCGCTCTCCTTGGAGAGGAAGCCGCCGGCCAGAGCGGCGATGGAGCCGGCCCGTAACAAGAGCCTACGGTGACGTACCGGTGTTTCCAGGGAGAGGACATGGAGAACCAGGCATCCAAGCACACCCAGCAGCGCCATCGATTCGGAGCGGCTGGAGATGTAATGCACCACCTGGCTCGCCGCCGGGTGCAGGCCGAACACCAGTGAACCCGTCAATGCTGAAGCTGGAGGCAGTGATCCGGAACTTGCGCGAGCGAGGCACGTCAGGAAAACGAACACCAGGCAGGCGCAGATGATGTGCAGGATCAGGTTGCCGGCGTGCAGCGCCGGCAATGAATCTCCGAACAGGCCGTAGGTAAGGGCATAGGTCGTCAGAACCAAAGGGCGGTAATTGCCGGACCCGTATACCGAGAACAGTGATGAATCGGCGAAAAAGTCCGAAATGTTAGCAGGGTCATGAGCCGAAGGGTTGTCGATCAGGCTGTGGTGGTCGTCGAATATCGCAGTGCCCCAACAGGACCCCATGAATGCAGCGGTGCAGGCGAGGGTAACAATCAACAGTCCGGTTGTTAGTCGGTATTGTTCCCGGGCTCGTTGCACCAGATCACCATTATCCGCCGAATGAATAGAAACTTTAGTATACTTCTTCGCGCCAGTCGGCTATCTGACCAGATTGCTCATTTGACGGTTACTGGGTGAATATTAAGGGTGGATTCTCTTGAAAATCATGATTTTTATCCCCGCCCTGAACGAAGCCGCATCCATCGCACGGGTTA
Source organism: Candidatus Polarisedimenticola svalbardensis (assembly GCA_014764515.1). Taxonomy (GTDB): domain Bacteria; phylum Acidobacteriota; class Polarisedimenticolia; order Polarisedimenticolales; family Polarisedimenticolaceae; genus Polarisedimenticola; species Polarisedimenticola svalbardensis. Next base: position 12,508 of record JACXWD010000018.1, on the reverse strand, counting down.
TCAACTCGTTGCCAAAGGATCTTGGCGGTTATGGGCCGCCTACGGTGCTGGTGGTTGATGATGGCAGTACAGACGGCACCGCAGATGCCGCCAGGTCTGAAGGTGCGATCGTCGTCCGTCATGCCACGAACCGAGGGGTTGGAGGTGCGTTCCAAACCGGGCATCAGGTTGCATTGGAGCAGGGCGCAGATATCCTGGTCAGCATCGATGCCGACGGCCAGTTCGACCCGGATGAAATCCCGGCTCTGCTCGCACCGTTGCTGGCCGGCCAGACGGGGTTGGTCACCGGTTGTCGGTTTGGGCCTGCCGGACGGCCCGCCAACATGTCGAAGGTGAAGTACTGGGGCAACCTGGTGGTCGCGGCGGTGGTGCGGTCGGCGTCAGGGACGACCCTGCGCGACGTGTCCTGTGGATTCAGGGCCTACAGCCGGGAAGCACTGTTGCACCTCAACCTGTTCGGCAAATTTACCTACACCCAGGAGACCATCCTGGACCTGGCGTTCAAAAACATTCCGATCTGTGAAGTTCCTGTCAAAGTACGCTATTTCAGTGACCGTCGCTCCCGAGTGGCAGGCAGCATACTGCGGTATGCGATGAACGCCGGAAAGATCCTGGTTCGCACCGTCCGGGACTTCAGGCCGTTCCGTTTCTTCGGAACCCTGGGGTCAGGTGTTTTTCTTTTCGGGGCTGCGCTGGACGTCTGGCTCCTCGTTCATTACCTCCGCACCGGAAGCTATTCTCCTTACAAGGCGGTCGGATTCGCCGGCGGGTTGCTGAATGTCTGCGGCATCCTGCTGGTCGGCCTGGGGCTCCTGGCGGACATGCTAGATCGAATGCGAGTCAACCAGGAAAGGATTCTGTACCTGCTCCGGAAGCATGATCTGGGAGATTAATCCGAATCGAGGCGGGATTTTCTGCCCGGTCGGGGTGCCCGGCCCGGCGGAGAGGAAGGGATGAAGCGATCCGCCTCGCTCGCTTGAGGGATCTCGAATTCGAGAGCCAGGGTCTCGGAGCCCGGGCCGTATGCCTCTGGTGCGTGATCAACGCCATGGCAAGTCAGGTAACACAGGCCGGTTCCTTCAAACTCGGATTCGAACGCCAGGATCCCTGTGGATGCGGAGGGGGTGATCTCCGACCGCCGTGCGTCCTGACTGATCCTCATCAGAGACCGTTGATCAGGGGAACCGTGCGGGTCATGGCAGGTTGAACAGGAGGCCTGCCGATCCTCGACATGCAGGCGGTGCAGGGGGAAGGTCGGCGAGTCGAGAATCATCTGGCGATCATGGCAGCTGTAACAGAGGGCGTACGCTTCCAAAGATTCCGCCGTGCCGTCCAGGGATTCATAGGATCGCACCAGGAGAAATCTCACATTGGAACCGTGCAGCCCGCTTGGCCCTGCCAGGTCGTCGCTGCCGTGACAATCGGTGCAATTGATCTCCCGGCCCGCAATGCTGTCGGCAACCGATGGACTGGAACTCCCCGCCGGTGCCTTGACCGGATGGTAAGACCGGTTGTTCGGGTCGAACAGCCTGCTGATATCCAGCACATCAGTAGTGGCTGCGCCCTGGCTCCCGTGACAACTCTCGCACAAATCGTATTCCAGCGCGCCTTCGCCTCGAGGCGAGAGCTTCCTGCCGGCGGTGAGTCCAGGTGCCTGGCGGCTGAACACAGGGCTGCGATGGGCCGAGTGACAGGACGTGCAGGTGACTGCATTCGGCTCGTTGGCGGAGAAGGCTCCATCGCTGATCGGATGGACAAAACCTTTCAGAAACTGCGCTTGCAATAGTGGCGGGTCGGCGTCCTGGGACAGGATGCCGGCCTGGACCATGGTCAGCACGTTCGCCTCGGTTGTATGGCAACGGAGGCAGAGCTGTTTCTGGTCCGATGGAAGCATCGGCGAACCGCTCTCCCCGTGACCCTGGTGGCAACTCGCGCAACCTCGTGGCAGAAACGAGAGGTCCACATGACGGTCGGACGCGCATGCCCAACCCCACAACAGCAGGGCTCCGAACCCGGCGATCAGTGTTTTTAGCGTAGTGCGTGGCATGACGTGCAGACTTCCTGGACCGTCGGTGCAACCCAGAATCTCGGGACGATTCCGGGGCGGTAATAGGCGTCACTGTGAGGGTCGTGACAGGTTGTGCATTGCATTTTGTTGTTGGCATCAAGCGGAGCCACGGTGTTGGAAATGATAGCGGAAACCTCGTGGAGCCCGATGTCGATGGCCGGGCTCTCTGCACCGATAGGTCGGGCACTGATCTCGAACGAAACGGGGTGGCTGCCGCTGAGGTCTGTTCCCAGATAGCCCGGGTCACCTGGCTGGAATTTCTGCCGGCCGGCCATCCTGATCCTGCCCCTGCTGCCGCTGATCTCGCCCATCGCGACAGTCCCGTCATGACACGACAGGCATAGGCGTGAGCTGCCGCCCGGTTGTGGCGCAGTCTGGAGCTGGCTCTCCCCGGTCCGGATCGGAGGAGTACGGTAGATCGCTTCGGAAAGCTGCTGGGCCCAGAGAGCCTCTGCGCTGCGGCTATTGTGGGGCACATGGCAGAATTTGCAGATTTCCGTTTCCGAGGTTGCCTTGATCGATCCCGGGCCGCTTGCTGACAGGTTGTGGGGGGTGTTCGCGATGTCCGATCCCTGCCCCAGAGCGATGGCACAGGTCACCAGGGACCAGGCGATCCCCTGGAGGAACCTCCGGCGCAGGGGTAATCGGGGTGCGAGCTTCATCATCGATCACTACCTGTCGGTTGAGGCAAACGGCGGAATACATGCAATCTTCGGCTCAGCGAATCGACAATCACAATTCTACCATCAGGGTGGGAAGCCGCGCCTGCGGGAAAATTGAACAGGTCCGAGCCGGACACCCCGATGCTGATGAGATAGGCGCCATCGGTGGAGTACACGGAAACCTGGTCGAGATACGCATCCGTGATCCAGAGGTCCCCGCGGCTGTCCAAAGCGAGACCTTTGGGACGAGGCATGTCTCCCGGCGCATCGCCGAGACCTCCGAAAGAGCGGTGATGTGCAAGAGTCGTAAGATCAAGCACCTGGACACGAAAATTCATGGAGTCGATAATCGCCAGTTCGTTGTCTCGCGGCAGGATCGACATCATGGTCGGGTAATTGAACAGGCCCGGGCCGTCTCCACGGGAACCGGTGGACCACCTTGTCCCGTCGTCCTCGATGACGGTTATGCGGTGGCCGGTGGTCTCGGCGACATAAATTCTCCCGCCCAGGCAGGCCAGCCCGGTCGGTCTTTCAAACCCGGCTTCCTCGCGCACTACATGCTGGAGGGAGTCGTCAAGCACGGTGACGGTGCCCGCCTCCGCATCGGCTACGGCTATTCCGCCGTTGCAAACTGCTACTTCGATCGGAACGAGGAACAGGTCCGGCGGCGAAAAAGTGCTCTTGCCGTCCGGCGCGATCCTGGACACGCGACTGCGATCCGGGTCGGCGATCACGATGTCGTCTGCGGCAAATGTAATCCCGTATGGTCTGAGGTACTCGGCATCGGGAGCAGACGTCTGTGCAGTGTTCTGGAAGAAGAACCACTGTTCCGACCGGTACAGGCGGTTCAGGGTAATGGTGCCTTCGAGCCGGATCTGTGGACGATCAGCCGGCCATTGGTGAGGTGAGTCGTAGGGCACCATCACTCGTGGCATGGGGGCGCAGCCCACGATGACCAGCAGCAGCGCTACCGTGCAGTTGCGTCCCCAGGCACCGGTGGGAATACTCACCGGATCACCCCGTTGCCCCGGTGCCCGGTCACCACCGGTAGCCACCCTGCCATCCTTGAGGACAGGGTCCAGCGCACGCCGCGGTCCAGGTAGTCTTCGGCCCCGAAAGACGATCCCCGAGCTTCGTAGGCAACGATGTTGAAATCGAGGACGAAAACGCTCCACGAAAACCCTGCTTCATAACTGTCAGTCACAAATCGGGCGCTGCTGAGGCTGTCCCGGGTCTGTTGCTGGTAGGACCCGTTCAGGGACATCCGGATACGGGGCCGCCACTGGACCCTGGCCTGGGTTTCATTGAAATGGCGATCACCAAGAGTGCTGTTAAGCGTCTGATCCTGCCACCTGCTGGACAGCCTGAAATTCAGGGCCCCCTGAGTCACGTTGGCCCTCAATGAAACGACGTTATCCCGCTGCCAGGGCAGGCCGGTGAGGGCACTATCGGTGGAGATTCTGCGCGTGTAGTCGGTATTCAGTTGCACACGGCGGCGATCCAGTTGCTTGCCCAGGGAGAATTCGGTCCGGAACACGTCGAAAGTTCTGAGCTCAGGCGTGAGGAACCCCGGCCCCGGCAGGTTGGGGCCGGTGTCGAAGATCTCCTGAAAATCGTTCTTGGTCTGCTCGATGGTCAGCTCCTTGGAGCTGCCGCCTGCCGGCAAGTGCCTCATTTTCAGGATCCCGCTGTAGCCGAACTGGTCCAGCTTGGTGTTCATCGTATCCCGCTCGGCGACCGCCACGGTATAGTCTGCCGAGAGGTCCAGGCTGCTCTGGAAACTCCCTGCCCGGCCTCGCCATGAACCCCTCGCAGACAGGTTTGGTCCATGCGACGAGAAATCGTCACCTTGCACCGTTCGGTAGGAGAACGATCCGGTCAAGCTGAGATCATCGCTGATCCTCCGGGTATGGCGGACCGCGCCCGAGTATGCCGACAATCTGCCATCGTGGTCTTCCCTCACCGTCTCCGCGGTACTCTCCAGGCTGATAGAGTATTTCGGATCGGTCCGCTGAAACTGGTTGCGCAGGCTGTAGCGCCGCTGGCTGGGGAACGGCTGGAGCGCGATCGTGGAATCGTTGATCCGCCCGTTCCCATGCAGGTTCCACCGCCAGCGGTCCGAGAGGTCGAGTTGCTCGGTCAGGCGCAGGACCAGGTCTTCCGTGGTCAGTAACGAGCGGGCACTGTCCCGGACTCGGTTCTCAAGTTGCAGGCGGTGCTTCAGACGGCCGAACAACCGGTTCCATGACACACGGTCCCTGGACCGGACGTCTCTCCCAAGGTCTTCGTCCAGAAAGCGATAGGCCGAGTTGGACGTGTTGTATCTTAGACCGCGGAGCGGGCCGGCGCGTGCCGCCCAGTTTGCGCTCCAGACCGTACCTGTGTCGTACACCCAGATCGGCTGGTCGCCTCCAGTGCGCACCCCGAGGTCGAAAAGATACTCCTTGTATCGCACTGTGAACGGGTAGCGACCGTTGGGCACGAGGTTGAACTCGACGCCGAGCCCGGTGTTGTCCTGTTTCCTCCGCCCTGCAGCGCTGTACTGGGTTGCCAGAAAATCCAGTTCAACCCGGAAGCTGGCGATGGCCGGGTGGTAGATGTAGCCGTTGATACCCAAGCCCAGGCCGTATCGCAGGATCTTGTAGTCCCGGGTCTGGGTATCTCCTCGGTAGAATTGCCGGGATTCCTGCTGCGCTCGCAACTGGGCGTCCCACCACCAACGCCCCCCGGTTCCGGCGGCGGCAGCGGGAAAGGCCATCAACAGACCCAGCAGTACTACTGATGCCCGAAAATGTAGGCGCAGGATCACTTTCATCGTGGCTCATCAAGCTATCATGAAAAAGCCCCCGTTCGAAAAAAATCGAAACGGGGGCCAGTTCCATGTTGCGATTCGGACGATGGTCCTGACGCCGGTAATCCGTCAGGCTCCGTTCGACCGGCAATGCAGCATTACTTGTTGTGACAGTCCGTGCAGAGATCGCTGTTGGTGTTCGCAACGCGCAGCAGGAATCCGTTAGCGCTTTCGTTGTGAACTTCGTGGCAGGAGGCGCACTGCACCGTATCGCCATACAGCACCGAGGTGATGGTGGTCGCATCATTGAGGCCGATGCCGGTGCCGCCGTAGGTCATGTTGATCGGATGGTCGTTGGCCAGGTTGGTGCCGACGTTGCCGTCCCCGGTGATCACACCGTAACCGTTCAGGTTGGCGCCGGCGGTGTTGTCGTAGTTGTGAGCGATGCTCCCCACGGCGACGGTGCCGTCATGACATGACAGGCAGAGCGCCGAGATCACATTGTCGCCACCATCGAATATGGTCGGCGCGTTCTGCAGCGTCGTGCTGCCCGAGCCGTACATAACATAAGTCGCGGAGCTCAGCGTGTGGTTCCACAGCGGGGACACGGCCTGAGCCTGGTGAGGCGTGTGACAGAACACGCAGATTTCACTTCCGATTCCGGTCGTGCCTGTCGACAGATCATGGGCAGAGTCTAGGATGGCAGCCATACTGATCGAACTCGCCAGCATAACCACTGCGCTAATGATGAGAAGCCGTTTCATGATTTTCCTCCAAGTCTCACAGGGCAAATCGTGGACATGTAATTAAAGCCTTTTCACGCCGTACAATTTACTTGGGTATTTTCTTAACAACAACGGCAAAAGGGCAAAAGGATAGACTATAAAGGTCTATTTTACTCTTTTGAGCCATTGTGAACGGAGGTGTCGTGGGAGGTCACTCCTCCTTGGAAACGATGAACCGCATCAGTTGTATCCGCCGGTTCAACTGGTCCACCACGGCGATCCTGTCCCCGCGGACATCGATCCCCAGCATCCCCTGAAACTGTCCAGGGCCGGTTCCAGGCATGCCAACAAAGGTCAGCAGGGAGTAATCAACGTCGAAGATCTGGAAGTAATTGGTTGTAAAATCAGTAACATAGATGAAATCGACTTCATCCACCACGATATCTTTTGGCCGGCTGAAATACCCCAGGCCGTTTCCAGCTGACCCAAACTGGTCCAGGTAGCTGCCGTCCGGGTTGAATACCTGAATCCTGGCGTTGAGTTGGTCCACGACGTACAGGTTCCCTTCCGAGTCGAGATCCAGGGAGGTTGGGTAGAGGAACTCGCCTTCGCCGCTGCCCCGCCCCCCCAGGAACCGGACCTGCTCGCCGCTTGTCGCATCGAACACCACGATTCGGTGCGCCTGGGCGTCTGCCACATAGACCTGCTTCCCGTCCGGACTGAGGACGGCGTCGGTCGGCCCCTTGAGGGTCTCTTCGCTACCGTAAAGTTTGAGGATCGTTCCCTGATCATCGAACACGACGACTCGCCTGAGCATGGCGTCTGCAACCAGGACCCGACCGTCCGGCGTAATGTCGATGCCCATCGGTGATTGCAGCTTCACTACTCCTCGGGTGCCGAACACGTCCATCGCCCGGTTGATGGAATCGTATCTGATCAGGGCTCCCTTCCGGGAGTCGGTTACCAGGATCCGGTCCTGGTTGTCGATGGCTACGTCGAACGGCTTGTCCAGTGCGTCGTAGACGGTTTTAGGGGAAGATTTCATCAGGGCCCGGCGGAACTTGGACTTGGCCACCACATCCGCCCGGTGGGTGATGATCTTATCCAGTTTGATGCGGCCCTGGTCCGGTGGTGGCGGCCACACGATGCCGGCATAAGGATCCGAGTTATCATTTTTCTTTTTCTTCCCGGCCAGAGCTGGGCCCTGCGCTTGTGTCGTGACAAGGAAGAGGATGGCCAGGGTGAGTATCGTTGTTCTTGATCGTTTCATGAGAACCCTCTCGAGGCGGGCTTAGCGTGGATGACATTGGTTGCAGGCTTGGGACACGGTGGTTGCGTTCCAGCGAAACAGTTTCGAGGATCGACCCTTGTGGGGATCGTGACAGGTCAGACAGGACAGTTCGCCTTGGAAAATCGTATTGAAGCCTTTCTTGTTGAATTGCTCCTCGCTCGGTTTGCCGGCAGTGCGATGGGTCACCTCCGGGTGTCCGAAAGTGCCGTCACGCTTCAGTTGCAGCGTGGCCATCTGGTAGGCGCGTTCGATCGAAACCTGAAATCGGTCCAGGAGGGTTACTATCCCTTCCGATTGGAACGACCGGACGTAGGTGCGGTCATGGCATGACCGGCAGAGCTGATCCCCTTCAGCCCGGAGCATGGCGCGATTCTCTCCACCGTGGGGCAGGTGGCATGTTTGGCAACCCCATTCGTCGATCACGCGGTGAGCCACTTCATCGCCGGCCGGCGCCTTGTCGTCATGGCAGGCAACGCATACCCCGTTGCCGGGAGCTTTGACCAGTTTCTCCTGCGCCGACGCATGGGGGTTGTGGCAGTCGGCGCAGCGGATCATCTCCATGGCGGGATGAGGTACGGTGGCTGCTTCCGCCGTCTCGCCGATGTCGTCGTGGCACATCAGGCAAAGCGACGATTCTCCATTGTCCATCAGGTGCATGGAGTTGTCTTCGTGGCATGTGTCGCAACCGTCCAGGATCGGGGGGTGGATCGTCTTCGCGAGGAGAGCGCCGCTTTCGCTGCCGTGGGGCGTGTGACAGGTGGTGCAGTCCAGGCCGGCCAGGTTGGCGCCTAGGTGCCTGGTGCGGAGGTCTTCATCGTCGATGTCGTGACAGGCCTGGCAGAGCTCCTCCCGCGGCGCAACGAGCAGTTTTGACTGGTCGGCCACGTGAGGTTGATGGCAATTGAGGCAATCTTCCGAGGCGGGAGGATGCCCGCCCTCGCCGGTGGCCGATTCGGAAACCGTGCCGTGACAGGCTGAGCACAATGCCGGACCCTCGCGAAGGGTTAGACTGGCGTAATTGCTCATGTGCGGGTCGTGGCATTGCAGGCAGCCGGCACGGCGCTTGACTTCATCCAGTGCGGCATGTTCCGTGCCGCCTTCCGGAACCTCGAATTCCCCATGACAGGAGACGCAGAGCCGGTTCCCCGGCGCCCGCAGCCGTACCCTCGGCCCGAACGGTTTCCGGTGGCATGCATTGCACGATCCCTCACCGAACGGAACGTGGGCGTTTTTCCCGGCCAGCATCCGTGGGTTCTCCCCACCGTGGGGGAGGTGGCAGCTGGTGCAATCCACCGCCTCGTGCAGCTGGTCCTTGTGGATGACCTGCAGTTCGGCCCGGTCGTGGCAGGTCGTGCAGAGCGATTCCTTCGGTTCCACCAGCAGCTTCTCGTGCTTGCCGGCATGGACGTTGTGGCAGGACAGGCACGAGTCCATCACTGCCGGGTGGGGTGTGGCCAGATCGCCGGAAACCGCCGCTTCCAGTCCGTCATGGCAGGCGATACACAGGTCCGGTTCGGGAGCCATCAAAGTTATGGAGGTGCCGCTTTCGCTCTTTTCCACCTCGTGGCAGGAGGTGCAGTCGTCGGCTACCGGGGGATGGATGACCGGCTGGTCAAGCAGCAGGTCCTCGTGGCAGGAAGTGCAGGCTTCCTGGGTAACCTGTACCAGGGTCGGATGGGAGTCGGTGGAGCCGCCGGCTCCAAGGATGACGGTCACTCCGGCTGCCAGGATTCCGAAAATACAGAGTCCGGGCCACAGGTGTTTCCTGTACAAACTGGTCACCCCAAAGCCCTCCGTCCAAAGGTTTTTCGAGAATCGTCATTATAGCCCGCAGCATTTGGACCCGCCCCGGCCTCAACCGCACCATCTAGGTCCAAAATTCAGGACTATCCCGGCCCACTGGGAGGTGATTCAGCATGAAGAGAAAATCCTATTTCGACTGTTCACTGGCCACCACCGCCTGCCCCAGGGCGATGCATCCGTCGCCGGCGGGGAGCAGGGAGTGGGTCAGGACCTGCAGACCGGTCTCCCTCAACCGGGTCAACACTTCGTTGAAAAACAGCTGGTTCTGGAACACGCCGCCGGACAGGCCGACGATGTCGATGCCAGCTTCCCGGGCGACGGACATCACCGTTTCCGCCAGCAGCTTGGCCAGGGACGCGTGGAACCGGGCGGCAACCATGCCGGTATCGACTCCGGCCAGTGTGTCCCTGACGACGGCCTGGATCAGGGGAGTGACAGGGACCGGTCCTGCGCCGGACGGGACCGATAGTTCATAGGGAGCCGCCTCCCCCCCGGGAACATCGGTGGCCGACATCTCCAGCTCGATCGCCGCCTGGGCTTCGAAGCTGATTTCGTGACGAAGGTCGAGAATCGACGACACTGCGTCGAACAGGCGGCCACAGCTTGAGGTCAGCGGTGCGTTGACCCCCTGGTCCATCGCCTGGAACAGCAATTCGCCGTCGCCGAACCGTTCCCGGACCGGCAGGGGGAGTGCCAGGGCCTCATCGCCGAAGGCGGCCCGCAACCAGGAGAGTGCCATCCGCCACGGCTCCCGGATCGCGGCACTGCCGCCGGGCATTGGGACCGTTTCCAGCCAGGCATGGCGCTGGAATCCGGCGAAGTCACCTGTCAGGATCTCGCCGCCCCAGACCGTCCCGTCGGTTCCGTACCCGGTGCCGTCCAGGATCAGGCCGATGCATGGCCCGGTGACACCGTTTTCCGCCATCACCGCAGCCAGGTGGGCGTGATGGTGCTGGACGGCGATCCGGGGCAGTCCGGCCTGTTCCATGGCCCACTTGGTGGAGAGGTATTCCGGGTGCAGGTCGTGGGCGATCAACTCCGGTTCGATCTGCAGGATCGATCCCAGATGGCCGACGGTGTGCTGGAAGAACGCCAGCGCTGCCGGGTTGTCCAGGTCGCCGATGTGCTGGCTGAGGAAGACATGGTCCTCACGTGTTAGTCCGATGGTGTTCTTCAGTTCGGCACCGGTGGCCAGGATGTTGCGAGTGGTCGCCGATGGGAGGAATACCGGCATCGGGACATACCCCCGGGCCCTGCGGATCATCCGCTCTTTCCCGGCCGCCACCCGAACGATGGAGTCGTCGCAGCGTTGCAGGATCTCCCGGTCGTGGAGCAGCAGGTAGTCGGCCAGGGGGCCGAGTCGATCCAGCGCCTCGGCGTTGCCGATGGCGATCGGCTCCTCAGAGAGGTTACCGGAGGTCATCACCAAGGCGGGGAAACTGCTGTCGAGCAGCAGCTCATGGAGGGGCGCGTACGGCAGCATGAATCCGAGGTAGCGGTTCCCCGGGGCCACCGACGGCGCCAAGCCGGAATCCGGTTTCGCCCTGAGCAGCACAATCGGACGGGTCGGCTGTTCCAGGGCGACTCTTTCTTCCGATTCCAGCTTACAGTAACGCTCCACCGTATCGGTGTCCGGGGCCATGAGGGCGAAAGGCTTCTGCCCCCGCCCCTTCCGCTTCCGCAGTTCCCGGACCGCATTGTCATTGTGCGCGTCTACTACCAGGTGAAAGCCGCCCAACCCCCGAACCGCCAGGATCTTGCCTTCCCCAAGTAGACGGATCGTCTCGGTGATCGGATCGCCGGATTCGACCTTAATCCCGTCAGAGGTGACCAGCGTCAGCGACGGACCGCAGGCCTGGCAGGCGTTGGGCTGGGCGTGGAACCGCCGGTCGTCCGGGTCGTTGTATTCGGCGGCGCAGTCCGTGCACATCGGGAACACCGCCATGGATGTGTTGGGCCGGTCGTACGGGATGGCGGAGACGATGGTGAACCGGGGGCCGCAGTTGGTGCAGTTGATGAACGGGTAACGGTAACGTTGGTTGGCCGGGTCCAGCAGTTCGGCCCGGCAGTCGGCGCACAGGCTGACGTCCGGGCTGATCAGGGTGGTGGCTGTCCCGTCCCGGCCGGTGGTGACGATCCGGAAACCGGTTCCGCCGTCGGTAAGCAACTCTTCGGTTTCAATGGCGGTGATCCGGGCCAGGGGAGGGGCGTGGTCTTTGAGAGCTTCATGAAACCGCTGGAGATCCTCCCTCCGGCCCTCGATCTCCAGCGTGACCCCGTTACCGTCGTTGCGCACGAAACCGGCCAGACCGCAGTTTCGGGCGGTCCGGTATGCGAACGGCCGGAACCCGACCCCCTGCACGATCCCCCTGATGATGAATCGTTGCCTGGTTCGGCTCAGTCGTACCATGTTGCGCTTGTGTTTTTGCAATTTGTCGTCACAATGCAGCATTGTAAAACGAATCCGGGCACGGGGGGGAAGTCAACCTGAGCAAGCCGGTGAACAGGGGGCTCCGGTTGCACTGGTTCCAGCGCTCCGGATCTAGATCCTGGCATGGGAGAGGATAGGCGAGGATGTCGGAAAAATCAGCCGACAGGGCTGTTTTAAAAATCTTGACCCTGATGCTGGGATTGAGTCTCGTGTTGATCGCCTGGCTGGCTTATCGCCCCGGGTTTTCCGGTGGAATGTATTTCGATGATGTCCAAAACATTGTTGCGAACGACGCGGTTCACTGGACAGAACTCAGTTGGCGTAATGTAGCGCGAACCTGGACGGAGGGTTATCTCCGCCCTCGGTTTCTTGCGAATTTGACTTTTGGCTTGAATTATCTGCTGCATGAGCTTGAAACGCCTGGATATCATTATCTGAACTGGATCGTTCACATCATGGTAGGGTGCGCTCTGTTCTGGGTATGCCGATCGTATATCCGCCGGCATACTCGATGCGCAGGCGGGCTTCAGGCGACACAGATCAGCCTGGTGGTGGTCGGGGTTTTCGTACTCCACCCTTTGGGGGTCCAGGCCGTTACCTATATCGTCCAGCGGATGACTTCCATGGCTACCCTTTTCTGCCTGCTGGCCTTCGGTTTGTACCTGAATGCGCGAAGTAGGGATGGGGTCGGGGGCAAGGCCTGGCTGTTCGGCGGTGCTTTCGTTTTGTTGATTGCG
>JACXWD010000052.1 GCA_014764515.1 Candidatus Polarisedimenticola svalbardensis | reverse complement strand
GTTCGTTTCGTTCAGGCGCCACGCGTTGTTGGTGTTGACGTCCAGTCCTGTAATGCGGTACTGGGCGTCGGTCAGGTTGTTGTCCGGTGTGGTCAGGCTCTGACGGTCGACGTTTCCGGCCTTCACTTCCAGCACCGAGTTCGCTGAGAAAATCGATTGATAGTTCACGCGCCACCGTGTGTCTTCGATGTCGTTACCGGATCTGGCCTCCACGGTAGACGTAGAAGCACCCAGACCGGACGTCGCGGCCTCACGCATGGTGTAGTTACCCGACAGGGTGTTCTTCGGATTGATCGCCCAGGTCAGTTTTCCGAAGTAGGTGTCGTTCTCGTAGTCGGTAATCCCTTCCGGCAGGACCAGTGCGACCAATCCAGCGGAATCAAGGATTTCGGTTTCCTGGAACGTGTCCAGGGACTCGTTGCGGTTGTAGGAAGCGAAGAACCAGAGCTTGTCCTTGACGACCGGACCGCCGAAGTTGACGTACGGGTCCGTGTCTTCGTACGCGCTCGGGTTGGCGAACAGGGTGTTCCGGAAATCCGCTGTCGTGTCGTCGCCCTTGTACAGGTAGGCGACCGAACCGCCGAATTCGTTGGAACCGCTCCTGGTGATGACGTTAATCGTGCCGCCCAGCGCCTGTCCGAACTCCGGCGAGAAACCGTCGGTGATGATCTGGACCTCGTCGATGGAGTCGAACGGCAGCGGCGTGCCGGTGGTCTTCACCGCCGGGTCCCTGACCGTCAGGCCGTCGATGAGGTAGTTGTCGCCGTACTGGCCCTCACCACGGATCGAGGGAAAACCGGCACCTTGACCTGTGCTGGTGTTCACGTCGACGCTGGTAATGGACGGCACGAACTTGGCCAGGTCGCGAAAGCTTCTGGCCGAGGTCGGCATCGTGTCCAGCTGCTTGGCGTTAAAGTTCACCGTGGTGTCCGCACTTTTGCTCTCGATCATCGGGAACTCACTGGTCACAACAACCGTTTCCAGCAGTTCGCCCTTATTGAGAACGGCGTTGGCGGTGACGCTCCTGCCCAGCATCACGGTAACTTCGGTCAGCTGGATCGCCTGGTAGCCGTCCATGCTGACCTTGATGGTGTACTCGCCGGTTGGCAGAAGCGGCAGAATGAACTTGCCCTTGCCGTTCGTTGTCGTTCCGCGTTCGCCGATGAGCGAAGCGCTGGTGGCGACCACCGTTGCCCCGGCAATGCCATCACCGCTCTCGTCCTGGACGTAGCCGAACACTTGTCCGGTCGTCTGGGCGAAAACGGCTCCGGTTCCCAGCATGGTAGCCAGCAACACCCAGAGCAGAATCCGTGTGGGTCTCATAAACTCCTCCTTAGCAGATCGGAAGGTACTGTTCCGGCCGGAAGTGCGGTCAACACACACTGTCTTCGATTTGCCCAGACAGTGGGCACGCCCGTTCCCCCTCATGGCAGCCCGACCTTGCCGAACCAACGGATCCGGCCCGCGGGCAGCCTGCGTGATCAAGATTAACTGCAATCCATGCACCGGAAGCTGCGGGATTATGGATAAAAACGCCCCACAATTGTAAAGGAACTGTAAAAGCACCTTTTCCCCTGTTGTGCCGCCGCACGAATCGATCTCGCGCCCGAGAACGATCCAGGAGCATGGATTTAACCAACCAATTGGATACGGATTTTTGGACGATGCAATCCGAAGATTGCCGATAGAAACTCTATGGAAACAGTCGTTCGCTCACTTGAACCCTGCCTTCAAAAAATCGCCGTTGAGCCGGGCGATGAAGTCGACGCTGATCTCCTTGGGGCATGCGTTCTGGCAGGAACCGTGGTTGGTGCAGTTGCCGAACCCCTTGTCTTCCATGGTCTCCACCATCCCGCGTACCCGCTCGAACCGTTCCGGCTGTCCCTGGGGCAGCAGGCCCAGATGGCTGACCTTCGCCGAGGTGAACAGCATGGCGGAGGCGTTGGGGCAGGCAGCCACGCAGGCGCCGCAACCGATGCAGGCGGCGGCGTCCATGGCGAGATCGGAATCCCTTTTGGGTATCGGGATGGCGTTGGCGTCCTGTGCGTTCCCGGTGTTGGCCGAGATATACCCGCCGGCCTGGATGATGCAGTCCAGGGCCGAACGATCAACCACCAGATCCTTGATCACCGGCATGGCGGTGGCCCGGAACGGCTCGACCCAGATCTCGTCGCCGTCCTTGAACCTGCGCATGTGCAGCTGACAGGTCGTGATCCCCGGGTCCGGCCCGTGAGGGGTACCGTTGATCACCATGCCGCAGGTTCCGCAGATCCCTTCGCGGCAGTCATGGGAGAAATGGATCTGCTGCTCGCCTTTCTCCACCAGTTGTTCGTTGACTATGTCCAACATCTCGAAGAACGATGCATGATCGCTGATGTTGTTCGCCTCGTAGCGGACGAAGCGGCCTTTGGTGTCGGGACCGTCCTGGCGCCAGACTTGAAGGATGAGGTTCATTTGTAGCTCCGCTGTGAAGGCTTGACGTACTCGAATTCCAGCGGTTCCTTGTGCATCACCGGCTCGCGGTTTTCGCCGGTGTACTCCCAGACCGCGCCGTAGCTGTATTCCTCGTCCACGCGCCGGGCTTCGCCTTCCTCGGTCCGGAATTCCTCCCGGAAGTGGCCGCCGCAGGACTCGTTGCGGTTCAGGGCGTCCCGGCACATCAGCTCCGCCAGCTCCATGTAATCGGCCACCCGGCCGGCTTCCTCCAGCGCGGCGTTGAACTGGGATCCGGTCCCCGGAAGGATCAGGTCGTTCCAGAACTGTTCCCGCAATTCGGGGATCTTCTCGACGGCAGCCGCCAGCCCTTCCGCGTTGCGGGCCATGCCGCAGGCATCCCAGACGATTTTGCCCAGTTCCCGATGGAACGATGTGGAGGTCCGCTTGCCGCCGATGCCGAGAAGCCGCTCGATCCGGCCGGTCACCCGGCCCTCCGCCTCCTTGCAGGCGGCGTGATCGGTGGGCACCTTGTCCAGGCCGCCCTGGGCCAGGTAGTTCCCTACCGTGTAGGGAGCGATGAAGTAGCCGTCGGCCAGACCCTGCATCAGGGCGGAAGCCCCGAGACGGTTGGCGCCATGGTCGGAGAAGTTTGCCTCCCCCAGAACGAACAGGCCGGGGATGGTGCTCTCCAGGTTGTAGTCGACCCACAGGCCGCCCATGGTGTAATGCGGCGCCGGGTAGATCCGCATCGGAACGGTGTAGGGATCCTCGCCGGTGATCCGCATGTACATGTCGAACAGGTTGCCGTATCTCTCGGTGATGACGTCTTTCCCCAATCGTCCGATCGCTTCGGCGAAATCGAGGAACACGCCGTTGTTCTGGGACCCGACGCCCCGTCCCGAATCCACCGCTTCCTTCGCCCTTCTCGAGGCGATGTCCCGCGGGGTCAGGTTGCCGAAGCTGGGGTACAGCCGCTCCAGGTAGTAGTCCCGCTCGTTTTCGGGAATCTCCCCGGCCTTCCTGTTGTCGCCTTCGCTTTTCGGCACCCAGATCCGACCGTCGTTCCTGAGGGATTCGGACATCAGGGTCAGCTTGGACTGGTAGTCGCCGCTCTGGGGGATACAGGTCGGATGGATCTGGGTGAAGCACGGGTTGGCGAACCCGGCCCCCAGTTGATGCGCCCGCCAGATGGCGGTGGTGTTGCATCCCTTGGCGTTGGTGGAGAGGTAGAACGCGTTGCTGTAACCGCCGGTACACAGCAGCACCGCATCCCCGGTGCGGGTTTCGATCTTCCCGGTTTTGAGATCCCGGATCACGACCCCGCGGGCCTTGCCGTCCACAAGGACCAGGTCCAGCATTTCGGTGAACGGGAACATCTTGACCTTGCCCAGCCCGATCTGCCGGGAGAGGGCCGAGTAGGCTCCCAGGAGCAGTTGCTGCCCGGTCTGTCCCCGGGCGTAGAACGTCCGGGAGACCTGGGCGCCTCCGAAGGAGCGGTTGTCCAGCATGCCGCCGTAATCACGGGCGAACGGCACACCCTGTGCGATGCACTGGTCGATGATGTTCATGCTGACTTCGGCCAGCCGGTGGACGTTCGCCTCCCGGGATCGGAAGTCGCCCCCTTTGACCGTGTCGTAGAACAGGCGATACACGCTGTCGCCGTCGTTCTGATAGTTCTTGGCGGCGTTGATGCCGCCCTGGGCGGCGATACTGTGGGCCCGCCGCGGGCTGTCCTGGTAACAGAAACACTCCACGTTGTAGCCGAGTTCGGCCAGTGTGGCCGCCGCCGCTCCTCCGGCCAGGCCGCTGCCCACTACCAGGATGTTGAATTTTCGTTTATTGGCCGGGTTGACCAGCTTCATGTCGAACTTGTGGTTGGTCCACCGGTCTTCAATCGGGCCGGAAGGGATACCGGAAATCAGGTTCATCACTTTCCTCCAGTTCCCTACGGAAGGGTGACGATCCCGGCGAGCACCGAGATCGGAACCGAGCAGAAGCCCAGGACGATGAACAGGGTGATCAGCAGCGCAACCGGCCGCCGCAGATCCCGCAACATCGGGTTGTTGAAGTTCAGGGTCTGGCAGGCCGACCACAGACCGTGATAGAGGTGCAGCCCCAGAGCAAGCATCGCCACGATATAGAAACCGGACACCCACCAGTTCCGGAACCCGATCACCAGATTGGCGTAGGCGGCCCCCGGCACGAACTGCGGGTGGGCCGAGCCGACGGTGAAGTGCAGCAGGTGGTACACGATGTACACCAGCAGGATCACCCCGCCCCACCGCATGGTCCTTGAGGCGTAGGTGAAGGTCAGGTCATCGGTCTTGCGATACCCCAGTCTCCGCGCCGCCCTGCTCTGAAGGTAAACCGACAGGGCCGACCACATGTGCAGGACAATGATCGCCAGCATCACGAACCGGATGATCCAGAGGAACTGGCCATGGAGCAGGAACGGATCTCCCAGTTCCTTCAATCCGTGGGCGTAGTGATCGAACGCCTCCTGGCCGAAGAACACCTTCAGGTTTCCGAGCATGTGGCCGACGATCCAGAGGAAAAGAAAGATGCCGGAGATCGCCATGACGATCTTTTTCCCGACGGAGGAACGGTACAGGCTGAATACCGATCGCATCATCGCTCCTGAGTTGTTCGGACGAACGAAGCGGCATCATATCCCCGATGTGGCATGGCATTCAAGCGGAATACCGGCCTTTCCCAATCCAAACTGGGTCCATTTCAGTCCTCTTGGCGTGGCTCGGAGTTGCTTTTCGTGGCATATTCACCTCCATGGACGGGCTGTACAACACTGCATCGGTGAAAGGGAACTCCTACGCATCCGCCAGCGCCGCGTTGCGCCGGCGGTTGGCGGAAGAACTCCCGGCCGGGGAGGTCCGCCGCCTGCACGGGCGGAGGCCGGTGCTGCACTTCCTTATTGTCGGCTGGCAGTTTCTGCTGATCGGCGGGGCCGGCTACGGCCTGTGGCACCTGACCAACCCGTTCTGGGTCGCCCTTCTGGCCCTGGTGATGGGGTTCACCCTGTTCAACTTCACGGTGCTGCTCCATGAAGTGGTCCACGATGTGGTGCTCAGGAAGCGGAACACCAGGCTGAACCGGTTCCTGGGATTCGTGTACGCGTTCCCCAGCGGCATCTCCGCCAGCCAGTTCACCCGCTGGCACCTGGACCACCATGCCGAGCTCGGGTCGGACACCGAGGATCCGAAACGGTTTCACCTCTCTCCCAAACTGAACCGCAGGTGGTACAAGCTGCTGTATTTCACCCCGGCGCTGTTCTTTATCTATTTCCGGGCCGCCGCCAGGGAAACGGCTAACTATCCGGAACCGCTCCGGCGCCGGATCGGCATCGAGCGGATCTGCACCATCCTGTTTCAGCTGGGAGTGGCAACCACACTGTTCCTGACCGGCGGTGGCGGAGTGATGTTACGGGCGTACGTCCTGCCGATCTTCGTGGTCTTCCCCATCGCGTTCGTACTCAACCGTCTGGGCCAGCATTACGACATCGACACCGACGATCCTGCCAAATGGAGCACCTTGATGAAGCCGTCCCTCTTCTGGGACTACGCGTTCCTGTTCTCCAACTACCACCTGGAGCATCACTACTTTCCCAGGGTGCCGTTCTACAACCTCCCGGCTCTGCACCGGCTGCTGCGACCGTTCTACGCCAGCGTCGGCCTGAAACCGAGAACGTATCGTGAACTGTTGTGGAACTACCTGGTGAAGAACCGGGCGCCTCACACCGATTGGGGAAAGGCTACCTGAATGCCAGCCGGCCGGATTCGCCCTCCTGGGCCGATCCGATCACCCAGCAAGGTTCTTCCTCTTCCCGGAACCGGGCAAGGATCGCCTCCGCCTCGTTAGGGTCCACTGCAGCCAGGAGTCCGCCTGAGGTCTGGGGATCGTAGACGATATGCCTTGCCAGACCTTCCAGCTTGATGCCGTCCACGAAGCTCCCGTAGTAGTCGGCATTCCGGTTCAGGCCACCAGGGACCATCATGTCCCTTGAGTAACGTTTGACCCCGGGAAGAATCGGCAGCCCCCGGACCTCCATGGCGAATCCGAGCCCGGACTGTTCCGCCATCTCGTGGGCGTGGCCGGCCAGGCCGAATCCGGTGATGTCGGTGAGGGCGTGAACCGCCTCTCCGGCGGCGTTGAACAGCTCGGCCGCCTTCCGGTTCAGGCGCGCCATGCTCTCCACTGCAGCGAACAGGTCCTCCTCTTCAACTTCCTCACGTTTGTGGGCAGTGGTCACAAGGCCGGTGCCCAGCGGCTTGGTCAGAAGGAGGAGGTCTCCCTTTCGCGCGCCGCCCTTCCACAGCACACGGTGCGGATCGATCAGGCCGGCAACCGCCAGGCCGTACTTCGGCTCCTTGTCGATGGTCGTGTGGCCACCGGCCACTACCGACCCGGCTTCCCGGATCTTCTCGGCGCCGCCTCTCAGGATCTCGGCCAGAATTTCGTTGTCCAGGTTATCCGGAAACCCGACCAGGTTGATGGCGAACAGAGGTCTGGCGCCCATGGCGTACAGATCGGACAGCGCATTGGCGGCGGCGATGGCGCCGAACCAGTACGGATCGTCTACAACCGGCGGGAAGAAATCGGCGGTGAGCAGGATCGCCCGGTCATCGTCCAGTCGGTACACCGCCGCATCGTCCGGATTGTCCAGACCACGGATCACCGCCGGATGGTCCTCCGGCGGAAACATATCGCTCAAGGGGCGCAGCACCTGCGCCAGGGCCTCCGGGCCCATTTTGCTGGCTCAGCCGGCGCAGGCGGCGTAGCTGGTCAGTCGGACGCGGTTGTCGAATCGCACGGTTCCATCTCCGAAATAAAAGAGGGTCCCGGAAAGGTTATCACTATCGCAAGAAGGATGGTGTACCCTTCCACCGGAGCATCGCTATGAATCGCATCAACTTCGCATGGATCGGACCCGCCCTCACCTTCGCCGGTGTGGTCACCTACTTCATGTGGTTCGCCCGGTACCCCCTGTTGCGGGACTTCCCGTGGCTCAACCTGCCTCTCGTGATCCTGGGCGTTGTGCTGTCGTTCCTGGGAGTCAGGGCGGTGTTCGGCGAAAATCGGCCCTGGAGCCGAAAACTGGCGGCGGGCGCAGGCCTGGTACTGGCCGGCGCCCTGGCCACCCTGTTCATCGGATACGTCTTCGTACTGTCGTCTATGCTCCCGGATGCCCGGGATGAGACCATGACGATGGCGACGGCCCCGACCGCGTCCCTGACCGATGCCGGCGGCGCCGTTGTGGATCTGTCCGACTACCGCGGGCGCAAGGCGGTCCTGGTTTTCTATCGCGGCTACTGGTGACCATTCTGCATGTCGGAACTGCAAGGTTTGCAGTCACGTATTACAGAGATACACGAACTTGACGCGGAGATCCTGGCGATCAGCATCGATCCCCCCGAAATGAACGGCCGTGTGGCCCAAAAGCACGGCCTGACGTTCCCGATCCTGTCGGACCATAACCGGGAAGCGATGGACCGCTTCGGACTGCGTCACGAGGACGGCGGGATGGAGGGCGACGACATATTCCGCCCTGCCGTATTCGTTCTGGACCGGGAAGGGCAGGTTGCGTGGCGCAAGCTGACCGACGACTGGCGTGTCCGGGTGCGGCCCGGGGAAATCATCGAACAGTTGAAGTTGGTGGAGTAGGCGGAATCAGCCTGCCGTGCCCAGTTTTTTCAGGATCGCCGCCAAGCGGTCCTGGTTGCTGTAGCCCGATTCCCGACAGCGGGCCAGTCCGGCGCCGGCCACCGCCTGGCGCTTTTGTTCATTCGCCAGATAATAGCGGCACTTGTCGATCATTTCGTCATCCGAGTCGAAGAACTCGGCCTCGACCCCTTCCCTGAACAGTTCCAGATGCTCGTCGGTCCGTTCCGCCAGCATGAACGCGCCGCTGGCCGGGATTTCAATACTGCGGGTGGTCTGCAGATCGCGGTTGACCTTCCGCAGAAACCCGAGGTTGATCCGGCTGCCGACCACCGCCCTGGTGTAATCGGCGCCACGAAGAAAACTCTCCCCTATCCTCAGGTTGGGATGGCGGTCACGGCAGTGCTCCCAACCGGGGCCGTGGACCGTGATCGGTATACCGGCCTTGGCTGCGTGGATCATGGAATCAGCCCTGTCCTCCTCATATGCACCGACAAATCCTACTTCCGAACCGAACCGGTCCTGTTCCTGTGGTGACAGTTTCATCGGCCGGTGCAGTTCCGGGTCGTAAGCGTTACCGACGAAAAATACGTTCCGCGCACCCAGGTCGGTCAATTCAGGGACGTTGTAGGACTTCGTCGTCACAACCAGGTCGTGAAGCGGCAGGCGCGCCAGGTAACGCCTTGTCTGGTTTCCCGGATTCATCATGTCGTCCGGGCTGTAGGCCACCATTTTCATTTCAGGGCGAATCTCGCGGGCGCGGCTCAGGGCGCCCGGGGCGATCATCAGGCCCTTGTCGATCCAGAGCAGATCATACGGCCGCCGCGACACCGCCTTGACGATCCTTGAGCTGGCCCTGAACAGATCCGGGTAGCGCCGGACCTGGTGTACGGCCCTGTAAATCGTGTACCACCCTGTATTGATTTCGGGAACCCCGGAATCGATGAATGTGATGCGATGGCCCAGATCTTCCAGCCCACCTGCCCGCTGCAGGCAGGTGCCGGACCGGGCTCCGACATAAAGGATTTCGAGGCTCAATCCACGCTCTCCGACACTTCACCTTCCGCATGGGCGACCATGAGGGCAACACTGGAATCACTGGTAACATTGATCACCGTACGGCCCATGTCCAGTACCCGGTCCACCGCCCAGATCAGCGCCGTGTATTCCACTGGCAACCCTACGGCCTGCAGGATGATTACCATCATCACCAGGCCGGCGTGGGGGATGCCGGCGGCGCCGATGCTGACCGCCAGCCCCAGGAATACGATCAACAGCTGCTGGCCGAAGGTCAGGGTGAAGCTCGGGTCGATGCCGGCGTGGACCTGGGCGATAAACAGGACCGAGACGATCTCGTACAGCGCCGTGCCGTCCATGTTGATGGTCGCCCCCAACGGCAGGACGAAACTGGCCACCCGGTTGGAGATGCCGGCGCCGCGTTCTGCTCGTCTCAGGGTCACTCCCAGGGTGCCGCTGCTGCTGGCGGTGGAAAACGCCGTGAACAACGCAGGACTCATGGTCCAGATAAAACGGTACGGATTCCGCCGGGTGAAGATGTAAATGAGCGCCGGCAGGGTGATCAACAGGTGTGTGGCCAGCGCCAGGGCCACGGTGATGACGTACCAGCGCATCTCCCAGAACAGTTCCGGCCCGGAAGTGGAAACCAGCTTGGCGATGAGAGCCGCAATGCCCACCGGCGCCAGGGCGATGACGAATCCGGTCATTTTCATCATGATGTCGGAGCAGGCCTCGATGAATCGGGACAGGACATCCTTCTTCTCGCCTTCCAGGGTCAGCATGAACGCGCCGAACAGGATGGCGAACAGGATCACACCGATCAGCTCGAAATCGGCGGCCGCCTGGACGACGTTGTCCGGCACCATGTTGGACAGCACTTCCCAGAACGACTCCGGAACCTCTTTACCGACAGGCTCGGTAGGCACCGTCACATTTAGGCCGTCCCCGGGGCGGATCAGGTTCACAAGGGTCAGCCCGGTGAGGATCGCCAGGAGGCTGGTACCCATGTAAAACAGGAAGGTCCGCAAGCCGAGACGGCCCAACCGGGCCAGGCTGCCCATGCCCTGCATTCCGGAAACCAGGGAGAAGAACACCAGTGGGATTACGATCATCTTCAGCAGGTTCATGAAGATGGTCGACAGGCCGTCGAACGCCGCATAGGCGGCCGTAGACTCCACGGGGATCCCTGCATCGCTGCAGAACGACTGAGTCCACCATCCGGCGAGGATGCCGGCTACGATCCCGATCAGGATCCACCAATGCAGTTTGATACGTTTCATAGGGCAGCCATCATACCGCTATTTCCCCTGTCCCCTGAACCGCTCGTAGAGGATGATCGCAGCGGCGGCGTTCACCGAGAACGAGTCCACATCCTTCGTCATCGGGATGGTGACGGCGCCATCCAGTGCTTCGACCACCTCTTCCGGCAGCCCCCTGGCCTCGCTGCCCAGGAACAGGGCGGACTGTTTTCCTTTCCACAGGTGACCGGCCTCATGGAGCGGCGCACCGTCGCGGCTGATGGCGCCGATGCATCCGATGCCGGACCTCTTCAATTCCATCACCGCCGCCAGAGAGCTTTCGTATCTGATCACCGGGATCCGGAACAGGCTGCCCATGGAGGTCCGTACAGCCTTGGGATGGTACGGATCGCTGATCCCGGCCGCAACGAATCCGGTACAACCGGCGGCCAGCGCCGTGCGAATCATCGCACCGACATTTCCAGGATCCTCCACATCAGCAGCCACCAGATACGTTGCGTCGTCGGACTGGTCGTGCAGGACCGGCTCTGCCGGGATCGGCGCGATCCCCACCAACGGTCCCCCGCCCCGGCCTCCGGTCAACTCGTCCACGACCTCGTCCGGCGCCGTGACAAGCCGGGCTCCGGATGAAGACAGCCCGACCATGATTTCGGCCAGCCGCCTGGACGGACCAGCCTGGGCGGATTCTGCGATCAGAACGACCTCGACCTGTGCACCGGCCCGCACCGCCCGTTCATGGAGACGGAACCCTTCCAGGATGAACTTCCGGGAACGGGACCGTTCCGCCGGGGCGAGCAGCCTGCGGCACGCCTCCGCGACCCCATGCCACCTGGATTCGTTCATGACCGTTCCTCCGCGACCCGATGGTACCACCGGTTTATACTGGAGAGAGGAGGCTGCCATGTACCGATCCGTCGCACTACCGGTCCTGTTCGCCCTGCTGTTCCTACCAGCCGCCGCCGCAGATCCGGCGGCCCCGCTGACGGTAGATGAGAACACCGAAAAAGCTTCCGGCGAATCGCTCTGGATTCAGATCCAGGCGTTGTACGAGTCGGCAAAGAAAGCCGGAGACATCGACGCCGGAAGCGTCACCGAATGGCTCAAGACCGACTACGAAGGGATGGGCGACTGGGAGTACCGGGTCATCGAGGTCACTTCCAAGGATTCCTCCGTCCTGGAGACCTACCTCAACGCCGAAGGCCAGGACCGCTGGGAGGTGTTCTGGGTCCGGGAAGGGGGAGGCAATTTCACCTTCTTCCTCAAGCGCCCGGTCCGCAGTTACCTGCGCTCGGTCCCTCTTACCGACCTGCTGAAACTGATCCCTGGAGGCGGAGGGGAGTAGGCTCCGGACCCTTCCTGGGTTAAACTCCGGAAATTCAACTGTCCGGCAGGGAGGGAAGCGATGTCCGACTCGATGATTCCGGTAAAACCGGCGCTGGCCCAGCGAGCCCACATCAGTTCGATGGCCGAATACGAACGGCTGTACCGCCTGTCCCTGGATAATCCGGAATGGTTCTGGGCCGAACAGGCCGGAGCGTTGAGCTGGTACCACCCCTGGCACACCGTTCTCGACGCCGATTACGAAGAGGTCGATTTCGCCTGGTTCCCAGGCGGCCGCCTGAACGCATGTTTCAACTGCGTTGACCGTCATCTTTCCACCCACGGCGATCGGACCGCCATCATCTGGGCCGGCGACGAACCGGGAACGTACAGGCACATTTCCTACCGGGAACTGAAGCATCAGGTCTGCCGCATGGCCAATGTCTTCAAGGCTCACGGTGTACGCAAGGGCGACCGGGTCTGCATCTACATGCCGATGATCCCCGAACTGGCTTACGCCATGCTGGCCTGCGCCCGCATCGGTGCGGTGCACTCCATCGTATTCGGAGGGTTCTCGGCGGAATCTCTACGGGACCGGATCGTGGACGCCGACTGCCGTGTCGTTGTCACAGCCAACGAGGGAGTGCGGGGCGGCAAGAAAATCCCCCTCAAGAAGATCACCGACCGGGCGGTGGAGGGGATGTCCTCCATTCGCGCGGTGCTGGTGGCCAAACGAACCGAGACCGAAGTGGATATGGTTTCCGGCAGGGATTACTGGCTGGAAGACGAGTGCAGCAAGCAGCGTTCCACATGCACCACCGAGTGGATGGGCTCGGAAGACCCGCTTTTCGTGCTGTACACCTCCGGCTCCACCGGCAAACCGAAAGGGGTCATGCACACAACCGGCGGCTACCTGGTGTACGCCGCCATGACCCATAAGTACGTTTTCGACTACCACCCTGGCGACATCTACTGCTGCGCCGCCGATGTTGGCTGGATCACCGGTCACACCTACATCATCTACGGACCGCTGGCCAACGGGGCGACCACGGTGATGTTTGAGTCCACGCCGGTCTACCCCGACCCGGGCCGGTACTGGCGGATGGTGGACGATCTCGGGATCAATATTTTCTACACTGCGCCGACAGCGCTGCGGGCGATCGCCCAGTCCGGCAACGAGTTCGTCAAACGGTACAAGCGGGAGTCGCTGCGGGTGCTCGGTAGTGTCGGCGAACCGATCAACCCTGAGATCTGGAAGTGGTATCACGATGAGGTCGGCGGCAAACGCTGCGCCGTGGTGGATACATGGTGGCAGACGGAGACCGGCGGCATCCTGATCACTCCCCTCCCGGGGGTGACGCCAACCAAGCCCGGATCGGCCACCCTGCCGTTTTTCGGAATCAAGCCGGTGCTGATGGACGGGGACGGCAAGATCATGGAAGGGAACAACGTTTCAGGCGCCCTTTGCATGGCGTCGCCATGGCCCGGACAGGCCCGCACCGTCTACGGCGACCATCATCGATTCAAGGAGACCTACTTCACTGCATATCCCGGCTATTACTTTACCGGGGACGGCTGCCGCCGTGACGAGGACGGCTACTACTGGATCACCGGGCGGATCGACGATGTTCTCAACGTTTCGGGGCACCGCCTGGGCACTGCCGAACTCGAGTCGGCGCTGGTAGCCCACGACTCGGTTGCGGAGGCGGCGGTAGTCGGTTATTCCCACCCGATCAAGGGGACAGGGGTGTACGCATACGTCGTACTGACCTCGGAATACCACGGCCAGAGTACCGAAGATGTTGGGGGAGCCTTGAAGGAGCAGGTGCGCCACGCCATCGGCGCATTCGCCGCCCCGGACATCATCCATGTCGCATCCGGTCTGCCCAAAACCCGGAGCGGCAAAATCATGCGGCGGATCCTGAGGAAAATCGCAGATTCCGATTACGACGGCCTGGGCGACACCTCAACCCTGGCCGAGCCCAGCGTGGTGGAACAGTTGATCCTGGAACACAAGACCGGTCGCGGATAGGCCGCTCGACGAATCCTATCGAACCGAAAAGCCGGTCAGATCCAGCTCCAGGTGGCCCGGCAGGTTCGGCAGGCGCCCGTCCACTTCAACAGGCGTGCGGGTATCGGCGTCGATCCATATCGCTGTCGGCCCCATCAAACCCATGAAACCGGTAGGTCCAAGCTCCTGATCGGCAGGGGTAACCCGCACCAGCAGTTCCCGGGTCTGGACTGTTCGGTAACGTTTGAGATCCAGGTCGCGGCAGGTGCGGCGAATTTTCCGCTCCTCGGCGACGCGGATTTGGACTTCCCGGGGCCCGGTAGACGTGGCCAGCCACTGGGTCGTTGTGTCGCCCAGGGCATACAACGGTTGCCGGGACAGGCCGTACACCAGAGCGGCGAAGTCCACGATCTGCACCGGTCCCCGGCCGGCTTCATCCAGGGGCAGGGAATAGGATACGCTGCTGCGAACCGTGCCTGCAGCCGCCTCTTCAAAACTGTCTGCGAACGGCAGGAACTCGACGACATAACAGCCGTTTTTATACCTGTAGCGTATGCATTTGGTTCTTGCCAGTTTGCACGTCTCAACGATCCCCCCACTGGACAGATCGATGGTGGTGCGGGTGCGGTTCTCTAACGGCCGGGAGCCGGCGCGACGGCCGATAGTGCTGGTATCCAGCAGTAGAAGACCGTTCTGAACGGTCCGGCGCAGTTCCGCCGACGCGGTGAACATGAAGTACGGGCCGGTCTCGAACCGCAACACGTTCCAGTCCTCAAGAAACCCGGTTTCCCGGTTCAGGCCCAGGGCCGCGAATCCCGATTGAACCATCGCCGATGCTGTGGCCGTTCTCAAACCCATGATGCCACCTCCGCCTTTCATTACTGCAATCCGGGTGCCATGGAGTGGCGGCTGATTGCGGCTGGATTTCAATACATCTGCACCAAACTGCGTCCAATTCGAGACACAAAGTGTCACCTCAACGGCACACAGCGCCGTTTCACCGGAAAAATGTACCCACATGTCGATGTTTCCGGTTTGGACGGCATCCCGGGCAAAGAAGGTAAGGATCTTGCAACAAGAAAAGCCGGAGGAACTCCAAAATGAAAACCAATCGGAAAATCGCCTGCCTCGCCCTCACCGCCGCACTGGCGTTGACATGCACAATGGCCGGCGCCGGCGAAGTAGTCCGCTTCCAGGACGGCCGGTACCTGAAGGTGGAAGGCCACCAGGTCCACGGTGAGGCAGTCAAACTGATGATGGCCAACCGATCGGTCCTCGTCCTTCCGTTGAACCGGATCGACACCATTCGCAGCGGCGATGTGGTTGTCTATGCCGCCGGTATTTCATGGACGACATCGCCCCAGGAACTGCAGGCAGTCGCCCTGAAACCGAGACGGAACCTCCCCGAGACTCCCGACAGAGAGCGAGGCTGATCATGACTGAACCTGATTTCCTGGTCTGCATGCAGTGCGACACGCCTTGCTACATTTTCGAGTGGGATGACGACAAGCTCAAGGCACGCGATGTGCTGTGCCAGATCTGCGGCAACGACGCAACCGGCGAGTTCGAGACCGACGAAGAATACAACGGCGAGGAATAGTTTCGGGGACAGGCACATAACCCGGGGTTTGGGGACAGGCATACAGGCTGTTCTCGGTCAGCTTCACATTCCTGGCTTCGGCCCTCTTCGCACCGAGCGCAGCCTTCTGCCCAACTGAGCTTCCAGGTTCTTAACAAACGTCTCGGACCCCGTCGGCGACCCTCTCCGGGTGTTCTTCCTGATTTTCAGAAGCTCATCATCTGACAGCCCTGTATCGAGCCAGGCAGGCCAATCCCTGACCCAACCAGGAAACGGCCTCATCGGACAAAGCAGCTGATCTTCGGCAACCTGGGCATGCGCTTGTGCACTGGACCATGCGTAGCGATGTGCGTACTGCACGAAACCGGCTCGAACCGGATTGAGCTCGATATAGCGCACAGCCGCCCAGAGGTGGTGTTCATCGAGGGCAGAAGAGTAAAACCGGTTGTCCCACAGATGTCCGGTCACTTCGTGCCGTTTATTGATAACACGCGCGTATTGGCAATGCGTAACGCCAACAGCGCGAGACATAGATTCATAATTCTCGCCGATAACCAAAAGGTGCACATGGTTGGGCATCAGGCAGTACGCCCAGATCCGCATCCCGAAGCGATCGGAATATTTCTTGAGCATCGACAGATACAAAAGCCGATCGTTCCTCGAGTAGAACACCTCACTACTATGATTCCCACGGTGGGCTACGTGATAGGGAACTCCGGGCAGAATTACTCGTGCGATACGTGCCATGCATATAGTGGTATTGAAGCTGAACAGGACCTGGGAATACCATATAACAGAGGCGCCAGGGAAATCACCACCGAGCCTGCATTTGGTTTCCCGCCTGCAACACAGGATGAACCTGTATGTATGCCTGTCCCTAAAACTAGGGTTACGTGCCTGTCCCCGAAACTAGGGGCAGAGGGTTTCGGTTCCTTCGCAGCCCCAGAATCCGCCCAGCACCGCCAGGTCGTCGCCATCGATGCAGCCGTCGAAGGTGAAGTCCACCGGGTGCCACCACTGACCCTCCGGATTGGCCGAGCACAGCCCGAACGCCCGGCCGATCCAGCTGAGCTCCGTGCCGTTGACCACGCCATCGGCGGTGATGTCGATATCGCCGCAGGCGAACACGTCCAGGGTGCCGTCACAATTGTTGTCCACGCCGTCACACTGTTCGGTGCCGGCCGGGTTCACGTCGGGATCGCCGTCGTCGCAATCCAGCGTGCTGCCACCGGCACAGCCGGCGCTGCCGGTCACGCCGTACCCGTCGCCGTCACCATCATCGCAACCGATGCAGGCATCTCCTACACCGTCGCCATCGGAGTCGGCCTGTCCCGGATTGTTGACATTGGGACAGTTGTCGGCGGTGCTTACAATATCGTCCAGGTCGTCGTCATGGCAGCTCCCCAGATCCACGTTGGTCATCTGGGCCTGAGGCGGAGGTGAATGATAGCTGTTGCATTCGACCTGGGTGAGGCCGTTATTCTTGCCTGCGCTGGACGAGGCGAACATCAGGTAATCGTTGGAGATGGAGTTATGCCCCAATCCGGTGTTGTGGCCGTATTCATGAACCCAGACCAGACCTTCGTTGGTTGCGTTCCAGGTCACCCGGGCCACGGTGATGCTTCCGCCCGGCGTATAGGCGCATCCGATGATGTTGGACCCGGGGCCGCCGCATTCGTTGATCTGGCGAACCACCTTGACCCGTCCGGTTCGGTCGCCCAGCACCGCGTCCAGCTCGTCCTCCGAGTCGATGATGTCCAGACCGTCGTCACTCGCCCCGAATGTCCCGCCTTCGCCGTCGCGGACAAAGGTCATGCAGCAGCCGACATCGTCCTGCGGCACGGTTCCTCCGGCCACAAAGTTCACCGTCCCCACCGCCATGGTCGCCAGGCCCAGCACCGTATCCAGCCGCTCATCGGTCATGCCGGACAGGTTCAGGCTGGCATGGTTGGCGTAGGACAGACCGGCCTCGTCGCCGTCGGCACTGGTATCGATGACCGCCATCACCGGCGGATCGCTGTCCAGGGACGGGCCTTCGAGGCTGACCGAACCGCGAAGGTCGACTCCGTCCAGAGGCGACGCCTGATCTCCGGATCGAACCGCCTCGAGCCGCTGCCGTGCGGCGCCGGTTCCCGAGTAACTCAATCCTCGCAAGGCGCTCTCCACCAGATCCCGGACCATCGATCGGGGATAGGCGCCGCTCCTCGAAGCGGTGCGCAGCATGCTCTCGGGCCGGTCCGGCCCGGTCATCTCCATCAGAACTGCGGCTGCCTCTTCACCCCCTCGTCCGGCGATGCGGCCCAGGGCCTGCGGAGCCAGCAGGAGTGCACGGTCCTCCTCGGGAACGGTGAAACCGGCAGGCGGATCCTGCAGCAGCCGCACAAGTCCGACGGTTGCGGAATCGTCACCCAGCCAGGTCAGGTAGGCAACCACATTGTCTCGTCTAGGGAATGTCGGGTCCGCAAGCAACTCCAGAAGGAACGGTACACCTTCCGGACCGATCTCTTCGTAAGCGATTTCTTCGGTGATGCCGTGGATCCAGGTTGTCAGAGCCGCCTGCCGGACATCCTCCCGTGGACCTGCTGCCACCATGGACACCGCAAGGAGTGAAAACGTCAGAATATGAAGCATTCTTTTGGTGGGCATATTTCACCTGATGCGGATTACTCTTCATCCGTCACATTAAATAAGATAGACCGATCGGGCCGGAGTTCAAGTTACTGCGCGACGGACCCGTAAAATCAGCGCCGCACGGTCCCATTTCAGGGCGGAAACGGCCCGATCCGGCCGGCGGAAGTCGCTGCCGCCTCCATCTGCTATAACTAACCGCCGGCCGAGCCGGCCGCTGATCTTCCCACAGGAGCCAACATGCCCGAATTCATATATACGATGAAGGATCTTAAGAAAACGGTCCCGCCCAAAAGGGAAATCCTCAAGGGGATCTGGCTGTCGTTCTTCCACGGCGCCAAAATCGGAGTCCTGGGGGCCAACGGAGCCGGCAAAAGCTCCCTGCTCAGGATCATGGCGGGAGAAGACACCGAGTTCGACGGTGAAGCGTTCCCGGGGAAAAACATCAAGGTCGGTTTCCTGCACCAGGAGCCGGAACTGGATCCGGGCAAAAACGTCCTGGACAACATCAAGGCCGGCATCGGCGAGGCCCAGGAACTGCTGGACCGCTACAACGAAATATCCGACAGGTTCGCCGACCCGGACCTGGACCCGGATGAAATGACGAAGCTGCTTGAAGAGCAGGGCAAGCTCCAGGACAAGATCGACGCCACCGGCGCATGGGATCTTGAGAGCACCCTGGAGATCGCCATGGACGCCTTGCGCTGCCCGCCGGCGGATGCGGAGGTGGCCAAACTGTCTGGAGGTGAACGCCGCCGGGTCGCCCTGTGCCGCCTGCTGTTGCAGAAGCCGGACCTCCTCCTCCTGGACGAGCCGACCAACCACCTGGACGCCGAGTCGGTGGCTTGGCTGGAACGCCATCTCCACGACTATCCCGGGACGGTTGTGGCGATCACCCATGACCGGTACTTCCTGGACAACGTAGCCGGCTGGATCCTGGAGCTGGACCGGGGCGCCGGCATCCCCTGGGAAGGGAACTACTCGTCCTGGCTGGACCAGAAGCAGCAGCGCCTGGCCCAGGCGGAGAAGGCAGGCGCAGCCCGGCAACGCACCTTGCAGCGGGAGCTGGAGTGGGTCCGGATGACCCCGAGGGCCCGGCACCAGAAGAGCAAGGCCCGGCTCAACGCCTATGAAGACATGCTCCGGGAGGACCGGCAGAAAGCACCGGAGAAGCTTGAGATCTACATCCCCGCCGGCCCTCGTCTCGGCGACGTGGTGGTGGAGGCGAAAGAGCTGTCCAAGGGTTACGGCGACAAACTGCTGATGGACGACCTGTCGTTCCGCCTGCCCCCCAACGGTATCGTCGGTGTGATCGGCGCCAACGGCGCCGGCAAGACCACCCTGTTCCGGATGATCACCGGCCAGGAGCAGCCGGACTCGGGCAGCATGCGCCTGGGTGAAACGGTGCAACTGGCGTACGTGGACCAGAGCCGGGACGACCTCAACCCGGCGGACACGGTCTGGAAGGCGATCTCGGAAGGGAACGAGATCATCGAGCTTGGCAAGAAGCAGATGCAGTCGCGAGCGTACGTCTCATCGTTCAACTTCAAAGGGGCCGACCAGCAGAAAGAGGTCGGCAAGCTGTCCGGGGGCGAACGGAACCGGGTGCACCTGGCCCGCATCCTGAAGTCCGGCGCCAACGTTCTGCTCCTGGACGAGCCGACCAACGACCTGGACGTGGACACGTTGCGGGCTCTTGAGGAAGCGCTGCTGAACTTCGCAGGCTGCGCTGTGGTCATCAGCCATGACCGCTGGTTCCTGGACCGCATCGCCACCCACATCCTGGCGTTCGAGGGGGACAGCGAGGTGCTCTGGTTTGAAGGCAATTACCAGGATTACGAGGCCGACCGCAAGCGCCGCCTGGGCACCGAAGCCGACCAGCCCCACCGCATCAAGTACCGCAAGCTCACAAAATAAAGGGAAAACAGGGACTGTCCCGGTATTTGGGGACT
Organism: Candidatus Polarisedimenticola svalbardensis; assembly: GCA_014764515.1. Lineage (GTDB taxonomy): Bacteria > Acidobacteriota > Polarisedimenticolia > Polarisedimenticolales > Polarisedimenticolaceae > Polarisedimenticola > Polarisedimenticola svalbardensis. Next base: position 2,236 of record JACXWD010000052.1, on the reverse strand, counting down.
GTCCCCTTTTTCTTTCGCCAACTTGCCAAAACCTCCCCCCGATTGCATAACAGAGCGACGGCAATCTTCTGCCGTGAGGAAGGAAAGCCATGTTTTTCGATCCTATCTACTGGGTTGTCATCGGCGCCGGCATGCTCCTGAGCATGTGGGCCTCGGCCCGGGTGAAGGGCACCTTCGCCAAGTTTTCCAAGATCCGGTCCGGATCCGGCCTGACCGGCGCCCAGGTCGCCCAGCGCATCCTTCAGGCCAACAACGTCCACGACGTGAAGATCGAACCGGTGAAGGGCAAACTGACCGACCATTACGACCCCCGCTCGAAAACCTTGCGGCTCAGCGAACCGGTTTACGGATCGGGCAGCCTGTCTGCACTGGGTGTGGCGGCCCACGAAGTCGGCCACGCCATCCAGCATGCGGAAGGGTACGCCATGCTCGCCTTCCGGTCGTGGTGGGTCCCGGTCGCCAATACCGGATCCGGCCTGTCCATGATCGTCCTGATCATCGCCGCAGTGATGGGCGGAGCCCAGTCGGTACTGGGCGCCAACCTGGCGCTCCTGGGCGTGGCGCTGTTCGCAACCACAACGCTGTTCACCCTGGTGACGTTGCCTGTGGAGTTCGACGCCAGCAAGCGCGCCCTGCTCAGCCTACAAAAAGGGGGCATCATGCCGGCCTCCGAACTGGCCGGCGCACGCAAGGTTCTGAACGCCGCAGGGATGACCTATGTCGCCGCGTTCATAACCTCACTGCTGACGTTGCTCTACTGGGCGTACAGGCTGGGGCTGTTCGGAGGACGCCGGTAGATTTGGGGACTGTCCCCTACTCCATAGCCTTGAGCAGCTCCGAAGCTACAGACCATTCCCGAGTGTCCGGCATCAGCTGCAGCACCCGCTCCAGGTGGGGTTTCGCTTCGGCCGGCGTGCCGGTATTCATCTTCACCAGCCCCTGGTAGTAGTGGGCGAGAGGCTGGTCCGGGTCGAACTCCAGCAGTTTCTCGAACCGGCTTTCGGCGAGTTCCATTTCCCCTTTGTCGTAAGAGCCGAACGCCACGCTGAGCATCCCCTTCTTCGCTGCCTCCGGCTCGAACGGCACCAGCTCGATCATCGCATCGAACAGCCGGGCTTCGTCTCCCAGTTCCAGACAGGCGTTGTACCGCAGACGGACGCCATGCTCGTTGCCCGGGTCCAGGGCCAGCAACGCTTCGGCGGCGTCGGCCACATCAGCTGTTCTCCCGAGCTCGAGTCCGGAGGTGGCGATCCCGAGCCAGGCCGACTTCAGGGTCGGGTCCAGGGAGGTCGCCTCCCGGAACGCCCCGAACGCGCCCTCCATGTCGCCGTCGTCCCGCAGATCGATCGCCTGGTTTTGGAGCTTTTTTGCCTCATCCGTTCGCAGGGTTGCATCCTGGAACGATTCCAGAGCCTGCGCCGCCTTAGCGTCGTCTCCCAGGGACCGGTACCCCTCCCAGCGAGTCCGGAACGCCAGCGGGTCGCCCGAGCCGAGGCGGATCGCCGTCTCCGCCGCTTCCGCCGCTTCCTGGAACCGCTCCTGGTTCTGGCGCACCATGGCCAGCGCCGTCCAGGCCTGGTGGAGTTTTCCGTCATGCTCGATGGAAAGAGCGAACTGTTTTCCGGCCTCTTCCCAATCCCCTTCCTCGTAAGCCTTCACGCCGTCATTGAACGCCTGGATCGCATCGTTCGACAGCGATGCCGGCGGCGGGCCACCTGCCAGGGACTCTCCGGGGTGCAGGGTAAAACTCTCGCTGGCGGTCCCTGATATTTTCCAGTCCAGCCAGTGGTAGTAGGTCTGAAAACCTTCCTTCTGGAACACCAGCTTATAGGCCACTGCCTGCCTGGGGAACTCGACCCGGAACCTGCCGCGCTTGTCGGTGGTGTCCGAATCGCCGTAGTCCTCGATGTCCGGGGAGGTCGCCGTGATGGTGACACCTTCCAGCGGATTGCCTTCCGGGTCCAGGACCTTGCCTGTGAGCCGGCCTACCCAGGTGGCGGCCATCACGGAGGAGCAGGCCAGTATCAGAACGAACAGGGTTGCGATTAATCTTTTCATGCAGCTCATTCTAGCGGTACCTCACCCCTTTGGCCTCATGGGATCCAGGTCCACATGCAGGGGTGTATAAAAAAAGGGACCGGGCTTTCACCCGGTCCCTCTATAACAATTCAAATCAAACGTGCAATGTCCCCATTTCGGGGATCCCCTCTCAGGCCTTCTTCATGTACTCCGTGAC
>JACXWD010000136.1 GCA_014764515.1 Candidatus Polarisedimenticola svalbardensis | reverse complement strand
TGATCGCGGAGGGGAACTATGTTGTACTGCACTGCCACCAGGAATGGCCCACCTGCAAAGACCGCGACTGGGCCGGAATAGACATCTTCAGGTTGGACGCAAACGGAAAGATCGTGGAGCACTGGGATGTGCTGCAAATCGTGCCAGGAAAGGCGGCGCACTCAAACACGATGTTCTAAGTGCGCGGCTGGCGCTACGCGCCGCCACCCCTGCACCAAAGCGTCCAAGCCTGCCACGTTGCCTCCCGTTCACCATTGCCCCGTATACTCACGACAGTTGCGACCTGTCTGACACCGAGGTACCGGAAGGCTGGGAAGTCGCGTCCCCGTCCCCATAACCGGAAAACGCGTCCGGGGACGCCAACGGAAACCGCGTTGCACCGAGACAAAGGAGCAAAGATGAAGAAACTGTTGTTCGCACTCCTGATGGGCATCATGGCTGGGGGAATCTTCGTGCCCACTGTGGTAGCGGCCGACCCAGTAGTAGTGGCCTCCAAGATCGACACGGAAGGGGCGCTGCTCGGCAACATGATCATCCTCATGCTCGAGGAGAACCAGATCCCCACTGAGGACCGGACCGAGTTCGGGCCGACGCCCATGGTCCGCAAGGCCATGGCGGCGGGACAGATCGACATCTACCCGGAGTACACCGGCAACGGCGCCTTCTTCTTCGGCCTGGCTGACGATCCCCTGTGGAAAGACGCGCAGCAGGGCTACGCGAAGGTCAAGCAGCTGGACCTGCAGGAAAACAGCATCGTCTGGCTGACTCCGGCACCTGCCGACAACACCTGGGCGATTGCGGGGCGCGACGACGTAGCGAAAAAGCACCAGATCTACACGTTGGAGGATCTGGCCCGGTTCGCGAACGCCGGGGGCCAGGTGAAACTGGCCGGCTCCGAGGAGTTCGTCAACAGCGCCGCGGCCCTCCCCGCCTTTCAGAAAGCCTATGGATTCACCCTGACCAATGAACAGCTACTCACCCTGTCCGGCGGCAATACCGCCCAAACGGAGAAGGCCGCCGCCCAGGGGATCAACGGAGTCAACTTCTCCATGGCATATGGCACCGACGGTCAACTGGCCGCCCTGGGCCTCAGGATCCTCAAGGACACCAAGGGGGTCCAACCGGTCTACCAGCCGGCACCGATCATCCGCCGGGCAGTACTCGACCAGTACCCCAAGATCGAGTCGATATTGAAGCCGGTGTTCGAGTCCCTCGACCTGGTCGCCCTGCAGACCTTGAACGCCTCCATCGCCGTGGAAGGCCTCGACGCCCGGGCCGTGGCCGCCGGATATCTGAAGACCAAAGGATTTTTGAAGTAGCCGGCGGGCGTGAATACCTGGCATCCAGACCGGCAACGGACGCGAAATGGGGCTACCACTGAGTCAGAATCCAGCCACCCGGGCTCACCTCCTGTCCGTGCAAAAGGTCTCTCTGACGACCGGCGTACTCGGGTTGCTGCCCGTCTTGACCGCGGGGTTCGTCACTTTCCGGCCCAACCGCTTGGCAGCCGGAGAAGCCCTGTACCTGTGGTCGGCTGCAGGCGATGGCGCAGCGGCGCTGGTCCTGCTGGTGTGGGCCGTGGTCCTCTCGGCTTCCGTGCTCGCGCTGCCCGGGCGGCTTCGCTCCGCAATCACGGGGCTCGGCCCCTGCATCCTGGTGCCGGCGTTGCTCCTCCTGGCGGGACAGGTTGCCGCCCGGACCGCCCAGGAGGTCGGCCTCATTGCGCGGGTCTCTTTTGGAGCGGGGATTTGGATCCCGCTCTTCGCCCTCCCGGCGCTATTCGCCGACACCTTCCAACGTGACCTCAAGAGTCGTCCCCTCCTCGGAACGGCGGCTCTCCTCTCCGCTGCCGTGATCCTGTACGGTTTCGCCTCCGGAGGTATGGAGCACCTATCCATTGTCAAGGAATACAGCAACCGCGAAGCACGGTTCCTTGGAGAACTCCGGACCCACCTAGCCCTTTCCGGCTCCGCAGTGGGCCTGGCGACCCTGGGCGGGGTGCCCCTGGGCGCCCTCACCCACCGGTGGGCGCGGCTGCGGGCCCCGGCCTTCTTCACCCTCAACACGCTGCAGACGATCCCCAGTCTGGCCCTGTTCGGCATTCTCATCCCGCTTCTGGGGGCACTCACGGCGCGGTTTCCCGCCCTCGCCGAGTTGGGGGTCCGGGGGATCGGAACGGCTCCGGCGCTGATCGCGCTGACGGTGTACTCCCTGCTGCCGATCGCCCGCAACACGTACACCGGCTTCTGTGCGGTGGATCCGGCGGCTGTGGACGCCGGCCGGGGCATGGGCATGACCCGAACCCAGTTGCTGCTCCAGGTGGAGTTGCCCATCGCCTCTCCCATCATCCTCAACGGGATCCGCGTTGCCATGGTCCAGACCATTGGGCTCACCGCCGTGGCGGCGCTCATCGGCGCCGGTGGCTTCGGGGTGTTCATCTTCCAGGGGCTCGGCCAAGCGGCCAGCGACCTGATCCTCCTTGGGGCCATCCCCACGGTTCTCATCGCCGTGGTCGCCGACGGGTTTCTGAGCGGGATCATCGGGATGTCGAGACCGAGAGGGCTGCGATGATCCAACTGACGGGTGTGAGCAAGATCTACCCGGGGACCACCGCGGTCGATGATCTCACGTTCAGGGTCGAGGACGGGGAGTTCACGGTCCTCATCGGCCCCTCCGGTTGCGGCAAATCCACGACATTGCGGATGATCAACCGACTGATTCCCGTCTCCGCCGGGAACATCACGATCGACGGCACCGACATCGGGCACTGCCGGCCGGAGGACCTGCGGCGACGCATTGGCT
>JACXWD010000135.1 GCA_014764515.1 Candidatus Polarisedimenticola svalbardensis | reverse complement strand
CCCGCGACTTTCCCGGAACCGGCGATGCCGCCGGCAAAAGCGAGGATATCCGAGTCAGTCAGGGCCGACAGGATGATGTCCCCACTCGTGGATTGGACCGTTGATCCGTTGATGATGGATCGAACCGTACTGGCGATGATGTTGCCTGAGCCGTTAAGGCCCAGGGCCACGGTGCCGGAAGCGGCAATGTTAAAGACAACAGAGGAGATAGCCGAGTCATCGATGGCATCGAGGGAGACCAGTCCCTCCGCGTGGACATCGGAGACGTTCCTGATGGCAGCCTCAATGGTGTTGGTGATCGTATTCAGGGTGCCGGAAGCGTCCAGTGCCCACTTGCCTGACCCCGAGATGCCGGCGGTGAGCGCTATGATCCTCGACTCCGACCCCGCGTAAAGGGCGACATCCCCGGCGGTGGCGGTGACGGTGGAGCTGTTGATCTCGGAGCGAACGGTGTTGGCGATGATATTGATCGCCCCCGTCGCCCCTGCGGCAAGGGTTCCGGAACCCGCGACGCTCACAGACAGCGCCAGGATGTTGACGTCCAGGTCGAAGGGAGTGCCGTCCATTATGTCCTGGATCTCATCGCTTGTTTCGGTCGGCAAGAGACTCCACAGGAACTCGGGGATGAGGCTCGGGGCTTCATCCCTGGCATCGAGAGTCACGGAACCGGCCGCCTTGACGGTGGAGCCAACGATCCTGGACTGCACCTCATTGGCGATGATGTTGGGCTGGATGGTCAGCTGCCCCGCAGCCTTGCCGGAACCGCTCACACCGGCAGAGAGGGAGCGTATAGTCGGTTTCACGGTGGAAGCCAGGGCGATGTCACCGCCGGTGGAGATCACCGTTGCCCCTGAGATCGTGGAGCCGATGGCGTTGGCGATGACGTTCACCGCTCCCGCCGCACCGACGGCGTACTTTCCCGCCGCTGCGATGGTTGCGGCCAAGGTGTCGATCTCGGCATTTACCGACGAGGTCAGAGTGATATCGCCAAAAGCCGTGACCCTGGCCGGACTGCCGTTGGAGGTGCTCGGGTCCGCGATGGAGGCCTGAACCACACTCGAGATGTCGTTTATCGTGAGCGCGCCTTCCAGTGCCCAGTCGCCCGCCCCGGCTACTCCGGCAGCCATGGAAAGGATCTTCGCCTCGGAGAGGGCTGATATGGTGATATCGCCGGCCTCGGATTTAACAACGGATTCACCGATGCGCGCCCCGATGTTGTTGATGACCAGGTTGGTCGCCTCGGCGAGACCGGCAGACACCTTCCCTGCCCCCGCAATGGTCCCGGCAAGGGAGTCGATCTGGGTCCTGGTAAAAATGTTGCTGTCATCCGTAAAGTCCTGCGCCACCACCGAGATGTCGCCGCCTGCGGTCACTGTTGAACCACCGTCGATATAAGCTTCCATGGTGTTGAGAATGATATTTTCAGAGAAGGAACCGGACAGCGCCCACTGTTTAGACCCGGCGAACCCCGCCGCGATGGTGCGGATCACCGAGTTGGATATTGCGGAAATCTCCAGACCGGAACCTGTTAAAGGACCACTCGATCCGCTCGTAGCCATATCCAGGGTGGAACCGGAGACAAAGGCCCTGACCGTGTTCAGTATCCCGTTCTGCGCAATGGCCGCGCCTGCCGAGAATTTGCCGCCCCATGTGCCGTTGCCGGCCAGGGAATCGATCTCAGACCGATCAACAGCGGCTACTGTTACCTTGTCTTCCGCTCCCCCCGCTCCGATAGCCGTTATGGTCGCGTTGTTGACATAGGCCTGGGTTGTGTTGACGATGTTGTTGATGGATACAGCGCCGCCGAAAGCGAACTTGTCGGCGCCCACACCGCCGGCGGTGGCAGTGTAGATGGCGGTGCCCTCCACAGCGTTGACCGAAACCCGGCCGATGTCCGAGGTGACGTCGCTGCCGTCGATGAAGGCAGTGACGTTGTTGCCAATGAAGTTGGCCCCGATGGAAACGCCCGCGGCTAACTCGCCCGTGGAGATGGCCAGTTCCCCGGTGAAGGACGCGATGCTGGAAGTATCGGAAGCTCTGACGTCAACCCTGCCCTGTGCATCGACCACCGATCCGCTGGAAATGTGAGCGTTAACCGTATTGGCGATGACATTTATAGACAGGGCACCGCCGACAGCGTAGGCCGTGGAGCCGGCCGCACCAGCAGTGGCGGCCAGGATCTTGCCGCCCAGTAGCAGGGAGGTTTCTGTGGATTCGGCTGTCACGCTCACGTCACCAAGGATCAGGAGGGAAGCATCTTCAATGGCGGCGGTGACCACGTTGGTGACGCTGTTCCAGCCCAGGGCGGCACCAAAACCTAACTTATCCTTTCCGTACCCCAGTGCGCCGCCGACGGCCCGGATAACGGAATCCTCACGGGCCAGCAGAACCACCGATCCCGTACCGTACAGATCGGCGCCGCTCACCGTTGCCTGAACGCTGTTAATGACCAGGTTGATGCCCAGGGTGAAGGCAGCCCCTACCTGCTTTCCAGCGCCCAGGGACAGGGCCGTGGCCCAGATAGAGTTGTCGGTGACAGCAGTCACGTTGAGGTCGTGGATCCGGGAGATCGGATCGCCGAGGGTCGTGCGCTGGTAGTTGCCCAGAACCGCCGCCCTGGTGGTGTTGTCGACGACGCTGAGGGCAATTGCCGCACCGAGTCCGGCCTTCTCACCGTAACTGCCGCCGCCGCCTATGGCCACCATGTTGGAGGTGTCCGCGGCGAACAGGGTGATGTCGCCGGGGGTTGTCACGGCCACCCCATCGAGCAGGGCTTCGGTGGTGTTGTCGATCCGGTTAAACGACACCGAGCCGGCGA